>NZ_FYDW01000008.1:0-230986 GCF_900187555.1 Pseudomonas sp. Irchel s3f19 | reverse complement strand
AAACCGGCGCACGCCTGGTCATGGCTCGCCCCGGTGGCCATCGTGACCCTGAGTACCTGCGCCAAGTGATCCGCAGCGAAGGCGTCACCACCTTGCACTTCGTGCCATCGATGCTGGATGTGTTCCTTGCTCATGGCGACCCTTCGGCAGATGCCCTCAAACGCGTGCTGTGCAGCGGTGAAGCCCTGCCGGGCAGCCTAGTACGGCGCTTCCACGCGCAGTTGCCAACGGTCGAGCTGCATAACCTGTACGGGCCGACCGAAGCGGCAGTGGACGTCAGCGCCTGGCATTGTGTGACAGCGCCAGACAACACCCCAATCGGCAAGCCCATCGCCAACACCACGCTGTACGTGCTCGATACGCTGGGCCAGCCGCTACCGCAAGGCGTCGCTGGCGAGCTGTTCATCGGCGGCGTGCAAGTCGCCCGTGGCTACCTCAACCGCGCCGAACTGACCGCCGAACGCTTCATCGACGACCCGTTCAGCACTCGCCCCGGCGCACGCCTGTACCGCACCGGCGACCTGGCGCGGCACCTGAGCGATGGCAATATCGAGTACCTGGGCCGCAACGACGACCAGGTGAAAATCCATGGCTTGCGCATCGAGCTGGGTGAAATCCAGGCCGGCCTGACCGCCATCGAGGGTGTGAAGGAAGCGGTTGTAATCGCCCGCGACCAGCGTCTGGTGGCGTACTACACCGGCGAGCAGCAGGCCGTGGAAGCCCTGCGCAGTGCACTGCTGGCTCATCTGCCAGCGTTCATGGTGCCCGCGCTGTTCATGCACTTGGAGGCCCTGCCGCTAAGCCCCAACGGCAAGCTCGACCGCAAGGCCTTGCCGCTGCCGGACGCCGAAGCCCTGCAACACCGCGAATACCAAGCCCCCGAAGGCGACACCGAGACCCTGCTGGCCACGATCTGGGCCGAACTGCTGGGCGTGGAGCGGGTAGGTCGCCACGACAATTTCTTCGAACTGGGCGGCCACTCACTGCTGGCAGTGACCCTGACCTCCCGCCTGCGCGACCAAGGCCTGGAAGCCGATGTGCGCGCCCTGTTCGACCAACCGACATTGGCAGGCTACGCAGCCATCACAGACAGAATGGAGATCGTCCTGTGAGCATCAACCAACTACTGGCAACACTGACGGCCAAAAACGTGCAGCTGGCGCTGAAGGACGGCCAGCTGGCCGTCCAGGGCAACCGCCAGGCCTTGACCGACGCCACACTGGTGGCGCAACTGCGCGAGCACAAGCCGGCGCTGGTGGCGATGATCGAGCGCGGCGAGTACGTGGCCGTGAGACAGGGCGCGGTGCAGGTGCCGGCAAACCTGATCGCGCCTGGCTGCACACGCATCACCCCGCAAATGCTCAACCTGATCGACCTCGACCAGGACACCCTCGATGGCATCGTTGCCTGCATCCCCGGCGGCGCGGCCAATGTGCAGGACATCTACCCGCTGGCACCCTTGCAGCAGGGCATGTTGTTCCACCATGCCAGCGCCACCGACAGCGACCCTTACGTGATGCAGGCGCGTTTCGTGTTCGCCAGCGAAGCACGCCTGCAGGCGTTCGCCGAGGCCCTGCGTGGGGTGATCGCCCGCCACGATATCCTGCGCACTTCGGTACACTGGGAAGGGCTGGAAACACCGGTACAGGTGGTGTGGCGCCGTGCCGACCTGCAAGTGGCGACACTGCCCGCCAGCGACCCCCAGCGCGGCATGCTCGACTTGACCCAGGCGCCGCTGATCCGCCTGCTGCGTGAGGCCCCAGAGGCCGATGGCGCATTGAGTGCCACCCTGCAGTTTCATCACATCGCCATGGACCACAGTGCCCTGGAGGTGGTGCGCCACGAACTGATCGCGTTTCTGGCGGGCGAGGGCGAGCGCCTGGGCACGCCGGTGCCGTTTCGCAACTACGTGGCGCAGGCCGTGCTGGGGATCAGCGAGGCCGAGCACGAGGCGTTCTTCCGCGACATGCTGGAGGGCATTGATGAATCGACTCTGGCGTATGGCATCCAGGATGTGCAAGGCGTTGGCGAAGTGCACAACGAGCACTCGCTCGACCTGCCGCTCGCCCTGTGCCAGCAACTGCGCACCCTGGCGCGCAGCCTGGGGGTGAGCGTCGCCAGCGTGTTCCACCTGGCCTGGGGGCGTGTGCTGGGGGGGCTGACCGGCCGTGAGCAGGTGGTGTTCGGCACGGTACTGATGGGGCGCCTGCAAGGGGCCGAAGCCACTGACCGGACGTTGGGGATTTTCATCAACACCCTGCCAGTACGTGTGGACCTGGGCAGCGAGGACCTGGCAACGGCCATTCGCGCCACCCACCAGCGGCTGAGTGCATTGATGCGCCACGAACACGCGCCTCTGGCGCTGGCCCAGCGTTGCAGCGGTGTGGCAGCGCCGGCGCCGCTGTTCAATGCCTTGCTCAACTACCGTCACAGCGCGGTGGACACTGCCCAGCCTCGCCGCGCAGCCCTGGCGGGCATCGACATCGTCGAGTCCGCCGAGGCCACCAACTACCCGTTGACCCTGAGCGTCGATGACCTGGGCGAGGGCTTTCGCCTGACCTTGCTGGCCAGTGCCGAGGTCCCGGCGCAGCGCGTCTGCGGCTATTTGCAGCAGGTCCTTGAAGGCCTGTTGCAGGCCCCTCAGGCAGCGGTCACGGCGCTTGCCATGCTGCCTGACAGCGAGCGCCAGGAACTGCTGGAAACGTTCAACGATTACCCGGCCAGCTACGAACGGCAGCTGGCGCTGCACCAGCGCATCGCACAACTGGCCGAGCAGTACCCTGACCACGTTGCCGCCACCTGCGCCGGCGCGTGCCTGACTTACGCCGCGCTCAACCGCCAGGCCAATGCCCTTGCGCAGCACCTGATCAGCCTGGGGGTGCGGCCCGATGACCGTGTCGCCGTGGTCGCCCGGCGCAGCCTGGAGACGCTGGTTGGCTTGTTGGCTGTGCTCAAGGCAGGGGCGGGCTACGTGCCGGTAGACCCGGCCCACCCGGATGAGCGCGTGCACTACCTGCTCAGCGACAGCGGCCCGGTGGTGGTACTGACGCAACAGGCATTGCAGGCGCGCCTGGGGCCCGTCGAGGTGCCGGTGCTGCTGCTGGACCAGCCGGGCTGGCCCGCCTGCGACTGCAACCCCCTTGTGCCCGGCCTGGATGCAAGCAACCTGGCCTATGTGATCTACACCTCGGGCTCGACCGGTCAGCCCAAGGGGGTGATGGTCGAGCACCGCACTGTCAACAACCTGGTCGACTGGCATTGCCGCGCCTTTGACCTGTGCCCTGGCCGGCACACGTCGAGCCTGGCCGGCTTTGGTTTCGATGCCATGGCCTGGGAAGTCTGGCCGGCGTTGTGTGCCGGGGCCACGTTGCACCTGGCGCCAGCATCCCAGGGCAACGAAGACCTCGACGCCATGCTCGCCTGGTGGCAGGCACAGCCGCTGGACGTCAGTTTCCTGCCCACGCCGGTCGCCGAATACGCCTTCAATCACCAGCTCGAACACCCGACTTTGCGCACTCTGTTGATCGGCGGCGACCGCCTGCGCCAGTTCAACCGCACCCAGCGCTTTGCCGTGGTCAACAATTACGGCCCCACTGAAACCACCGTGGTGGCCAGCTCTGGCGTGTTGGAGCCCGGCGCGGCGCTGCACATCGGCCGGCCGGTCGACAACGCGCGCCTGTATGTCCTCGACGCCCATCAGCAACCTGTCGCGCTGGGCGTGCCAGGGGAGCTTTACATTGGCGGTGCCGGGGTCGCCCGGGGCTACCTGAACCGCCCGGCATTGACCGCCGAGCGCTTCCTTGACGACCCCTTCGTCGCCACGGCCGGCGGGCGTATGTACCGCACGGGCGACCTGGTGCGCTGGTTGCCCGACGGCACCCTGGACTACCTGGGGCGCAACGACGACCAGGTCAAGATCCGCGGCGTACGCATCGAACTGGGCGAAATCGAAAGCCGCCTGAGCGCCTTGGCCGGCATCGATGAGGCGGTGGTGCTGGCCCGCGAGGACCAGCCCGGCCAGCCACGGCTGGTGGCTTACTTCACCGCCCTGGCCGACGTCAAGCCGCTCACCCCCGAAGGCCTGCGTGCCCAGTTGCAGGCGCACTTGCCCGAATACATGGTGCCGGTGGCGTTCGTCGCGCTGCAGGCGTTGCCGCTGACTGCCAATGGCAAACTCGACCGCCGGGCATTGCCGCAGCCTGACCGCTCGGCATTGTTCGAGCAGGGTTACGAGGCCCCCGAGGGCGAGCTGGAGCAGGCCCTGGCGCACGTGTGGGCCGAGCTGCTGCAGGTCGAACGCGTCGGCCGTCGCGACCATTTCTTCAGCCTTGGCGGCCATTCCTTGCTGGCCATGCGCATGGTCTCCCAAGTGCGCATGCGCCTGGGCGTCGAGCTGAGCCTGAGCGAACTGTTCGCCAACCCGGAGCTGGCTGCGGTGGCCGACGTGCTGGCCAAGGCCGTGCGCAGCGAGCTGCCGGCGATATGCCCGGTGCCGCGCGATGCGCCGCTGCCAATGTCGTTTGCCCAGCAGCGGTTGTGGTTTCTGGCGCAGATGGACGGCGGCAACCAGGCTTACAACGTGCCGATGGCCCTGGGCCTGCGCGGGCCACTGGACGCGGATGCCCTCGAGACTGCATTGCTGCGGATCATCGAGCGCCACGAAACCTTGCGCAGCCGCTTCGTGCCGCGTGATGCCAGTGCCGAGGTGGTGTTTGCCGCCACAGCGGGTGGCGAGTGGTTCCAGCGCGAAGACATTGGTGCCGATGCCCTGCCAGCCCGCTTGCATGAAGCGGCCAGTGCGCCGTTCGACCTGGCCCACGGGCCGTTGCTGCGGGCGTGTCTGCTGCGCCTGGGCGCCGAGCATCATGTGCTGGCCTTGACCGTGCACCACATCGTCGCCGACGGCTGGTCGCTGGGTGTGCTCACCCACGAGTTGAGCGCGCTGTACACCGCCATCTGCCAAGGCAGGGATGAACCACTGCCGGCGTTGGCCATTCAGTATGGCGATTACGCCGTTTGGCAGCGCCGCTGGCTATCCGGCGCCCAGTTGCAGCGCCAGGCCGATTACTGGCGCCAGGCCCTGGACGGCGCGCCCAGCCTGCTCAAGCTACCCAGCGACCGCCCACGCCCCGAGCGCCAGGACTTTGCCGGGGCAAGCCTGCCACTGCAGCTGGAGCCACGCCTGGCGGCGGGCCTGCGCACCCTGGCCCAGCGTCATGGGGTGACGCTGTACATGGCCGTGCTCAGCGCCTGGGCTGGCGTGCTGTCGCGGTTGTCCGGCCAAGCTGAGGTGGTGATCGGTTGCCCTGTAGCGGGCCGCGGCCGAGCCGAGCTGGAGCCCTTGGTGGGCTTGTTCGTCAATACCCTGGCCGTGCGCATCGACACTGCAACAGCACCGACAGCGCACGCCCTGCTAGAGCAGGTGCGCGCGCGTGTACTGGACGCCCAGGCGCACCAGGACTTGCCGTTCGAACAGGTGGTGGAAATCGTTCGCCCGCTGCGCAGCCTGGGCCATACACCGTTGTTCCAGGCCACCCTGAACTGGCAGGCCACCGTGGGTGCCGCCTTGCAGTTGCCGGGCCTGCAACTGGAAGCCGTGGCCCAGGCTGGCCAGGTGGCCAAGTTCGACCTGACGCTGAACCTTGGCGAGCATGGCGACAACTTGCGTGGCAGCCTCGACTACGCCACTTCGCTGTTCGACGAAGCCACCGTGCGGCGCTATGTGGGCTACTTCGAGACGTTGATGTGGGCCATGATCGATAACGATCAACAGCCACTGGCGCAGGTGCAGCTGGTTGGCGAAGCAGAACGCCAGGCCTTGCTGAATGGCTTCAATGCCACCCAGCGCGACTACCCCCGCGAATGTGCGGTGCAGCGCCTGTTCGAACAGCGCGTGGCCCGCCACCCGCTGGCACTGGCGGCGGTGCATGGCGACCAGTCCGTGGACTACGCCACGCTTAACGAACGCGCCAACCGCCTGGCGCATTACCTGATGGGCACCGGTGTGGCGCCGGGCGCCTGCGTTGCGGTGTTGTTGCCGCGCTCGTTGCAACTGCTGGTGGCGCAACTGGCAGTGCTCAAGTGTGGTGCGGTCTATGTACCGTTGGACATCCATGCCCCCGCCGATCGCCAGGCGTTCATGGTCGAGGACTGCCAGGCCGCCGCAGTGCTGACGCTTGCCGCTACGCCAGTCGATCTTGCGGTGCGGCGTGTGAACCTCGACCAACTGTCACTCGACGACCAGCCCGGCCACAACCCTGGGCTGGCCCAGGACGCTGGGAGCACGGCCTATGTGATGTACACCTCCGGCACCACCGGCAAACCCAAGGGCGTTTGCGTCACGCACCGGGGCATCGCGCGGCTGGTGCTGAACGACAGCTTTGCCGAATTGACGGCGGGCGACCGTATCGCCTTCGCCTCCAACCCGGCATTCGATGCCAGCACCCTGGAGGTCTGGGGCGCACTGCTCAACGGCGGGCAGGTGCGGGTGATCGATCACCACACGCTGGTCGATCCGCAGCGTTTCGCGGCGGCGCTGGTGGACCAAGGCATCACCGTACTGTTCCTGACCACGGCGCTGTTCAACCAGTACGTGCAACTGATCCCCGAGGCCTTGGCGCTGCTGCGCGTGTTGATCAGCGGCGGTGAGCGTGCAGAGCCCGCAGCCTTCCGTACGCTGCTGCAGAAGGCGCCTGGGTTGCGCCTGGTCAATGGCTACGGGCCGACCGAAACCACCACCTTCGCGGTCACTTTCGAAGTGCATGAACTGGCGCCGAACGCGCCTCAGGTGCCGATTGGCCGGCCTATCGGCAACACCCAGGTGTATGTGCTGGACGCCTGGCAGCAACCCGTGCCGCAGGGGGTGGTCGGTGAGCTGTACATCGGCGGTGACGGTGTGGCCCTGGGCTACCTGAATCGCCCGGAGCTCACGGCGCAGCGTTTCATCGATGACCCGTTCAGCCAGCAACCCGGTGCCAGGCTGTACCGCACCGGCGACCTGGTGCGCTGGCAGCCTGACGGCCAATTGGAGTGCCTGGGGCGCAATGACGACCAGGTCAAGATCCGCGGCTACCGGATCGAGCTGGGTGAAATCGAGCAGCAGTTGGCCTTGGCACCGGGGGTTGGCGAGGTGGTGGTGATGGCCGTGCCTGGCGAACAGGGGCCGCTGCGGCTGGTGGCCTGGTTCACCCGGCTCGAGGCAGCGCTGCAGGCCACAGAGCTGCGCGCGTTCCTGCGTGGCCGCTTGCCGGAATACATGGTGCCGAGCGCCTTTGTCGCGCTGCCACGGATGCCGCTGAACAACAACGGCAAGGTCGATCGCCAGGCCTTGCCGGCACCGGGGCCCCAGGACCTTGCGCTGACGGCTTACGAGGCGCCGGAAGGCGAGCGCGAGCAGGCGTTGGCCACGCTGTGGGGCGAACTGCTGCAACTGCAGAGCGTCGGGCGCCAGGACCGCTTCTTCGAACTGGGGGGCCATTCGTTGCTGGCGATGCGCATGGTGGCCCAGGTTCGCCAACGCCTGGGCCTTGAGCTGGCCCTGGGTGATCTGTTCGCCGATGACAGCCTGGCGGCGGTTGCGGCGCGCCTTGCCCATGACGGCAATGCGTTGCCGGCTATCCAGCCGGGCCCACGCCAGGGTGCCTTGCCGCTGTCGTTCGCCCAGCAGCGGCTGTGGTTTTTGGCGCAGATGGAGGAGGCCAGTGCGGCCTATCACATTCCGCTGGCCCTGCGCTTGCAGGGCCGCCTGGACTGCGCGGCGCTGGAGCGGGCCTTGCGGCGCCTGGTCGAGCGCCATGAGAGTTTGCGCAGCCATTTTGTGAAGCGGGACGGCGAGCCGCAGGTGGTACTGGCCAGCGGCAGCGATGGCTTCCAGCTTGGTTGGGAAATCTGCAATGGGCTGGATGAGCTAGCGCTGGCGGCGCTGATTCGCGAGGAGGCCGGCCGACCCTTCGCCCTGGCCAGGGACTTGCCGGTGCGGGCGCGCATGCTGCAGCTCGCCCCGGACCACCATGTGCTGTTGCTGACCTTGCATCATCTGGTGGCCGACGGCTGGTCGCTGGCCGTGTTGGTACGCGAGTTGGGGGCGCTGTACCAGGCTTTCGGCAGCGGTGGCGACGACCCGTTGCCAGCCTTGCCTGTGCAGTACATCGACTATGCCCTGTGGCAGCGGCGCTGGCTGAGCGGCGATGCGCTGCGCCAGCAGGCCGATTACTGGGTCGGCCAGTTGGCCGGGGCACCGGCGCTGATCAGCCTGCCCTGGGACCACCCACGGCCCGAGCGCCAGCAGTATGCCGGTGGCAGCGTCGCGGTGTGCCTGGAGCCGCGCTTGAGCCGCGACCTGAAAGCGCTGTGCCGGCGCCATGGTGTGACGCCTTACATGCTGTTCATGGCGGCCTGGGCGGTGCTGTTGAGCCGGCTTGCCGGCCAGGACGAAGTGGTGATCGGCTCGCCCGTGGCCAACCGCAGGCAAGCCGAAGTGGATGGCCTGGTCGGCATGTTCGTGAACGCCATGGCGTTGCGCGTGCAGACTTCGGATGCACCGGATGTCGCCACGTTGCTGGCCAGGGTCAAGGCCGTGGTGCTGGCCGGGCAGGCGCACCAGGACCTGCCGTTCGAGCAGGTGGTCGAGCTGCTGCGCCCACGCCGCAGCCTGGCGCATACGCCGCTCTACCAGGCCACCCTGGACTGGGAGGCCAGCCCGGAGCGGCAGGCGCTGCAGTTGGCGGACCTGGCGGTGAGCGCAGTGGGTGGGCCGGCATGCATTGCCAAGTTCGACCTGAGCCTGAGCCTGGGCGAGGCTGGCGAAGGCTTTGCCGGCGGTATCGTCTACGCGACAGCCCTGTTCGAGCGGGCCACCATCGAGCGTTATGCGGGGTATTTCGAACAGTTACTGTGGACCTTCGTTGAAAGTGATCGGGCCATCCCTGCCCATACCGGGTTGCCCGATGCCGATGAGCGCAAGCGGTTGCTGCAGGGCTTCAACGATACTGCGGTGGCTTACGACCTTGAGCAGACCCTGCATGGGCTGATTGAAGCGCAGGTCGTGCGCACACCGGATGCGGTTGCAGTGCGGGCTGAAGAAGGTTCGCTCAGCTACCGCGAGTTGAATGAACAGGCCAACCGCCTAGCGCATCACCTGATCGCGTTGGGCGTGAAGCCTGATGATCGGGTGGCGATCTGCGTCGAACGTGGGCTGTCGATGGTGGTTGGCCTGTTGGCCATCCTCAAGGCGGGCGGCGCCTATGTGCCGGTGGACCCGGATTACCCGACCGAACGCGTGCGCCACATGCTGAGCGACAGCGCGCCAGTGGCGGTGCTGGTGCACAGCGCTACGCGCCACGTACCGGAGGCGGTCCGGCTTATTGATCTGGACCAGCCAACCTGGAACGCGCAGCCTTCCAGCAACCCGGTAGTTCCTACGTTGACCCCACGTCATCTGGCCTATGTGATCTACACCTCTGGCTCCACCGGCTTGCCGAAGGGTGTGATGAACGAGCACGCCGGTGTGGTCAACCGCCTGCTGTGGATGCAGGACGCCTACAACCTCGGCGCAGACGATGTGGTCTTGCAAAAGACCCCATTCAGCTTCGACGTGTCGGTGTGGGAGTTCCTCTGGCCGCTGCAAACCGGCGCACGCCTGGTCATGGCTCGCCCCGGTGGCCATCGTGACCCTGAGTACCTGCGTCAGGTGATCCGCAGCGAAGGCGTCACCACCTTGCACTTCGTGCCATCGATGCTGGATGTGTTCCTTGCTCATGGCGACGCTTCGGCAGATGCCCTCAAGCGCGTGCTGTGCAGCGGTGAAGCCTTGCCGGGCAGCCTGGTACGGCGTTTCCACGCGCAGTTGCCAACGGTCGAGCTGCATAACCTGTATGGCCCGACAGAAGCGGCGGTGGACGTCAGCGCCTGGCATTGCATGACGGCGCCGGACAACACCCCAATCGGCAAGCCCATCGCCAACACCACGCTGTACGTGCTCGATACGCTGGGCCAGCCGGTACCGCAAGGCGTCGCTGGCGAGCTGTTCATCGGCGGCGTGCAAGTCGCCCGTGGCTACCTCAACCGCGCCGAACTGACCGCCGAACGCTTCATCGACGACCCGTTCAGCACTCGCCCCGGCGCACGCCTGTACCGCACCGGCGACCTGGCGCGGCACCTGAGCGATGGTAATATCGAGTACCTGGGCCGCAACGATGATCAGGTGAAGATCCATGGCCTGCGCATCGAGCTGGGTGAAATCCAGGCCGGCCTGACGCGGATAGAGGGGATCAAGGAAGCCGTGGTGATCGCCCGCGAACAGCAGCTGCTCGCGTACTACACGGGCCAATTCCATCCGGTGGAGGCGCTGCGCTCGTCGTTGCTCGGGCACCTGCCGACGTTCATGGTGCCCGCGCTGTTCATGCACCTGGAGGCGCTGCCGCTAAGCCCCAACGGCAAGCTCGACCGCAAGGCCTTGCCGCTGCCAGACGCCGAAGCCCTGCAACACCGCGAATACCAAGCCCCCGAAGGCGACACCGAAACCCTGTTGGCCGCGATCTGGGCCGAACTGCTGGGCGTGGAGCGGGTAGGGCGCCACGACAACTTCTTCGAACTCGGCGGCCATTCCCTGGCCGCGATCCGGCTGGTCGACAAGATCACCAAGGCGGGTTTGCAAGTGGCCATCAACGATGTGTTCCAGCAGCCCAGCGTCGCCTTGCTGGCGGCGCGGCTGGGCAACCGGGATGCCGCGCCGCGTGGTGTGATCACGGTGCGGGCCAGCGGTACGCAGACGCCGCTGTTCCTGGTTCACGAATTCACCGGCCTGGACTTCTACTTCCCGGTGCTGGCCCAGCACCTGCCCGGTGACTTCGCTATCTACGGACTGCCCGGCGTACCGGGTGACCGCCCACAACCGCGCACCCTGGAGTGCCTGGCCCGCTACCACATCGAGCAGATGCGCAGCGTACAGGCGCAGGGGCCTTACCGCCTGGCCGGCTGGTCGTTCGGTGGGGTACTGGCCTTCGAGATCGCCAACCAGTTGCTGGGTGCGGACGAGCCAGTCGAGTTCCTGGGCTTGATCGACACTTATGTGCCGCGCCTGGCCGACCAGGGCAAGGCGCGCTGGGAGGGGCCGCGTGCACTGGAGCGGCAGTTGCTGGCCAACTGCAGCCTGTTCTGGCGCACGCAGGGCCCGGCAGGCGCCGACAAGCTGGCGCGGTTGCAGCACCTGGAAGCCGGGGAGACGGATTTTACCGCCCTGGTGGCCAGTTGCCGCGAACATCAGCTGCTGTATGGGCTGTGGGCGAGCATGACGGATGCGCAACTGCAGCACTACTTCACCCGCGAACTGGCGCACGGCCGAGCATTGGCGCATTACCGCCCTGCGCCGCTGAGTGTACCGGTGCACCTGCTGCGCGCCGAGCAGGGCAGCGACAGCCTGTCGGCCCTGGGCTGGGGCGAGACGCTGCCGACTCAGGCGCTGATCGCCCTGGGCGTGCCGGGCGACCACCGCAGCGTGATGCAGGCGCCCCATGTGGCGGCGCTGGGGCAGGTGCTCGGGCAGGCGTTGGGCGCGGTGCCTAACGCCGAGGTGGCGGCTTATCAGCCGTTGGTAGCGATCCAGACCGGTCAGGCTGGGCACGCGCCGGTGTTCTGCGTGCCGGGGGCCGGCGACAGCGTCACCAGCTTCATTGGCCTGGCCGAAGCGCTGGGGCCGGACTGGCCGCTGTATGGCTTGCAGGCCCGCGGGCTGGATGGCTGCTCGGTGCCGCACAGCACGGTGGAAGCCGCCGCCGATTGCCATGTGCTGGCGATCGAGGCGCTGTACCCGCAGGGGCCGTTGAACCTGGTCGGGCATTCGTTCGGGGGGTGGGTGGCACATGCCATCGCCGCCAGGTTGCAAGCCAAGGGGCGGCAGGTGCGCTCATTGACGCTGATCGACAGCGAGGCCCCGGGCGAGGGTGGCACCTGTGGCCAGCCCTACACCTTCGGCGAAGCGTTGCAGCGGCTGATCGACGCGCTGCAGCTTTCCACTGGCAAAGCGCTGGGCATCGACCCAGGTGCATTTGCCGACGCCAGCGACGATCAACAGTTGAGCCAACTGCACGCGGCCATGGTCCGGGTCGGCTTGATGCCGGCACGGTCGCAGCCCGCTGCGCTGCACGGCACCGTGCGCACCTTCGCCACGGCATTGCGCACGGCCTACCGGCCAACGCTGGCCTACAGCGGCGCGGTCGGGCTGGTATTGGTGGACGACCCGGGCCTGGATGCCTTGGGCAATGCGCGCGAGCATGCCGCCATGCAGGCCGGCTGGCAGCAACTGATGCCGAAGCTGGCGCTGTGGCAGGGGCCGGGTGACCACTTCAGCATCCTCAAGGTGCCGGACGTGTTCAGCCTGGCAGCCTGGTGGCACGACGGGCAGGCGCTGCAGCACGGCAAGGTTACCCCGTAATGATCGGCCTCCCCGACCCCGCTGGGGTCGGGTTATGCGAATCCCGAGAGAAAGTGAGTGTTCATGGAAAAGTCCAGATTCCGCAAATTCGGCCTCGGCATCGCCGTGGCCCTGGTGGCCGGCATCACGCTGTATGCCATCCAGGCCCCGGCCAAGCCGCCGCAGTACATCACCGCCACGGTCGAGCGTGGCGATATCGAGAACGCCGTGCTGGCCACCGGCACGTTGGAGGGCATCAAGCAGGTGGACGTCGGTGCCCAGGTTTCGGGCCAGCTGAGGTCGCTGAAGGTCAAGCTGGGCGACAAGGTCAGCGAGGGCCAGTGGCTGGCCGAGATCGACCCGCTGGTGCTGCGCAACACCTTGCGCCAGGCCGAAGTCGACGAGGACAAGCTGCAGGCCGAACGGCGTTCGACCCTGGCCCAGCTCAAGCAGGCCCGGCGGGTGTATGAGCGTTATCGCGAACTGCAGGCCGACGAGTCGGTGTCGCGCCAGGACTTCGAGAATGCCGAGTCGGAGTACGAAGTGCAGCAGGCCGCCGTGCGCTCGCTCGATGCGCAGATCCAAAGTGCCCGGGTCGAAATCGACACCGCCAAGGTCAACCTGGGTTACACCCGCATCAATGCGCCGATCAACGGCCATGTGGTGGGCATCGTCACCCAGGAAGGGCAGACCGTGATCGCCAACCAGCTGGCCCCGGTGCTGCTCAAGCTGGCCGACCTCGACACCATGACCGTGAAGGCGCAGGTGTCGGAAGCTGACGTGATCCACATCAGCCCCGGCCAGCAGGTGTACTTCACTATCCTGGGCGAAGACAAACGCTACTACGCCAAGCTGCGCGGCACCGAGCCTGCCCCGCAGAACTACGCGCAAAGCGCCGACAACAGCGATGGCAGCGCCGCCAAACCCAATGGTGCGGTGTTCTACAACGCGTTGTTCGAAGTGCCGAACCCCGAGCATCGCCTGCGCATCTCGATGACGGCCCAGGTGCATATCGTCCTCGACACCGCCCAAGGGGTGCTGACCGTGCCGGTGGCAGCGCTGGGCGCACGCAATGGCGACGGCAGCTTCCCGGTGCGGGTGCTCGATGCCAAGGGCTTTGCCCAGGTGCGCAACGTGCAAGCGGGGATCAACAACAACGTCAAGGTACAGGTGAAGGACGGCCTGGCCGAAGGTGATCGGGTGGTGATTGGTGATCCGGTGTCCGGCGAAGCAGGGGCGTGAGCATGAACATGAATGTCGAGCTGAGCGCGCCCCTGGCCGTGGCCAACGGCAACGGCGAACCGTTATTGCGCCTGCAGGGCGTCAGCCGCAGCTTCCTGGCGGGCGACCGCGAGTTCCTGGCACTCAAGGGCATCGACCTGCAGATTCACAGTGGCGAGCTGGTGGCGATCATCGGCGCATCAGGCTCGGGCAAGTCGACCTTGATGAACATCCTCGGCTGCCTGGACAACGCCAGCAGCGGCAGCTACCAGGTTGGCGGGCAGGAGACCCGCACGCTGGGCGATGACGCCCTGGCAGCGCTGCGCCGCGACCACTTCGGTTTCATCTTCCAGCGCTACCACCTGCTGCCGCACCTGGATGCCCTGCACAACGTCGAGATCCCTGCGGTGTATGCCGGCACCCCACAAGCGCAGCGCCACGCGCGGGCACGTGAGTTGCTCACGCGTCTGGGCCTTGTAGGGCACCTGGGGCACCGCCCCAGCCAGCTTTCCGGGGGGCAGCAGCAGCGGGTAAGTATCTGCCGGGCGCTGATGAACGGCGGCCAGGTGATCCTCGCCGATGAGCCGACCGGTGCGCTGGACACTGCCAGTGGCAAAGAGGTGATGAACATCCTGCTGGAGCTGCACGCGGTCGGGCACACGGTAATCCTGGTAACCCACGACCCCAAGGTCGCCGCCCATGCCGAACGGATCATCGAGGTCAGCGACGGGCAGATTGTCAGCGACCGGCGCACTGGCACGGCAGCC
Organism: Pseudomonas sp. Irchel s3f19; assembly: GCF_900187555.1. Classification (NCBI taxonomy): domain Bacteria; kingdom Pseudomonadati; phylum Pseudomonadota; class Gammaproteobacteria; order Pseudomonadales; family Pseudomonadaceae; genus Pseudomonas; species Pseudomonas sp. Irchel s3f19. The sequence goes on along the minus strand of NZ_FYDW01000008.1, from coordinate 216,589 downwards.
GTGCCCACCCCGGCCGCGGAGCCGCCACGGGCCGCCGAACCTGCCCGGCGCCTGGTGGCCAGCCTGGGGATGTTCCGCGAGGCCTTCAAGATGGCCTGGATCGCCTTGATCTCGCACCGCATGCGCACCTTGCTGACCATGCTCGGGATCGTCATCGGTATCACTTCGGTGGTGTCCATCTCGGCCATCGGCGAGGGCGCCAAGGGCTATGTGCTCAAGGACATCCAGGCGATCGGCAGTAACACCATCGATATTTATTCGGGCAGCAACTTCGGTGATAGCCGGGCCAAGACCATCGAGACCCTGGTGCCGGCCGACGTGACCGCGCTCAACGCGCTGTACTACGTTGACAGTGCCACCCCGGTGATCGGCCAGAGCACCTTGGTGCGCTACCGCAACCTGGACGTCGACGTGCAGCTCAATGGCGTCAGCGAACACTACTTCCAGGTGCGCAACATACCCCTGGCTGCAGGCATCGTGTTCAGTGCCGACGACGCCCGGCGCCAGGCCCAGGTGGTGGTGATCGACCACAACACCCGCAAGCGGCTGTTCGGCCCCCATGTCGACCCGCTCGGACAGGTGATCCTGGTAGGCAACCTGCCGTGCACGGTGATCGGCGTCACGGCCGAGAACAAGAACCTGTTCGTCGCCAGCAACCAGCTGAACATCTGGGTGCCCTACGAGACCGCCGCTGGCCGCGTACTCGGCCAGCGCCATCTGGACAGCATCAGCGTGCGCATCAAGGACGGCGTGCCGAGCAAGCGGGTGGAGGAGGAGGTGACCAAACTGATGCTGCAACGGCACGGCACCAAGGACTTCTTTACCAACAACCTCGACAGCATCATGCAGACGGTGCAGAAGACCAGCCGCTCGCTGACCTTGCTGCTGTCGCTGATTGCCGTGATCTCGCTGGTGGTCGGTGGTATCGGGGTGATGAACATCATGCTGGTGTCGGTGACCGAACGCACCCGGGAAATCGGTATTCGCATGGCGGTGGGGGCGCGGCAGTCGGATATCCGCCAGCAGTTTCTGGTAGAGGCGGTGATGGTCTGCCTGTTTGGCGGGGTGGTTGGCATTGGTTTGTCGTACGGGATCGGCTATCTGTTCGAGTTGTTCGTCAAACAGTGGGAGATGGTGTTCTCGCCGGCCTCGATCGTGATGGCGTTTGCCTGTTCGACCTTGATTGGCGTGTTGTTCGGGTTTGTGCCGGCACGTAATGCTGCGCGGCTTGATCCGATCGAGGCGTTGGCGCGGGATTGAGTTTTGCCTTGTCCGGCCTCTTCGCGGGGCAAGCCCGCTCCCACAGAGACTGCACTCCTACAGAGACTGCACTCCTACAGAGACTGCACTCCTACAGAGACTGCACTCCTACAGAGACTGTGCTTACTCTGTGGGAGCGGGCTTGCCCCGCGAAGAGGCCGTGACAGGCAACACATGATCAATCGGCGGTATACATCCAGCGCATCAACGAATGCCGCCCGCTGATCCCCAGCTTGATCGCCGCCCGGCGCAAATAGCTCTCGACGGTATTCACCTTCAAGGCCAACCGCTCGGCCTGCTCCGGGGCGGTAAGCCCGGCCAGCAGGCCAAGGCACACCTGGCACTCACGTTCTGACAACTTCAGCCCCGATTGCCCCAGGCGGTCGGTAAAGCGCTGCTCCAGGCTCTCCTGAGGGGGGCGCTCTGGGGCGGGTTGCAAGGCATTGATGTGTTTCTCCAGCATCGGCAACAGCAGCGGCGAGATATCGTCCAGGCGGTTGCGTTCGAAGGCCGAAAACCCGTAGGTCGAGTCGGCGCGCAGGACATGGATCTCATAGCGCGAATCGCCTTTGCGGCGGATCATGTGCAAGCGCGAAGGGTCGCTGAAATCCCTGGCCGGCGGCTCGTCCGAGGAAAACACCGTCTCGTCGATCAGGGTGGCGTGGCTGTTATAGCCGGCCGGTGCCATTGGCAACAGGCGTATGTGCGTGGCATCGATGGTCAGGTGGGCCTGGATCAGGTCGTGCAGCATGCGCGGGAACTGGCGGCTGCCGGTGCTGGCAATCACTTTGCCAATTTGCGGGTAGAGCAGGTGCGAATTCATCGTGTCATCCATGAGGTTCGGTGGTGCAAATCCCCGTCTGCCTGCTGGCCCGCATCCTGGGCCGCATTCGGGAGGTGATGGGTATCCTAGTACAACGATTGGGTGACGGTTAAATGAAGTGGCGATAATGTCATAATAGTGGCCATGGTGCTGGGCGGCTGGTGCGGCGCGGCTTGTCGGGTATGATGCTGGCCCCACTATCTTCAAGAGGCCTGCCCCATGTCCCTGAGTGCTGAACAGATCGTCGAATACCGCGCCTTTGCCGAGCAGCTGGCTGATGCCGCCGCGCTGGCGATCAAGCCGTATTTTCGCGCCAGCCTGGACGTCGAGGACAAGGGCGGGCGCTTGTACGACCCGGTGACGGTGGCCGACAAGGCGGCCGAAGACGCCATGCGCGAACTGATCCAGGCCCGCTACCCCGAACACGGCATTCTGGGTGAAGAGCAGGGCGTGGCGGTGGGGACCAGCCCGCTGACCTGGGTGCTCGACCCGATCGACGGCACCCGCGCCTTCATCACCGGCTTGCCGCTGTGGGGCACGTTGATTGCCCTGAACGACGGTGTACGCCCGGTCGTAGGCGTGATGAACCAGCCCTTCACCGGCGAACGCTTCGTCGGCACCCCGCAAGGTGCCTGGAGCAGCGGCACCCCGCTGAAGACCCGCGCCTGCGCCGACCTGGCCTCGGCCACGCTGATGTGCACCACGCCGGACATGTTCGACACCGCCGAACGCAAGGCGGCCTTCGAGGCGGTTGCCGGCAAGGCCAGGCTGATGCGTTATGGTGGTGACTGCTATGCGTACTGCATGCTGGCTTCGGGCTTTGTCGATGTAATCGTCGAAGCCAGCCTGCAGCCGTATGACGTGCAGGCATTGATGCCGATCATCGAAGGGGCGGGCGGGCTGATCACGGCTTGGGACGGCAGCTCGGCGCAGCATGGCGGCTGTGTGGTGGCGTGTGGTGACCCGGTACTGCACGCGCAGATGGTGGAGATGCTGCGCCACGCCCTGTAAGTGCTGTGTTGTCGATGGCGGCCTCTTCGCGGGGCAAGTCCTGATACCCAGTTACCGCAACCATCGCACTTTTTCCGGTTTGTGCGCTCTATGCTTGGCCAGGCCGCGCTGATCCCCGGTGCGGCCGCCGAATATCGACCCGGTGCCGATGGTTGCAAGCCCTTTCAAAACCCTCCCCGGCCTGCTGCTGGCAGGCGCCTTGACCTGCCTGTGTGCCTGCACCCAGGAGCAGGGCCGTGACATCGTCAGCCAGTTTGGCAACGGCAAGCCCAGCGAGCTGTTCCAGACCAGTGTCGACCGCCTGGCGACGCTGTCCATGCGCGACAACCTGCAAAGCCTGTACCTGCTGATGAACAAGCTGTACCTGCGCAACCCGAACCAGTGGAAGATGTCCGGCTACGTCGATGCCGCCACGGCTGAGCGGCAGATTCGCATCGCCATCGAGCAGCGCCAACCCTTGGCGCAGTTGGGCAATCGGCGCGACCTTGCGGCCCTGAGTTACGCCCTGAGCCCGGAGTTTCGTGGCGATCGGGTCGGTGCGTTCATCTACGCCATCGGCAGCATGTTGATCACCGCCCATGGCGGGCGCTCCGAGTTCTACATGACCGACACCATCGACCCGCTGTTCGTCAACAACGCGGCGCGCAATATCGAGAAGGCCACCTGGATGCTCAGCCAGCGCCAGGATGCCAATGGCGTGCTGTTGCTGTTCTCCAACGAGATTTCAGAGGAGGGCAGCAACCTGAGTTTCGCCGTTGAGTTCGGCAAGATCGTCGCGCGCCTGGATTTGCTCGCAGAGCTGCTGGATGAGCGCTATCGGCGGATCGGGCTCAACTATGCGCAAAGCCTGTTGCTGATGAATTTTTTGCCGGTGCAGTGAATGCCCTGCCTTCACAACAACGCCTGAATCGCCCGCCGATACCGTTGCCCTGCCAGGCTCATGCTGTTGTTGTGGGTAGCCCCCGGCACCAGCAACAAGGTCTTCGGCTCTTGCGCTGCGTTGAACAGCTGTCGGCTGAACCGCGAGGGTACAAAGCGATCGTCCAGCCCGTGCACCAGCAGCAACGGCAGGCCTACGTCCTTGATCTTGTCCAGCGAATCGAATTTTTGCGACATCAGCCAACGCACGGGCAGGGTGGTATCGGCAACAGCCGCAGCGACGTCGCCCAGGGAGGTGAAGGTGGATTCGAGTATCAAACCCCGGGCGGGGGGCGGGCTGCCGTCCTTGTGTGCTTGCCGTGCAAGCGCCGTGGCCAGCTCGACCGCGACCGCGCCCCCCAGGGAGTGGCCGAAGATCAACCGCTTGTTGGCATCAGGTTGCAGCTGGGCGAAGCGTGCCCAGGCGATCTGCGCATCTTCGTACACCGTCGCCTCGGAGGGCAGGCCGCCACGGCTCTGGCCAAAGCCGCGGTAATCCACGGCCAGCACCGAATAGCCCATGGCATGCAACTGCTCGATGCGGAACAATTGCCCGGTAAGGTTCCAGCGCACGCCGTGCAGGTAAAGGATTGCAGGCGCATCGGCGCGTTTAGCCGGCCACCACCAGGCGTGCAGGCTCTGGTTTTCGGTGAAGCTGTGCGGGCGCAGGTCAAGTTCCTGCACCCCGCTGGGCAGGCCGCGGAACCAGCTGGCCTGGCCCGGCTCGATGCGGAACACCAGCTCGCGCTCTTTGTGTTGCAGAACGGCGCAGCCGGTGGGGAGGCCGATGACCAGCAGGGTGGCGCACAGCCAGGTGAGCCAACGGCGGCGCAGGTGGGTAAGGAAGAAGGTAGGCATGGCGCGGTTGTACCAGATGCATGGGGTTGGATGTCGGGAAAAACGCCGAGCGGTAGCTGCGCCCTTGCGCGACGCAAGGCCGCTCTACAACAGCGGCTGGAACGCTGACAGCAGCCAATCGCGCAGGCGTCGGCAGCTGGGCTCATGTTCCTTGTCTTCGTTGAAGGCCAGGAAGTGGAAGGTGTCCTTGAGCTCCAATTGCTGCGCCACCGGCCGCACCAGCAACCCTTGGGCAACGAGCGGGGCCACCAGATGGTGCCAGCCCAACGCCACGCCCTGGCTGCCCAAGGCAAGCTGCACCAGCAGGTTGTAGTCATTGGCATTGAAGAAATGCGGCGCCGTGCTGGAGCGGCTTTTCAGGTCGACATCATGGAACGCCAACCAAACGTTCCAGTCCACGTGTTCGGCCACCTGCGAGCGGCCATAAGGGCTGAGGTTGAGCAGCGAGCCGTCGCGAATGCCTTCCAGGGTGGCCAGCTGCGGGTGCTGGGCCAGGTAGTGCGGGCTGCACACCGGGTAGATCAGGTCATGGTTGAGCGGGTGGCAGCTATAGCCCGCCTGGATCTTGCCCAGCTTGGTGATGTAGATGTCCGGCCGCACTCCCGGCTCCATCGACAAAAAGTTCTGGGTGGTCACCAGGTTGATGTCGATATCCGGGTTCTCGTCGAAGAACTTCGGCATCCGTGGCCCCAGCCACAAGGCGGCAAACGCCGGTGAGCAGCACAGGGTGACCACGTGCTTGGTGTTGGTATTGCTGCGGATTCGCTCGGCCGCCTGGGAGATGTTGACGAACGATAACTGCACCGCATCGAAGAAGATCGACCCGGCCACGGTCAGCTCCACCGCGCGGCCGACCCGGGTGAACAGTTCGGCACCCAGGTAGGTCTCCAGCTCGCGGATCTGCCGGCTTACCGCCGCCTGGGTCACGCACAGCGCTTCCGCGGCACGGGTGAAGTTCTGGTATTTGGCGGCCGCGACGAACACTTTGACCGCGCGCAGCGAAGGCATCTTGAGCAGGGTCTGATCGGGTTCGGAGTGTCTGACCATGGTGCTGGGGTGGGGTCCTTCGTCTAGCCAAGGCCCTCACTCTAGCCTTTGCGCACCCTGCGGTAAATGCACAAGCGCTCTGCCACCGGGGCTGCCGCCCAATTGATAACTTCAGGTAATGGTTAGCGCCCTGCAAATGTCGTTGGACCCGCTCTGGAGCTAGGCATAACGTGAAATACCGGCGCGACATTGAGACATCGATGTCGAATAACTTTTTGAAGCAGGACTTTCTGCGTGCCGGTTTTGACTCACGTTCGATTTTGAACGGACTGCCAAGCGTACTCGCACTGATCTACCCGCCTTATTGAAAGTGCGAAGTTGATAGATTGGTTATAAGCATAATAAAGAGGGTCGTATGAGCCATGCCGATGAGATTCTTTCGGTAAACAACATCTTCAAAGTGTTCGGCCCCAACCCGAACATGGCCATGGAGATGCTCCGCAAGGGCGCCGACAAGAACGAAATCTTCAGCAAGACCGGCCACGTCGTCGGCGTGTTCGATGCAAGCTTTTCCGTCAAGCGTGGCGAAATCTTCGTCATCATGGGCCTGTCAGGCTCGGGCAAGTCGACCATGGTGCGGCTGTTCAACCGCCTGATCGAACCCACCTCTGGCAGCATCCACCTCAACGGCCGTGAAATCACCGGGCTGTCCGATAAAGCCTTGCTTGATGTGCGCCGCAAGGAAATGGGCATGGTGTTCCAGTCCTTTGCCCTGATGCCGCACATGAGCGTGCTGCAGAACACGGCCTTTGGCCTGGAAATCGCCGGCGTCGGCGAAGCCGAGCGCCACAGCCGTGCTCGCGAAGCGCTGAGCCAGGTTGGCCTGGCCGGCCACGAGCACAGCTACCCGCACCAGCTTTCCGGTGGTATGCAACAACGGGTGGGGCTGGCCCGGGCGCTGGCCAACGACCCGACCATCCTGCTGATGGACGAAGCGTTCTCGGCCCTCGACCCGTTGATCCGCAGCGAGATGCAGGGCGAACTGATGCGCCTGCAGGCCGAACAGCAGCGCACCATCATCTTCATTTCCCACGACATTGAGGAGGCTATCCGCATTGGCCACCGCATCGCGATCATGGAGGGCGGACGGGTGGTGCAGATCGGCACGCCGCAAGCGCTGATCAACCAGCCGGCCAACGACTATGTGCGCGCGTTCTTCAAGACCTTCAATAGCCGCTGCCAGTGCGCCAGCCTGGCAAACAGCGCGCCGTTGCAGTCCCTGAGCCGCCACTGAACCTACGCGAGGTTGTCCCATGTCCGAATTCAGCCTGCTCGACCCGTTCCAGGCGGCCACCATCCCCCTGGGTGACTGGGTCACCGCCACCCTCAACTTCCTTGTGCACAACTTCCGCGAGGTGTTCCGCGCCATTCGCTGGCCGATCGACCAGGTGCTCAATGGCATCGAGTTCACCCTGCAGAGCATTCCACCCACCATTGGCATCCTGCTGTCGTCGTTGCTCGGCTGGCAGCTGGCCGGCAAGCGCATGGCGCTGCTGTGCTTTGTCACCCTGACCCTGCTCGGTTTGATTGGCGTCTGGTCGGAGTCGATGACCACCCTGGCACTGGTGCTCACCTCGGTGTTCTTCTGCGCGGTGATCGGTATTCCGCTGGGCATCGTCTGCGCCCGCAGCAACCGCCTGGAAAGTATCATTCGCCCGCTGCTCGATGCCATGCAGACGCTGCCGGCGTTCGTCTACCTGGTGCCGGTAGTGATGCTGTTCGGCATCGGCAACGTGCCGGGCGTGCTGGTGACCATCGTGTTTGCCCTGCCGCCGCTGGTGCGCCTGACCAACCTGGGCATCCGCCAGGTGCCGGAAGACAAGATCGAAGCCGCCCGCGCCTTTGGCTGCACGCCGCAGCAGATGCTGACCCGGGTGCAGCTGCCGCTGGCCACCTCGACCATCATGGCCGGGCTCAACCAGACCCTGATGCTGTCGCTGTCGATGGTGGTCATCGCCTCGATGATCTCGGTCGGCGGCCTGGGCCAGATGGTGCTGCGCGGCATCGGCCGGCTGGACATGGGCCTGGCCACGGTCGGTGGCGTCGGGCTGGTGCTGCTGGCGATCTTCCTCGACCGCCTGACCCAGGCCATGGGCGCGCGCAGCAGCGCCGACCCGAGCCTGCGCTGGTACCACACCGGGCCGGTGGGCGTGGTGCTGCGCCTGAGCGGTGCAGGGCAAGCTGCAGGGCGGCGCAAGACCGCCTGATACAACCCCATTTCGAACTGCCGCACACGCTATAAAAACCACAAGAAGGTACGCGACGATGTTGGAATCCATGTTTTCCCGCAGCATCCTGCAAGGCGCCAGTGCCTTGGCTCTGATCATCGCCTCGCTGTGCGCCAACGCTTCGGCCGACCAGCCGGGCGAAGGCGTGAAGGTGACGCCGATCTTCCCCTCCATTGCCGAGGAGCGCTTCCGTGGCGAGGTGGCCATGGAGGGCCTGCGCGAACTGGGCTACAAGGTCCAGGAACCCAAGGAAACCGAATACGGCGTGATGATGGTGGCGCTGGCCAACGGCGATGCCGACTTCACCGTGCACCTGTGGGACAAGCTGCACGACAAGTTCTACCAGCAGGCCGGTGGCAATGACGTGATGGTCAAGGCCGGCGACATCATGCCAGGCGTGCTGCAGGGCTACCTGATCGACAAGAAGACCGCTGAGCAGTACCACATCAAGTCCATCACCGACCTTAAAAAGCCAGAGATCGCCAAGTTGTTCGACACCGACGGCGATGGCAAGGCCAACCTCACCGGCTGCAACCCCGGCTGGGGCTGCGAGCTGGTCATCGCCCACCACATGAAGGCCTACGACCTGGGCGATAGCGTGCACGTGGACCAGGGTTCGTACTTCGCGCTGATGGCCGACACCATCACCCGCTACAAGGAAGGCAAGCCGATCCTGTACTTCACCTGGGTGCCACAGTGGATTTCCACCGTGCTGGTCGAGGACAAGGATGTGGTCTGGCTGGAAGTGCCGAAGACCGATCTACCCGATGGCAACAACGCGGTCGACACGATGTACAAGGGCAAGAACCTGGGCTTTGCGGTCGACAAGGTCGAGGCTGTGATGAACAAGGAGTTTGCCGAAGAGAACCCGGCGGCCACCAAGTTCCTGTCACTGATGCAGATCACCACGGCTGACGAGAGCGCGCAGAACCTGAAGATGCAGCAGGGCGAGAAGAAGCCTGCCGACATCACCCGGCATGCCAAGGAGTGGGTGGCGGCGCACCGCCAGCAGTTCGATGAATGGCTGCAGGCGTCGCGCGCAGCGGCGACCCAGGCCAGCAAGTAACCTGGTCCATCGGTGTTGGCTTCATCGCGGGTTCACCTGCGATGAAGGGCACCGCGATTTTCGCAGTAGAGTTGAAACCATGAGCCATTTCGAAAGCACCCTCAAGAACGCCAACCTGGCCCACCTGGACGCGGCTGGCCGCAGCGCGCTGTCGATGCCGTGCCAACGCGTCGCCTTCGTGCTGCGCGAGCACTTCTCCATGATGGCCTTCACCGCCGCCATGGACACCTTGGTCACCGCCAACCTGATGAGCGCCACGCCACTGTTTCAGATCCAGGTGGTAGGGGATGGGGCGCAGGTCATGAGCGACCTGGGCATCGCCTTGCCGGTCAACACGCCACTGGCTGAGCTGGATGTGCTGGCCCTGGACAGCCTGTTGGTGTGCGGTGGGTTTCGGGTGCGCCTGGAAAGCGCGCCGCTGCTGCGCGCCAAGTTGCGCCAGGCCGACCTGCATGGCTGCCAGCTCGGCGGTTTGTGGAACGGCGCCTACTTCCTGGCCGAGGCGGGCCTGCTCAATGATCACGACTGCGCCTTCCACCCCGATGGCCGGGCGATGATGAGCGAGCTGTTCCCCAAGGTACGGGTCAGCCGCCAGGCCCATGTCCTGGACCGCCGGCGTTTGAGCTGCGCGGGCGCCAGCAGTGCCTTGGACATGATGCTGGCGTTGCTTGAACACAGCGGCGGCCCGCTATTGCGCCGGGCAGTGGAGCAGATGCTGGCGTGCGACCGCGCGCGGGTGATGAGTGATGCGCCGGCCAGCGCAGCGGAAATCGACCCGAGCCTGCCCAAGGGTGTACGTTTGGCCCTTGAGCTGATGCATGCCAATATCGAAGACCCGATCGGCATCGACGAAATCGCCGAGCATGCGGGGTTGTCGCGTCGTCATCTGGAGCGCTTGTTCCGCCGCCACGTGCAGGCGACACCGCCGCGCTATTACCTGGAGCTGCGCCTGACCCATGCACGCCAGCTGCTGCAACACACCAGCAAGTCACTGACCGAGGTGGCGGTGGCTAGTGGGTTTGTGAGTTTTCCGCATTTCTACCGGCGCTTTAGGGAGCTGTTCGCCATCGCCCCGCGCCAGTTCCGGGCGCGCAGCCAAGGCTGGGCGGTGCAGCAGAGCGCATAATAGTGTTCGGTAATCGAACATTAAGCATTGACGCCTTGTCCGCTATCCGCACGCCCATTCCAATCGTCGCATTGCCCAACCCCCGCCTTTTTGCTTAAGTGTGGCCATTCACCGGCTGTCGCCTGCCCCAATTCCCTGCGCCCAGCCCGATAGAATGACCGTGATCGACCGCAACCACTGGCCACAAGCCCGTAGGGAGCGGCGCCCAGAACAATAACGAAACCGAGTGCCTTGCCTATGGAAAGCCGCCTGCTGAGCGAGCGCAGTAGCGTGTTTCATCACGCCGACCCCTATGCTGTGTCCGACTATGTGAACCAGCACGTGGGCCAGCATTGCATCGGCTTGTCCCGCACCACCCATCCCCAGGCCAGCCTCAGCCACCGCAAGTTCGCCGAACTCGACCTGTGCCGCATCAGCTACGGCGGTAGCGTGCGCGTCACCTCGCCAGCGCTGGAAACCATCTACCACCTGCAGGTGCTGCTCAACGGCAACTGCCTGTGGCGCGGGCACCAGCGCGAGCATCACCTGGTGCCCGGCGAGCTGCTGCTGATCAACCCCGACGACCCGGTTGACCTGACCTACTCGGAAGACTGCGAGAAATTCATCCTCAAGGTGCCGACCCGGTTGCTCGATTCGATCTGTGACGAGCACCGCTGGCAGCGGCCTGATGGCGGCGTGCGGTTCTTGCGCAACCATTACCGGTTGGAGGAGCTGGACGGGTTCGTCAACTTGCTGGCCATGGTCTGCCATGAAGCCGAGGTGAATGAGCCGTTGCCCCGCGTGCAGGGGCACTACAGCCAGATTGTCGCGAGCAAACTGCTGACCTTGATGAGCACCAACATTCGGCGCGAAAGCCTGAATACGCCGGCGGCGAGCCTGGAGCGGATACTGGATTACATCGAGCGCAACCTGAAGCTTGAACTGTCAGCCGAGGTGCTCGCAGAGCAGGCCTGCATGAGCTTGCGGTCGCTGTATGCGCTGTTTGATCGGCACCTAGGTACCACGCCCAAACATTATGTGCGGCTGCGCAAGCTGGAGCGGGTGCATGCATGCCTGAGCGATGCCAGTTGCAGCGTGAGGAGTGTGACCGAGCTTGCCATGGACTATGGCTTCCTGCACTTGGGACGCTTTTCGGAAACCTACCGGCAGCGCTATGGGGTATTGCCCTCGGTAACGCTGCGCAACCGCGGTTGATGTGCACAAAGCGGATAGCACTCTGCACGAAAAGGATATTGCCACCACGCCTTGATCCCTAACCTGACATGGTCTGAACAATAACAATGGAGACCCTGGCCATGTCCCTGGGATTCGACTACCTCAATGCCATGCTCGAGGACGACCGTGAACAGGGCATCTACCGCTGCAAGCGCGAGATGTTCACCGACCCACGGCTGTTCGACCTGGAGATGAAACACATCTTCGAGGGCAACTGGATCTACCTGGCCCATGAAAGCCAGATCCCCGAAAAGAACGACTTCCTCACCCTGACCATGGGGCGCCAGCCGATCTTCATCGCGCGCAACAAGGACGGGGTGCTCAACGCCTTCCTCAATGCCTGCAGCCACCGTGGTGCCATGCTGTGCCGGCACAAACGCGGCAACCGCGCCAGCTACACCTGCCCGTTCCACGGCTGGACCTTCAACAACAGCGGCAAACTGCTCAAGGTCAAAGACCCGAGCAACGCCGGCTACCCCGACAGCTTCAATTGCGATGGCTCCCACGACCTGACCAAGGTCGCGCGTTTCGAGTCGTACCGGGGCTTCCTGTTCGGCAGCCTGAAGGCCGATGTCAAACCGCTGGTGGAGCACCTTGGCGAGTCGGCCAAGATCATCGACATGATCGTCGACCAGTCGCCTGAAGGCCTGGAAGTGCTGCGCGGCGCCAGTTCGTACATCTACGAAGGCAACTGGAAGCTCACTGCCGAGAACGGCGCCGACGGCTACCACGTCAGCTCCGTGCACTGGAACTACGCCGCCACCCAGAACCAGCGCAAACAGCGCGAGTCGGGTGACGAGATCAAGACCATGAGCGCCGGTGCCTGGGCCAAGCAAGGCGGGGGCTTCTATTCCTTCGACCACGGCCACCTGCTGCTGTGGACCCGTTGGGCCAACCCCGAGGACCGCCCGGCATTCGAGCGCCGTGATGAGCTGGTCACCGACTTCGGCCAGGCACGCGCCGACTGGATGATCGAAAACTCGCGCAACCTGTGCCTGTACCCCAATGTGTACCTGATGGACCAGTTCAGTTCGCAGATCCGCATTGCCCGGCCGATTTCGGTGAACAAGACCGAAATCACCATCTACTGCATTGCGCCCAAAGGCGAAAGCACCGATGCCCGTGCCAAGCGCATCCGCCAGTACGAGGACTTCTTCAACGTCAGTGGCATGGCCACCCCGGACGACCTGGAAGAGTTCCGCTCGTGCCAGACCGGCTACGGCGGCGGTACCGGCTGGAACGACATGTCCCGCGGCGCTGCGCACTGGGTCGAAGGCGCCGACGAGGCGGCCCGCGAAATCGAGCTCAAACCGCTGCTGTCGGGTGTGCGCACCGAGGACGAAGGCCTGTTCGTGCTGCAGCACAAGTACTGGCAGGACACCATGATCCAGGCGCTCAAGGATGACCAGCAACTGATCCCCGTGGAGGCCGTGCAATGAGCCTCTACGAAACCGTGCGCGACTTCCTCTACCGCGAAGCGCGCTTCCTGGACGATGCCCAGTGGGACCAGTGGCTGGAGCTGTATGCCGCCGATGCCAGCTTCTGGATGCCGGCCTGGGACGATGACGACCGCCTCACCACCGACCCGCAAAGCGAGATATCGCTGATCTGGTACGGCAACCGTGGCGGCCTCGAGGACCGGGTGTTCCGCATCAAGACCGAGCGCTCCAGTGCGACCGTGCCGGATACCCGCACCTCGCACAACATCAGCAACATCGAGATCGTCGAGCAAGGCGAGGGCTACTGCCAGGTGCGCTTCAACTGGCACACCCTGAGCTTTCGCTACAAGACCACCGACAGCTACTTCGGCAGCAGCTTCTACACCCTTGACCTGCGCGGCGAGCAACCGCTGATCCAGGCCAAGAAGGTGGTGCTGAAGAACGACTACGTGCGCCAGGTCATCGACATCTACCACATCTGATCCGAGGTAACGCGAGCCGCTCGGTGTGCCGCTTGGCGCGCCGTGGCGACGCTCGCCCGCGAGGTGCTACATGAGCTTCCAGATCGCACTGAATTTCGAAGACGGGGTGACCCGCTTCATCGAGGCCGATGGCCATGAAACCGTGGCCGACGCTGCCTATCGCCAGGGCATCAACATCCCGCTGGACTGCCGCGACGGCGCCTGCGGCACCTGCAAGTGCAAGGCCGAAGCCGGGCGTTACGACCTGGGCGACAACTTCATCGAAGACGCCCTGAACGAGGACGAAATCGCCGAAGGCTACGTGCTGACCTGCCAGATGCGCGCCGAAGCCGACTGCGTGCTACGCATCCCGGCGTCTTCGCAACTGTGCAAGACCGAGCAGGCCAGCTTCGAGGCCGCCATCAGCGATGTGCGCCAGTTGTCGGCGAGCACCATTGCCCTGTCTATCAAAGGCGAGGCGTTGAGCCGGCTGGCGTTTCTGCCGGGGCAGTACGTCAACCTCAAGGTGCCGGGCAGCGAGCAGAGCCGCGCCTACTCGTTCAGCTCGCTGCAAAAGGACGGCGAAGTCAGCTTCCTGATCCGTAACGTACCCGGCGGGCTGATGAGCAGTTTCCTCACCAGCCTGGCCAAGGCCGGCGACAGCATGAGCCTGGCAGGGCCGCTGGGCAGCTTCTACCTGCGGCCGATCCAGCGGCCGCTGCTGTTGCTGGCCGGTGGAACCGGGCTGGCACCCTTCACCGCCATGCTGGAGAAGATCGCCGAGCAGGGCAGCGAACACCCGCTGCACTTGATCTACGGGGTGACCAACGACTTCGACCTGGTCGAACTGGACCGCCTGCAGGCCTTGGCGGCGCGCATCCCCAACTTCACCTTCAGTGCCTGCGTGGCCAACCCTGACAGCCAGCATCCGCAGAAGGGTTACGTCACCCAGCACATCGAGCCGCGCCACCTCAACGACGGCGATGTGGATGTGTACCTGTGCGGGCCGCCGCCGATGGTCGAGGCGGTCAGCCAGTACGTGCGTGAGCAGGGGATTACGCCGGTGAACTTCTACTACGAGAAGTTCGCGGCGGCTGCGGCCTGAGCGTTCGTGGGGGCTGCCGCTCCCACACAGACAGCATCAATATGGAGCGTTTCAGATGACGACAAGATTTCACGATAAAGTCGCCCTGGTCACCGGTGCTGCCCAGGGCATTGGCCGAGGGGTGTGCTGGCGGCTGAAGGCCGAAGGCGCGCAAGTGGTGGCGGTGGACCGTTCCGAGCTGGTGCACGAACTGGCCGGGGAGGGCATGCTGACCCTCACCGCCGACCTCGAGCAGCACAGCGATTGTGCCCGGGTCATGGCCGCTGCAGTCGAGGCCTTCGGGCGCCTCGACATCCTGGTCAACAACGTCGGCGGGACCATTTGGGCCAAGCCCTTCGAACACTATGAAGTGGAACAGATCGAGGCCGAAGTGCGCCGCTCACTGTTCCCGACCTTATGGTGCTGCCACGCCGCCTTGCCCTACATGCTGGAACGGGGGGCAGGGGCCATCGTCAACGTTTCGTCCATCGCCACCCGTGGCGTCAACCGCGTGCCCTACGGCGCGGCCAAAGGCGGCGTGAACGCACTGACCGCCTGCCTGGCCTTCGAAACCGCCGGCCGCGGTATCCGCGTCAATGCCACCGCCCCTGGCGGCACCGAGGCGCCGCCGCGGCGGGTGCCACGCAACAGCGCCGAGCAGAGCGAGCAGGAAAAGGCCTGGTACCAGCAAATCGTCGACCAGACCCTCGACAGCAGCCTGATGCACCGCTACGGCAGCATCGACGAGCAGGTTGGCGCAATCCTCTTCCTGGCCTCCGACGAGGCCTCCTACATCACCGGTGTGACCCTGCCGGTAGGGGGCGGCGACCTCGGCTGAGCCACCCCCTAAGGCAAAGGTTTTCTTCAACAACAAAAACAATAGAGACAGCTGCCATGCGAACCCTTGACGTACACCCGATCATCGATAACGCGCGCTTCACACCCTTCCACTGGATGGTCATGGCCTGGTGCGGCCTGTTGCTGATCTTCGACGGTTATGACTTGTTCATCTACGGCGTGGTGTTGCCGGTGATCATGAAGGAGTGGGGGCTGACGCCACTGCAGGCCGGCGCCTTGGGCAGCTACGCGTTGTTCGGGATGATGTTCGGCGCCCTGGTATTCGGCAGCCTGGCCGACCGGATCGGGCGCAAGAAGGGCATCGCCCTGTGCTTTGCCCTGTTTTCCACGGCAACCATCCTCAACGGCTTCGCCAGCAGCCCCAGCGAGTTTGGCATCTACCGCTTTATCGCCGGCCTGGGCTGCGGTGGGTTGATGCCCAACGCCGTGGCACTGATGAACGAATATGCGCCAAAACGCCTGCGCAGCACGCTGGTGGCGATCATGTTCAGTGGCTACTCGATGGGCGGCATGCTTTCGGCAGGCGTCGGTATCTTCATGTTGCCGCGTTTCGGTTGGGAGTCGATGTTCTTCGCCGCAGCCGTACCCCTGTTGCTGTTGCCGGTGATTCTCTACTACCTGCCAGAATCCATTGGTTTTCTGGTACGCCAAGGGCGCACCGATGAAGCCCGCGCACTGCTCAAGAAGCTCGACCCCGCTTGCGACATACAGCCTGGCGACACGCTGCAGGCAACGGACCGCAAGGGCGGCGGCAACGCTGTCGTGGAGCTGTTTCGCAACGGCCTTGCCGTGCGCACCCTGGCCCTGTGGCTGGCGTTTTTCTGCTGCCTGCTGATGGTCTACGCACTCAGCTCGTGGCTGCCAAAACTGATGGCTAACGCAGGTTACAGCCTGGGTTCGAGCCTGTCGTTCCTGCTGGTGCTGAACTTTGGCGGCATGGCCGGGGCTATTCTGGGGGGCTGGTTGGGCGACCGCTACAACCTGGTGAAGGTCAAGGTCGGCTTCTTCATCGCTGCGGCACTGTCGATCAGCTTGCTGGGCGTGAACAGCCCGATGCCGGTGCTGTACCTGCTGATCTTCATCGCCGGCGCCACCACCATCGGCACGCAAATACTGCTGTACGCCGGCGCGGCGCAGATGTACGGCCTGTCGGTACGCTCCACCGGCCTTGGCTGGGCCTCGGGGATCGGCCGCAACGGGGCCATCGTCGGCCCGCTGCTGGGGGGCGCACTGATGGGCATCAACCTGCCGTTGCAACTCAATTTCATCGCGTTCGCCATCCCTGGCGCAATTGCTGCGCTGGCCATGGCCGTGCACCTGGTCAGTGGCCGGCGGCATGGCCTGGCTACGGCTGCGCAGGCCTAGCAAGACCACAGGCCTTGCAAGAGGCCTGATCCACACACCCGCCCCAAGCCTTGCGAGAGGTGCCATGAAAACCCTGTTCAAGGACAGCTCGCTGTCCGCCATCGTCGCCGGTTGCCTGGCGACGATGATTTCCTACGCCGGCCCGCTGGTGATCATCTTCCACGCCGCCGAGGCCGCGCACATGCCTCACGGCCAGCTGTCGTCCTGGGTGTGGGCCGTTTCCATGGGCAGCGGTGTGCTCGGCGCATTGCTGAGCCTGCGCTATCGGGTGCCGGTGGTGATCGCCTGGTCGATCCCGGGTTCGGCCCTGTTGGTGACTGCCTTGCCGGCACTAGGGCTGGAGCAGGCCGTGGGGGCCTACCTGGTGGCGAACCTGATCCTGCTGCTGATCGGCATCAGCGGGGCCTTCGACCGCATCATCACACGCCTGCCCGGGTCCATCGCTGCTGGCATGCAGGCGGGCATCCTGTTCAGTTTCGGCACCGAGGTGTTCCGCGCCTTGCCCGTGCAACCGCTGCTGGTACTGGCGATGTTCGTTACCTATGTGCTGATGCGCAGGGTTCAGCCGCGTTATGCGGTGGCCGCCGTATTGTGCATAGGGGCCGTCGTCACCGTGGCCAGCGGCGCGTTCCGCAGTGAGGCCCTGGTGCTGCAACTGGCCTCGCCACAGTGGGTTACCCCGCAGTTCAGCCTGGCGGCGGTGTTCAGCCTGGCGCTGCCACTGGTGCTGGTGGCCCTGACCGGGCAGTTCATGCCAGGGATGGCGGTGCTGCGTAACGCCGGGTACGCCACACCGGCCAGCCCTTTGATCGGTGCCAGCGCCATCGGCGGCGCCTTGCTGGCACCTTTCGGTTGCCACGGCCTGAACCTGGCAGCCGTCACCGCCAGCCTGTGCACCGGCCATGAGGCCCATGAAAACCCGCGCCGGCGGTATGTCGCGGCCGTCGCCGGCAGCGTGTTGTACCTGCTGTTGGGGGTTGCCGGTGCCACGTTGATGTCGCTGTTTGCTGCCTTCCCTGCGGCATTGATCGCGGCCCTTGCCGGGCTTGCCCTGTACGGGGCGATCAGCGAAGCCCTGGCGCGCAGCCTGGCCGAGCCTACGGAGCGCGATGCCGGCCTGTTCACCTTCCTGGTCACCGCCTCGGGGGTGTCTTTCCTTGGCCTGTCGGCGGCGTTCTGGGGGCTGTTGTTCGGCCTGTTGGCGCATGCGCTGCTCAGGCTGCGTCGGCCGCAAGCGAGCGAGGTATTGCGCCGTACCCCATGAGCCCCGTGTTCCCAGCGCTTTACCCATAACAACAAGATCAAGAGAGCTTCGGAATGAACCACACCCCTTGCGTTGCCATCGGCCTGACCTTGCTCAGCCAACCTGCGCTGGCCGCTGATGGCGGCTTCTTCGAGGATTCGAAAGCCAGCCTCAGCGCCCGTAATTACTACTTCAGCCGTGACTTTTCGGACATCGTCGGGGCCAATCAGCAGTCCAAGGCCGAGGAGTGGGCCCAGGGCTTCATTCTCGACTTCAAGTCGGGGTACACCCCCGGCACGGTCGGCTTTGGCGTGGATGCCCTGGGCCTGTTGGGCATCAAGCTCGACAGCAGCCCTGACCGGGTCAATACCGGCCTGCTGCCGGTGCATGGCGATGGCCGCGCCGCAGACGACTACAGCCGCCTGGCACCGACGTTCAAGGCCAGGGTGTCGAAGACCGAGCTGCGTGTTGGCGAGCTGCAACCCAACTTGCCGGTGCTGACCTTCAGCGATATCCGCCTGTTACCTCCGACTTACCAGGGGGTGAGCCTAAGCACGTCCGAGCTGCAAGGCCTGAGCCTGCAGGGCGGGCATTTGCGGTCCACGCACCTGCGCAACGAAGGCGGCGACGGCAAGATGAACGCCATGCTCGGCCATGTGCCGATGCGCCAGGCACAAAGCGATGCGTTCAACTATGTCGGCGGCGACTACGCGTTCAATGCGAACCAGAGCAGTGTCAGCCTGTGGTACGGGCAACTGGAAGACATCTACGAACAAGGTTTTGTCGGCTTCAAGCACAGCAAACCCGTGGGGGACTGGGTGCTGAGTGCCAACCTGGGGTACTTCACCGCCCGCGAAGACGGCGACGCACTGCTCGGCACCATCGACAACCAGGCCTTCTTCTCGCTGTTCACCGCCCGGCAGGGTGGGCACAGCGTGCATGTGGGGTACCAGGGCATCTACGGCGACAGCCCGTTCCCCCGGGTATTCGCCAACATCTCACCGTTGGGTAACGAGGTCCCCACCTACGAGTTCGCGTATACCGACGAGCGCTCCTATCAGCTGCGCTACGACTACAATTTCGCCGCCATGGGCGTACCCGGGTTGACGGCAGGGGTGCGTTATATCACCGGCAACAATGTCGATACCGGGCTGGGCTATGAGGGCCGTGACCGCGAGCGGGACCTGGATATCGGCTACGCGGTGCAGAGCGGGCTGCTGAAAGGGTTGGGGATCCGGCTGCGCAATGCCATGGCCCGCTCCAACTACCGCAGTGATATCGATGAGAACCGCCTGATCCTGGTGTACACCTGGCAGTTGCTGTGAATACCCATCGCCCGGCTGTTGCCACCTTTTGTCACTGAACCGCATTTGCACCGCAGGGCTGGAGAGGGGTAGTTTTCCTGGGTCATCCACACAGGAACTCCCCCTTGGACTCATTGACCCAAGCCGTACTCGGCGCCGCCCTGCAGGGCACTGTGCTCGGCCGCATCCAGGGCCGCCGTTCGCTGCTGTATGGCGCCGCGCTGGGCACCCTGCCTGACCTGGACGTGATCATCCGCTACGCCGACCCGGTCTCGCAGATGACCTACCACCGGGGTTTCTCCCATTCCCTGTTCGTCCTCACCGGGCTGGCGCTGTTGCTGGCCTGGTGTGTCAACAGGTACTGGCCGGGCAAAGGCTACACCTTGCCGCGGCTGTTCCTGGCGTTCTGGCTGGTGCTGGTCACCCACCCGGTGCTCGATGCCTTTACCGTGTATGGCACGCAACTGTTCTGGCCGCTGTTGGTTACCCCGCAAAGCTGGGCGGCGGTATTCATCATCGACCCGGTCTATACCGTGCCGCTGCTGGCCGCAGTGGTCTACACCCTTGCCAAGGGGGTGACGGGCAAGGCCGTGAGGCTGATGACCCTGGCACTGGTCTTCAGTACCGCCTACCTGGGCTTTGGCCTGGCCGGGCGCATGCAGGCGGAGCAGCGTTTTCAGGCAGCCCTGGACCACCAAGGCATCCCGGCCAGTGACGTACGCGCCGTGCCTATCGCCTTCAACAGCCTGATCTGGCGCGTGCTGGCCAAGACCCCGGACGGGGCGTACTACGAAGGTGTCAGCAGTTGGCTCGATCAACATCCGCCGGAAATGCAGCGCCTGCCCCGCAACCTTGAACTGGCTTCGGCGCTTGCCGTTGCGCCACTGCATCAACGCCTGCGCTGGTTCACCGGTGACTGGCTGCGTTACGACGAGGTCGACGGCGCGCTGGTGGTGACCGACCTGCGCATGGGGATTCCAGGCAACTACACCTTCCGTTTCAACATGGCCCACCGCGACAGCCAGGGGCACTGGGTTGCCGATACCCCCACGGCATGGCAGGGGGCAGGGGTAGCGTCGATGTTCAACAGCCATGACCTGGCCTTGATCTGGCGGCGCATCGTCGACCAGCAACCGCCGCTGCCGCTGGCTGCCTGGACCTCCCGCTACCTGGCGCCGACGGCGGCACAGCGCGAGCACTAGGGGATGCGCTCGGCAGGGCTGGACCTGGTCAAGTGGGTGGCGATCGTGACCATGGTCGCCGACCACCTGCGCTTCATATGGCCGCGTGCCGAAGGTTTGTTCATCCTTGGCAGGTTGGCCTTCCCGCTGTTTTGCCTGGCTATCGCCGTCAATGTCGGGCGCCGGCACGGGGGGGCGCTGTCAACCGGCGTCAACCTGCGCTATCTGGGCGCGATGCTGGTGTTTTCAGTAGTGTCCGAATGGCCCTACCGTTGGCTGGACAGCGGTTCGCAAACGTTCAGTGTGATGCCGACGCTGGCCCTTGGGCTCCTGGTAGCTTTGGGCGTGCAGCAGCATCAGGTGGCAGCACGGGTACTTGGCCTGGTAGCCCTGGCGGCTGCGGCCCTGTTCAGTGAACGCCTGATGTACGGCCTGGCCGGCGTGCTGTTGCCGGCCGCCTGGCTCATGGCCCGCCGCCTGGGCGCGCTGACGTGGCTGCTGCCGTGCCTGCTGGCAATGGCGGGCAACCTGACCAACGGCTGGTTGCGCGAACATCCGCTCGCGCCGTTCACCCTGCTGACTTTGGCCGCCGCTGCCCTGGCGGTGCCGTTCGGCTGTTTGCTATTACGTCGTGATGAGTGGCGCGTGCCAGCGGTGGGGCGCTGGGGGTACCTGTTCTACCCGGTGCATTTGCTGGTGATCAATGCGCTTATTTGAAGGGGTACAGGGGCATTTTGCCGGTGAATTCGGGTACAGGATTCAGCTATTTTCGATACTGGTAAAATTGTTAGTAGCTTCTCGCCGACAAAGCGCTCAATATGTGGCTTGCAGGGGCTTGTTGTTTGACATGGCCCTCGTTGTAAATTTCACGGAAAACGCATCAAAACAGCCATCGAGGGCTCAGAGCATGTCCAACAGACAAACCGGTACAGTTAAATGGTTCAACGATGAAAAAGGCTTCGGCTTCATCACCCCACAGGGCGGTGGCGACGATCTCTTCGTTCATTTCAAAGCCATTGAATCGGACGGCTTCAAGTCGCTGAAAGAAGGCCAGACTGTCAGCTTCGTTGCCGAAAAAGGGCAAAAAGGCATGCAGGCCGCCCAAGTGCGTCCTGAGTAAGACACGTACCAGCCGGCTCAACGTTCGAACAGGCACCCGCAACCTTGCGGGTTGACCGAGGTACTTGATCGAACGATGTGAAGCCAGGCAATTGTGTAACGTGTAAAAAAAGCTCCGTATCGAAAGATATGGGGCTTTTTTCGTTTTGGCTGGACAGTAGCCGTGGTCGCCCGATCAACAGGGATTACCTGGTAATAGTGCTAGTAGCCGTCTGCTTGCCGATGGGCGATTATTTACAGTGATCCGTGAATAGTTTGCTCCAGGCTACTGATAACAGTGACCAGTCAAACACAACAGGAGGTGCTGCTCATGCCCAAAAAAGCGCAGTCGCTGACCGCAATGTCGTTAGCACAGGTTGATCCCCAGTTTGTAGCACCGGGGGTTGGCGAGGTGGTGTTTCTGATGGGGGACGGCGGCCAAGGTGCCCCAATCATCCGCGAGGGTCAGCACGTAAGTTATGAAATCGAGCAGCGGGAAGATGGGCTGTTCTATGCGGTGAACATCGTCATCGAAGATGAGCCACCCTTGAACTAGATTAACTGCTCGATGGCTGGCCAGGGGGCTTCATAGCCCCTTGCCGATCTGCCTTCAACCGCGCGCCAGTCGTCCGCTGACAAAGTGCGCCACATCATTGAAACCTGGGGTAGATGCATGCCCCGGCGTCACCAGCGAATCGATGAACGCTTCATCCTCTGCCGTGAT
Organism: Pseudomonas sp. Irchel s3f19; assembly: GCF_900187555.1. Lineage (NCBI taxonomy): Bacteria > Pseudomonadati > Pseudomonadota > Gammaproteobacteria > Pseudomonadales > Pseudomonadaceae > Pseudomonas > Pseudomonas sp. Irchel s3f19. The sequence continues at coordinate 194,280 of NZ_FYDW01000008.1, read as the reverse complement.
CTTCACCTCCAGTGCCCCGGCATAGGTGTCCCATTGCGCTTCGGTGCGGGGCCCGACAATCGCCGAACTGACCTGTTGGTTGTTGAGCACCCAGGCAATCGCAAATTCCACGATACCCACGCCCTTGGCCTCGACGTATGCCTGGATCTGGCGAGCGATGGCCAGTGACTCCTGGCGCCACTCCACTTCCATGATGCGCTTGTCCTGGCGCCCGGCACGGCTGCCGGCATCCGGTACCGAGCCAGGTGCGTACTTGCCGCTTAGCACGCCGCGGGCCAAGGGGCTGAACGGTACCACGCCCAGGCCATGGTAGGCCGCTGCGGTCAATTGCTCGGGTTCTGCCTGGCGGTTGACGATGTTGTACAGCGGCTGGCTCACTACCGGCTTGGCCACGCCCAGGCGCTCGGCCAGGTTGCAGATATCGGCAATACGCCAGCCGCGGAAGTTGGACACGCCCCAGTAACGGATCTTGCCCTGGCGCAGCAGGTCGCCGATCGCCTGCACGGTCTCCTCCAGCGGCACCTTGTGGTCCTCGCGGTGCAGGTAGTAGATGTCCAGGTAGTCCAGGTCCATGCGCGTCAACGTGGCATCGATGGCATTGAACACATGTTTACGCGACAACCCGCTGCGGTTGGGCAGGCCGTCGGCGGGGCCAAAACCAACCTTGGAGGCGACGATCCAGTCCTGGCGATGACGTGCCACGGCTTCGCCGACAATTTCTTCCGAGCGCCCAGCGTTGTAGACATCGGCGGTGTCGATGAAGTTGATGCCCTGATCCCAGGCTTTTTCGATGATCCGCAGGGCGTCTTCGGTGCTGGTCTGCTCGCCGAACATCATGCTGCCCAAGGTAAGGGCGGAAACCTGCAGGCCACTTTGGCCGAGGGGACGGTAGATCATGCGGGTGAGTCCTTTGCAGTGGGCTGATGTGCCTGTTTTACACAGAACCAAGCGGCATTGAAAGCCTGCAGCAAGGGCTGACACACCTGTGTCACGGCCGCATCAGCTGTGCCATGGCTGCTGCAGCCACAGCCTGCAGACAAGCGCAGGCCGTTTGCGCTCGAACCGCTCTGGCATGGCTGTTTCGACGGGGCTGGGCGACGCTGGCACAACCGTTGCTCTGTCTGTTGCAGGCGCCTGCCATGGCGTCGCCATAACAAGAACGGAGAAGCCACCATGAACCGAACAGGCCCGCACCGCCGGCCCCTCCCGCACGCCCTGGGCTGCCTGGCCCTAGCCTTGGCCTGCTGCGCACCTGCCTATGCCGCCGACGTCGATGGCAAACGCATCATCGCCGCCGACCAGGAACCCGGCAACTGGATGAGCCACGGCCGCACCTACGATGAGCAACGCTTCAGCCCCCTCAAAGCCATCAACCAGGACAACGTCAATCAGCTAGGCCTGGCCTGGAGCTACAAACTCGACCTGGACCGTGGGGTGGAGGCCACGCCCATTGTGGTAGATGGGGTGATGTACACCACGGGGCCGTTTTCGGTGGTGTACGCGCTGGATGCCCGCAACGGCAAGCTGCTCTGGAAATACGACCCGCAGTCGGATCGCAACCGTGCCGGTGAGGCCTGCTGCGATGCGGTAAACCGAGGCGTGGCGGTGTGGCAGGGCAAGGTCTACGTCGGCGTATTGGACGGGCGCCTGGAGGCGATCGATGCCAAGACCGGCAAGCGGGTCTGGTCGGTGGACACCCGCAGCGACCATAAACGCAGCTACACCATCACCGGCGCGCCGCGGGTGGTCAACGGCAAGGTCATCATCGGCAATGGTGGGGCGGAGTATGGCGTGCGCGGCTATGTAACGGCCTATGACGCCGAAACCGGCAAGCAGGCCTGGCGCTTCTTCACCGTGCCAGGTGACCCCAAGCTGCCGCCGGAAGACAAGGCCATGGAAATCGCCAGCAAGACCTGGCACGGCGATGCCTTCGTCGAGTGGGGCGGTGGCGGCACGGCCTGGGACTCGTTCGCCTACGACCCGGAGTTGAACCTGCTGTACATCGGCGTCGGCAATGGCTCGATGTGGGACCCGAAATGGCGCAGCCAGGCCAAAGGCGACAACCTGTTCCTGTCGTCGATCGTCGCGGTCAATGCCGACACGGGCGAATACGCCTGGCACTACCAGACCACCCCGGGCGATGCCTGGGACTTCACCGCCACCCAGCACATGATCCTTGCCGAACTACCGATCGACGGCAAGCAACGCAAGGTGCTGATGCAGGCACCCAAGAATGGCTTTTTCTATGTGCTGGACCGCGCCACTGGCGAGCTGCTGTCGGCCAAGAACATCGTGCCGGTGAACTGGGCCAAGGGCATCGACATGAAGACCGGGCGGCCCATCCTCGACGACGAGGCGGCGGCCTACTGGAAGGACGGCAAGCGCAAGTTGGTGACCCCGGCATTCTGGGGCGCTCATGATTGGCACCCGATGTCGTACAACCCGAACACGGGGCTGGTGTACATCCCGGCGCATATCATGTCGGCCTACTACGAGCACATTCCCGACGCACCCAAGCGCAACCCGTTCAAAAGCGTGTACCAGCTCGGCCTACGCACCGGCATGATGCCCGAGGGTGCCGAAGGCCTGCTGGAGATGGCCAAGACCTGGTCCGGCAAGCTGATCGCCTGGGACCCGGTTAAACAGGCGCCAGCCTGGGAAGTGCCCTACATCACTATCTTCAACGGTGGCACCTTGAGCACCGCCGGCAACCTGGTGTTCGAAGGCAGCGCCGATGGCCGGGTGATCGCCTACGCCGCCGACACCGGCAAGAAACTCTGGGAGTCACCGGCCGCCAGTGGCGTGATGGCGGCACCGATCAGCTACTCGGTCGATGGCGAGCAGTACGTCACCTTCATGGCCGGTTGGGGCGGGGCATTCTCGACGTTTGCCGGGGCACTGTCGCTGCGCGCCGGGGTACAGCCTTTCTCCCAGGTGCTGACCTACAAGCTTGGCGGTAATGCCACGTTGCGTGAGCCGGCACCGCCCGCCAACGCGCCCGAACCACCACCCCTGACCGCTGATGCCAACGCAGTGGCCGCCGGTGCTGCCCTGTACGACGGCAACTGTTCGCAGTGCCATGGTATTCATGCCGTCAGCGGCGGCGTACTGCCTGACCTGCGCAAGCTCAGCGCGGAAAAACACCAGATGTTCCTCGGCATCCTCTATGGCGGCCGCGTGCCCGATGGCATGCCGTCGTTTGCCGACAACCTCAAGCCCGAGCAGGTGGAACAGGTGCACCAGTACCTCATCAAGCGTGCCCATGACCTCAAGCGCGAGGGCAGTACCTGGCAGCAGTTCAGCGCCAAGCCGGCTGCCCAGTCGCCACTGGCCGACAACCACCCACAGGAGTGAATGACCATGACTGCAACGATCTACCAGAACTACATCGACAATGCCTTCATGCCCAGCGAGCAACTGATTGAGGTGTACAACCCGGCCAACGCACAGCTGCTGGGGCGTGTCCCGGAGTCGCCGGTGGAGCACGTGGAGCGGGCCATTGCCGCAGCGCGTCAAGCGCAAAAAGGCTGGGCGGCCAAGCCTGCCATCGAGCGCGCCGGGTATCTGCGCCAGATCGCGACAAAGGTACGCGCCAATGCCGAACGCCTGGCGCGCATCATCACCCTGGAAGGCGGCAAGGTGCCGGGGCTGGCGCAGGTCGAGGTCAACTTCACGGCCGACTACCTCGACTACATGGCTGAATGGGCGCGACGCCTGGAAGGCGAGGTGCTGACCAGCGACCGCGCCAATGAGCACATCTTCCTGATGCGCAAACCCTTGGGTGTGGTGGCTGGGATCTTGCCGTGGAACTTCCCGTTCTTTTTGATCGCCCGCAAGATGGCCCCGGCGTTGTTGGCGGGGAACACCATCGTGATCAAACCCAGTGAGGAAACGCCGATCAATTGCTATGAGTTCGCGAAGTTGGTGGCCGAGACCGACCTGCCGGCGGGTGTGTTCAACGTAGTCGGCGGCAAGGGGGCGAGCGTCGGCCATGGGCTGTCCAGCCATGCCGGCATCGACCTTGTGAGCTTTACCGGTAGCGTCGCCACCGGCGCACGGATCATGGCTGCTGCGGCGCCGAACATTACCAAGCTCAACCTTGAACTGGGCGGCAAGGCCCCGGCGATCGTGCTGGCGGACGCCGACCTGGACCTGGCGGTGAACGCCATCGTCGCCTCGCGGGTGATCAATACTGGCCAAGTGTGCAACTGCGCCGAGCGGGTGTACGTGGAACGCCAGGTGGCCGACGCCTTCGTCGACAAGGTGGCCCAGGCCATGGCGGCCACCCGTTATGGCGACCCGTCGAGCCGTGCCGACCTGGACATGGGGCCGCTGATCAACCAGGCCGGGCTCGACAAGGTGGCGCAGATGGTGCGAACGGCGGTCGGGCAGGGCGCCCAACTGGTGACCGGCGGGCAGGTGGCCGACCTGGGGGCCGGGTTCCATTACCAGCCGACTGTGCTTGCGGGCTGTGCGTCGGACATGGAGATCATGCGCAAGGAAATCTTCGGGCCGGTGTTGCCGATCCAGGTGGTCGATGGCCTGGACGAGGCGATTGCCTTGGCCAACGACAGCGAGTATGGGCTGACGTCTTCGCTTTACACCCGCGACCTGAATGCAGCGCTGAAGGCCTGCCGCGAGATCGACTTTGGCGAGACCTACATCAACCGCGAGAACTTCGAGGCCATGCAGGGCTTCCACGCCGGGGCGCGCAAGTCCGGGGTCGGCGGGGCGGATGGCAAGCATGGTTTGTATGAGTACATGCGCACGCAGGTGGTGTACATCCAAGGGTAGAGGGTGGCTCTGCTGGCCTCTTCGCGGGGCAAGCCCGCTCCCACTGAATGTTGGGGAAGCAGGGCGGCTAGGTGCATGTCTCGGGTTTGGAGGTGGGGCGAAGATCGAGCGCCGCCCGGGCGGCGCTCGATCTTCGCCCCCCTGAAAAACCCAAGCCAGGCACCTGGTGGCCCCGAAAACAATCTACAGGCATCCACACCTCCCCAAAAAGGCTTGGCCGCCATTGGCCAAAGCCATGGCTGTACGACATTTCTGAACTTGAAACTAAATACTTCAGGAATGGCCTGCTTGGGAATTATCCTACGCGGGCTGCTGAAGTATCGCTGTTGTCGGGGAAACCTCTCAGGGATAACGTTTTCGGGCCGCCTAACCGGGTGGCCGGGTGTGAGAACCCGATCATGAATTCAGACGTCAGCAGCGTTATGGCAGCTGTGCGCGGGCAGGCTTTGGCCTGGCCGAGTCTTCCTGGATTCGCTCGGTTTCTCACCCCGCGTACCGCTGCCACCCACTATCCGTGAGAAAGCTAGAAGGTGGCGGTTTCCTGAAAATCTGAATCCGGGAATTAGCTATGAAAAAAATTGTTCCTGACCCACCTCGCCGCAAACCGATCACCTCCCCATTCTTCACCGTCCAATCTGACATGTACCCACCCCATGCCCTCGCGCACGTCAGCGAGTTGCTCCGCGGCGTCATCGAAACCATCGACGACCATTGCCGCGGCCACGTCGGCGAACCTGGCCTGAACATGCTGAGCAACGCCTTGCATGCCAGCGAAATCGCCCGTTCGCTGGTAGAGCATGTACACAACCGTCTCTATGGCCAACAGGCCGAGGAGTGAGCCCATGGCCGACGAACCCAAGCCCCTCACCACCGCTGGCCTGGCAACCTTCCTTGATGTGGGCAACCCATCGTTGAACTTGCTGCGTGTGCAGCCTGGCATCCCGATTGATGTTGCATACGAGCAGGTGTCGGTGCTGCTGGGCTACATCAAGCACCTGGTGCGTGAAGGCGATATGGACGATGACCACAAGTTGCTCGGCGCGGCTGACTATCTGAGTGTCCTGGCCAAGGCGCTGATGGACGATATCGAGTTAGCCAAGAACCGGTTGCACTGATCTTGCTGGCCTCTTCGCGGCTGCACCCGCGAAGGGGCAGCTACAGTCAGCCCAACTGGTTGGGCTGGACGATGCCGTACCGCTTCATCTTGCGATACAGCGTTGACCGCGAAACCCCCGCGGCCTCTGCCGCTGCGCTCATGTTCCAGCGCTCTCGCTTCAACACCTCCAGCAAATGCCGCGCCTCGGCAGCCTCGACTTGCTGCTCTAGCACCTTTGGCCGCGCAGGCGCTGCAGGGTCGGCCACTACCTCCGGCAGGTCAGCCACTTCGATCAGCCCACCTTCGGCCAGCGCGACGGCCTGACGCAACGCATTGAGCAACTGCCGCACGTTCCCCGGCCAGGCGTGCCCGAGCAAGCAGCGCCACGCTTCATCGCTCAGGCGCATACCAGCGCCTCCCGGCAGCCCTGCCAACAACCCTTCGATCAATGCGCGCCGGTCACTGCGTTCACGCAGTGCCGGCAACGTCATGCGCATCCCGCACAACCGGTAGTAGAGGTCTTCGCGAAAGCGCCTGTCGCCGATCATTGCCTGCAGGTCCTGGTGAGTTGCCGAAATCACCTGGAGGTCCAGTGCTACCGGCGCTTCGGCACCCAGCGGCACCAGCTCGCGCTCGGCAAGCACCCGCAGCAGGCGCGTTTGCAGGTGCGCCGGCATGTCGCCGATCTCGTCGAGGAACAGCGTGCCGCCATTAGCCTGCTCCAGCTTGCCTTTCATGCCCTTGCGGTTGGCCCCGGTGAAGCTGCCGGCACGGTAGCCGAACAGTTCGCTTTCGATCAGTGATTCGGGTATCGCCGCACAGTTGAGCGCCACAAACGGTTTGGCATGGCGCTGGCTAGCCTGGTGCAAGGCACGGGCGAATGCCTCTTTGCCGGTGCCGGTTTCGCCGTTCAGAAGAATCGCGATGTCTCGGTCCAGCACCTTGCGCAGGCGTTTCACGCCTTGTTGCAGCTGTGTGTCCTGGCCTGCCAGTTGCTCAAGCGTGGGGTGTGCAGTGCGGGTGGGCGCGGGCCGCGCAGAAGGCGCTTGGCGGTAACCGGCCGGTACGCGCAGGCCCACATCCAGCAGGTGCGCTTGTTCATGACCGCGCAGTTGAGTGCCACGTGCACCGCCGCGCGTCAGGTCCAGCAACTGGTCGATGGTGGCAGGCAGCAGTTGCTCGATGGCCACGCCCAACAGCTTGCCGGTATGCGCCAGGAACGCTGCCCGATTGGCGCCGATCACCCGGCCGCTTTCGTCCAGTGCCAGCAGTTGCTCAGCGGCCAGGTCGCAGAAGTCGTCGCGTGGTTTGATGGCCAAGGTCAGGCGGTCGCGGTAGCGCTGGCGGAAATGGCTGTTCTCGATCAACCGGGCGTACAGGGTCACCAGCTGCAAGGTCAGGTGCTGGGCTTGCTTGGGGCCGTCGTTGTACAGGCAGGTCGCGTTGAGGCAGCCGAGCAGTTGGTTGTGGGCATCGAAGATCGGTGATACCGAGCAACTGAGCCGAGCATTGGCCGCAAGGAAGTGCTCCTGACGATGGATGGTCAGTGCCTGCTGAGAGGCCAAGGCGGTGCCGATGCCGTTGGTGCCGGCAATCGACTCGTCCCACCGCGCGCCGACGATCAGCCCGGAACGGGTGTAGCTCTGTGGGTCGGCGGGCAGGCGGGCAGCCAGCGTGATGCCGTCGGCGTCACTGAGCAGCACGGCGAAACCGGCGTCCACCACGCGCTTGGCCAGGCCACTGACGCCCTGGCTGGCGATGGCCAGGTAGGCCTCGTGCTGGGCTTGGTGCTGGCGGATTTCAGCGGCGCTGAGGATGTTGTCGACGTGGCGCAGGGTGGGGTCCAGGTGGTGCTGATTGATGCTGCGGTACCAGGATTCAGCGACCACCGGTTCTGGCGTCAGGCCACGTTCGGCAAAGTGGCAGTCGACGAAGGCGGCCAGTTCACTGGCGCGGGGTTTGGCCATGGGCGCTCTACCAAGTTCTTGTTATTTGAGTTGGGGAAACCATAGCTGATTTTGGGTTTGGGAGTTGCTTGTCTTTAGCTTTGCAGGGGGGCGGATATCGAGCGCCGCCCGCGCGGCGCTCGATATCCGCCCCCCCGAAGAACCCAAGCAAAAAAGCAGGCGTGTTTCAGCCGATCAGCTTGAGTGCCTCATCCAGACCCAGCGGCCGCTTCATCCGCTGCGACAGCTGCGCCATGGCATCCGAATACCCCTTGGCCACCACCGCTTCAACCTGCTCCGCGACACACTGCAAGGCAATGAAGTCACCTTTCTCCGGCTCGCCGACGAACTCGATTCGGTCCCAGTCCCGGGCATGCCCCAGCACTTCATAGGTGCGCCCATGCTGATAGGTCCAGAAAAACGGCACATCCGCGTAACGACGCTGCTCGCCCAGCATGTTGGCCGCGGCGATTACGCCATGCTGCTGGGCCAGGCGCCAGTGTTCGATGCGCACCGGGCGGCCAGCGAGGGGGAAGGTGGCGATGTCGCCGGCGGCCCATAGGCGGTCGGCGGCATGCAGTTCGGCGTCGACCCGCAACGAACGATCCTCGGCCAGTTCCACGCCCTGCACGAACGCAGTGGCCGGTGCGACACCGGTACCCAGCAACACCAACGACGTCGTCAGCTTCTCGCCATTGGCCAGCAGCACGGCGTCGACCCGTTCTTCACCGAGGAAGCGCTCGACCTCGGTCGGGCCGTGGAACACCACGCCCTTGCGCTCATGCAGCGCGCGTATGCTGCGCCCGATACGCTCACCTAACTGTTTGCTCAAGGGCACCGCGTGGCGGCTGACCACATGCACCTGCGCGCCATACTTGCGCAAGGCCGAGGCCGCCTCCAGGCCGATGAACCCGTCGCCGACGATCACCACAGGCTGCCCCGGCTCGGCGGCATCCAGCAGGCGTGCTGCATCTTCGCGTGAGCGCAGGGTCATGACCCCTGCCAGGTCGACACCGGGCAGATCGGGGCGTTGCGGTTTGCCGCCAGTGGCCAGCAAGGCGGCGTCATAGTCGATGCGGTGGCCGTCGCTGAGGGTGATTTGGCGCTTTTTCACGTCCAGTGTGCGCACCTTGCCCAAGCACCGCTCCAACTGGCCCGCGCGCAACTGGCCAGCCTCCAGCAGCGCCGGGACTTCATCGGGCGGCATCTCCCCGGCGATGACGAATTTGCTCAGCGCAGTGCGGTCGTAGGCGGGCTGGCGTTCATGGTCAAGCCAGACCAGACGCCCGCCGAAGCCATGGGCCAGCAGCGTGGCCACCGCCGCCGAGCCTGCGGCCCCGGCACCGATGACGACGAAGCAGCGCGCGTCACTGTGGCGTGGTGGCTCGGCCTTTGGCAGCGGCTGGTCATCGACCCAGACTTCACCGTCCTTGACCCACGCCCGGTAGCGGCGCAGGTCGGCCAGTGCCGGCGGTTCGCACACCGCGCCTTCGTCCACGGCAAACGCCGCCTTGTGCCACGGGCAGACCAGCAAGCCTGCGCAGATCACGCCTTCTTCCAGCGGGGCGCCGGCATGGGGGCAGTTGGCCTGGTAGGCCTGCACCAGGTCGCCCTGGCGGATGAGGATGAGTTCTTCGTTGCCGGCCTGCACACGCAGAGGGCGGTGGGGGTCGAGCTGATCGAGGCGGGCCACGGTGTGCTGGGTCATGAGGCTTCTCCAAAGGGGGCCTTTGGAACCATTTGACGCCTGTGCCGTTGAGATGCTGACCCGAGCCGACGATCGGGGCATTATTCTGAAGCACCGTGTGGGGGCGGGTATGCCGGCTCCCACACGGGCTGTGGCGCATTGCAGGTGTTTTAGGTGGACTTTACCGTGGCCAGCGCGCCAGCGCGCGTTACCCGCAAGGCCACCAGGCTACCCACCACGATCAATGCCGCCAACGAATACAGCGCGGCATCGGTCGACCCGGTCTGGTCCTTGATGAAACCGACCAGATACGGGCTGAGGAAGCCCGCCATCTGCCCCACCGAGTTGATCACCGCCAGCCCGGCCACGGCCGCACCGGCGCTGAGCAGCGCGGTGGGCATTGGCCAGAACATTGGCAGGCCGGTGAGCGCGCCCATGGTGGCGATCGACAGGCCGAGGATGGCAATCGGCGGGTTGCCGGCGAAGTTCACGGCGATCAGCAAGCCGATGGCGCCCATCAGCATTGGCACTACAAGGTGCCAGCGGCGCTCGTTGCGCAGGTCGGCCGAGCGCCCGCAGACGATCATGAACACCCCAGCCAGCAAGTACGGAATGGCGCTCAGCCAGCCAATCAGCAAGGGGTTGTCGAAGCCCATGCTCTTGATGATCGACGGCAGCCAGAAGTTGATCGCGTACACACCGCTCTGGATACAGAAGTAAACGAAACCGAACGTCCAGATCAGCGGGTTGGTCAGCACTGCGAGCACGCTGTCACCGCTGGTGGCGGGCTTGCTGGCGGCATCGGCTTTAAGGTCGGCCTCGATCAGTTGGCGCTCGGTCGGGTTCAGCCACGTGGCTTTCTGGTAGCCGTCGCTGAGCAGGCGGATGGCCAGGAAACCCAGGATGACGGTGGGCACGCCCTGGATCAGGAACATCCATTGCCAGCCGGCAAGGCCATGCTGGCCGGCGGCGAAATGTTCGAGGATCCAGCCGGAGAACGGCCCGCCCAGCAGCCCCGACACCGGGATCGCCGACATGAACAGGGCCATGATGCGGCCACGGCGGGCGGCCGGGAACCAGCGCGAGAGGTACAGCACCACGCCTGGGAAGAAGCCGGCTTCGGCGGCGCCAGTCAGCAGGCGCAACGTGTAGAACTCGGTGGGTGTGGTGACGAACAGCAGGCAGGTCGAGAGGCTGCCCCAGGCGATCATCATCAACGCGATCCAGCGCCGTGGGCCGAAGCGGTTGAGTGCCAGGTTGCTCGGCAGGCCGCAGAGCACGTAGCCGATGAAAAAGATACCGGCGCCGAGGCCGTAAACGGTTTCGCTGAAGTTCAGGGCGTCGAGCATCTGCAGCTTAGCGAAGCCGACGTTGACGCGGTCCAGGTAGTTGAACAGGTAGCAGATGAAAATGAACGGAATCAGCCGCAGGGTGATGCGCCGGTACAGCGCGTTACGGGTGGTGTCCGTGCCTTGGTCAGGGGCGGGGCTGTGTGCCATGATCGGGTTCTCTGTTGTTATGGTTGTCACCGCGTCGCCTGTTCCGGCGCTCGCCCTGACGAGTCTGGCGGGACTGCGGCGTGCCTGTCTTTGTGCTTTTGCACAGCGCTTGGCCAAGGCTGCTGTGCCCGCGACCAAAGCCTACCACCCCAAGGACCGTTGAATGTTCGAACTCGACCATGACCTGGCGCAGGATATCGTTGATCGGGCGATGGCCATCCTGCCCTGCAACGTCAATGTCATGGACAGCCAGGGGCTGATCCTTGGCAGTGGCGAGCCGGAGCGTATCAACACCCGTCACGAAGGCGCGCAACTGGTGCTGGCCAACGGCCGCATCGTCGAGCTGGATGTGGACGCGGCAAAGTGCCTCAAGGGCGTACAGCCAGGGGTGAACCTGCCGCTGATGCTCGATGGGCGGCTGATGGGGGTGCTGGGCCTGACCGGCGACCCACAGCAGTTGCGCACCTATGGCGAGCTGGTGCGCATGACCGCCGAGATGCTCCTGGCCCAGCGCCATCTGCAGGTCGAGCAGCAATGGCGGCGGCAGCGTTGTGACGATTTGCTGGCCTTGTTGCTGGGTGGCAGCGGCGATTCACCCAGGTTGCTCGACGAAGCCCGGCAGTTGGGCCTGAAACCCCAGCTGCCCAGGGTGCCCTGCCTGTTCGAGCTGGAGTCGGGGCCAACCGCCGAAGCCTTGTCGGCCTGGCTGACCAGCCGCTACCCGGACAGCTGGTGCGTCAGCCCCGCACGCCAGTCGCTATTGTGGTGCCGCCCGGCAGCCTTGGTGCTGGACGAAGCGCGGCTGCTCGAGCGCCTGCAGCGCCACGGCTGGCAGGTCGAGCGCCTGGCCCTTGGTTGCGTGGCGCAGAGCCTGGAGCAGTTGCGCCGAGGCTATCGCCGGGTGCGCGACTTGCTGGCCTATGGGCAGGAGGTGCTGCCCGCCGAACGCCTGCTCAGCCTTGAGCGCTATCGGTTACCGGCATTGCTGTGGCGCCATCGCAATGACGATGCCCTGGATGAACTGCTCGAACCGCTGCAACGCATCCGGGCCAAGGACGCGAGTGGTCAGCTGATTGCGACCTTGCGGGCCTGGTGCGCCCATGATGGCCAGAGCCAGGCCTGTGCCGATGCCTTGGGCATTCACCGCAACAGCCTGCGCTACCGGCTGGAACGGGTCGCCGAGCTGGGCGAAGTCGACCCGCTGCGGATGGAAGGCATGCTCAGTTTGTACCTGGGGTTGCAACTGCTGCCGGCCGGTTGAGGGGGGGGGGCGAAGGCATTTGCCCAAACAACGCCTCTGCTGTTTTGTGCATTTGACCGAGGCCAGCTTGCCAGGCAACTGTCAGCATGCCGCTCATCTGGACAGGAGAATCCCCATGAAGATCGTCATCGCCCCCGACTCGTTCAAGGACAGCCTCGACGCTGCCGGTGTCACCCGCGCCATTGCCCTGGGCCTGGCCGAGGTGTGGCCGGATGCCGAGCTGGTCGAATGCCCCATGGCCGATGGCGGTGAAGGCACCATGGAGGCCATTCTTGCCGCCAGCCAGGGCGAACTTCGCCGCCTGGCCGTGCGTGGGCCTTTGGGGCAAACCGTCGAGGCCGGTTGGGGGTGGCTGGCGCCGAGCCGCACCGCAATCATCGAGATGGCCCAGGCCAGTGGCCTGCAATGGGTGCCGACCGAGCAGCGTGATGCGTGCCGCAGCAGCACCTGGGGTACTGGCGAGCTGATCGCTGCCGCGTTGGCCGCTGGTGCCAGGCGTATCGTGCTGGCAATTGGCGGCAGCGCTACCAATGACGGTGGCAGCGGCATGTTGCGCGCCCTGGGCTTGCGCCTCCTGGATACCGATGGCAAAGCGCTGGAAGAAGGGGGCCTGGCCCTGGCAAGGCTGGCGCACATCGATGCCAGCGACCTGGACCCACGGCTGGCCGAAGTGCAGGTCGAAGTGGCTGCTGACGTTGACAACCCGCTGTGTGGGCCCAATGGCGCCTCGGCGATCTTCGGCCCGCAGAAAGGCGCAAGCCCGCAACAGGTGCAGGCGCTGGACCAGGCGCTGGGGCATTTTGCCGATCACTGTGCGCGGTTGCGCGGTGAGGATGTGCGCGACTTCCCTGGCTGTGGCGCCGCAGGCGGCATGGGGTTCGCGGCCAAGGCGTTCATGGGCGCGCAATTTCGCCCTGGGGTGGAGGTGGTGGCGGAGCTGGCCGGGCTCGATGCGCTGGTGCAGGGTGCTGACCTGGTGGTGACCGGCGAAGGACGCTTCGACGCCCAGACCCTGCGTGGCAAGACGCCGTTGGGCGTGGCCCGGGTCGCCAAGCGCCACGGTGTGCCGGTGGTTGTACTGGCCGGCACGCTGGGGGAGGGCTACCAGCAGCTGTATGCCCATGGGATTGACGCCGCTTTTGCCTTGGTCAACGGGCCGATGAGCCTGGAGCAGGCATGCGCCAACGCGCCAACGCTACTGCAGGCGCGCGCGGGTGATATCGCCCGGCTGTGGCGCTGCGCTCCTGCAGCCCCCAAAACGCATGTGAAATATTAAAAACATCTTAGTCTGATACCTCGCCCAAAACACAAGCCGAATCGGGTGCTTTTGCCAGAAAAGTACTACATACAGCGAGCGTAAAAGCCCCTATTTAGGCCGATTAATACCTGGCAACTCTCACCGTCGCCGAGAAATAAGTATTTTACTAACCCCCTGTCGCTCGCCAATTCTCTGCGCTGCACATTTGAGAGGGCGAGTCGATGTTGGTTCATGGCGATAAGGATTTCGAAGTATTGAAGAACGCCGAGCGCGAACTTCAACAGCAGGTCGGGCATATCCCCGATGCCGGGTTTTATGAGCGAAAGTTGCAAGCAGCCTGGATGCGAGCACAGCACAGCGCCCACTACGCAGAGATAGGCCCCTACCGTTTTTCGGCGTTTCAGCAATTACCGCTGACGGCCAAGGCCTTGCTTAAACGTCAACCATTGGCGTTCTGTACCGTGGCCCTGGGCGATGCGGCCAAGTACTACGCCACTACCGGCACCACGGGCGAGCCGACCCCGACCCCGCGCCTGAAACAAGACATCATCTGGAATGCTGTCAGCGTCGCCGCCCACTGGCGCTCGGTGCTGCGCCCGGGAGCACGGGTGGCCAACCTGATGCCATCGGACATCGTCCCGGTCGGCGACCTGATCGCCAATGTCTGCGAATACCTGGATGTTTCCCATGTGCGGCTGTATCCGTTCACCACCGGCATCACCGACTGGGAGCGGGTGTGCAACACCTTCGACACCTACCGGCCAACGGTGCTGTTCATCGCCCCCGGCGTGCTGGTACAGCTGACCCGCTACCTCAAGCAGCGGGACCTGTTGCACACCTTCGCCCAGTCGGTGCGCTCGATCATGCTGCTGGGCGAGGTCAACACTCAGCCGTTTCGTGAACGTCTGGCCCGTGGCTGGCAGTGCGAGGTGTTCGACGCCAGCTATGGCAGCACCGAAACCGGCACCTTGGCCGCCGTGGGCGAAGACCAGCAGATGCGCCTGGCCACAGCCACCCACTACTTCGAACTGCTGTTGCCCGACGGCAGGCTGGTGACGCCCGCCGAGGGCCTTACCGGGCGCCTCGTGGTCACCCCACTGAACCTGTATGCCCGCCCGTTGCTGCGGCTGGACACCGGCGACAGCGTGACCATCACCGCGCCGTGGCAGCCCGGGCAGCTCAGCCCCAGCTTGCTGATCAATGGCCGCGACAGTGACAGCATCATGATTGCGGGTGTCAGCCTTGAGATTCGCGCGGTCGAAGAGGTGGTCTACGGCACCTGTGACGCCACCGGCTACGTGATCGAGATCGACCGCCAGAACGACAGCGCCGCCCTGATCCTGGAGCGCGACGTGCACTGGGACAACGCGCAGGAAAGCCAACTGCAAGCGCAACTGCTGGAGCGCTCCCAACAGCTGATGGGCCTGCGCTGGAGCCGCGTGCTGTTCGTCAACAACCTGTCGGCCATCAACAAAAGTGGTGGCTCGCAAAAAAGCTGGAAGAAGACCAACCTGCGCTTCGTGGGGGGCAAGCAATGACCGCACCACGCTTTGCGCAAGGGCGCGGCCTGGGCAATGGCCAGCCTGACCTGTGGTGCACCTACGCCGCCGTGCGCAGCCTGGCCTGGGTCGAGCGCCTCGACAGCGTCGATACGGCCAGCCTGCACACCTACATTCAGTCCCGCCGCAACCGTGACGCTGGCTTCGCCTGGAGCAAAGGCATGCCGTCCGACGCCTGGGCCACGTTCTATTGCTGCGAAACGCTCAAAGACTTGGGCATTGCCATCGAGCAAGGCACCCAGACCGCCGAATGGCTGCATACCCTGTTCGACGGTGACGCCTACGCCATGTGCCCGGGGCAGACCGCAGACGTCTGGGCCACCCACTATGCGGTGCGCACCTTGGTCGAGGTTTGCGATGGCCGCGTGGCCGACCCCGATGCCTTGTATGCCTGGCTGGAAGGGCTGCAGTGCAGCAATGGCGGCCTGAGCTGGTCGGCGGACTTTGCCCGGCGCAACCTGGCCGATACCCGTGCCTGCTTCTATGGCGTGATGGCTGCGCGCGCGCTGGCTCGGCAAGGGCTGCCAGCGCCGGCCTGGGACGTGCCGCGGTTGATAGGCTGGTTGCAGGCGCAACAGATGGACGACGGTGGCTTTCGCTTCAGCGAAGCCGCCGAACGGCCTTGCCTGTGGGCGACCTACCGCGCCACGGCCAGCCTCGCAGCATTACAGGCGCAGCCGCTGGGGCCCGGCGAGTGCGTCGCCTGGATCGAGGCGCTGCGTGGCCCGAGCGGCGCCTTCGTGCGCTGGCAGGGCTATGACGTCGAAGATGTCTGGGCCGCCTTTTGTGCGGTGGGCTCGCTCAAGGCGCTGGGTGAGCCGGTCGCACACCTGGCAGATGCCATCGCAAGCTTCATCGCGACCCTGGCGTTGCCTCAGGGTGGTTACACCTATCGGCAGGTCGACGCTGCGGCTGATGTGCTGACCACGGCGGCCGCAGTGATCGGTGGACAGATGACGGATGCACAGCGGGCGGATGCGCTGCGCTGGATCGAGGGCTGCCAGATGCCGAACGAGCCCGGGATCATGTACATGCCGGGGCGTGGGGCCGAAGTGCGTTGCACCAATTGGGGCCTGGCCGCCGGTGCCTTCGCTGACCGCCCCGACGCACGCAAGGCAGTCGGACACTGGCTGGCCTCGCTGCAGAACCCCGACGGTGGCTTCGGTTTCTGGGAGGGGCGTGGTTCTGACCTGGTGTCCACTGCATCGGCGGTGGCGATTCTGCAGCAACTGGGTAACAACGCCGGTGTCGACCTTGTCGAGCTCGAAGCCTTTGTCGCCAGCTGCTGCCAGCAGGGCCGCCATGCCGCGTACCCGCGTGGGCAGGTCTCTTTGCGCGCCAGCCTGCAGGCATTGATCTGCCTGCGCCATGTTGGCCGGGATGTTCGCGCGCAGGCAAGCGACCTGCTGGCCGCGCACAAGGTGCGCCGGGGCGGCTTCGCCAACCAGGGGCAGCGCATCCCTGATCTGCTCAGCACCTACCAGGCCGTGGCGTTGGCCGCAGCGCTGGGGTTGCCGGTCGACCTGGCGCACCTGCGCTTCTTCCTCGACAAGGTGCGCAGCGGCCCGGGGTATGCCTGGTCGCCGCTCTACCTGCAGGGGCACGACGCGTTGTCGGGCTGCCTGGGGCGCCTGTTGCAGGCGTTTGCCGACGGCAAGTGTCTGCACCTGCCCAACTTGCAGCTGTCGTGAGGAGCAGGCATGCCGACCATCACTGTTACCTGCGCGCCGCTGCAGGCCATTGAACGCAAGCGCCTGGCCCTGGCCTTCACGCGCCAGCTCAAGGCGCTGGGTGCCGAGCCTGCGCACTGCATGGTGTTTTTCAACCCGCTGACGCCTGGCTGCGTGTTCGGCGCGGGCATGCCGTTGCCTACCGTGGACGGTGACGGCGCCGCCTTGCAGTTCTACCTGCGCATCACCTTGTCGGTGGCGCGCGATGCAATAGCCCACGCGGTATTGGCTGAGGGCCTGCACCGCTGCCTAGCCACGCACTACCCGGATGCTTTTGTCTATCTGCAGTTCGACCCGATCCTGCCGGAACAGGTGTTCTACAGCACGGGAGCGGAACTTATCAATGCCGGCAACCCACAAGGAACAACAGGCCCGTGAGCAACTTATCTATTGAACAGCGTATTCGTCAGGCATTGGCGCAGTTACTGGGCGACGAAGTCCTTGCCATCGAGAAACAGGATAGTTTTCGCGACTTCATTGGCGAGCGTTTCGACAGCCTGATGGCCGTCGAAGTCATTACCGCCATTGAAGGCTGTTTTGAAATCGAAGTGGATTACCTGAGTGACGATGTCCGCTACTGGTTTGAAACCTTGGAGAAGATGGAAACGTTCGTCGCCCAGAAGCTTGAAGATCAATTGACCCTGCAGGCCGCTGAATGAGCAGCGACCATTTGTTCACCACATCGGGCTCTACCGGTGTGCCCCGCCAGTGGCTGCGCAGCCACGCGCAGATGACCCAGGAGGCGGCCTTGATACTCGGCCACTGGGCGGCTGGCGCGACCGAGGTCCTGTCATTTGCGCCGAGCACGCACAGCTACGGCATGATCCTGGGCGAGGTCGGCGCGCAATGGCTGAACGCGCGGCTGCAAGCCTGCTCCCTGGAGCAGCAGGTATTGCCGCAACTCGATGGCGACGGGCCTTGTGTGATCCTCGCCATTGCCAGTACCTGGCGGCTGTTGCCCACCCTGTTGGCGCGCCTGTCGGCACGGCGCTCGGTGCTGGTGGTGCACAGCGCTTCGCTGCTGCCCCCCGACGCCTTGGCCATCGTCCAGCGCCTTGCCGGGCCGCAGGTGCGCTTCATCGAACTGCTGGGCGCCACCGAAACCGGCGCCATGGCCGTTCGCGAGCTGGATGCGCAAAGCAACGCGGAGCAACCCTGGACGCTGTTGGGCGACGTCACGTTGCTCAGCCCGATCGGCGCGCCGAGCCCGCTGGAAGTCAGCAGCCCGCGTATCGCCCGGGAGCAGGGGGCTGCGGCACCGGCCAGCCGTCACCGTTGCGATGACTTGGTGCTGGCGTTGGACGCCCGACGCTTTCAATGGCTGGGCCGTGCCAGCAGCCTGATCAAGGTCAACGGGGTACGGCTCGACCTGGCACGTGTGGCCAGCGAGCTGAGCCAGCAACTGCACTGCCCGACCCTGGCCTGCGTGGCGGTGCGCGATGCGCTGCGCGCCGAGGCGTTTGAAGTGCTGTTCAGCTCGGCAACGTTGACCGAGCGGGCAGTGCGTGAAGCGTTCACACACTGGCCAGCGCACCACCCGCGACCGGTCGCCGTGCGCCGGGTCGCCCATCTGCCTCTGTCTGCCACCGGCAAGCCCCAGCCGTGGGCGGCCGCAACTTCTGTCAAGGAATACACCCATGAGCCACGCTGATACCCAGAACACCATCGCCCATTACCTGAACCACTGCGGTGCGCCGCTGGACAGTGGCCGCGAGCAACCCGAATACCTTGGCCTCAGCCTGCGCAAGCGCCTCGAACTGCTGCAGCGCAGCCCCGCGCTGGCGGCTGACTGGGCCGCGCAGTACGACGCCTGGCGCGACCATGCCGACAGCCACTATCGGTGCCTGACCAGCACCCGCCCAGCCGAGGCACCGTGGTTTCGGCTGGGGGTCAAGGACACCGTGGATGTCGCCGGCCTGCCGACCCGTCTGGGGCTGCGCAGCTACCGTCACTACCCGCAGCGCAGCGCCAAGGCGCTGACCTGCCTCGATTCGCGCATCGTGCTGACCAGCAAGGTGGCGACCACCGAGTTGAACATTGCGTTCGGCGCAGGCTGCCGCAACCCGCACTACCCGAGCATCGATCCGTCAGGGTCCAGTACAGGGTCTGCGGT
This sequence comes from Pseudomonas sp. Irchel s3f19, assembly GCF_900187555.1. NCBI lineage: Bacteria > Pseudomonadati > Pseudomonadota > Gammaproteobacteria > Pseudomonadales > Pseudomonadaceae > Pseudomonas > Pseudomonas sp. Irchel s3f19. Next base: position 175,337 of record NZ_FYDW01000008.1, on the reverse strand, counting down.
CTCCGTGGCGGCGGGCCTGTGCGATATTTCGTTGGGTACCGATGTACTCGGTTCGGTGCGCTGGCCGGCATCGCACTGCGGCATGGTCGGCTTGCGCATGACCCAGAAGGCCGCCAGCCTAGCCGGGGTACTCCCACTGTCGCCACGCATGGACGCCCTCGGTTGGGTCACCCGCAGTGCCGACGACCTCGACTTGCTACTGCCATGGCTGGGCCTGGCACCGCTGCTGGGGGATCAGCAACCGCTCAAGCCGCACTACCGAGTTGGCCTGTTGGCGCACGCCCTGGACCCGGCACTGACCAGCGCGCCCATGCTCGACATGCTGGGCCAGGCCCGAACCGCCTTTGCCGACCTGGGCATGACGCCGCGCGACGTCGCCATGCCGGAACTGTGGGCCTGCCGTGGCGATGCCTGGCAGCTGTGTGCGCGTGACGCCTGGCTGGCCTCGGCCGCCTGGGCACGCCGCTTCGACAGCGAACTGCACTGGTCGACCCTCAGTGCGCTCAAGGTCGGTGAAGGGGTGAGCGACAGCGATTATCAGCGCATTCATGGGCGCATGGACGCCGTGCGCGCGGGCATCGATGCCTGGTTCGACAGCGCCCAGGTGGACTTCGTGGTCTTTCCGATGGACCCGAACCGGCCATTCGACCGGCGCAACCCGCAACCGGGTGACTCGACCATTCCGTCACCCCACGATCACGATTACCCGCAGAAGATCGGCTTCACCCCACTGGCCAGTTTCAGCGGCCTGCCAGCCATCACCGTGCCGGTTGCCCTCAGTGCCGACGGCAAGGCGCCGTTGGCCATCCAGATCATGGGCCGACGCGACAGCGAGCAGCAGTTGCTGGACATCGCCAAACGGCTGCAGGCGTTGATCGGCCTGCTGCCTACCCGCCGTCTTCAGGTGTAAGGAGCGAGCCATGTGCGGAATTACCGGCTGGGTGGACTACACCCGCGACCTGAGTCAACAGCGCCAGATGCTCGGCGCCATGACCGACACCCTGGCCCTGCGCGGGCCAGATGCCAGCGGCAGCTGGCAGCACCGGCATGCCTTGCTGGGCCACCGGCGCCTGGCGATCATCGACCTGAGCGGTGGCGTGCAGCCGATGACCTACCGCTTCGCCAGTGGTGAGGAAGTGGCGCTGGTGTATACCGGCGAGGTCTATAACCACAATGCCCTGCGCGAGCGCCTGCGCCAGGCCGGGCACACCTTTCAGACGCGCAGCGACACCGAAGTGGTGCTGCACGCTTACCTGGAGTGGGGCGAGCAGTGCTGCGACTACCTCAATGGCATGTTCGCCTTTGCCGTGTTCGACGGGCGCGATGGCCATTTCCTGCTGGTACGTGATCGCCTGGGGGTCAAGCCGCTGTACTACGCCCGCCACCAGCAGGGGCTGCTGTTCGGCTCGGAGATCAAGGCGGTGCTGGCGCACCCCGACTTCGCCAGTGCCCTGGACGCGGTCGGCCTGGTGGATGCCCTGAGCCTGAGCCGGGGTACCACCCGCACGGCGTTGCGCGGGGTCAGCGAACTGCCGCCCGGGCATCGGTTGTCCTTGCGGCCCCAGGGGCAGGTCAGAATCAGCCGCTATTGGCAACTGCAACGCCGAGCGCACGAGGACGACCTGGCGACCACGGTCGAGCGCACCCGCGAGCTGCTCGACAACGCGCTGGGCGAGCAGCTGCACGCCGATGTGCCGGTCTGCTCGCTGCTGTCCGGTGGCCTGGACTCGACCCTGCTCACCGCCATGGCGCAACAACGGCTTCAGGCGGAGCAGGGCGGGGCGGTGAACTCGTTCTCGGTGGATTTCGTCGGCCAGGCCGAACAGTTTCAGAGCGACGCGTTTCGCCCGGAGCGCGATCAACCTTACGCCCTGGCTGCCGCGCAGTACATCGGCAGCCAGCACCAGACCATCCTGATCGACAACCGCGAGCTGGTAGCGGACGCAGCGCGTCTGGCGGTGTACCGCGCCAATGACAGCGCGGCAACCTTCGGCGACGTGGATACCTCGCTGTACCTGCTGTTCAAGGCCATCCGCGCGCACTCTACGGTGGCAATATCCGGTGAGGCGGCAGACGAGGTATTTGGCGGCTATGCCTGGTTCCGCGATCCGCAGGCCGTGGCGGCAGCGCGCTTCCCTTGGTTGTCGCGCATGCAACTGCTGCAGCCTGGGCTGATCAACCCGGAGTTCAACCGTACCTGCGACTTTGCCGGCTATCAGGACAGCTGCTATCACCAGGCCATGGACAGCGTCGAGCACCTGCCGGGTGACAGCCCGCTGGAGCGGCGCATGCGCGAGATCTGCCACATGCACCTGCAGCGTTGGCTGCCGATTCTGCTCGACCGCAAGGACCGCCTGAGCATGGCCGCCAGCCTCGAAGTGCGGGTGCCGTTCACGGACCACACCTTGGTGGAGTACGTGTACAACGTGCCGTGGTCGATCAAGGGCAAGGATGGCGAGGAAAAATGGTTGCTCAAGCAAGCCAGCGCCGGCCTGGTGCCGCCTGCGGTCTTGCAGCGGCGCAAGAGCCCGTACCCGACGTCGGCCAACCTGGCCTATGAACGCTTCCTGCGGGGGCGCATCGGGCAGTTGCTGAATGCGCCAGGCCAGCCGGTGTTTCAGGTCATCGACCGTGGCCAGCTGGCCGCCGAGTTGCGCCAGCCCGAGGGCTACTTCAACTCGCAGCTGCGGCGCAACAACCTGGAGACCGCCTTGGCGCTGGATACCTGGCTGCAGGAGTATCGCCTGACGCTGTAGGGCTACAGGATCAAAGGGCTCTTCAGGGTGTCGCTGAAGCGCTTCGGCGCGCCCTGGTCGAGCATGGCGATGAAGCTGCCCAAGGCAGGCGAGGCGTTCTGAGTGTTCCAGTTCATGTACAGGCCCATGGTCGGGGTCGGCTGGTCCTTGATCGGGCGTATCGGCCGGAACTGCACACGGTCGCGCAGCGTGGAGTAGGCGATCGACTCGGGCACCAGGGCCACGCCGAAACCACAGGCCACCAGGCCGATCAAGGTATGGATCTGCGCCGCTTCCTGGACAACCTTGGGGTAGAAACCGGCCGACTCGCACAGGGCGATCAACTGGCTGTGGTAGCCACTGCCCAGGGCTTGCGGGGTGAACACGAAGTCCTCTTCGGCGAAGTCGCGCAGGTCGACCAGGGGCTGCTGCGCTTTGGCGTGGCTGGCCGGCAGGGCCATGATGATCTGCTCGTTCAGCAACAGCCGCGATGCGATGATGTCGGGCGGCATCGGCAGTTTACGCATGAAGCCGATGTCGGCTTCGCCGGCCAACAAGGCCTTGGCCTGGGAGGCTGAGGGCATCTCCCGGATGGTCAGGCGCACATTCGGGTAGACCTCGCGGAACCTGCGCAAGGTGGTGAGCAGCGACTCGTAGTACGCGATGGAAATGGCCGTGATGGTCAGCTTGCCGCAGATGCCTTCGGAAACATTGCGCGCGTACTCGATGCCTTGCTCCAGTTCCTTGAGCGTGCGGTAGGCGGTTTCCAGGAAGGCCATGCCGGCGGCGGTCAGCTTGACCCCACGCTTGTTGCGCAGGAACAGGCTGAAGCCGAGCTTTTCTTCAAGGCGGTTGATCGCTTGGCTCAGGGGCGGCTGCGCCATGTGCAGGCGGATGGCAGCCTTGTGGAAGTGCAGTTCCTCGGCCACGGCAATGAACTGCCTGAGCAAACGTGTTTCGATCATTCTACGTTCCTTCATCGACATGCAGGGTGCCCGGAAGGCGGCCGGGCCGCCCCTGCAAGGCGGCCATCATAGTGCGTGGCACCCGAGTGACAAAGCCCGGTGATATCCCTGAGATATCAAAGTTGCATGCTTTTAATATTAAGTCATTGATTTTTTTATTGTTATCGTAAAAAAGGAGAATCTGAAGGTGCCCCGCAATGCCCATGACAGACCCTTTCAATAATAAAGTTGCCATCATTACCGGTGCCGCCCAAGGGCTGGGCCTGGCCTATGCCATGGCGCTGGCCGAGCGTGGCGCCCGGGTGGTGATCAGCGACCTGGGGACTGACCGCGCTGGCCAAGGGCAAGACCCGTCAGCACTGGACCAGGCGCTCGAGGCCCTGCAGGCCAAGGGCTGCAACGTGGTCGCCCATGCCGGGCAACTGGAAGACGAACGTGAATGCCAGCAGTTGATCGAGCTGGCCATCGAGCATTTCGGTGCGCTGGACATCCTCATTCACAATGCCGGTTGGGTCGATTACCAGGGGATCGAGGCGCAGGAAGAGGGCTTTCTTCAGCGTGCGCTGGGCATCAGCGTGCACGCCCCGGTGTGGCTGGCCAAGCATGCCTGGAAGTACCTCAAGCACTCGGCGGCGCCGCGTGTGGTGCTGACCACCTCGGACCGCGCCATGTACCAGCGCTATTCGCAGCCCGGCCTGGTGGCCTACTCGGCCGGCAAGATGGCCCAGGTCGGCATCATGAACGCGTTGAGCATGGAAGGGCAGGCGCACGGCATTCTGGTCAATGCCATCTCGCCCGTGGCCAAGACCCGCATGTGGGGCGTGACCGACGCACCGGAAGAGCTCAAGCCCGAATGGGTCACGCCGGGGGTGTTGTACCTGGCCAGTTCACTGTGCCGTGACACGGGGTACATCCTGCGTGCCAGCAACGGGCAGTTCACCGCCACCCGTTTCACCGAGAACAGCGGCGTCAGCTACCCGCGCGACCTGGCGCGGGTGCAGGCGGGCAACCTCAAGGAAGTGGCCGAACGCTGGAGCCGTATCAAGGAATGCCACTATGTGCCGGTCAAGGTCGCCAACACCCGTGCCGACCTGGGCGAAAGCCCGGTCTGGGACGCGCACAGCGGCGCGCTGTACTTCGTCGACATCTCCGGTGGGCGCATCAATCGGCTGAACCCGGATGGTGAGGTCGAGAGCCTGTATGAATCGGCGGCGCGCATTGGTGCCCTGGCGTTGACCGACAAGGGCAACCTGATCTTCACCGAAGACTCCAGCGTCGCCATTCTTGACGTGAACGCGCGCAAGGTGCGGCAGTGTTCCGTGCCGGTCCATCCGCGTTCAACCTACCGCTTCAACGATGGCGCCTGCGACCCCCAGGGGCGTTTTGTCAGCGGCCTGATGGACGAAGCGCCCAGCGGCAATACCGGTGCCTTGTTCCGTTTCGAGGCACAGCTGAGCGACGAGGTGATCCACGACGGCATGGCACTGCCCAATGGCCTGGCCTGGTCGGAAGATGGGCACACCGTGTACTTCGTCGACTCGGTCGCCCGTTCCATCTACCGCGCCGAATATCTGCCGGAAGGCCGCCTGGCCGAAGTCGTGCTGTTCGCCGAAACCCCCGCCGAGCTGGGCCGCCCGGATGGCATTGCGCTGGACCGTGAGGGCGGGCTGTGGGTTTGCCAGTTCAATGGCAGTTGCCTGTTGCGTTACGACCGTAACGGCCACCTGACCGACCAGGTGGTGATGCCGGTGCCACGCCCGACCAGTTGCTGCTTTGGCGGCGAAGGCATGGCCACCTTGTACATCACCACGGCGCGTTTCGGCATGAACGCGGTTGAACTGCGGCACTATCCGGATGCCGGCGACCTCTACGCCATTCGCCCGGAGATCGCTGGCATCCACCGCCACGCCTTCAAGGAGTGAGCTGATGCACCCGGCTGGCCGGTAACACGGCCAGCTCGCCAAAGCGCTGCGCTGCATCGATGTAGCGCAGCGCCGACTTGGCGTCTTTCCAGCCCACGTAGCTCATCAACGCCTTCAGCTCCCAACCATTGGCCGTGGCCCAGGTGGCGAAACCGCGGCGCAGGGAGTGGCCGGTGTACAACGCCGCCGGCACCCCGGCACGCTCCAGCATGCGCCTGAGCAGGCCGACCAGGCTGTTGCTGTTGAGCGGCGCGTCGCCGAGGTTGCCCCAGCGGTCGAGCTTGCGAAACACCGGGCCATGCGCGATGCCGGCCACTTCCAGCCATTGCAGGTAGGCGGTGACCGGGCACAGCGCCTTGAGTGCCGGTGTGCGGTGCTGCACGCCAAGCGCTTCCCGGTCGCCCTTGCTGCGCGGCAGGAACAGCGTGATGCCGACACCCGCCTCGGCCTGGATATGTTCGATGCGCAGCCGGGCCAGCTCATCACCGCGAAACCCTCGCCAGAACCCCAGCAACAGCAACGCGGCATCGCGACGTGCGCGGCGCAGCGCGGTCAGGTCATGGTTTTCGAGTGCCTGGCGAGCTTCGTCCTCGAAGCACTGCACCGCCGTTTGCAGGTGCTGCAGCAACAGCGGTGCGGCCTGCTTCGGAGGGGTCGGGTGCAGGGTGCGGATACCGCGTAGCACCTGGCGCACCAGCGGTGCCTTGGTCGGGTCAGGGAAGCCCTGGCTGATATGCCATTGGCTAAGGGCCGCAAGGCGTTGGCGCAGTGTGCTCACGGCGTGCTGTCCGGCGTGGTCGGCCAGGTAGCGGGCTACCGCCTCGGCAGTGGCCGGCAGAAAGCCGCCCCATTGGGTCTCGAAATGGTCGATGGCAGCCTGGTAGCTGCGCCGCGTGTTGTCGCGGGTGGCGGCGCGGACGTAGCGCTCGATGTCGGTCATGGTGCGGTAGCCGGTATTCAGTGGTGACACGATAAACCGAATCGGCGGGTATGTCCTGGCACACTTAGCCGCTGTGGCCCATGGCACTGGTTTCGAGCGTATACGCGGGTGAACCCGCTGCCACCAAGTCCTCGATGCCGTTGAAGGGCGGGTAGTCGAGCAGTTGCGCCGGCGACAGCGGGCGGCTGAAGTGATACCCCTGAGCGATGTCGCAACCGGCGAGCTTCAGGCACACCACTTGCTCGCGGGTTTCCACGCCCTCGGCTACCACCTCCAGGCCCAGGCGCTTGGCCAGGATGATGGTGGAGGAGACGATCGGGCTGTCGTCGTGGCTGTTGGACAGCGGCGCAATCAGCGAGCGGTCGATCTTCAACTTGCTCAACGGCAGCGAATGCAGGTGGGCAAAGCCCGCATAACCGCGCCCGAAATCGTCCAGGCTGATGCCCAGGCCCGCGTCGCGCAGGCGGTGCAAGTGGCCGACTGCAGTGCCCTCGGGGTCGAGGATGGTGGTTTCGGTGATCTCCAGCTCCAGCCGTTGCGCGGCAATTCCGTACCCCTGCAACTGGCTTAGCAGCCGCGTGCTGAAGTCTGCCTGGCGCAGTTGCAGCGCCGAGACGTTGACCGCCAGGCGTGCTTCACGGCCCTGGGCGTGCCAGCGCGCCAGTGCCTCGCAGGCCAGGCGCAGCACCTCCCAGCCGAGCTCGATGATGAAGCCGCTGCGCTCGGCCAGGTCGATGAAGCGGTCCGGGTAGAGCAGGCCGAATTCAGGGTGGTCCCAACGCACCAGAGCCTCGTAGCCCAGCACCTGGTGGGTATCGAGGCGGATCTGCGGCTGGTAGTGCAGGACGAACTGGTGCTCGGCCAGGGCTGCGCCAAAGGCCTGTTCGAGGGTGAAGGCATGGATATCGATCAGGTTCAGCGAGGGGTCGAAGAAGCGGTACTGGGCACGCCCGGCCTGCTTGGCCGAGTACATGGCGGCATCGGCGCAGCGGATCAGGCTGTCGATCTCCTGGCCATCGCGTGGGCAGATGCTGACACCGACACTGGGGCTGGTGTTGACCTCCTGGCCATCCAGGGCATAGGTGGCCGAGAGTTTCTGCACCAGTTCGCGTACCCAGGCGTTGATCTGCTCTTCGCTGCGCTGCCCGGCTAGCAGCACCACGAACTCGTCACCGCCAAAGCGCGAGGCCTCGTCGCCGGGCTCCAGCAGGCGCTGAATACGCCCGGCCACGGCTTGCAGCAGCAGGTCGCCGATCTTGTGACCGAGTGAATCGTTGATCGACTTGAAACGGTCCATGTCGATGAACAGGATCGCCATCAGCCGGCGCTGGCCCCGTTGTCGGGTCAGCGCAAACCCCGCCACCTCGACGAACTGGCGGCGGTTGTGCAGGCCGCTGAGGTGATCGGTGGCGGCGGCATGGCTGCTGCGCCGGTGGGCCTCCTCGAGCCGCTCGATCAGTTGCTGGTTGACCTGTTGCGCATGCTCCAGGGCACTGAACGCTTCCTGGCGTTTGCGCAGCAGGCGCAAGGTCCAGGCCAGGCTGGCGAGAATCATCAGGGTCATGCTGAGGTTCAGCCAGAACTGGCGGGCGTAGGCCTGCGTCGAGGGCGCAAGAATCGCTTCGTAGCGCTGGCTGACCACCACGCTGAAGCCGCGTTCGGCAACCCGCCGGTACAGGCTCTGGTAGGCGCCACCGGGTGAGTACTGGGTCAGCGCCCCGGCGTCTGGCCCCGCTTGTGGCAGCCCGGGCTCGAGGTTGTCTGCGGCCATCAGCACGCCACTGGCGTCGATGCGCAGGCGTTCCTGGCCATCGTCCTGCAGCAGGCGCATCAGGCCCGTGCTGCCCAGGTCGATGTGCTGGAACAGTACCGCCAGGTAGCCGATGTCCAGTTGCACCACGAGGATGCTGTCGATTTCACGGCCAGGCAGGGCGGTCAGCGGCATTATGAACGGCAGGCGCCAGCTAGGCATGGCGTTGATGCCGGGTGCTTCGGCGCTGGGCAGGAAGGGTTTGAAGCCATAGCGGGCCACGTGCAACTGCAACTGGCGCAGCCAGTCTTCAGGCAGTGTCGCGGCCTCGTCGGCATGGCTGGCCGACACCAGCCGACCCTGCCGGTCGTACAGGCTCATGCGTTTGAACACCGGGTCTTCGGCGAGCAGCCGCGCCAGGTTGGCGTTGCCCTGGCGCAGCGCCTTCATGTCGCCCTGGGTGACGCGGCCCACGGCCTGGGCCCGGTCGACCAGCTGGCGCAGGCTCTGCGCGACAATGCTGGCCAGGTTCAGGTGTTCGGCAGCCTTGGCCGACAGTGCATCCTGGCGTGCGGCGGCCTTCTGCGAAACGTGCAGCCCCCAGAGAAAGGCCAGGGTGGCTGCACACAGCATCAGTACCAACAGGCGCAGAAGGCTTGCAGAAGAGAGCGAGCGGCGAATCACGGCGGAGGGTCCCGACCCAGGGTGATGCCGGCAAAATACGACAGCAAGATGACAGGCTAATGACTGATGGCCAATTGCTTCTAAGGTTTTGCCGTATCCGCCAAAGGCGTCTGCAGGCGCGTGGTTTCTTCTTCCATATAGGCCATCAACGCGCTGACCTCGGCATCGCCCAGGCGCAGGTTGGGCATCGCCAGGCGGTTGTACTGCTCATACAGCAGCATGGCCAGCGGGTCTTTCTGTGCAAGCATCTGGTCAGGCGCTTTCAGCCAACGGCTCAACCAGCTGGCATCGCGTTGGCGGGTTACCCCCAGCAAGTCGGGGCCGATGCCCTGTTGCATACCGGGCTCGGTGTTGCCCAAGGTGTGGCAGGAGGAGCAGCGGGTACGGAAGATCTGCTCGCCACTGCTGGGCGAGCGCACTTCCGGCGCCTGGGCATAGTCGTTGGCCATGGCGCTGGCTTGTTTCCAGTTGTGCAGGCTGTTGCCCAGGCGGTCGGCGAGGATATAGGGGCTTTCGAAGGGCGAGGCTTTCATCCAGCGGCCGGTGGCCTGGTTGCCGATGATCAAGCTCAGGTTGTGGTCTTTGGAGCGGCCGTTTTCCAGGCCCTCTATGTACAGGCCCAGGCTTCTGCGCAATTGCTCGATGTCGTCGGGCTCGCCGGTGAGCAAGGTCCACCCGGGGCCGATGGCGAATTTTTCGGCGTAGCGTTTGAGGGTGGCGGGGGTGTCGTTGTAGGGGTCGATGCTGATGGAGTAGAGGAATATATCCTTGCCTACGCGGTCGCCGAGGATCTTCTGCACCTGGCGCAGGCGGGCGGTTTCAACCGGGCAGGAATCGGAGCAGCCGGTGAAGATGAAGTTGATGGCGACGACCTTGTCCTTAACCAGGTCGTCGAAGAAGCGGACCTTTTCGCCATCCTGAGTGAGCAGGGGGGTATTGGGGAAGTAGTCGGCGCCCCAGGGCGTAGCAGCTTCGTTGGTATGGGCTTGCTGGGGCTGTACGGGCCAGAACGGGACACTGGCAGCGAACAGCGACAGCACGAGCAGAACACGCCATGAGCCGGTCATGATGCACGCCTCGGAAGGTGAGCCAGTGGGGCTGCGCAGCAGCCCCGTTTCGCCAAGCGATTACTTGTAACTGATCGGCACCGTCACGCTTTGCCCCAGCGTCGATTTCACGGTCGCCGTTGCGGGCGTTGCCGGGCCGTAGCCGGTGGTGGTGACCGACACCCGCCAACGGGCACCGGTGGTGGCTGCGGTCAGCGTGGCCGCGCCCAGGTTCAGCGGGCCGTTGGTGGTTGCCACCGACACATTGATGCTGTTGCCGGTGGCGATCGAGGTCGTCCCTATCAGCTCCCAGGTGTAACGGTTGCCGCTGCGCAATTGCACCGAGGCACTGCTGACCTGGATAACGTCGACGGGTGCTGCGGGGCTTACTGCAACGCTGACCGTGGCCGGGACCACCGACTCGGCACCTTTGGTATCACGTGCCGAGTAGGTGAAGCTGGCAGTGAACGGCGTGGCGACAGTGGCCGGTGGTGTGTAAGTCACCGTGGTGCCATTGGTACTGGTGGTACCCTGGCCAGAGTCCGGCTGGCTCAAGCCAATGATGGTCAAGGGCAGATTGCGCTCGGGGTCGGTGTCGTTGGCCAGCACACTCAGCGTAAGTGCCTTGCCTGCTGTGGTGGCTGCACTGTCGCTGACCGCAACCGGTGGCTTGTTGACATCGTCATCATCGTCATGGGCAGCCGTGCGGAAGGTCGGCAGGCCAACGGAGGCGACGTATTCTACGCCGTCCCAACCCGGCAACGGGGTTGGCATCACCTGGAATTGGCCAGGGTGTTCCAGGTCCCAGCGCAGCAGCATGGACGAATCCTCATGCTGGGTGTTGTGGCAGTGCTCCATGTAGGTCCCGGCGAACTCACGGAAGCGGATTGCCACATCCAGTTCTTCCGAGGAGTCGGTTTCCGAGCCGATGCGGTAGACGTCCTTGCGTGCCCATTTCTCCCATTCTGGCGGTGCCTTGCCGTCGCGGCTGAGCACGATGCCTTCCTCGAAGTGAACGTGGACTGGGTGGCTCCAACCATTACCGCCATTCTTGATCTTCCAAACCTCCAGGGTGCCATCGCCGCTGAAACCGGCGGGTGTGGCTTGGCTGGCCAACTGAGGGGCGGCATTGATGCGCCGTGGGTCCATGCTGTAGCCGAAGCCACCATCGGTCTTGATGGTCCAGGGCTGAGTGTCAGTACCATCCGAACGGCCAAAAAGGAATTCGCGGTGGCGAGCATCCTTGAGTTTGGCCTGGTCGGCAACGGCGTTGCGGTCGAGGGTCAACGGAACCATTTTCAGGCCTGCAGCCTTGCCCGGCTTGGCCGGTTCATAGGCAACTGGGTCCATACTCAGGTCCTGGCCACTGTAGGGCTGGACCAGCAACTGCAGGAACTTGCCCACCACCGGGTCGCCATTGTCCCATTGCGGGCCCTTGCTGGTCTGCTTGATGACAGCCTTGTATTTCTCCGACAGCACGTCCGCCAGCGCGATGGCCATGTTCGGGCCCTTGCCGGACTGGTGCTCCATCAGGTTGATGAAGTACAGCTTGTCGCCGGCCTTGATGCCGTTCTTGGCGAAGTTGATGATGATGTCGTAACGCTCGGCAATGCCTTGCACCGGCAGGATGCCGTTGTTGTCCTTGAGGTCGCCGTCGCCATTGAGGTCCAGGGTGCCGTCGAACGGCACGGCGTGTTCCATGATGTTGCCGTCGTTGGCGATCATGTGGAACGGCACGCGGGCATACGACAGGTTGGAACCGGTCGGCCCCTTGAATTCGCCGCTGGTGCCGGCGATTTCACGCACCACAGCGAACTTGAAGTAGCGCGAAACCGAGCCGTTGAGCAGGCGGAAACGGTAGCTGCGCGCCCGCACTTTAAGCTTTGGCTGGTACTGCCAGTTGACCAGGATCTGGTCGCCGAGGAAGCCGTCGGTGTTGAACGGGTTGAACCACAACTGGCCGTTGGCATCCCAGGCCTTGTCGGCGATCACCAGGTTGACGTCATAGTCGCGGTTGCCCCAGGGCATGCCCGAACCACTGGGCAAGCGCAGGTTGACGCCGTCCTGCAGGGCCTCGTTGCCGCGGTCCAGGGCGCTGTAATAGTTCATCATCGCGGCGTTGCCTTTGTAGACGTTCTGCGCCGTGAAATCCATCATGTGGTCGTGGAACCAGTGGCTACTCATGGTTTCGCGCCAGTCGCCACGAATCTTGATGCTGCCGTTTTCGCAGGTCTTCAGGCCAGGCGACGCATCATTCACAAACAAGGTTTCGCCAGGTGAGCAAGGGAACGCTGCACGCGGGTCCTGGGCACGGGTATTGATCGTGTCGTAGCCAGCCAACTGGACCGGCCAACGGTAGTCGTAGTACTGGCCGGGGAAAAAGTAGGCATTGGCAAAGCCATCGCTCTCGGCCGGTGAGTGGCCGTTATGCTCGTGGGTCGAGAGGGTGTGCAGGCCAAAGCCACCGTTGGCCGAAGGGTCGATCGGCAGGGCGTTGTAGTGGCGCATCAGGATCGGCTGGCCATACCGCACCATCAGCAGCTTGGGCGGGAAGGTGCCATCGAACGACCACAGCGATTTGTGGTTCTGCAGGGGCATGCTTGGGTGAAAACGGGTGTCGATGCCCTTGGTGGTGCCCAGCGTGGTAGGGATGTCCGAGGTCTGGTAGTACAGCCCGCCCGGCGCGAACTCGCCGGCCGCATAGTTGTGCAATTGCTTGCGGTCGCGCAGCCCGAGGTTGATGCGTGCACCGGCCTGGGCGGTCTTGAATGCAGCCTGGGGGTAGAACTCGTTCCAGCGCTGATGGGACCAGCCTTTTCCTGGTGGCCGGCCCTCAGCCGGCGAACCGACCGGTTGGCGGTTGAGGAACATTTCGATCTGCGCCTTCCAGGGGTTGCGGTCGAGCACGTTGGCGTATTGGGTCGGGAAAGGGTACAGGCCAGGTTGCTTTAGAAACGCCTCCAGCGCCGTGCCACTAGGGCCGCTGCGGGCGACGATGTTGGGGTCTTGCGCAGGTGCAGCGCCGAGGGTGGGCACCGGGAACGTCAGGCTCGGTACTGGGATGCTTGGGTCGAGCTTCTCGGGGCCGAACTCTTCGAACAGCAGCAGTTGCTGGGTGAACGGCTGCGCACCGAACAGTGGGCTCGGTTTACCGTTGGTAGGGTATTTTTCGGAGGTTTGCAGGGCGGGCGGCAGCACGTTGTCCTTGCGCACGGTGGTGCGGTCGCCGTAGGCACCGTCGGTAAGTTCCAGTGAGCCTTCGTTGGCTTCCGGCAGGGTATACAAATTGAGTAACGCCGGGTTCGGGTCGGCCGGCTGATTGGAGTAAGCCGACGGGTCGGTCGGCGGGGGCTGGCTGACGTCATCGAGGGAGGAGGCGATGGCCGGGATCAGCCCAAGGCCGAGCATCAGCACGGTGACGGAAGACAGCCTGAAGGCGTGCCTGGTTGGGTGGATCACGGCAGGTGTTTTCATTGCCCTGTGCCTCGCTCGCGGCTAAATGGCTTGGAGCCATCAATGGCGTTTTGCCTGGTTTAGGGGCCTGAGCAACGGCTGTGCCAACAGATGTTTCGGTAATGCTTTGTTAAACAAATCCTTGCGGCGCCTGAGTCGCGCTAAATAATGAGGTGTCAAAAAATGGGTATAAGTCCCCACAAGCGGGGTACCCATGCCCACTGTTTGGGTAGTGACAGCACCTTCGTACCTGCTGTATACCTGTGCGCCACCAAGGGGAGCCCCGGCAACGGGCTGAGAAACCGCTGAATGCTTTAGCGCGGTGACCCTTCGAACCTGATCCGGATCATGCCGGCGAAGGGATGGGACTTGCGACCTGCCTTTTTGCCGGCCTCACTGCGAGGCCAGTCCATGCCAGCTGCAACGGTCTCGCTGTCACCCCCTGCAGAGGACAGCATCATGACCGAACGCTTCACGCAAACCCTGCGTCGCCAAAGCGAGCCGACCTGGTCGGCGGCCGTCGGGCACCGTTTCGTTACCCAATTGTGTGACGGCAGCCTGCCGGACCCGATCATGGTCCGCTACCTGGTGCAGGATCATCGTTTTCTCGACAGCTTCCTGACCCTGCTCGGCGCAGCCATCGCGACCGCCGACACCTTCGAGGCACGCCTGCGCTTCGGCCAGTTCGCCGGGATGATCTCGAGTGATGAAAACACCTATTTCCTGCGTGCCTTCGAGGCGCTGGACGTAAGCCCGGCACAGCGCGTAGAAGCCGACGACACTGCCCCAACCGCAGGTTTCAAGGCCATCATGCGCGAAGCTGCGGCCACCCGTTCGTATGCCGCCGCGCTGGCTGTGCTGAACGTTGCCGAAGGCTTGTACCTGGATTGGGCAATCAAAGCCCCCAAGCCCTTGCCCGAGCACTTCGTGCATGCCGAATGGATCACCCTGCACGACAACCCGGCGTTCCAGGCCTTCGTTGCCTTTCTGCAAGCCGAGCTGGACCGCGTGGGGCCGCAGGAGGCTGAGCTGAGCACCGACTTCTACCTGCGTACCGTGGCCCTGGAACTGGCTTTCTTCGATGCCGTGTATGAGGGGGAGGCGTGAGCATGGATATTTTCGATCGCCTCAAAGCCGCCCGCGCCGGCCAGTGGAATCGCTATGTCGATCACGATTTCGTGCGGCAGATGGGCGAAGGCACGCTGAGCGAAGCTGCGTTTCGGACTTACCTGGTGCAGGACTACCTGTTCCTGATCCAGTTCGCCCGCGCCTGGGCGCTGGCCGCCTACAAAAGCCGCCTGCCGGCTGACATTCGTGCCGCCCAGGCAGGCCTGGCGGCGATTCTCGACGAAACCGAACTGCACCTGCGCCTGTGCGCCCGCTGGGGGCTGACCGAAGCCGATATCCAGGCTGCGCCGGAGCATCAGGCCACGGTGGCCTATACCCGCTATGTGCTCGATTGCGGCGCTGCGGGCGATCTGCTTGAACTGCACGTGGCGTTGGCCCCCTGTGTGATCGGCTATGCCGAAATCGGGCGCACGTTGGCTCAGCGTATTGGCGACCTGAGCCAGCACCCTTACCGTGAGTGGATTGGTGAGTACGCCGGGGAGGGCTATCAGGCCGTGGCGGCCAATGCGCGCAAGCACCTGGATGAACTGGCGGCGCGCAGCATGACCGAGCAACGGTTCGTCGAGCTGGCAGGCATCTTCGGCCAGGCCTCGAGCCTTGAAGCCGACTTCTGGCAGATGGGGCTCGATGGCGCAGCCTAGCAGACTGCCCCCGTAAGCTGCGTATTCTGTGGGAGCGGGCTTGCCCCGCGAATGGGGCACACGGTGCGTGGCACCGGCTTCGCCGGTGTTCGCGGGGCAAGCCCGCTCCCACAGCGCCCCCCCCATTACCTCGATTGGATCAATGCCCCCCCTTCATGCGACGGGCCACCAGGTAAATCCCCAAACCGACCAATGCCGTAGCCGCACCGATGTAACCCGTACTGGTCCAGCCCAGCCCCGCGGTGATGGCCATGCCACCCAACCACGGCCCAAGCGCGTTGGCCAGGTTGAACGCCGCATGGTTCGAAGCCGCCGCCAGGCTTGGCGCTTCATGGGCAATATCCATCAGGCGAATCTGCAACGGCGCGGCCAGGGCAATCATGGTGCCGACCAGGCCGACGCCCAGCAGCAGCGTCCAAAGCGATTGTGCCGCAAAGGTGAAAAACAGCAGCACAGCAATCGACCAGACCAACACCAGGCCCACGGCGCGGAACTGCAGGTGATCGAACAGCTTGCCACCGGCGATGTTGCCAACGATGCCACCCACGCCAAAGGCGGCCAGGCCAAAGGGGATCCACTGCGGCGACACCTGGGTCACGTGCAGCATGGTCGGTGCCAGGTAGCTGAACACACAGAACATGCCGGCAAAGCCGATCGAGGCAATCGCCAGTGCCATCCACACCTGGGGCAGGGCGAACGCCTGCAGCTCCTTGCGCGGGTCGCTGCGCACTTCATCGTGCGGTTGCGGCACGAAGCGCCAGACCAGGGCGATGGTGCACAGGGCAATCAGCCCGACCAACACAAACGCAGAGCGCCAGCCAAAGTACTGCCCCAGGAAGGTCGCAACCGGGTTGCCCAGCAGCATGGCCAACGTCAGGCCCATCATCACCCGCGCGACGGCGCCCGCCCGCTGGTTGTTCGCCACCATGCTCGATGCCACCACCGCCGCAATGCCGAAGTACGCGCCATGGGGCAGGCCGCTGATGAAGCGAAAGGCCACCAGGCCGCCGAAGGAGGGCGCAAATGCCGTGGCCAGGTTGCCCAAGGCATACAGCGCCATCAACAGCAGCAGCATGTGCTTGCGCAGCAGCTTGGCGCCGAGGATCGCCAGCGTCGGGGCACCGACCATCACGCCCAGCGCATAGGCACTGATGGCATGGCCCACCTCAGGCTCGCTCAATTGCAGGTTGCTGGCGATGTCCGGCATCAACCCCATGATGGCGAATTCGCCGGTGCCGATGGCAAAGCTGCCCAGCGCCATGGCGGCTTCCATCTTGGCGACAGTGCGTTTCGGGAGGGCTAGCGGTGGTGGTTCTTGGACAGACATTTGAATCCCTATTGAAACATGCTGAAACGTTCAAGGCGGAATCATAGTCAATCCGGGAGAGGCACGTCGAGGCTGCAGGGGGCTTGCGATGTGCTTGTCGCAAGTTCTTTGGCGCCTATGAGATCGAGCGCCGCCCGCGCGGCGCTTCGCGGCGCAAGGCCGCTCCCACATCTGTTTCGGGCCAGTGAGGCCTGTGATATTTGCGCGCGACCGCCTTGTTTGTACGACGCTATATAGGGGCGGGCGCCAAAGGGCCGCGCGGCAATGCTTCAGGAATAACTGGCCCGAAACAGATGTGGGAGCGGCCTTGCGCCGCGAAGCGCCGCGTGGGCGGCGCTCGATCTCATAGGCGCTGAACCTCCCAAGCCCTACACCAAGGCCTACTTGAACCCCGTAACCGCATGCGGCACATAAGGCGCTTCCAGCCGCATGACCTCTTCATCACTCAACTCAAGCCCCAATGCCGCAATGGCATCGTCAAGGTGCGCAGGCTTCGATGCACCAATAATCGGTGCAGACACGCCGCGGTGCCCCAGCACCCAGGCCAACGCCACCTGCGCCATGGGTACGCCACGTTCAGCGGCAACCTGCTCGACCACATCAATCACCCGGCCATCCTCGGCTTCGGTCCGCTCATAGAACGACTTGCCGGAAATATCGCTCAGCGTGCGCGCCGTTTCCTGCCCCTTGGGCCGGGTCAGCCGCCCGCGTGCCAGCGGGCTCCAGGGCATCAGCCCGACGCCTTGGTCCTGGCACAAGGGGATCATTTCCCGCTCTTCTTCCCGATACACCAGGTTGAGGTAGTTCTGCATCGAGACGAACCGGCTCCAGCCATTGGCCGCGGCAACGTGCTGGGCTTTGGCGAACTGCCAGGCATACAGCGACGAGGCACCGATGTAGCGGGCCTTGCCGGCCTTGACCACATCGTGCAGCGCTTCCATGGTTTCTTCGATGGGGGTGTGATAGTCCCAGCGATGCACCTGATACAGGTCGACGTAATCCACCCCCAGGCGGCTCAGGCTCGCGTCGATACTGCTGAAGATGGCTTTGCGCGAAAGGCCCTGCTCATTGGGCTTGCTGGCGCCTTCCCACATGTTCGCGGGGTAGAAGACCTTGGTCGCGATCACCGTGTCTTCACGGCGCGTAAACGCCTTGAGCAGTTGGCCCAGGATGACCTCCGAGGTGCCGGCCGAATAGCTGTTGGCCGTGTCGAAGAAGTTGATGCCCTGTTCCACCGCGTGGCGGATGATCGGGCGGCTCTGGTCTACATCCAGGGTCCAGGGATGGGTACCGGCATCGGGGTCACCGAATGTCATGCACCCCAGGCACAGCCGGGAGACATCCAGGCCGGTGTTTCCGAGTTTGACGTACTGCATCTGCGTGCCCTCTCTGGCGGCATTGCCCGGCGCAGTTGCCGAGCGATGGCACAAGGTTAACGGCGATGCGGCACTGCGCAAATTCCCGGAATGTGCAGGCGATGTTTGCAAAAATTCACAAGCGAAGCAGGGGCTTCACCTGTTCGATCAAAAAGTCGGTCACGGCTTTGATGCGGGGTGTGTTGCGCACGTCCTCGTGAACGGCCAGCCAGATTTCGATGCTCATCGAACTGTTTTCGTTGACTGGCTTGAGCCCGTATTCCTCAGCCATGAAGGCGGGCAGGCAGGCAATGCCCACGCCCCCGGCTGCTGCCTGGGCCTGGATGCGCAAGTCGTTGCTTTGCAGGGCGAAAGGGCGGCCTGTGGCGTGCTTGAGCAGCCACAGTTGCTGTGGGGATTTGGCCTGGGAGTCGTCGTAGCCGATATACACCTGCGGTTCGCGTTGGCGCAGGTAGGCCGCCGAGGCGTACAGCGTGTATTCCAGATGGCCGAGCAAGCTGGCCACCAAGGTGGGTTCGGTGGGCCTGGCCAAGGCGATGGCCACGTCTGCTTCACGACGCGCCAACGAGGCGCGTGACTTGCTGCCGACCAGTTTTAACTGCAAATGGGGGTAGCGTTGATACAGTGCCCCCAGCCTGCGCGCCACCATGCTGCCCAGCAGCGCAGGGGGGGCAGCAATCACCACTTCGCCTTCAACGGTGTGCTGGTCGGCACTGGCAAAGTGCTCCAGTGCAAACGAAGAGGCCAGCATCTGCTCGGCGAACTCGCCGACCCGCAAGCCTTGTTCGGTGAGGGCGTAGGCCCGCGGCCGACGGTCCACCAGTTTGAGCTGCAAGGACGCTTCGAGCGAGCTGATGCGCCGGGCCACGGTGGCGTGGTCAACGCCCAGGCGCTTGGCGGCGGCCGAGAGCGAGCCGGCGCTGATGAAAGCAGAAAAGTGACGCAGGTCTTCCCAATCGAACATGACAGGCCTCGGCTGTGAGGCCTGATGATACGCGGATTCAGGCAGTGCCCGTCAGCCGGGTTGTACCGCCATATGCTCAGCCCGTGCCTGCAGGCGCGCCACGCCGGGCACGCACAGCATGGCCAGCAGGGCTACGCCCGCCGCCACATAACCGAGCGACGATACACCGAACGCCGGGATGACCAACCCGCCCAGCAGCGCGCCCAGGCCGATCCCGGCATTGGCGGCAGATACGTTGGTAGTGCCGGCCAACGCCTGGGAATGCGACACCGCGTTCATCACCCGCACCTGGCAGATGGGGTACAGCGCCGTGTTGGCGATGCCCCACAGTGCCAGCGCCGCCCAGAGCGTAACCGGTGCAGAAGCCAGCGGGCTGAATGCCGCCATGCCCACCCCTAGCAAAGCCAGGAACAGCGCAGTGGCCTTGATCGGCGATTGCCTGACCGCGCGGCCACCCAGCCAGTTGCCCAGCAAACCGATGGCACCGAAGCCCATCAGCCACCAGCCGACATCTGCTGTTGCCACACCTGCGGTGCGCTCAAGCATGTCCGCGAGGTAGGTGTAGGCAATGAACATGGCGGTGAACACCAGGACCGAGAGGGCCACGTTGGCCAGGAAGATCGGTTCACGGAAAATTCGCGCCTGCTGGCTGAAGTCGACTTTAGGCTGGCGGGCAACCGCTGGCATCCAGGCCAGCACGGCAAAGGCCATCAGCGCTGAGGCGGCGGCCAATACCCAGAAGGCGCCGCGCCAGCCGATGGCATTGGCCGCCAAGGTACCCAGCGGGATACCGAGCAGCAGGGCCGCTGAAATGCCCAGGTACACCTGCGCGACGGCCTGCCCCTGGCGATCTGCGCTGACCATCCTGGCCGCCGTCTCGCTGGCCGTCCCCCAGAAAACCGGCAGTGCCAGGGCGGGCAAGAATCGCGCTACTGCTAGCACCCAGATGTTCGGCGCAATGGCAGCAAGCGCATTGGCCGCAGCGAACAAGGCCAGGATGGCTGCGAACAGCTTACGCCTGTCCAGGTGGGCAAGTGCTGCTGTCAGCGGCGGGCCGGCGAGCATGACGGTGAAGGCGAACAGCGTGATCAGCTGCCCGGCACTGGAAATCGACACATCAAGGTCTCTTGCCAGCCCCGGCAGCAGGCCAACCATCAAAAACTCGGTGGTTACGATCAGAAAGGCCGAGGTGGCGAGGATCAACGTCCCCAAGGTGGCGCGTCGATTGGTCGCCAAGCCCAGGGGAGGGCGTTCAACAGCAGTCATGCAGGCAGTTCCTGAAATCAAAGGTGCTGCCATTGTATTGATTCAAAAAAAGCTTATCGCTGGCAAAAATTCACTGGCTTGGCGAATATTATTCACTAGTCACCGGGCTGCAGAGCGTGGCCGTCCATGCGCAGTGATTGCAGCAATACGTCCAGTAACGCCCTGACGCGCGGCAGGGCCTCGCGCTTCCTGAGCCATACCACGTTCATCGCCAAGCCCTCTGTTGCCAGGTGCGGCAACACCTCAACCAACTCGCCACAGGCCAGTTGCTGGTTGACCAGCCAGGTAGGCACCTGGGTGATGCCCAAGCCTTGCAGCACGGCTTGTACCACACCTTCGCCATCGCCAATGGCAAGCCGCGCCGGCATGAAGCGCCGTTCCATTTCGCCAGGCTGGGTACCGGTCATGTGCCAAGGGCTGCCCAAACCGTCGGCTTGCCCGTAAACCACACAGTCATGGGCGTGCAGGTCACGCTCATCGACGGGCGTGCCACGCGCTTGCAAGTAGGCCGGTGACGCGCAAAAGATGACCCGCTGAGCGCCGATGAACTGGTGGCCCAGCTCGTCCGGCCAAACGTCCGGGCCGCCGATACGTACCACGATATCGATGCCCTGTTCGGTCGGGTTGACGAAGCTGTCGGTAAAGGACACGTGTGGCTGCAGCTGATGATGGCGTTTGACGTAGTCGAGGATGACCGGCAATACGTGCAGCCGCCCGTAGGCCGCAGGCAGGTCGATACGCACTCTGCCTCGCGGCTCGAAGTAGTCCTCGTGCAGCGACAGCTCCGATTCTTCGAGGTCGGCCAGCACCCGTGAGCAGGTCTTGTAGAAGGTCTGCCCCGCGTCAGTCAGGGCAAGCCGGCGGGTGGTGCGTTCGAACAGGCGCAGCCCCAGGCGCGCTTCCAGCCGCGCGATACCTTTACTGACCGCCGAACTTGTCAGGTTCAGGCGCTGCGCTGCTGCCGCAAAACTGCCGAGGTCTGCAACGCAGACAAATACATCGATGCCTTTCAGGCGCTCTGATGAGTGCACATCAACCCTTATGTCATGAATAGCCGTCTTGCCACTTTAATTGAACCGGAGCGACAGTGCTTGGGTCGCAGTGTTTAACTCTGGCAAAAAGGATGTTGACGATGAAAGCGATGACACGACTGTTCACGGGTTTGGCCCTGGTGGGTGCACTGGGGGTTAGTGCTGCCTGGGCGGATCAGCCAGGCGCCGACTGGAAGGTGAACAAAGACCAGGCCGAAGCCGCGCTGAAGAGCGCCGGCTACACCCAGATCACCAAGATCGAGGCCGATGATGGCCATTGGGAGGGCGAGGGTATCAAGGCAGATGGCAAGCAGTACGAATTCCACGTTGATCCGCACACTGGCGCCATTACCAAGGATGAGTTGGACAAGTGACCGGGTGCTGAACGAATACGACCCGCGCCTGTGCGCGGGTTTTTAATGCCAGCCCGGCTGGCTATTGTGCTTGGTCCGTAGCTTTCCGAATGTCGATCAGGCTTTCCAGGTTCGACAATATCGAAAAGGCGTCATAGGGCTTGCGCACCACGGGAACGTGCTTCAAGTGCGCGGGAATGCTGACACTGTCGCCGTAACCCGTGGCAAACAGGAATGGGATGTGCTGGCGCGAGAGCGCTTCGGCAACGGCAATGGAGGTTCCCGTCCCCAGGTTGATGTCCAGCACGGCGACATCAGGCCTGTGGCTGGCCAGCAGTTTCATTGCCTCGGCTTCCGAGCTTGCGGTGATCACATCCTCGACCAGCGCATCGGCCAGAATCTGTTCAAGGCCCACGGCAATCACCAGTTGGTCTTCAAGAATCAGCACGCATGCATTGACCAGGGCCGTGCAGCTTACCGGTGGCGCAGCCGGCGCGACCTGCGGCGCTGGGGTGTCGGCTGTTTCAAGCTGAGTCAGGTGTTTGCCAGGAATTTTGAAATACCCATGCAGGCCTTCTGGTCTGAACTCGAGCGTGCTGCTGCCGCCCAGGTCGAAGGGGATGCTGCGTTCAATCAGTACCGAGCCAAAACCGCTTCGGCTCGGCGGGCGCACCGTCGGCCCACCGCTTTCGCACCAGGCGATGTCGCAAGCGCCACCCGAATCAATCGTCCAGCTGACCGCCAGCTTGCCGCCTGCCCGAGACAACGCGCCATACTTCGCGGCGTTGGTCGCCAGCTCGTGAAGCACCAGCGCCATTACCGAGTAGGCGCGGGCATCGAGCAGCAGGTTCGGGCCGTTCAGGGTGATGGCATCGGCTGCAGTGCGGTACGGCGATAGTTCCGCTTCCAGCAGCGTTGCGAAACGGCCGCCGCCATCCCCCCGCACCACCTGATCGTGCGCCAGCGACAACGCCTGGATGCGGCCCTTCAGCGTGGCCACGTAGCTGTTGAGGGTCTGGTTTTCAGTGGTGGGGTGGGCCACCAGTGCACCGATCAGTGAAAGAATGTTCTTCACCCGGTGGTTGAGCTCTTCGTTGAGCATCCGCTGGCGCACTTCGGCCTTGGAGCGCTCATCGGCCATCAGCTCACTGTTGTGCAGGGCAACCTCGACGATCGCGGCGCGGATGGCCTCGCCGAACTGGCGGTCCTGTTCGGACCAGGGCTGCGAGTGCTGATGTACGGTCTGCTTCCACACAGCAAAGCTTTTGCGTGGGGTCAGGCGCTCACCGAGCGGGCCGCTTTCGTAGGTCTTGTTGGGGTCACCGGCCCAATCCAGGGTTTCGATCACCTCCTTGCGAAACAGCATGAGGTAGTCCCTCGGTTGCTGCGACATCGGAATCACCAGTACGCCCGAAACGTCGACGGCATAATCCTGGGCGGCAGGGTGCGCCATCGACAGGCAGTTCGACGCCCATGTACGCCCCTCGGCGACCCCCTCGGCAAAGCGCAGCAGGTTCGGTACCGCCGCCTTGGGCGGTGTCAGCGCGTCGGCCGACCAGCGCCCTTGCAGCGACATGGCGATGCCGTCGCAAGGGATGAGTGCCTTGAAGTCTGTCATGCGGGCACGCAGCAGTTCTTCGATATCCGCGGTGCGGTGGGCATCGCGCAGCAGGTTGTCCAACACCTGGCGGGCGTAAGCAGCGGCTTCCACGGTTTGCTTGGCCCGCAGAGTCTGGACATGCAGCGAGAAGAACTCGCCGAACATCTCCGCCGCGACCCGCTGACCCATGGTCAGCGTGCGGGGTGCGTAATGGTGGCAGGCAATCAGCCCCCAGAGCGCGCCGTCGACGATGATCGAAATGGACATGGACGCGCCCACGCCCATGTTGCTCAGGTACTCGCAGTGAATGGGCGAAACGCTGCGCAGGTGCGTGTAGGACAGGTCCAGTGGCTCGCCGGAAAGGTCCAGTACCGGCTCGATCGGCACGGTTCTGAACTGGGCATCGGCAATGATTCGCACCGGGTTGCGCAGGTACAGGGCGCGTGCCTGCTGAGGAATGTCCGAGGCGGGGAAGTACTGCCCCAGAAAGCTTTCGAGGCCGCTGCGCTTGGCCTCGGCAATGACCTTGCCGGCGCCGTCGACGCCAAGTTGGTAGATCATCACCCGGTCATAACCCAGTAGTGCGCGAACACGCCGGGCAGTATCGGGGAACAGCTTGTCGGAGCGGTCGATCTCGCGCAACTGGGCGATGACGGTGCGCACCAGTTCGATTGGTTCGGCAATGCCCGCACCGGAGGGCTCGAACTCCAGGATGGCAGTGCCTTTGAAAATATGCGCGGCCACATCGAACACCTGCCCGGACGGCAGACTCACGGCAAAGCTCAGCGCCGGTCGGGACGCCTCTCTGACGCGTGCCAGCGCGTTGCGCAGCGTATGGGCAGCCTCGCTGCCGATGATGGTTTCGAGCCGTTGCCCGTTGATTTCACCCGCCACGCCCAGCATGCCGGCGGTATTGGCGGAGTGCCGCAGCACAACGCTTGCCGACGCGTTGCAGGCCAACAGGCAACCGTGCGGCTGGATGCTGCCGGGGATCTGGATAGGTTCGCGATCGCAGTTGGTCAAGTTGACGGGAGGTTGCAAAGTCATGGGCTGCCCCTGCCGGTTTACCAGAGGCCGGCTGCCTGCATGACCGCCGAACATTTTCAGGCAAACGAAGTGTTTACAGTCAAATTCAGCATGGGAGTCTAGCTTGCAGGGCACGCTTCGTCATCAAGGGCAACAGGTGGCAAGCACAGGGGTTTAGCGTGCCGCCATGGGGCAGGAGCGGGTAAACCCGCTCCTGCACTGGTCAGCTCCCTGCGTAACCAACCGACTTCGCCGCCATCCGATTACGTTTCACGAAGTAGGCCGCCACCACCACCAGTGAGGTCACCGTGGTAAACCAGAACTGAAAGCGCGACCCTGGGTCGAAGGCCTGGGTGACAATCACGGCCAGCAGCGCGAACAGCGCAACGATATTGGCGTAAGGGAAGAACCACGCCCGGAACGCCGTGGGGTCGACCGCTTCATGCCGGGTTTTCCAGCGCATGGCAAAGTGGGCGATGATGATGAAGATCCACACGATCATCACGAACGTGCCGCTGCTTTTGGCCAGGGTCATGAACAGGTCGCCGCCGCTGACAAAGTGCACCGTCAGGATCAACAGGCAGATGCTCAGGCTCAGCAGCAGGGCGTTGAGCGGCACCCCTTTGGAGGTGGTGCGGGAGAACAGCTTCGGCGCGTGGCCACGCTGGCTCAACGAGAACAGCATGCGCGAGTTGGAAAACATGAACGAGTTCATCACCGACATGAACGAGATGAACAACACGATCTTCATGGCCACCGCCGCGCCACTGAACCCGGCCAGGCTGAACAATGACACATACGGCGAAGCCAGGTTTTCAGTGTCTGTCCAGGGCAGGCACAGAATCAGAATCGACACCGAACCGACATAGAACAGCATCACCCGCAAAATCACGCTCTTGATTGCCCTGATGACGTTCTGCCGCGGGTTTTCCGATTCGCCGGCCGCAACGGCTGCAATTTCACTGCCGCCCAGCGAGAAGATCACCACCACCACGCCCGCCATCACCGGCGACAGGCCATTGGGCATGAAGCCATCGTGCGCCGTCAGGTTGACCCAGCCAGGGGAGGGGATGTTGCTGTGCAGGCCGAGCAGTATCGAAACACCCAGCACCATGAAGATGAGAATGGTGGCGACCTTCATCGCGGCCAGCCAGTACTCCACTTCAGCGAACGATTTGACCGAGTAGGCGTTGCTGGCCATCAAGGTGACCAGCATGATGAAGGCGCCCGCCCAGATCGGTAGCCACGGCAGAAAGTCGTTGAGGATGGCGCCTAGCAGCACCGCCTCCAGGGTGATGGTCAGCATCGATTTGAGCCAGTACAGCCAGCCGACGGCAAAACCCGCCCATTCGCCGAGGTAGGTATTGGCATAGGTCGAGAACGAGCCGGCGTCCGGGTTGCGACAGGCCATCTCGCCGAGCATGAACATCACCAAGGTGACCACGATGCCGCCGATGAAATATGACAGGATCGCGGCCGGCCCCGCCGAGGCAATCAACTTGCCCGACCCCATGAACAGCCCCGCGCCTATCACCCCGCCTAGCGCAATCATGGTGATGTGCCGTTGTTTCAGGCTTTGCTTCAGACTGTTGGATTGCATTTCCTTGTCCTCTCTTATTATCGGGGAGGAATTGGCAACGTTCGTGCAGCGCAAGGCTTGCCACCGCAAAAATAGTCACCCCCCACACACAGGCGTCGTCGTGCGCCTGCGTCCACGCCCTGCAGCCTTTTATTCAGGCAATAGCTGTCAGGCTGGCCACCTTGGGCAATGCGGCCGTCTATCTCAAGCGAATTCTGCGCACAACATCCTGCGTTTTTTTCCTGAGGGCGTGCTTTCTGCTGTGCAATGTTGTCCCTTCAAGGGGACATGTCTGTTTCTCACACCGCTTACAGTCCGCTGCATATCCGAAATGGCTCAGGCCAAAAAAAGCATAACAATCCGGAGATGCAGTGCGATGCACACACCACTCGCAGAGCCTCGTCGCTCTATCTATTTCGATTACCAGGTTTTCCCTGCCCACACCGCCAGCGTGAATGCCCAGGTGCAGCATCACCCTGTGGTGATCGTCGGCGCTGGGCCCATTGGCCTGACCACGGCCCTGGACCTGGCCCGCTACGGCATCCCCTCGATCGTGCTGGAAGCCGAACGGCAGGTCAGCGAAGGCAGCCGGGCGATCGTGTTCACCCGTCGATCACTGGAGATTCTGCAGCAGGTCGGCATCTCCGAGCGTGTCACCTCAGCGGGCCTGCCCTGGCGCTTTGGCAATTCCTACTACCGCAATCAGCGGGTATTTCGCATGGAGGCGCCGCACGACCCCGATGACCGTTTTGCGCCCATGACCAACTTGCAACAGCCTTGCCTGGAGCAGTTTCTGGTCGATGCCTGCCACGCCAACCCGATGATCGAGCTGCGCTGGGGCAACCGGGTCAAGGCGCTGGCCCAGGCAGAAGACCGCGCGACACTGGAGGTGGATACCCCCGCGGGTGAGTACACCCTGCAAGCCAGCTGGGTGGTTGCCGCAGATGGGGCGCGTTCGGCCATTCGCACGCTGCTTGGGCTGCAACTGGAAGGTGCTTCATACGAAGGCCGTTTTGTAATCGCCGACATCAAGATCGACCTAGACCTGCCCACTGAGCGCCTGGCGTACTTCGACCCGCACTGGAACCCGGGCAATACCGTGCTCATGCACCGCGAGCCAGGCAATATCTGGCGCATCGACTATCAACTGGCACGGGGTGAAACGCCCGAACAGGCCTTGTCGGCTGACTCCCTGCGCGAGCGTATCAATGCCCAGTTGGGCATCGTCGGGGTAGCGAACCCGCAGTGGGAGCTGGACTGGTGCTCGGTGTACTCGGCGCGCGCATTGACACTGTCCGATTACCTGCATACTCGGGTGATATTCACCGGCGATGCCGCGCATTTGCTGCCCATTTTTGGCGTGCGCGGTGCCAACACCGGTTTCCAGGACTGTCACGGCCTGGGCTGGAAGCTGGCGCTGACCCTCAAGGGTATTGCCGGCCCGGGGCTGCTGGCCTCGTATAGCGCGGAGCGGGTAGGGGCCGCGCGCGAGATCATTGCCGAAGCGGGGAAGAGCACCCGTTTCATGACGCCGCCCAGTGCGGGTTATCGCCTGTTGCGCGATGCCGTACTGTCGTTGTCACTGACCCAGGCGTTCGTCCGCCCGCTGTACCACTGGCGCACTTCGCGGCCACATGACTATGTGGACTCTGCACTCAACTGCAAGCATGACGACAATTCACGCTTCAGCTGCGGGCCGCACCAGGGCGCGCCGCTGCTGAACGTGCGGCTCGGCGATGACCAGTTCCTGTTCGACAGGCTAGGGGCGTCGTTCTGCCTGCTGTATTTCACTGATGCCGTTGAAGTGCCGAGCGATATTCAAGCGCAGGCGCAAAGCCTGCGCGACCAAGGCGTGCCATTGCAGTTGCTGGCTGTCGTGGGTAATCGGCAAGGCGAGGTCCGGGGCGCAGACGGGGTGATCGACGACCCTGGCGGCCACCTGCGCAACAAATATGGTGCGTCGGCGGGCGGTGCTTACCTGATGCGCCCGGACCAGCACGTTTGCGCGCGCTGGCATCACCTCAATGGGCAGGCTTTGCGTGATGCCGTCGAAACCGCTTTGGGCAATGAGTGAGAACCCTATGGAACACAAGCAATTGACCATCAGCGACATTGAGACCCTCTACGACCAGCTAGCGGATGCCCTTGACCACATCGAAGAGGGCAAACGCGAGCTGTTTCTGGTGAAACTGGCGCTGCTCAGCGCCCAGGCGCTTGGCGACGCAGAGCAGTTTCTGGCGCTGACGCGCACGGCGTTGCTGGACCTGTAATCAGCCCCTGGCTTTCGTGCATTTGCCGCCGGTTTATCTGTTCGAGCCGGCGAGCCTTCCTATAACAATAATCAGGAAGTTCCCCATGACACGCAGTCCTATCGCCAGCGCGACCACCCCGACGGTGGCCGGTGTTGACGACCGCTATCAGCACGTGTGTAAAAAGATCTCGAAAAGGCTGATCGGCTTTTTGTTTGCCTGCTTCGTACTGTCGTTTCTGGATCGCATCAATATCGGTTTCGCCGGCCTGACCATGATGGGCGACCTGGGCCTCACGGGCACTCAGTTTGGCCTGGCCAGTACCTTCTTCTATGTCGCATACATCGCCTGTGGCATACCCAGCAACATGGCCCTGTCGCGTATCGGGGCCCGTCGCTGGATCGGCAGCCTGATGATTGCCTGGGGGCTGGCGTCTACCTGCACGCTGTTTGCGACCGATGCCACCTCGCTTTACCTGTTGCGGATTCTGGTGGGTGTGACCGAAGCGGGGTTCTTGCCTGGCGTGTTGCTGTACCTGACCTTCTGGTTTCCTTCGGCTTACCGGGCCCGCGCCAACGCGCTGTTCATGATCGCCATGCCATTTACCGCCGGGTTCAGCGCTGCGCTGTCGGGGCTGATTCTGGGCCTGGATGGCATCTGGGGGCTGAAGGGCTGGCAATGGCTGTTCCTGCTCGAAGGCTTGCCCTCGGTGCTGATGGGCTGCGTGGTGTTCGGTTATCTGGATGACCGCCCGCAACAGGCGAAGTGGTTGGATGGCGAAGAACAGGCGCTACTGCAGCGCGCACTGCAAGCGGACCGCGCTGCCTGCACGGCAACTGCGACACAGCCTGCCCGCAGCGTGTGGCGCGAACTGGCCTCGCCGCGCATCCTGCTGTTCTGCCTGGTCTACTTTTGCCTGGTCAACACCTTGGCAATGATTGCGGTATGGACGCCGTTGATCGTCAAAAGCTTCAACAGCGCCAGCAGTAACCAGGCGATCGGCTTTCTGGCGGCCATCCCGCAGATCTGCACCATTGTCCTGATGATCGTCTGGGGCCTGCATTCGGACCGCACCCGCGAGCGCCGGTGGCACTTGGTGCTGCCCATGCTGATGGCTGCGGCTGGCTGGGTGCTCACTGCGCTGTCGAGCTATCCGGCGGTGCAATTGCTGGGGGTGTGCATGGCGGCCAGCGGCTCTTACAGCGCTATGTCGATTTTCTGGACAACGCCCGACCAGGTGCTGAGTTTCAGTGCCCGTGCGGTGGGTATCGCGGTGATCAACGCCATGGGCAATATCGGCTCGGCAGTCAACCCGCTGGTGGTCGGCTGGCTGAAGGACCTGACGTCCAGTTTCAGCGCAGGTTTCGCCTATGCTGCCCTGCTGCTGGTCCTCGGCGCACTGCTGGCCCTGCGCCTGCCCATAGCGCCGCCAGAGCCCGGGCGCTGAAGGGTGATAGAGTGTCGGGTAGCCGTAGTAGGCAATAACCACAAAACCTGCGCCCGACACGTCGAGAGAAACCGCTATGCAGTACTGGCCCTTGCGCCCCGGCAGTAGTGAACACCGCTTCAATATCGCTCACACCGCCAATCTGTTCGCCAGGGTGGGCCAGAACCGCAGCAAGTTCCTCGCAGCGGATTTGCTGCAGGTGATCGGCTCGGGCGTGCCGTTGGCCCAATGCACGATCTTCGCTTATCCGCAGCGGCGCAACGCCGAGGTGTTCTCGTTTGCGGACCGGGCGCGCGAAGTCTCGCTGCCGGCGATCTCCCACAAATATGTGCAACGCTTCTTCGGCCTGGATGGCAACCAGCAGGTGATGAGCCAAAGCCACTGCGTCACCAACACCATCGTGCAACGCCAGTCAGCTGACGACATCACGCACCCCGAGTACCGGCGCATCTGCTATGAGCAGCCACAGATTGCCGAGCGGGTAGCCTTGCTGACCCACTGTGAAAGCAACCGCTGGTTGTCGGTGAACTTCTACCGCGGCCGCGAGCACGGGCGCTTCTCGGCGCAGGAAATGAACTACCTGGAAGCCCTGGCGCCGTTGCTGATCCAGGCCGTGCGCCTGCATTACCATGCGCACCTGCAAGCCAATGAGCTGCCCTTGCTTTTGGCCGAGCGGGTAATCAAGCAGCAGCATGTGGCGCTGACCTTGCGTGAACAAACGCTGTTGCGCCTGATGCTGAGCGGCCTTGCAGTGGAAGACATTGCCGAGCATCTGGGGGTTCGCCCCGTCAGCGCCGCGACGTATGTGAAACGGCTATACCGCAAACTGGGTGTCAACGGTTTGCGTGAGCTGTTTGGCTTGACCACGCAGGCCCAGTGGGCGCTATCCTGAATGCCTGCACCCTTGGGGCATCTATCATGCGCAGGTTGATGGTGTTGCTCGCGATCACGGCGATTGCGGGTTGTCAGGCGCCAATGCCGGCTGCCGATCCGCAGATGGCCTGGGTCGACTTCTCGGTGCCGTTTCCCAACGACAGGTTGTTGATGGCTGAACGCCTGGACCAGCAACGCCTGCGCGACGGCCGGTTTTTTCAGGTCAGCCCCGGCGGCCATGAGCTGACCGTCAGGTTCGACTACGAAGCAAGCGGGGGTTCGGGCATGAGCATGATGGGGGGCTCCACAGTGCGCGAGTGCTACCTGACGCTCAACTACCCGCATTTCAAAGCCGGCCAGCGCTATGTGCTGGAGGCGCGTTCCATGGCCTTGACGCCCGAGGCGCGGCTATACGATGCCAAGGGGGCGATCGTTGCCGAGGTCAGCGCGTATTATTGCCTTATGTGAGTGATGTTCAAACAATGAATCGTCCGCTGTTCGTTTCTCTGGATGGGCCCAAGGGCACTGGCAAGACCACACTGCTTGAGGCCATTACAAAAGTACTGAGGGCAGGCAACAACAAGGTGGTCCGGCTTTGCGAGCGCAATAACGACCCCAACAGGGGTGCAACAATGGCGCTGGTCAACCAACTGGTCAGAAACCCCAGCCGGGAGCTGGAAATGGGGGTTTGCGAGCGCCTGGCCGATAGCCGTAGCTGGATTTCACAGCATGTGCTGCCCAGACAGCCCCAGGGCAGCATCATCCTGATCGACCGCTGGTACCCGTCGGATGCCGCGTTTCGCCGGATAGTCCCGTTTGCAGACATTCTGCGCCTGAATATCGAGCGCAATGTGCGCGTGCCAGACCTGCATGTCGGGGTGGTCACCGACCCTGAAATCTCATGGGCCAGGGCAGCGGCGCGGTCGCGCGGGCTGGGCAGTACCGTGATGTTCAACCTGCATGAGCAGGTTGCCAGTACCCAGGCGTTCGAGCGAGCGGTTGCGGAGCAGGGGTGGGTGTTGTGCCGCAATGAGGGCACGGTCGAGGAGGCGACGATGCAGGTGGTTGCCGAGATTTATAAGGTGTTGCGAGGCCAATAGGGGACCGCACATAAAGAAAACCCGACAACGCAGGCAAGGGAGCTTCTACCGCAATGATTGATCACTTGGATCATCTGGTACTGACCACCACTGATGTCGACGCTTGCAAAGATTTCTACGTCCGTGTTCTGGGGATGCGTTTGCAGACCTTTGGGGCAGGCCGCCTTGCGTTCTGTTTCGGCAATCAAAAGATCAACGTCCATGTTCGCGGGCATGAGTTCGAGCCAAAGGCCCACCTGCCGGTGCCGGGGGCCTTGGACGTGTGCTTGATCGCCAGTGTCGGGCTCGAGCAAGTGGTCGCACACCTCGAGGCTCAGAACTGGCCCATTGTCGAAGGGCCTGTTCAGCGGACCGGGGCGACCGGGCCTATCCTCTCGGTCTATGTGCGCGACCCTGATCTCAATCTGATCGAAATTTCCGAACAGCTGTGACTTGGCGGTTCAGGGCTTTCAGTACCGGTGGTGAAACTACCTACTCAAGGCAGGAGGAACGGCTGTTCTTTTAGTGCACCCATGAGAAGGCATCATGTCGTTGGGGTGGGCATCATGTGTGTACTGAATAACAGGAGCCAGACATGGCTATTCTCTACATGGCCGAGCCCGGCAGTGCTGCTCAATGGCGTCAGGCTTTTCATGAAAGTGCCCCCGAACTTGAGTTTCGCGAATGGCCCGAGGTGGGCGATGCGCGCGACATCGAGTATCTGATTGCCTGGAAAGCGATGCCGAGGCTGATGGCGCAGTTCCCAAACCTCAGCGTGCTGTACTCGGCAGGCGCCGGCGTCGATCAGTTCGACCTGTCTGAGCTACCCGAGCACGTTTCGCTGGTCAGGCTGGTGGATGGCGCCATGGCCGACATCATGGCCGAGTACGTGACCTTTGCCGTGCTGGCCTTGCACCGTGACATCCTCACTTACCAGAACAGTCAGCGCGAGCGCCGCTGGGCGCCTTTGCCGATCATCCCTGCGTGCGAGCGGCGTGTGGGTGTGATGGGGCTGGGGAACCTCGGGCAGGTAGCCCTGCAGCGGTTGCAGCCACTGGGCTTCCAGCTGAATGCATGGAGCCGCTCGCCCAAAGCGGTCGCGGGTGCGCGTTGCTACGTGGGCAATGAGCAATTGCATGCATTTCTAGGCCAATGCGACATCCTGATCAATCTGTTGCCTCTGACACCCGAAACGACGGGCATATTGAACGCGACCACGCTCGATGCGCTGCCCACAGGGGCAGGTGTGGTGAACGTGGGGCGGGGTGCTCATGTTATCGAGCAGGATCTGTTGGCGGCGCTTGATACCGGCAAGGTCGCAGGCGCGGTGCTGGACGTGCTTGATCAGGAGCCTCCCTTGCCCGACCACCCGTTCTGGCGGCACCCGCGGGTGTTGCTGACCCCGCATATCGCCAGCAATGTTCAGGTCAAGGGCGCTGTTGATGTCATCGTGCGAAACCTTCACCGCGCGCGCAGCGGCCTGCCCTTGCTGAACACGGTGCATCGCGGCAAGGGGTACTGAGGCGTTGCGATTTGATCCTGCCTGAAGAAGCATGAAAAGCCTGTTTCTTCCTATTCCGAGTTGGTAGAGCCTCATCCGCGCTCGGCTTACAGTAGTTAACGCCCACCGCTCTACCCTGGGGAGTCCCCGTAGGGCCGTTGCGTTTCCGTGCTGATGATCGAGACCAGGCTTCTCCCAATGACAAAAAACAACCCTATCCCTTTCGACCTCAACCTCCTGATGACCCTGCGCGCCAAGCTTGAGGCGCAAACCTCGGCGGAGGTTCGATTCGACGCCGCCACCCGCGCCATCTACGCCTCCGAGGCCTCAAACTATCGTCAGCTGCCGATAGGCATTGTCATTCCCAAAACCGTCGACGATATCGTGACCACGGTACGCCTCTGCAAAGAGGCCGGCATGCCGATATTGCCGCGTGGCGCGGGTACCTCCATGTGCGGCCAGGCGGTGAACGCGGCGGTTGTGATCGATGCCTCCAAATACCTTCACGCTGTTCATGAGATCGACCCTGCAAGGCGCCTGGCCAGGGTGCAGCCGGGTGTGATCTGCGATCAGCTCAAAAGCGAGGCGGCCAAGGTGGGGCTGACCTTCGGCCCGGACCCTGCAACCCATAGCCGCTGCACGCTGGGCGGCATGATCGGCAACAACTCCTGTGGCGCTCACTCGGTGATGGCCGGCAAGACAGTCGAAAACGTCGAGCGCCTGGAAATTCTGACCTATGACGGTGAGCGTTTCTGGGTCGGGCCTACCGACGAGGCCGCCTACCAGGAACACATCAAGGCCGGTGGGCGGCGTGCCGAGATCGTGCAGGCATTGAAAGCGCTGGTCGATCGCAACGAGGCACACATTCGCCAGGGGTTCCCCAAGCTCAAACGTCGCGTGTCGGGCTACAACCTCGATCAGTTGCTGCCTGAAAACGGCTTCAACATTGCACGCGCGCTGGTGGGCGTCGAAGGCACCTGCGTCACCGTCCTGCAGGCTGAGACGATTCTGGTGAAGAACCCGACTCACCGCGTGCTGGTGGTGCTGGGCTATGACGAGATCTATTACGCAGCCGACTCCGTACCGCAGTTGCTGCCGCTCAACCCAATCGCAATGGAAGGGTTGGATGATGGCATCATCGATGGGCTCAAAGAACGCGGCATGAAGCTTGCCGATATCGCTGAGCTTCCGGCTGGCAACGCCTGGTTGATGATCGAGTTCGGTGCTCTGTCGACTGAGCAAGCGATTGCCTTCGCCCAGAAGGCCGTGGACATCGCGCCTGAGTTGCCGGGCAGCCCAAGTGTGCGGCTGGTGACCGATGCAGGTTTGATGAATCGAATCTGGACGATCCGAGAGACGGGCGCCTCGGCGACCTCGCTGGGGCTGGACCCGAACGCGCCTGATCCTGTCGTAGGGTGGGAGGATGCAGCGGTCGAGCCCGAGCACCTTGGCCAGTACCTTCGCGAGTTCAAGCGCCTGGTCAGCAGCTACGGCTACAAGACCAACCTCTACGGGCACTTTGGTGATGGCTGTATCCACTCGCGCATTACCTTCGACCTGAAATCCCAGGACGGCCTGGATAACTGGCGAGCATTCCTGGAGGAGGCGGCTCACCTGGTCGTGCGCTACGGCGGTTCGTTGTCGGGCGAGCATGGTGATGGCCAGGCCAAGGGGGAATACCTGCGGATCATGTACTCCACCGAGATCATGAATGCCTTTGCCGAATTCAAGGCGATCTGGGACCCGCTGAACAAGATGAACCCAGGCAAGCTGATCCATGCCATGCCGGTCGATGCCAACCTGCGGTTGGGCCCGGACTATGAGCGCCGCGAAATCCCCAGCCAGTTCACCTACGATGCACGCCTCGGTGACAAGGGCCTGGCGCGCGAGGCCGAGCGCTGCATCGGGATGGGTAAATGCCGCTCGCTCGAAGGCGGCACCATGTGCCCAAGCTTCAGGGCGACCCGCGAAGAGAAGTACTCCACCCGCGGCCGTGCACGTTTGTTTTTCGAGCTGTTGAAGGGCGAGGTGATCGAAGGTGCCTGGCAGAACGAGGAGGTCAAGGACTCCCTGGATCTGTGCCTGAGCTGCAAGGGCTGCAAGACGGACTGCCCGACCAATGTGAACATCGCCCGCTACAAGACCGAGTTCCTTAGCCGCTATTACAGCCACAAGCCGCGCCCGGTGATGGACGCCATGATCGGGCGCATCGGCGCATGGCTGCCGCATGCCACCAAGCTGTCACCCGTACTCAACTACGCCATGGGTAACCCGCTGGTGCGTACGGCGGGTGCTTATTTCGGGCTGGCGCGTGAAGCCAAGTTCCCAAAGGTCGCCTCGCAGAGTTTCCGTAGCAGCGCTACGGCCAGGCGTATCCTGAAAAATGAGCGTGTGCGTGCCGGTACAGAGGTGCTGTTGTGGGTGGACAGCTTCAATAATGGCTTCACGCCCAACGTGCTCGAAGCGGGTGTAACCGTACTTGAGGCGCTTGGGTTTAGCGTAAAACTGATGAAGCGCCATGTGTGCTGCGGCCGGCCTTATTACGACGTGGGCATGATCGATCAGGCCAAGTCGAACCTTGAGCAGATCCTTGCCCAGTTGGCGCCGGTGCTCGAAGAGGGGCTTCCAGTCATCGTCCTTGAGCCCAGTTGCTTGTCGGTGTTCCGCGACGAAATGCCGGGCCTGTACCCGACGGACCCGCGCGCCAAAAAGCTCGAGAAGTCGATCATGACCTTGAGTGAGTTCATCGAGCAGCGTGGTCTGCAGTTGCCTTCGATCAACGAAGACGTGCGCATACATGGGCATTGCCACCAGAAGTCCTGCGGCGGGATGGCTGGGGAGCAGGGCGTTCTTGAAAAGCTGGGCGGCCAGGGCCAGGTGATTGCTGCGGGGTGCTGCGGCGTGGCGGGTGCATACGCTTACCATAGCAAGACGGCTCCGATTGCGAAGATCATCGGTGAGAATGAGTTCAAACCTCACATCGACAAGATCCCGCAGCAGGCGGCGGTCGTTGCCGATGGCTTCAGTTGCCGCGGGCAGATCCGCAACGTGAGTGGCAGAGAAGCCATGCACCTGGCCGAGTACCTTGCGAAAATTCTGGGTTAGTTGCACGCAGCGCAGCATTCTCCAGTATCTGGCTGCTAAGGTCGTTGCAAACCTGGCAGCCATCGAGTGCTGTCGAGTGGTTATTACTAAGTGGGATTGATAGGTCATGAAGCTCGACGCAGCGATAGGTAACACTGTGCTTCGCGAGGCCACTGTGGTGGCCGGTGAAACAGCCATGGATCGCGAAATCACCTGGGTTCACATCGTCGATCACCCCGAGATCACCAATTGGTTGAAGCCTGGCGAGCTTCTGTTGACCACCGGCTACAACTGGCCAGTAGACGACGAAGAGTGCCGTGTGATGGTGCGCCGGCTGAGTGAAATCGGTTTGACGGGGGTGGTACTGGCTGTTCCGCATTTTCGCGAGCATTTCACCCAGGCCGCCATTGACGAAGCGAACCGCTGCGACTTGCCACTGCTCGAGTTGCCGTGGGAGATCCAGTTCAGCGAGATCATGCACGATGTACTGGCCCGGATCATCAACATCCAGGCCGAGACCATTCGCCGCTCAGACCATATCCATCGCACGTTGACCGAGGCTGCCTTGGAAGGCAACAACCTGGAAGGCTTGGCCAAGGCGCTGAAATCCGCCCTGGACAAGCATGCAACCGTGGTCTCTGCGGATGGTACTGTTCTGGGGGCCTCCGACCCCGCGGTCGACGCGCTGGCCGAGCGCGCACTGATCAAGAAAATCACCGAACTGGATTCGCTCACGGGCTGTTTCGATACCACCACGGCAAAAGTCGTGACGCAGGGCGTGCAGCGCCCCAGGCTGGGCGGTGCCATCAGGCTTCGTGGAGAAGTGGTGGGCATTGTCTGGCTGCACGGCGAAGAAGGGGCGTTTGAGGAGCTGGAGTCTCGAGCGCTCGAACACGCCTCGGTGATTGCGGCGTTGCACCTTGCCTACCAGCGCCAGTTGTCCGACCAGGAGACTCGCTTAGGTTATGCATTCGTCGCTGGGTTGCTGGAGGGCAAGTTCTCTGCCACGCCAAGTGCCATAGAGCGGGCGCAAGTGTCGGGATGGGGCGAAAACAGGGACTACCGGGTTTGTCTGGTGTTGTTGAATGAACCTATCCCGTTGTCGGTGGAAGGCTTCAACCGACGCTCGCGAATTGCCGAGCGTATTGCCCAGTCGATGCAGGGCATGGGCATCGCGCCGCTCATGTCCGTCTCGCTGAACCAGGTCAGCTTCTTGCTCCCGGCAGAAAACGCCCCAGACGCCATCTGGAGGTCGGTACGCACAGAAGGTAGTGCGATGGCCGTCAGCCGCGTGCACAAGGGGGTGACGGGCATGGCTCAAGGGGCAGAGGACGTGCTGGCGCTGCTGCCTCTGCTCAAGCCCGGAAAGCTGCATGACTTCGACGAGGTGCTATTCCCTCGCGCCTTGATGGGGGACTCGGACGCCCGTCGCTTGCTGATGGAAAAGCTGATCGAGCCGCTCGGCAACCCCAAGCGCGGCAATGCCCTGATAGACACCGTACTGACCTTGGCCAGAGAAGGCTTTCAACTACTCAATACGGCAAAGGCACTGGATATTCATATCAGTACGCTGCGGTACCGGGTCGAGCGGATCGAGTCGATGCTGAATATCTCGCTCGACAATCCAGACGACAAGTTCAAATTGCAGGTAGCGGCTCAGATGTACGTGTTGGCAACGGATGATAAGTAAAAGCGTTGAATTGGCTTTTCCTGCTTTAAGCAGGATTAGTTTGCGCGCGCTTCCTACTTCATGGTTGTAGTTGGAGGGAAGGGCAGTGGTTAGCATTAAAACACTGACACATAAAGGTGAATGCTATGTCCTCTCAACAAAAATTGTCTGTATCGGCGCGTGCCCAGCATGTTTCCAACGGTGTTGCAGTTGCTCACCCCATTACGGTGAGCCGCGCTGCGGGTGCCTACCTATGGGATGATCAAGGTAAGAAATACCTGGATTTCGTGGGTGGCATAGGCGTGTTGAACGTGGGGCACAATCACCCGCGTGTGGTCGAAGCGGTACGCAAGCAGTTGGACACCTTCTCGCATATCTGCTTCCAGGTTGCGGCTTACGACCAATATACCGATCTGGCTGCCAAGCTGAATAACCTGGTTGGCGGCCCAGAGCACTACAAGTCGGTGTTCCTGACCACCGGTGCCGAAGCGGTCGAGAACGCCATCAAGATCGCGCGGGGCTACACCAACCGCCCAGGTGTGATCGCATTCCGCGGCGGTTTCCACGGCCGTACCTTGATGGGCATGACCCTGACCGGCATGAGCCAGCCGTACCGCCAGAACTTCGGCCCTTACGCGCCGGACATCTACCACACCCCGTACCCGAACGAATACCGAGGCATCACCACCGAGAAAGCGCTGGTGGCCCTGCAGGAGGTGTTCGACACGCAGATCGCTGCTGATCGTGTTGCGGCAATCATCATCGAGCCAGTACAGGGTGACGGTGGCTTTATCGCAGCGCCCGTCGAGTTCATGCGTGCACTGCGCAAGAAAACCGAAGAACTGGGCATCGTGCTGATCTGCGATGAAATCCAGACCGGCTTTGGCCGTACCGGCAAAATGTTCGGCTTCGAGCACGCCGGCATCCAGCCTGACCTGGTAACCGTTGCCAAGAGCCTGGCCGGCGGCTTGCCGATCTCGGGCGTTGTCGGCCGTGCCCGAATCATGGATGCCCCGCAGCCAGGCGGCCTGGGCGGCACCTACGGTGGCAACCCACTGGGCTGCGCCGCTGCCCTGGAAGTGATCAAGATCTTCGAGTCCGAGAACCTGACCGAGCGTAGCCGCGCTATTGGTGCGCAACTGCTGGAAGGCTTCAAGCAACTTGAGGGCCGTTTCAACAGCATCGGCCACGTACGCGCCATTGGTGCCATGGCAGCGGTCGAGTTCGTTTCCAATCGCGACAGCAAAGAGCCGGATGCGGCGATGGCGCAGCGCGTGATTGACGCTGCCCGTGAAGAGGGCCTGCTGCTCATCAAATGTGGTGTGTACCGCAACGTGGTTCGCTTTATC
Source organism: Pseudomonas sp. Irchel s3f19 (assembly GCF_900187555.1). Classification (NCBI taxonomy): domain Bacteria; kingdom Pseudomonadati; phylum Pseudomonadota; class Gammaproteobacteria; order Pseudomonadales; family Pseudomonadaceae; genus Pseudomonas; species Pseudomonas sp. Irchel s3f19. The sequence goes on along the minus strand of NZ_FYDW01000008.1, from coordinate 136,300 downwards.
TGCCCGTTGGTGATCACTGAGCAGGACGTTGCCAAGGCACTTGGCATGTTCGAGCGTGCACTGGTTGCCGCACAAGCCTGAGTCCGACTGCTTGCCGGTGCAGGGATCGAACGGATCATTCTGTTCACGTTCACCGACTTGAACTTGCCCCCTCCCTGCAGGGGGCTATCACACCGCAAGTTAATCAAACAGCGTGCCGGGAAGGGGGTTGGCGGCTTCTCGCGCGTCAATGTTTCCCGTCAATTAATAGAGGTGCCTCGATGATGAATACAAGTATAAGTATCGATAAACCGAACACCCATGACAGCCAACTCAAGGCGGGCTTGAAGTCTCGGCATCTGACAATGATGTCGATCGCAGGGGTCATTGGTGGCTCCTTGTTCGTAGGGTCGGGGAGTATCATTCACAGCGCGGGGCCAGCCGCCGTTCTGGCCTTTCTGGTTGGCGGCATTCTGATGATGCTGATCATGCGAATGCTGGGGGAAATGGCAACGTCATCGCCAGACACTGGGTCATTCTCGACCTACGCCGACCGCGCCATTGGTCGCTGGGCCGGTTTTACCATTGGGTGGCTGTACTGGGGTTACTGGGTCAGCCTGATGGCGTGGGAAGCATACGTTGCCGGAAAAATACTCAACGGCTGGTTTCCATCGATCAGCATCAATGTCTTTGTGCTGGCAACGACCCTGGTTTTGCTCAGTATCAACTTCTTCAATGTGAAGAACTACGGTGAATTCGAGTTCTGGTTCGCCTTGATCAAAGTGGTGGCGATCTTCTGCTTCCTGATTGTGTGCGGCCTGGCCGTGACCAACCTCTGGACGCTAGGGGAGGTGAGCGGCATCAGTAATCTGACCGCGCATGGCTTTATGCCAAACGGCATAGACCCCGTCGTCGGCGCAATGCTCGGGGTGATGTTTGCATTCCTGGGGGCCGAGATTGCGACGATTGCAGCGTCAGAGTCTGCAAACCCCTCGCAGCAGATCATCAAGACGACGAAGTCGGTTGTCTGGCGCGTAGGGCTGTTTTACGTGGGGTCGATTTTCCTGATTGTGTGCCTGGTGCCGTGGAATGACCCCATGCTGGGCGTGTCGGGCTATGGCTCGTACCGCCGGACACTGGAGCTGCTTGGGGTGCCTGGCGCAGAAGTGCTGATGAACTTCGTGGTGCTGACCTCGGTGAGCAGTTGCCTGATTTCTGCGCACTACACCGCCTCGCGCATGCTCTTCTCCTTGGCCACCCGCGGTGACGCACCTGCGTTCTTCAAGTTCACCAAGGCCGGAACGGGCATCCCGGTCTACGCGATTATTGGCTCGTGCCTGGTGGCTGTGATTCTGGCACTGATCAACTTTAGTGAGGCGCTGCGGCCCAAGGATGTACTGGATACGCTGATGAACATGACCGGCACTATTGCACTGCTGGTTTACCTGGTCATCGCCTGCTCTCAACTGAAGATGCGACGCAAACTGGAACTCAAAGGCAGTGACATCCCGTTGAAGATGTGGCTGTTCCCTTGGCTGACCTGGGCGGTGATCGTGTTCATCGTGGTTTGCCTGGGGGTGATGTCGTTCATGCCTGACTACCAGGTGCTGGTGGTGTCTACGGGCAGTGCAGGGCTCGCGTTGGTGCTAATCGGAATCGTGCATCAGATTCGATGCAATCGCTTAAAGCGATAGTTACAGGGCACGCGCGGTGTCGCGGCCTGTCGGCTTAGTTGCCAAGACTGCTACTCAAATTGGGGGTTTTATGAGCTTTAAACTGCAGCGCGACGCGTTGATGGTTACCAAGAATTACATTGCGGGTGAGTGGCAGGATGCAGTATCGGGCGCCACCCTGCCGGTCAATAACCCGGCGACTGGGGAGCCTGTTGCCTGGGTTGCAAATAGCGATGAAAAAGATGCGGAAGCTGCCATTGACGCGGCAGCCGCCGCTTTTGAAGCTTGGCGCGCCACGCCCGCCAAACAACGCGCTGTCATTTTGAAACGCTGGAATGACCTGATCATGGCGAACGCCGAGGATCTGGGCAAAATCATTTCCTCTGAGCAAGGCAAACCCCTTGCGGAAGCCATTGGAGAAATCGCTTACGCCGCCAGTTATGTCGAGTGGTTTGCAGAAGAAGCGACCCGCGCAAACGGCGACATCATTCCTCAGGCGGTGCGTGGCCGTAAAATGACAGCCTACTGGGAGCCTGTGGGTATCGTTGCTGCCATCACGCCCTGGAACTTCCCCGCCGCGATGATTGCCCGGAAAATCGCGCCTGCACTGGCTGCCGGTTGTACCGTTGTGTGCAAGCCCGCAGCAGAAACCCCACTCACTGCGTTGGCCTTGGTCAAGCTTGCGCAAGAGGCGGGCGTGCCGGCAGGTGTTCTGAATATCGTCAACACCCTCTCGTCAAAGACCGTTGCCGATGTGTGGCTGGACGATGCGCGCGTTCGTAAAATCACCTTCACCGGCTCGACCCCCGTGGGTAAGCACCTTGCCCACGAATCCTCCCATACCCTGAAAAAACTGGCGTTGGAGCTGGGTGGTAACGCTCCGTTCATCGTGTTCGAAGATGCCGATGTCGATGCTGCGGTAGAAGGCTTGATGGTTGCCAAGTTCCGTAACGGCGGCCAAACCTGCGTGTGCCCCAACCGTGTCTACGTTCAGTCGAAGATCTACGGCAGGTTCCTGGAAAAACTGGCAGCCCGCGTAGCAGCCTTGGTCGTCGGCCCGGCGAGCGATCCGGCGTCGCAGATCGGCCCAATGATCAACGCCAAAGCCATCGCCAAAATCGAAGAGCATGTTAACGATGCCGTTGCCCGGGGCGCCCGAGTGCTGACCGGCGGCAAGCGCCTGTTAACCGAACAGCGCGCCGAGTCCACATACTACGCGCCAACCGTTCTGGCCGACGTAGACCGCGCTGCCAAGTGCTTCCATGAGGAAACCTTCGGGCCCGTCGCGCCGATCACTCAATTCGACACCGAGGAGGAAGTCATCAAGATGGCCAACGACTCGCCATTCGGGCTGGCAGCCTACTTCTATACCAACGACATGCGCCGTGTGCACCGCGTTACCGATGTGCTGGAGTGCGGCATTGTCGGAGTGAACGAAGGTGCGCTGGCTGCCGAAGCTGCGCCATTCGGCGGGGTGAAGGATTCGGGTTATGGCCGCGAAGGCTCCGTCCACGGCCTGGCGGAATACATGCACATCAAGTATGTGTGCCAGGGTGGCCTGGATTAATCCGCAAACGTGGCGCGTTAGTGTGTTCTGCGTTGGGCCTTCATTGCGAAGGCCTTAACCAGCTTGGTAAGTTGCAGAACTTTCGGTTTAGTGCTTTCGTCAAGTAATTGACCCATGCCGGTTTTCATCACGATCAAATTGAAACCGGCAGGCCTTGCCCCAGCGCACGGGGTTTTCGCCAAGAGATCCACTCCATGGACGCACAAGCAGCGGTCGACGGCATTCGTTCCCTCGGCGAGAAGCGAGTGGTGACCTTTCTGGGTTTTTCCGACGCGGGCTATGAGGATGAAGCTCGAGCCCAGGAGGTGTTGCTGGCAGAGCTCGCGACCTTCGACCCTCGGGATACCATCGTGTGCTCGGGTGCCACTGCGCAAGGCATTGGCATGGTCTATCCACTGGCACTGCGTAAAGGGTTTCGCACCGTAGGTATCGTCTCTTCGCGGGCGCGCGCCGAGGGGGTGCTGTTTTCCAAGGATTGCGAGCGTGTGTTCGTGGTGGACGACCCTACCTGGGGTGGCATGCAGCCCAATGAATATCTGTCCTCCACCTCACAGGCCATGGTCGATGCCAGTGACGTGATGATCGCCATCGGCGGCGGCGCGATCGCCCGCGACGAACTCGTAGCAGGCCACAGCAAAGGCAAACTCGTCCGTTTTCATCCTGCAGACATGAATCATGCTCGCGCCATGGCGAATGCCATCAAAGAAGGCGGGCCGGCCCCACGGTCGTTCTGCGGCGACGCCCAGGCGCTCTTCCAGTGCACAGGTGGGGAGGAAGGAGCATGAGGAAATATGCGGTCGTCTTTGTGCATGGGCTGGCAAAGAAGCCTTCGCCTGAAAAGCTTGAGGAAATCTGGCGTTGGGGGCTGGAGCGAGCGGACACGCCTGCACCTTTTCATGGCCAAAACCCAGGGATCGACCTCGACACCCAGGGCGTGCCAGGCCTGTTCAACTACTATGCGGACGTATTCTACGGCACCGATTACGAAACAGATCTCGATGCGTTTTATGAGTCCAGGGACGGTTCTGTCGTTGACCTGGGGAGCCTGCACCAGATAGCAGGCGAGCTTGCCATCCCGACGCCTGCCAATGAAAAAGAAGCAAGGTTCCTTGCTGAGGTGGAGCGCAAGATGCGCGAGGCGCCTTTCCCACCCGAGCCGCCGTGCCTTGTGGCCCATCCAGCTGCACAGCAACCTACACAATTGGAGATCGCCTCGTGGCTGCCGGGGCCCGTGAAGGAGGCCATCATCAAAAAAGCGGCGATGGAAGCGTATTACTTCCTGTTCAACAAGGACTATGCGCGGCCAGCCGATGGCGCGATCTTCAAGGTGCGTGACGAGCTGCGCCAGCGCCTGATCGACGACTTGAGAAAAGCGGCGGAGCAGGCCAACAAGCTGGTGCTGGTAACTCATAGCATGGGCACGATGATCGCCTACGACGTTCTGCGCAACTGCAAGCAATGCCCTCCGGTGGAGGTGCTGTTCACCCTTGGATCGCCGCTGGGCATCACCGAAGTGCAGGAGCAACTGCGGGCCGATGGGCTGCAACACGTCGATTTCCCACCTGGGCTCGGTCGATGGATCAACGTCTACGACCCCCTCGACCCCATCTGTGGTGCTGACCCGAGAATGGACGATTTTCGCCCCACGCAGGGGCGTAGGGTGGAGGATGTTAGAGAGAGCAACTGGGGAAACTGGCGCCATACCGTCACCCACTATTTCGCCGGCAGGCAGTTCCGCTCATTGCTGATGCATACCCTCGGGATATCACGCTGATGTCGCCCATGTCTGCGGGTGAACTCGCCATGGCCCTGAAACGCGGCGAGTTTCCCAACCCGCCGTTGCAGTTGCTGACGCACGCTGTGCATTTGCTCGCGGACGAGGTGCTCGATGGCAAGCAGGCTTCGCGCAAAAGCGTCCGCGAGGCCATGGACCTGCTGCGCAGGCACCGCCATTTCGAACATGTGCACGAGCTAGGCGTCGCCTGGCACGATACCTTCGGTTGCGACGCCATGATCCAGCGCCTGCTCGCCCAGGCGAAGGTGGAGCTTGGCGCACTGGAAGGGGCCGACGATCTGCTCGATGAAGCCGACCAAATGGCGATCAGGCACCCGACAGACCTGGAGTACCAGGCAGAGGAGAAGGACTACAACGCGTTGCGCGGGCGTATCCGCAAGCAACGGTTTGTGTTGACGGACAATGTGAACGTACTCGCCGAGTCAATCGCTTACTACCAGAAGAAGCAGCTAGCGCAACCAAGCTTCTTCCTCGACGTGAATGTACTGGCGCTGCGGGTACGCCTGCACGATCGGATAGCACAGCCGATCCAAGTACTCATCGAGTTGGCCCACGATGTTTTGAAGCAGGCAACCGTCGCTATACGAACCAAGCCTGCCGACCCATGGGCGCTGGCAACTGCGTCCGAAGCGTGCCTTGCCTTGAGCCGCTTCCTGCCGGACGAGAGCTGGTGCGACTGGGCCGAATTGTGGTTGTACCGGTTCTTGGCGCACCCGAAATGCGGCCCGTTCGAGATCGAGAGCTATTTTCGCCAGGTGCGCGAAATCTGGAGTGGAGCCCCACTGGACGAATCCACGTGTGCGGGGCGCTTGGCCAGGATCTTTGAACGGCACATGCTGCGCACTCAGCGCCGTTGGTCCGTGGACGCCCGTCAGTTGCAATGGCTTCAACAAAATCCCGAAGAGCTCGAAAAGAACTTTTGCGGTGAAAAGTCGTTCACGGTTGCCGACATCCGCAAGATGCTCGCGCTCGCACCTAACATCGGTTGCGTGACGAACGACAAAGGGGTGCGTATGGGCACCGGTTTCCTGGTGCAGGGTTCAGCTTTCGGCGATGACGGCTTGCTGTTCATCACCAATGCCCATGTGATCAGCGATACCTTGACCAAAGCGATACGCGGCAGCGATGCACGCGTCACCTTCGAGACGGAGGCAGACGGCAGCATGCCCCCCTGTCTGGTGCAAGCGATCCTTTTCAATTCGGAGCCAGGGCAACTGGGTAACGTGAAGGAGGCGCCGGGTAAGCTGGATGTTACCGTCTGCCGCCTGAGCCGCACGCCAAACGGTGCTGCTGGCCTGCCGGTGGCACCGACTGTCCCTTGGCCCTCACCGCGAACCAAAGCTTTCGTCGTCGGCCACCCGCGAGCCGGCGAACTGCAGTTCTCGCTTCAAGACAGCGTGCTGCTCGACGTCTGCGGCAACGAGCGGCTGATGCACTACCGCACGCCGACCGACCCGGGTAGTTCCGGCAGCCCGGTGTTCAACAGAGACTGGGAAGTCATAGCGCTGCATCACGCGGGCTCGCAGACATGCCCGCGTTTGTCAGGCTCAGGCTTCTATGAAGCGAATGAAGGCATCACGCTGCAGGCGATCCGACAGCATTGGAAAGGCATGGCAACTGATTCGCTTGGATAAACCGCTACGACTAGCGTGTGGGTTATTCAGCTCATGCCGTGCCATGCGTTTACATCAGTCACCCGGTGGACGCTACCCAGGCATTGGGTAGGGAGGCTCAGATGGCATCGATCTTCATCAGCTATCGTCGCAAAGACTATACGGCCGGAGTCAGCACCCTCGAGCAGCACCTGCGCGGTTATTTCGGGCAAGCGTCAGTTGTGCTCGATCAGGATGGCTTTCTCGGCGGCACGGACTGGCAAGCGGAGATGAGGGCAGCGGTCATACAAAGCAGTGTGGTTATTTGCGCAGTGGGTGATAGCTGGAGCGAACCGTCGTTGCGCAAAAGCGGCCCGGACCACCTGCATGAAGAACTCAATATTGCCCGTAGTCTTGGCAAGCCCATTATTCCCGTAGTGGTTGGCAGCGGCGCGGGGAAATCAGCCCTGACCCAGCTACCCGCAGCCATTGCCTGGCTCACAAAACTGCATGCGGTCGACTGCACAGGGCCTGAGCTGGGGCGAATCAAGGCGCTCGAACGTGCCATCGGCAGCAATGTCCTGGCCGCTACAGGGGCAGGAGGGGCGTCGATCGGGGCGATGGTTGCCGATCTTTTCTACAGCCTCCTGTACCCAGTGAGTGCAGGGGGCATTGCATTACGAGGTACGGCATCAGGCATGACATCGGCTTTGCTTGGGGTCAGCTTCTCGGCAGTTGGCCTGCTGATGCTGTCCATGGTGCTGAGGGAGGACTTCGATGCACTGGCGCCTTTGGGTAAAATCCTCGGAGTGGTTGTCATCTTTGTTGGCCTGGTATACGGGCTTGCATCGTTGATTACCCGCTTTGGGCCTGCCAGGGCCCACCCTCGTGGGCGATTTACATACGCGTTGAGATTCTGTGCAGCCATCATCACGTGCGGGGTCCTTTACTTCACAGTATGGGTCAGCTTTTTGCCGGATGGCTTCTTCACGCAAATGATGAACGCGCTGGAGGAGGGCGGTGCAGCGGAATTGAAGACAGCAGAGGAGATCAACAACTTTCCTCCTCATTTGATGGTTGTGATGGGCGTGTTCAATCTTGGCTTGATCTTCCATCTGCTCTATATCACTTGGGGCTTTGTTCGCAGCATTGCGGCGGTGGTGAGAACAGGCCGGCTGCCTGCATTCCTGTTGTTCGTATCGTTGATAATGGCAATAGGCATCATGGGCTGGATCAGTTACTCGATGAGCGCCGAAACGCCTGCGCCGAGCAAGAAACCGGTTCGGATAGCGGGTCAAATGCCACGCGAGTTTTCATTTTCGAATGGTTCCGACAAGCTGACCGTAGCGGGCACCGAGTTGATGCCCATGAAAATCCGAGCCAGCGGAAACATGCGGTTCGAGAACAATATCGTGATTCTGGACTTCAAAGAGTTGGTGGTCGAAAACCGCACCGACGCATCAGTCATCGTGGACCGTATTCACTTTACGCTGGGACGGCGTGTGGACGGAAAGTTCTCATGGACTGATCCCGTCCCCTTCAGTAACGAGGTCGCGTTCGGCGCGATTGATGGGCATGGCGAGCGTCGCCTTGAGGACTTTACCCTGCGAGCATGACTGCATCCCACAATGAAGCCTGGAGAAACCGTGCTGACAGTCTGGGTGACTATTAACGGTAAAGCCGAGCAACCGATTGGCGATGGTAGTGACGCGATCTTGCGTTGGTGAAAGGTGGGTGCTGCGGAGCCTTACCTTTGTCATCGAGCGCCCCTTCAAGCCCTTCTTCGGCGAACAAGGCATCGCCCTGTGACCCTCTGCGGTCCCTTGTAGGAGCGGCCTTGCCGGGGCGCCGGACCGGTCGGAAAGGGGCGCGCAGCGGCCCCAGATTGGTGCGTCACCGCTGATAGTGCCGGGGCTGCTTTGCAGCCCTTTCGCGACGCAAGGCCGCTCCTACAACGGGCGTCGTTCGCCAAGGTGCGGAAGGCGCCCAGCTCGCCGGCTTCGAAACAGGACCTCCTGATTACAATGGCATCACTTGCTGGGTGGCTTGTGCCGGGCGTACATCGCGGTACCCCCAGCAGATGCACCACGAGCCTGCAGTTCGAACGTTTGCGGGTATGCCTTGATCAGGTCGCTCAGCTTCTTGAAACCATGGGTACGCGGGTCAAACTCCGGGCGAAGCTTCGAGATGTTCGTACCCAGCACACTTAAATGTGCCCAGCCATCCTCATCAGCAATATCGTCCAGAATCTTGGTAATGAAACCGATGGGCGCCTTGGGCTTCTTGGGCTTTTCTGCCGCCACCGGTTTTGCATCGGGCGTCACTGACGACTCGACAGACGCCTCGGCATTGGGCGACTGAGCGGCTTCGTCACGCAGCAATTCGATGTAGATGAACTTGTCGCAAGCGGCCACAAAGGGCTTGGGCGTTTTTTCCTCACCAAACCCGTAAACCGTCAAGCCTTCCTCCCGCAGCCGTGACGCGAGGCGTGTGAAGTCGCTGTCGCTGGACACCAGGCAAAAGCCATTGAAGCGCCGGGTGTAGAGCAAATCCATGGCGTCGATGATGAGCGAGCTGTCGGTGGCGTTCTTGCCCTTGGTGTAGGCAAATTGCTGAATGGGTTGGATCGAATGGTCGAGCAGCACTTTTTTCCAGCCCCCCAGTTGCGGGCCAGTCCAGTCACCGTATATACGCTTGACGCTGGCGACACCGTACTTGGCGATCTCTTCGAAAAGCCCCTCGACGATCGCGGCTGGCGCATTGTCGGCGTCAATCAGTACTGCGAGGTGTTTTTGCGTGGTGGTAGAACTGTGTGTGGCCATGGTCATCCTTGGGGCATGAAAAGAAGCTGTTCTCAGTCATTCTGGCTGCATTCGGGCGCCAACTGCCGCTGGCCAGGTAGTGTGGTCGAGCATGTAGGGCTTCCTGCTGAGATAACGCCACATAACGCCGCAGCCTAATCGCTTTTCGCGACTCGGTCATACAAAGGCGCGCCGGGCCGTACAGGATGGTTTTTCGGCATTGAGTACCAGCTCCAGTCCCCAGCCATTTTGAATGTGGTTCGCGATCTCAAATTCGCGCCAGTCAGTCATTGCCTGGCCATCGATCATGCGTGGTTCACACTCGATCAGCCAAGCCACGGCATTGAGGAACTGACCATGGGAAAACACCAGAATGTCTTCTGCAGGGTGCAGGGCTAGGCGATCCAAGAACGACCGCGCGCGCTCAATAAATGCGAGGAACGACTCTGCGCCTTCTCCGTCGACGTGGGACGGATCAGCTTTAGCCCAATACAGGTCGACCCAAGCTTTTCGTTGAGCAACCGTAGTGTTCACGCAATTCGCAGGCGCGAGGTAGGTGAATTCTTCGATGGGCCAAGTCTCGCAGGTAACGTTGGGGAACATTGAGCTCGTCGCGTCCGCGGTTGCTTGAGCGCGTGAAAAGGGTGACGCAACGATCAATCCAGGCGCCTTGCTGATTGACCTGGCTACGCGCGCTGCTTGATCGCGGCCCTTATCAGTCAATGGGATGGTCGCATGATCCAGGGTGGCCGCGCCGGCATTCGCCGCGCTTTCTCCATGACGTATGAGGCGGACGATCTTCATTTTACCTGTGGAGTACAAATGTTCTCCTCCTTGTAGATGAGTGCTCAAGGTTCAGGGCAGGCTGGGCGTGGTGGCGCCTGATCGTTCCGCACCTAGGCGCAACCCTGTGATGTCGCGCTTTGGCGGCGTGCCGAACTGCCGTCCATACTCGCGGCTGAACTGCGAGGGGCTTTCGTAGCCGACTTTGAAGGCAGCGGTGGCGGCATCCAGATGCTCGTTGAGCATCAACCGTTTCGCCTCGTTCAACCTCAACCATTTCTGGTACTGCAGCGGGCTCATCGCGGTGAGCTGGCGGAAGTGATGATGGAAGGTCGAGAGCCCCATTTGCACCTGGGAGGCCAGCTCGTCCACCCGCAGCGGGGCGGCGTAGTTCAGCTTCATCCAGTCGATGGCCTTGGCTATTCGGTGCCCCTTGCTGCCCACGGAGGCGATGTAGCGCAGGAGAGGGGCCTGATCGCTGAGTAATAGCCGGTAGTGGATTTCTCGCTGAATGAGCGGCCAGAGCGTAGGGATCGCATCGGGCTCTTCCAGCAACTCGATCAGGCGGGTGAAACTCTGCAGCAGCTTCGGGCTGAGCTCACCCACTCCAGCGCTGGTATGAAAGGCCTGACCGCTCAAGGGAAGACGACCGTCTTGCGCGATCAGTTCCGCCAGCGTGCGCAGGTCGAGCCTGAACACCAGGCCCAGACAGGGGGCTGCCTCGCTGGCCATCGTCACCGCCGAGTTGGCGGGGATATTCAGTGAGGTGACGAGGAAGCGGCTCGTGTCGTAGGGGAACACGTCGCTGCCAATGACCATTTCTTTGGCGCCCTGGGCGACCAGCACGATGCTCGGCTCAACGATGCACGTGATCGGCGGGGCCGGTGCATGACGTCGGTAGACGCCGAGCGCTGCAATGCGCGTCGCGAAATCGCCAGCGGTAGGCGCATGGGCGCTGATGACCCTGCACAGCGTGGCCATTGGGTTAGAGGGAGAGGGCGGTTGTGTGCTGGCGTTCATGGGAAGCATCCGATGATCTCGTGGGAAAACACTACGCGTTTGCTGCCTGAGATGTCCATGCCCGGTCAGCACGGGTTGGAGATTTAGGCAAGAAAACTAGCCATTTGCTCTACTGGTAGGCCGGTTTACGCGAGGAAGATGGCAGTTCATTCACTGCGGGAGCCGCGGACATGCCCCATGGAGCGAACAATTTGTACAAGCGTGAGCCGGTTTCGCTCGAACGGGATTCACTACCCCTTCAGCATTCAAGCCGCCAGGTCTGGAGTGCTGTGCTGGCGATGTCACTCTGTGCCTTCGCCCTGGTAGCGTCTGAGTTTCTGCCAGTGAGCTTGCTCACCCCCATTGCATCCGATTTGTCGCTGACTGAAGGCCAGGCCGGGCAGGCCATTTCAATCTCGGGCTTCTTTGCCGTGATCACTAGCCTGTTGCTGGCCACCCTGACCCAGGGCATCGATCGCAAGCCTGTGCTACTGGCCACAACCGCGCTGATGCTGATTTCCGGAGGGATGGTGGCATACGCCCCGAACTACCTGACGTTGATGGTGGGGCGAGCAGTGCTCGGGATTGCCATCGGTGGTTACTGGTCGATGTCCACAGCGGTGATGATGCGCATCGCACCCGAAGCGCTCGTTCCCAAGGCCATTGCCGTGATGCAGGGCGGTACCGCATTGGCCACGGCAGTCGCGGCTCCGATCGGGAGTTATTTGGGCGGCATCATTGGCTGGAGAGGGGCATTTTTGTGTGTGGTGCCGTTGGCCGCGTTGGCGTTGATCTGGCAAGCCTTCACGCTGCCGGCAATGCCGAGTGAGCGGACCAAGTTATCGGCCACCGGCTCGCTGCGCTTGCTGGGAGACAGCAGGGTCGCGCTCGGCATGGCCGCCGTTGCCTTCCTCTTCATGGGGCAGTTCACACTGTTCACTTATCTGCGGCCCTTCCTGGAAACGGTCACGCAGGTGGATGTGGCTACGCTCTCGCTGCTCCTGCTGATCATTGGCGCCGCAGGATTGGTAGGCACTGTGTTGGTGGGCCCCCTCGTTGCACGTCATCTTAATCGGGTGCTGATGGGGATACCCTTGATCATGACCGCCATTGCATTCGCCGTGATTGCGGTGGGTAGCTGGGTCGTTCCAGTCGCCGTTCTGCTGGGTTTCTGGGGGCTGATCGCTACCTGTGCTCCCGTGGGATGGTTTACTTGGTTGGCCAGGGCACTGCCGCACGATGCAGAAGCCGGGGGTGGCCTGATGGTCGCGGTGATTCAGTTGGCTATTACTGCAGGGGCAACGGTAGGCGGCGTGCTGTACGACGGGATGGGCTATCAAGCTACGTTCGTAGCCAGCGGAGTATTTTTGCTTGTTGCAGCTGTGCTGAGCGCTATGACCCGTCGCAAGTAAGCCAGTACTGGCTAAATGCCGGTGAGATTTTGCGGGCAAAAGAAAGCCCGCTGCTAGGCGGGCAAGGTCTATCACACGTAGGGATAGCTTCAGGTTCTCTCAAACCACGTGAAAATTGAGTGAAAGAAACGTTCTCATGATGTGATGGCCGCATCGTCGAGAGGCCCACTGTGTGGCTGATAGCGGCTCCCCAAGCGTAGAAGCCATCAGGATCCACGCACTCAGTTAAAACGCATAAACCAAAGTAGCCGTGGCGCTGCGCGGGGAGCCATACCAGCCACGTGAGCCAATCGCGGTGTAATAAGTCTTGTCGAACACGTTGTTTAAGTTCAGCGAGACGCTGGTTTGCGGCGTGAACGCGTATTGCGCCATCAGATCGACCACGCTGTAGGGGTCTTGGGTGAACGTTTCGTCGTTTGGACCTGCGCCTTTGTAGTATTCGGTACCTTGCCAACGCACTCCACCGCCCACCTTCAACTGCGGTACGGACTGAAGACGATAGCTGGTGAAGAGTTTCAGGGTGTCTCGCGGCACTTCAGTGTTCAGGCGGTCGCCGTCCGAGTCTTTACTGACGGCGTAGGTGTAGCTCGCCGAGACCTGCCAATCCGGCAGAATCTCGCCTGCCATTTCCATCTCGAAGCCCCGCGTTTTGGTACCAGACTCGGCACGGTATGCCTGGTTGCCATCCGGGGCCAGGTTGCTACCGTCGGCTACCGCCAGGTTGTCCTGATGGACCTCGAATACGCTAAACGCCGTAGTCAGGCGCTTGTCCCAGAATTCGCTCTTGAGACCGAGCTCGTAGTTCTCGCCCTCCAGCGGATCCAGGTAGGTACCTCCGACATCTTTGTTGCTCTGCGGCTTGAAGATGGAGGTATAGCTGGCATAGGCCGACCAGTTCTCGTTGAGGTCATAAACCAGCCCGATGTAAGGGGTGACGACCCCAGTTTCGCTCCGCGAGGTGCGGCTGGTGTCGCCGGATGACAGGGAGGTGGAAACCTCGTCTCGTCTCCAGTCGATGACCCGGGCCCCGGTGATCAGTGACAGGTCATCCGCCAAGCTCCAACGCACCGAAGTCACCAGTCCATCCTGGGTTTCATCTAGAGCATCTTCGGAGGACTTGGTGTGGATGGCGTCAGGTATCGCCAGCGACCCGTCCCAGGTATGGATATTGTCAATGTCCTGGAACGACCACAGAGGATAACCGTCGTTACGATAGTAGGCCTTGTAGTGACTGGCGCCTAGGTAAGCTTGGTGCTCGCGGGAGAAAAGCTCAAATGGGCCCGACGCCGAGAGATCGAACGAGGTTTGACGAGGCTCGCCGGCCCAACGGCCAGTCCAAGTATTGATGCCGCTGCCATCAGGGTTGACGGTGCCACTGGCTGCAGTGGCAAAGGCGTCATCGTAGCTGCGGCGGTTGTGCTCGGCATTGAGTTTCAGATGCCAGCCGTTGGCGAGGTCGTGATCCAAGGTGGTGAATACGGTTCTAGTTCGACGCTTGTGATAGCTCCAGTCAGCAGCAGAGTTGAATGAGCGGGAAGGGCTGAAGTGACTACCATCTGAATTGAACATCGGGAAACCATGGTTACCTGCCCCGTCGCTGTCCATCTCTTGATATTCAGCGCCCACTGTCAGCATCGTGCTGTCGGTGACGTCCCATTCCAATACGCCATATGCTGCCTGCTTTTCCAGGGATTGGCGATCAATGTGGCTCTGGCTGTTGGTGTTCGATGCGACGAAGCGACCTCGCACATTGCCACTTTCCGTCAACGCGCCGGACACATCAAACTCCTGACGGTAGTTGTCCCAAGAGCCCGCTTTAAGGGTCAACTTACGTTGTGTTTCGAGCGTCGGCTTCTTGCGAATCAGGTTCACGGTCGCGCCGGGATCGCCGGTGCCGGACATTAGCCCCGTGGCGCCGCGCACTACTTCGACCCGGTCATAACTCACCATGTCGGAAAGGTCGTCCCGGAAGCCATAGGTATTCGGTCGGTTGATGCCGTCGACCTGAATGCTGCCGACCTCGAACCCCCGCACGTAAACGTGGTTGGCGTCGCTGCCAGCCGGCCCCATGCTGTCCACGACCACGCCAGGCGTCTGTTCAAGCACCTGGGCAACCTCGTTCAGGTTCTGATCTTCGATCTGCTGACGGGTCACTACGCTGATAGATTGCGGTGTCTCTCGTGCCGAGAGGCGCAGGCCTGTCGCGGTGTTGGCCGAGCCCGTGGTGTAGCTGCCAGTGCCTTCGGTGGTGGCGCCGAGTCCCACGCTGGAAACGGTGGTGGCTGCAAGCTCCATCGAACCGTCCTGGCGGGGACGAACCAGCGCGTAACGCTTTTCTCCAGCTTGCAGTAACTGCAGGCCTGTACCTTGCAGCAGTAGAGCCAAGCCCTGGTCTACCTCGTAGTTACCTCGCAGCCCTTCACTGTTAAGCCCCGCAACTGCTTCATTGCTGAAATTGACAACTACTCCGCTGGCCTTCGCGAATTTATCTATGGTGCTAGCGAGGGAGCCCGCCGGGATACTGTAAGCAAAAGGTTCGGCCCAGACAGTGGCGGTGGTTAGCAGCGTGCCAGACAGGCTGACCGCGAGTGCGGCTTGGCGAAGGCTGGTGGCTGAAGCAAAACGAGTGGACATCCATTGACTCCTGTTCGATAGAACGCAGGCTCCCATTACGAAACGTATTGCTAATGGTAATGCTTCGCATAAAGGCGGCGCGCATAATCCTTCGGTTCTCTCGTGGTTGTCAATTGGTGTTTTACGGTTCTGTGACGGCCGAGTCGTCGTGATGTCGCTATGTAGACTGTGTCTCTTACATGTTGTGATGGCCAGCTTGTCTGCGGGCAAATCACAGACGCTTTTACTCAAGCTTTTCGACCAATCGTGCGGCGGAGGCTGCAGACTTCGCCTGAACCTGATCGGCCTTGTGCTCCAAGGACGAGGGGCTCAGTCCAGGACAATGTGATGGCCGTGAGGGCAGGCCGGTGTAGCCATCAAAAGCCTTTCAGGACAATCTTGCCGCGTGCCTTGCCACTTTCGATTACGGCGTGCGCGCGCTTGAGATTATCGGCGTTGATCGTGCCGAAGTGCTCACCCACGGTGGTTTTGAGTACACCGTCATCGATCAGCTTTGAAACACGCTCGAGCAATTGGTGCTGCTTGATCATGTCCTCGGTTTTGTACAACGAACGTGTGAACATCAGCTCCCAGTGCAGTGACAGCGACTTGCGTTTGAGTGGCATTACATCCAGCTGTGCGGGGTCGTCGATCAGCGCCAGTTTGCCTTGTGGACGAAGCACTTCCACCAGCTGCGCAAGGTAGGTGTCGGTGTGCGTCAGGCTGATCACATAATCGACGGTATCGAGCCCGAGCGCTTGCAACTGAGGCGCGATCGGCTTGGAGTGGTCGATGACATGATGGGCACCCAGTTCCTTGACCCACGCCTGGGTCTCAGGCCTTGAGGCGGTGCCGATGACGGTCAGCTGCGTGAGCTTGCTGGCCAGTTGAACCAAAATCGAACCCACCCCGCCAGCCGCGCCGATAACCAGAAGGCTTTGGCCTTTACCTGCATTTTCGACAACGCCCAAGCGGTCAAACAGCAGCTCCCACGCGGTAATCGAGGTCAGGGGGAGGGCAGCGGCACTCGCATTATCCAAGCTGCGAGGCTTGTGCCCGACGATGCGTTCATCCACTACGTGAAGCTCACTGTAGGTGCCCGGGCGGTCGATAGCACCGGCGTAGAAAACCTCATCGCCCGGTTGGAACAACGTCACTTCAGCACCTACCTCACGGACGACGCCGACGGCATCCCAGCCCAGCACCTGTGGTTGCTCACCGCCACGGCTTGCACGGATCTTCGTATCAACCGGGTTGACGGCGATAGCCTTGACCTCGACAAGGAGGTCCCGGGCACCGGGTGTCGGGGTGGGCAGCTCCGTGTCGTACAGCGATTGAGGGTTTTGGATCGGCAAACCGGGTTGGGTGTAGACGACGGCCTTCATTGGTTTGACTCTCTGATTGAATGTGGGTTAAGGCTAGACGTTTCGATTCACTCAAGAAATAGCCTGAATGGAGTAAGACTTTGTCGCCTGCGGTGAAAATGGTGGGTAGCGTTTGTCCTGCTGATCATTTGGCGTTGTAACGCGGAGCAAGCAGATTGCTGGAAAGCTGACTGAACATGGCCTGTCGGCTGGCTTCGTAGCGTTCGAAAGCTTGCAAGTCATGCATCGAGGGGATGGAGATCAACACACCGTCGTCGAAATCCTGCAGGGCCCCGTCCACCAGGTCTTGGGCCGACATCACGATGCCCGGATCGAGGTTCTCGACAGGCAAGCCACCGATCTGCCAGAAGTCGGTGGCTGTGGCCCCTGGTAGCACCGCCTGGATTTTGATGCCTTTATCCGCAAGCTCCTTGTGCAGGGACTGAGTGAACGCGGTCACATAGGCCTTGCTGCCGCCATACACGCCATTGAGCAGTTCTGGCGCCAGGCTCACGATGGACGAGATATTGATGACGGCGCCGTGCTTGCGAGCGGTAAATCCTGGGATGGCGGCGTAGGTAAGGCGGGTGAGGGCGGTCACGTTGAGGGTGATCATTTCGGCCATGCGCTCGACATCACTTTCCAGCAGGCTGGTGTGGGTGCCGATGCCTGCGTTGTTCACAAGCAGGCTGATGCTGGCGTCTTCACGCAGTTTGCGTTCTACCTTGGCGAGGTCATCTGCCTTGGCGAGGTCTGCCGGAAACACCTCTACGTTCTGCCGGGTTTCGCTGGTGAGCCGGCTGGCCAAGGTGTTGAGGCGCTCCCGGTTACGGGCGACCAGCACCAAGTCGTAACCCCGGCGGGCCAAGCGTTCTGCGTAGATCGATCCGATTCCGGTGGAGGCGCCGGTGATGAGGGCGGTGCCCTTGAATTGCTGCGTCATGGTGATGCTCCGGTGTTTGGGTGTGGAGCCATGATGCAGAATAGCGCTGTTGTCTTAAACGACGCATATAATACGGTTTTAGGACATTGAACAGTGGAGCTCTACCATGCACCGTGTCGGCTACCTAATTACCGAAGGTTTCCAGGTCATGTCGCTGGCAACGCAGGCGGTATTCGAATTCGCCAACATCGTCGCGGGCGAAACGGTTTACAGAATCCAGAATTTCTCCATGGAGGGTGGCACAGTGCGCTCTTCTCTGGGGATGTACATGGATACGCTTCCTCTTGGGGCTCCTGGTTTGGCCGATACCTGGATGATTACGGGGACTTTGACGCCATTGACGCCTCCTGGTGAAGACGTGCTGGCCAGTGTGCGGGGCTTTGTCGACGGCGCACGGCGCACTGCGGGCCTTTGTACGGGCTGTTTTGTGTTGGCTCAGGCAGGCGTGCTGGATTATCGGCGTGCAACGACGCATTGGGCCTATGCGAAAAAGCTGCGCGAGCTGCATCCGAAGATTGAAGTCGAAGAAGATCGGATATTCATTGTGGACGGGCAGATCTGGACGTCCGCCGGCATGACCGCTGCCCTGGATATGGCGCTGGGTATGGTGGAAAAAGACCTGGGAGCCGAAATGGCCAGGTCCGTGGCGCGCAAGCTCGTGATGCATCAGCGCCGCTCGGGTGGGCAATCCCAACACTCCGAACTGCTGACGCTTGCACCGAAGTCGGATCGGATTCAAAGCGCTCTGGATTACGCTCGCAAAAATTTGAGTCGTCCGTTGAGTGTTGAGGAACTCGCTGAAGTTGTGCACCTGAGCCCTCGGCAGTTCACCCGCGTGTTCACCGCCGAGACTGGGCAATCTCCGGCCAAGGCCATAGAGCGTCTTCGTCTTGAGGCTGCCCGATTGATGATTGAGCAGAGCCGACACAGCCTGGATGTGGTGGCTAAAGAAACTGGCTTTAGGGATCGCCGGCATATGCGCGAGGTATTCATCCGCGGATTCGGCGTACCGCCACAAGCGGTGCGAAGGGATGCACGGCGGGTGGTACCTGCTTAAGAAGCGGTGCTAAACGGTTATGTGTGTGCGCCAATCGCGATTTTAGTCAGTGGAGGAAGTTTGTGATGACAGTTTCGGAATTGATGGTATTGGCGCGGGAAGCACCTCAGGATCTGCTGTGCTGGTCGAGCTTCGTAGCGCAGACCGAATTCGCCAGGCAAAACTCAATCTTGGTGTCAGATGCAGAAAGGTGGCAGACCCTTTGGTTTGAGATGGAAATTGTGAATGCGCTGGCATTGGCCGAGTGGGAGGATGATGGGCGTCCTTGCGATTGGTCTCGCCGTTGGCGCGAAGGGTACGAACAGGATGCGAAAGCGTTAGTTTCGGAGCTGCTGCCACTGCTTGTTAGCCCTGAGGCAAAGGCGTGATGCGGCGCAATGAGCTGCGGCTGCTCATTACGGGGGCGATTGGATGTCTCGCTCTTACGTCACGCTCTTGAGTTCAGCGCGTAGCTTGCGCAGTTCGGCCTGCCGATCGTCGTCTTGCTGACGCTTGCTATAGACCTTGATCCAGGCGTAAAGGCTGTGCACGGACATGCCCAGGCGCTGGGCGACATCGGCGACAGATTTGCCTTTTTCGGTCACTTGCTTGACCGCTTCGATCTTGAATTCTTCGGGGTAACGCTGACGACTCATGGCACCTCCTATTTGGGCCTTATTAGGAGGCTTGGAGGTGTCTACGAAACTAGGGGCGATTCACACCGTACTTGTTCACGCATCTGGCGGGCGCCTCCCTGCGCGCTAGGAGGGATTCGCTGTAGGCTGAAGGTCACTTGGCGCGTTCTCGTTGGACGATTTCATCGTAAGGAGTTGGCTGGCACGACTGCCCAGTAAGGACCCCGCCTGGAAATAGCCCATTACGGTACTGACGCTACGGTGCTCAGTCATCGCCATTACCTCGCCGAGAGGCACCCCCTGGCGTCCTGCCTCGGTGACGAAGCCCGAGCGCAGGCTGTGCGCTGCCCAGTCGCCGTCGAGGCCGGCCAGTGCCGCACGGCGTTTGACAATGCGCGCGACCTGGTCACCGGACAGATCAGCAGACGCGACCCGCCCCCCTTTGTACAAGCGGCGAAACAGCGGGCCCTCGCAGGCCGGTGCTACAGCGAGCCAGGCGTTCAGCGCCTGAGCCGCCGGTCCCTGCAGCGGCTTTTCCCGCCCCACGCCGCTACTGTCGGTTTTGGTCGCCCCGAGTGCGTACAGCCAGGTGTCGGCGTCCAGGCGGCGCAGGTCTCCGATCTGCAAACCCACGATTTCCGAGCGGCGCCGGCCACCGCCGCTCCAGGCCAGCAACAGCAGGGCGCGATCGCGCGTGCCACGCACGCCGTCAGTGCAGGTGGCGAGCATGGCCTGCAGCGGCTCCAACACCACTGCGGTTTTCTTCCGCACGGATACGCCTTGGCGCGCCTGGGCCTTGCGTGCCTCGCGAAGAAGCGTCTTCACCACAGGAGCCTCACTTGGGTTATCCCAGCGTCGCAGGCGATGCCATTTAGCCAAAACTGCCAAGCGATGGCTAACTGTGCTGAACGACAGTGGCCCCGGCTTGCCCTTGATCTTGGCTTCCACCAACGCGGCATCGACCTCCGGCGGCAGCAGATGTGTCCAGTTACTAACAGTATCGGGCCTGGCCAAGTGGTCGACGATAAATTGCACGGCGACCTCGGGTGGCAACGCGCCGTCGCCGAGCGAGCGGCGATAACGCAACCGCAACCACGCGGACCAGTAGGTGAGGGCGCTCTGGTAGCTGCGCACGGTATTGGCCGCAGTGCCTGCCGCGATGAATGCCTCAGCGGCGGCGCGGGTGCTGTCGGCCAACTCTGCTAGCACCAGCGGCTGGGAGGGGGGGCATCTGTACCGGCTCTGTCAATTTCATCTCGCTCAACGCTGCAATAGGTTCGGATAACCTGTGCTTATCAGACCCAATGTTGGGGCTTACGTAGGGAGGCTTTTTGCTCCGCGTCTATAAGGTTTACCGAAGATTCATCCTGCGTTATCTTCATGGCATTGGTCACGCCGTCGAAGATGTTCGGCTCGACATATGTACCGCCGATCTTTTCGAGGACATGCTTACGACCGGCCAGCAGTGCCTGGTATTGCTTCATCAGCCCAAACCGGCCTTGATCAGCATCCTGCCAATCCATGACAGCCTATTAGCCCCAGTGGCAATCTCCATCTTTGACGCGTTCTTCCGTGTCTTCGTGCCGGCGGGCCGCCTCAAGCAACTCTGCGGCGGAAGCCAACCCCACCTTCTTCATTGCCGACGATGATGTCACCCGTGTTTACTACTACCGTCCCGCCAATCGACTCGGGGAAGTTGATGGCGCCAGGTCCTGTTTTATAGGGGCCGTAACAACGTACACGTGGCAGGGAATGTCATCAAAGCAGGCGACATCACGGATGGCATCGTCGATAACAAAGCCGACGCAGCCACATTGGAGCGCATACAGTTTGATCAGCTCATCGTGGCGACAATTTATTAATCTAAAAAGCACGGGCTGCCGCCCGGGTTCATCGTCGTTGCCGAAATATACCCTTCGCGCGATCACGAGGTTGCGTATGCAAGTGCATTGAGGTGCTGTACCTGTTCAGTTGGTTGTAGGAAAGGGCATGATTCTTTCGTCACTGAGGGCTTTCGGGGTGAAAGAGGTCGAGGCGCACTACGATCGCACCGCCAAATGGATTGCCGACAGTTTCGAAGCGCAGGCCTCAACGCTATGATTCCAATCGGCAGCCATCCAGCAAACCGTATCAATGACTCAAAAGCCGCTCTGCATCGGTGATTGAACGCCAAGGCGTTCCCTCGCGCCGGCTACGTCCTGCGCTTTGACTTCAGATGCGGCATTGCCCCAACTGTTGCGCACATAGGTCAGTACCGCAGCGATGTCCGCATCGTTGAGCTTCCAGTCGAAGGAGGGCATGCCGGCGCCCGTGGGGTTGTGCTCAGTAATTACTGCCCGGCTACCGATCAATACCGTAGAGATCAGGTTGGTGTGGCTGGAGGCACGGATGCCCGAGTTGTCAGCGAACCCGCTGACCATGCCGTCGATGCCTTCACCGGCGACGTTGTGGCATGCCATACAGTTATGCTCGTACACTTCGCCACCTCGGCGCATCACCGGAGTCGACGCGGCGAGTACTTCGGGTGGGGTAGCTTGCGAGCCTGGTAGCGACTTCAGGTAATGGGCAATCGCGGCGAGATCCTGGTTGCTGAGGTGCTGGGTCGAGAATTCGACCACTTCACCCATGGTGCCAGAGGCCACAGCTTGGTGGTTGGTGCCGGTCTTTAGATACTGCTGCAATTGCTCGACACTCCAGGCACCGATACCGCGGTAGGGGTCGCCAGTGATTTCCGGTGCATGGATGCCCGCCACGTCGGCCCCCTGCAGGTAGCGGCCGGTATCTGCGCCGAGCAGGTTTTTAGGCGTATGGCACGAGGCGCAGTGGCCGGCACCGTCAACCAGATAACGGCCCCGGTTCCACTGTTCTGACCGCGACGGATCAACCTCGAGCGTCGCGTTGTCGAAGAACAGCAGGTTCCAGCCGAGCATCGCCAGGCGAATGTCGTAGGGGAAGCCCAAGGTATTAGTCGGTGTGGTTTGCTCGATCGGTTGCAGCGAGCGGATGTACGCCCACAAGTCCTGCAGGTCATTGTCGCTCATGCGCACGTAGGCGTTGTAGGGCATGGCCGGGTAGAGAAACTGGCCGTTCTTGTGCTTGCCGTGTCGCACAGCGCGGAAGAAGTCCCGTTCGGTCCAGTTGCCGATACCGGTCTTGACGTCGGGAGTGATGTTGGTGGAGTAGATTACCCCGAATGGCGTCTTCAAGCCGTAACCCCCGGCAAACGGCTTGCCACTGGGTACGCTGTGACAGGCCACGCAATCCCCTTGAATTGACACATAGGCGCCGCGGGCAATGGCGGCTGGGTCGGCAGGGCTGGCCTGAGCGGCGGTGATGCGGTTGTCGGCGATATCGTCGGCGCTGGTGTCGTTATTGATGTACAGGGCGCCGGCCAATCCTACAAGGGCGAGCGAGCAGAAGGCGCTCAGCAGCGTTTTCGTTTTCATGCCTGCGGTCCTCATGCCTGTACCATTGGGCCAGGGTTTTTCAGGTAATGCTCAAGGATCGCCTTGGCCGTCCACAAGGCCAGTGCGCCAATCGTCACGGTCGGGTTGTAGCCACCATTGTTGGGGAACGATGAAGCGCCTAGAACAAAAACGTTGTGCGCAGCCCAGCACTGCTGGTAGCGGTTCAGGGCGCTGGTTCGGGGGTTGGTGCCCATGACCACGCCGCCGTTGGTGTGGGACGAGTCGTTCGCGCGAAACGGCGTGTAGTGGTCTGCAGCGAAGTTATAGGACTCGATGTGCTTGCCTCCGACAGCTTTGGCGATCTGTTCGCATTTCTGCCGGATGAATTCGCCCGAGCGTTTGTCATTGAGGTTGTAGTCGAACGTCATGCGCATCAGCGGGCGACCATAGTTATCCTTGTAGGTAGGGTCGAGGTCGAAATACATGTCTTCATGGGCGTAGCTGGTGCCCTGGCCCTGGACCATCGCCCAGTTCTGGTAACTGTGCCGGAACGCCCGCTTCCAGCCCATGCCCCAGGCCGGGGCGCCTTTGGGCAGTACGCCGGCCATGCCAATCGGCAAGCCGCTGTTGGACAACGACTGGATACCCGCACCGCCAATGAATCCCAGACCGCTATGGTCGAAGTTGTCGGCGTTGAAGTCGTCGATCTGAATCGCCAGGCAGCCGGTGTTCATGAACGGGTTGAGGTATTCGTTCTCAAACCACAGGTAGGCATACGAAAGGGTCTGGAAGCTGTAGTTGCGGCCAATCACCCCCCGGCGGGTGCGCGGATCGTAGGGCTCGCCAATACCCGACAACAGCATCAGGCGCACATTGTCGAGCTGGTAGGCGGCGACGATGACGATGTCGGCAGGTTGCTCGCCGCGCACGCCGTTCTTGTCGATATAGCTGACGCCGGTTGCGGTTTTGCCATCAGACGACTTGTTGATATGCAGGACTTCGGTTTCGGTTAGTACTTCGAAGCTAGGTTGGCGCATCAATGCCGGCACGACACAGGCGTTGGGGCTGCTCTTGGACCAGTTGCCGCAGCCGAACAGTTGGCAGTAGCCGCAATAAGTGCAGGGCCCCATGCGTACACCCAGCGGGTTGACGTAGGCCTGGGATATTGTCCCGGCGGGTACCGGGAACGGGTGGTAGCCCATCTGCGTGGTCTTCTGGCTGAAGATGTCGTTCCAGTGGCTGGGGACCAGTGGCGGCGTAGGGAAGTCACGGCTGCGCGAACCCTCGAACGGGTTGCCGCCGGGGATGACAACGTCCTGGATGACACCTGCCTTGCCACTGGTGCCGGCAATGCGCTCGAAGCGATCGTAGAAAGGCTCCAACTCCTGGTAGGTGACACCCCAGTCCTGGACCTGTAGACCAGGCAGCAGGTGGCCCTTGCCGTAACGCTCCACGGTTTTGCTGTACGGCTCGAAATCGAACGGGTTGAAGCGCCAGGACGCCGCCGCCCAGTGCGTGCCTGCGCCACCCACATTGTTGCCGAGGGTCAGGTTGCTCCACTCGCGAACGGGTAGCGCCTCCTGGCGTGCGTTATTGCGCACGGTGTAGGTCTCCATGCGCGGCGCCTGGAGAATTTCCTTGCGCGTTGCCCAGCGCAGTTCGTCGGTGTCCACCGAGGGTGGGAAGTCGGTTGCGGTGTCACGCCAGGCGCCGCGTTCGACAGCAACTACCCGGAGCCCGGCCCTGGCCAGTTCCTCGGCAATAACCGAGCCGGACCAGCCTAGGCCGATGACCACCACGTCCGCTTTAGGTCTTGTTGTTTTCATGAGTGTTCCTTGGTGCGCGCGCAGCCGGGCCCCGGCAGATGCCGTGACCGCCTTGCTTGAAGGGATGTGCGATATGCCGTGATGTGCCGGTCAGACTGTCCTGTCGAGCAAGCTCACAGGTTCCAGGTGAAGCGGCTGGCCCTTTTTATGGAGGTAGGGCCGGTAGTCGTAGCGTGCCCCCGGGAAACCGATCAGGCGCCAGCCCACCATGTTGCGGTTGCCCCCGTACATGGGGTCAGCCAGATAACCTTCGCGCACGTTTTGCAGGAGCAGTGCGAAGAAGTCGGCATCCAGTGCCGATGGCAGGCGGTCTTGGCCGGCTTCCATGGCGCGAAGCAGGTCGTCTTGGCGCTCGGGTTCAAGCGCGCTGAACAGCTTGCCGTGCTGACTGCGGGAATAGTCGCCCAGACGTGCAAGGCCTTCACGGTAACGCTGGGCCGGGGTCAGCCGGAACTGCGGTCCTTGTTCGGGCGTGCCTTGCTTGAAGGGCCCAAGACGATAGGTGCTGGCAGCCTGGCCGTAGGGGCCGGCCAGCTGGCGGTCGAGAAACACCACGCAACCCGCCTGGCTGGCACTCATGCCCAGTTCGTCTTCGGGAATGAGCCGGTCGAAGATGGCGGCCACTTCGTGCGCTTCGGCAGCAGTGAAATAGACCAGTGCACCCGAGGTTGGCGGTGACGGCAGCGCATCAGCCTGGGTGCCAACAGGAAAGTGGGTATCGGAACGTATCACACCGGCGCTGGCGCTGCTGATCGCGCCAAGGGCGCTGATTTGAACAAGCGATATCAGGGCTTCACGTCTGTTCATGTCCATCATCCTCAGGACGTGCGTCGACCGCTATCGGTGCGCTGGCACCGCGCGATGACGCTTGAGTTATTGTTATCGACTTGATGCAACGTGCGCCGAACACCGCGTGTTCGGCCGGGCAGGCAGGCCCCGGCAGGTCACTGACGAGGCTGGACGTTGCTTCCAATCCAAGCGGGGCGAGTCTAGGGCTGCGACAGAACATCGTGCCACGATGCTTTTGATGGGTTTCCTTCAAAATTTTCGCAGGCTACTCTTGCGCGACTTATGGAACGCTGGATTACGAGGTAGGGCAGGTATGTCTTCAGAGGGCAAAGGGCAGGGGCGTGCAGCAGTCACTTTGAGCGATGTGGCTCGCTTGGCCGGTGTTGCGCCCATGACGGTCTCGCGCTATCTCAATCAGCCGGAAACCGTGCGTGAACCTACTCGCCTGAAAGTTCGCCGGGCCATTGAGCAGACCGGCTACGTACATAACCGCCTGGCCGGTGCGCTGAAGTCCAGCCGTACTCGGCTGGTGGCGGTGGTGGTGCCGATGGTGACCAATCCGATATTTTCGGACGCCTTCCAGGCGATCAACGAGCGCCTTGCCAAGGCTGGGTATCAGGTATTGTTGGGCGTCTCGGGTTACCAGAGCGAGCAGGAGCAAGAGCTGCTTGAAGTGATCCTCAGCCGCCGCCCCGACGGCATCATCCTCACCGGCACCCTGCATACCACCACTAGCCGCAACCGTCTGCGCGCTGCAGGCGTGCCGGTGGTGGAAACCTGGGATTTGTCAGCCGAACCGATCGATATGCTGGTCGGATTTTCCCATGAGCAGGCGGGCCGCGATGTCGCTCGGCATCTGCTTGGCCGAGGCTATCGGCACTTCGCCTTGTTTGCCGTCGACGATCCGCGCGGGTTGCGCCGTGCCGACAGCTTCTGCAAGACGCTGGCAGAGGAGGGTGTCACTGCTCTGCACCGGAGCACCTGGCAAGGTTTGCCTTCATTGGCGCAGGGGCGCGAGGGCCTGAGCGCCTTGTTGCGAGCATTGCCAAGCGAGCAGGACGGGCCCTGTGTGGTGGTGTGCACCTCTGACACCATTGCTCAAGGTGTGCTCACCGAGGCCGCCGCCCGTGGTATTCGTGTACCTGAACAGCTGGCGGTAATGGGGTTCGGTGACATGGCATTCGCGGCCCACACCTTTCCCGCCCTGTCCACGGTCAGGATCGATGGCACGCTCATGGGACAGACTGCCGCGGCGATGCTATTGCAGCGTTTGCAGGGCGAAGGCGCGCTGGTGAAAACAGTCGATATCGGGTTCGACCTGGTGAAGCGGGAGAGCACCGTCTAGCTTTGGCCGCGCGCTGCTTGGACGGGGAGACGGTAGCGTTATCAAATCCAATTCTTTCAGCGAGAAATACTTTTTACTTGTAGATCCTGATTCTATGCGCTAGGTTTTTTAGCGGAAATGGTAACGATACCATTTGGCTGGAATGGATTCAGGATAAGAACAATGTCCAAGATAACCTGCGTTAGAACCTTGCGCCTGCCCGAGCGCCCCAAGCTAATCTGGCTGGAGATCGAAACCGATGAAGGGCTTGTCGGACTGGGCGAAACGTTTCGTGGTGCTGCCACGGTCGAAGCTGCGGTGCACGAACTTCTCGCGCCCGGCCTGATCGGCAGGGACTCGCGGCAGATCGAGGCCATCGCCCTGGAACACACCAACCCGTACATCGGCTACCACAGCGCGAGCGCTGAAATCCGTGCAGCCAGCGCGGTGGATATCGCCCTGTGGGATCTGAAGGGGCAGCGTCATGGGGTGCCTATCCACGAAGCCATGGGCGGTGCCTGCCGCGACCGAATCCGTGTCTACAACACCTGCGCCGGCTACGATTTCAACACCCAGCAAGGGGCGCGTCGCGAGATCACTGCGGCCGATCGTGCGCAGGGCCCCTACGACGACCAGTTGGCCTTTGCGCGGGATGCTGGCGCCCTAGCCATCAGCTTGGTGGAAGAGGGCTACACGGCCATGAAGATCTGGCCGTTCGACCAGTTCGCCACCCAGCAAGGGGCCAACACCATCAGCCTTGAGCAAGTGCGCAAAGGCTGTGAGGCGTTCCGCCAAATCCGAGAGGCTGTTGGCGACCGCATCGAGATCATGTGCGAGCTGCACAGCCTGTGGGATAGCACGGCGGCCCTGCGCATCTGCCAGGCGCTGGAACCCTTCGACGTGTACTGGGTGGAAGACCCACTGTGCAAGATGGATGACCCCCAGGCACTGGCCGACCTGCGCAACCGCACCCGGGTGCCGGTCTGCGCCAGTGAAACCCTTGGCGGCAGCACCGCCTACCGCGACCTGCTCAAGGCCGGCAGCCTCGACTACCTGATGCTCGATCTGGTGTGGTGCGGCGGCTTCACCGAAGCACGCAAAATCGCCGCCTTGGCTCAAGCCTACAACAAACCGCTGGCGCCCCATGACTGCACCGGGCCGGTGGCGCTGTACGCCGGCCTGCACCTGGGACTGCACGCACCCACTGCCGTGCTGCAAGAGGTTGTGCGTGCCTCGCTGTCGACCTGGTACGGCGAACTGGTCACCCAGCTGCCACAGATCGAATCGGGCTTCGCCCTGGCACCCACCCAGCCTGGCTTGGGCACGGCGTTGCGGCCGGAAACCCGGCAGCGTGCGGACGTAATCATCCGAGAAACCCACTGCTGAGTGGTTGCGACGCAGCGGTTAGTCGCCTGCGCCGCAAATCCGCCATCGAGAATACAATGAAAAAAACAGATTCTCTGCGCCGTTTCTTCGCCGAGCACCGGCGTTACGAAGTCATCATCCTGCTCTTCGTGATGATGATCATCAATCAGGGCGATCGCGCCACGCTGTCCATCGCCGGCGCCAGCCTGGCCGATGAAATGGGTTTGGGGCACGCGCAGATGGGATGGCTATTTTCTGCCTTCGCCTGGGCCTACATGATGCTGCAACTGCCCGGCGGCTTGGCCATCGACCGGTTCGGCAGCATCCGTGTGTTGGGCCTGGCGATCATCGCCTGGTCGGTGTTCACCGGGCTGATCGGCACGGTGGCGATGATGCCGGTAGGGCTAGCGTTCTTCGCAGTATTCCTCTTGCGCTTCATGGTCGGTGCCGCAGAGGCACCGTGCTTTCCTGCCAACAGCAAGATCGTTTCGATGTGGTTCCCCACTGCCGAGCGCGGCACCGCGACGGCGATCTTCAACTCCTCGCAGTATTTTGCAGCGGTGGTATTCACGCCGCTGCTGGCCTGGATATCCACACGCTGGGGCTGGCCGTGGGTATTTTATGTAATGGGTGTGGCGGGTGTGGTAATGGGGGTGGTGTTCATATACCGAATCAAGGCGCCCGTTGAGCACCCATCGTTAAGCCCGCTGGAGCTGGAGGCCATGCGCAGTGGTGGTGCAAGCCTGCGCGAGCATGCTCTTGACCGGCCGCAAGCGCAGGGCTGGAGGCAGACTTGGGTGCGTGCCCGTGGCTTGCTCAAGCAGCGCATGTACCTGGGCATTTACCTGGCGCAGTTCTGCATCAGCACCCTGACGTTCTTTTTTCTCACCTGGTTCCCGGTGTATCTGGTCCAACAGCGCGGGCTTTCGTTGCTGGACGCGGGCCTGTTGGCGGCGGTACCGGCGATTTGTGGTTTCGTGGGAGGGATCACCGGGGGCATGGTTTCGGACTGGATGCTGCGCAAAGGCATGTCGTTGACCCTGGCGCGCAAGCTGCCAATTTTCATCGGCATGGCCCTGTCGATGAGCATGATCTTGTGCAACTACGTGGAAACCAACCTGCTGGTGGTGTTGTTCATGGCGCTGGCGTTCTTCGGCAAAGGCGTGGGAGCCCTAGGCTGGGCGATCATCGCGGACGTCTCGCCAAAGGACAGCATTGGCATGAACGGTGCCATCTTCAATACCTTCGGCAGCCTGGCCGGCATCGTCACACCGGTGGTGATCGGCTACATGGTGCAGTCGATGAACTCGTTCAACGGTGCGTTGATTTACGTCGCCCTGAATGCCGTCGGTGCGTTCGTCAGCTACCTGGTGATCGTCGGCCCTTTGCGCCGTCCAGACGATGGCCCCAACGGCCAGAACGATGCACAACCTGGCCCATCACTCAACGCTGCTGCTGTCCATTGATTAACCACTGTGGCCACATTACTGACAAGGACAACATTAATGTACAAGACCCGAAACCTGTTCCGCGCCTTGGGCCTCGCAACGTGCATGATCGGCCTGGCCGGCACAGCGCAGACGCACGCCGACCAGTGGCCGAGCATGGGCACGGCGCTCACCGAAGTGGCACGCCTGGATTGGCTATGTAATGCGGTGGCGCTCACCTCTGACGGTCGCTTGTTCGTCGGCCTGCCTCGCTGGCCGGGGTTCGAGAAAACCCCCTCCATTGCAGAAGTCATGCCTGACGGCACCCTCAAGCCATTCCCGGGCGGGCATTGGAACGACTGGGCGCCGGGCAAACCAAGCGACGCCGCGCTGGTAAAGATCAACACTATCCACATCTTCGACGATGACACCTTGTGGGCGATCGACCAAGGCGAGGATGCGGGCCCGAAAGGCATTAATCTCGGGCAGAAGATTCTCCAGTTCGATACCCGCAGCGGCAAGCTGTTGCGCAGTATCAGCTTGCCCGCCAGCGTGTTGCCGGCTGGCGCCAACCTCAATGACTTGCGCCTGGACAGCGAGCACGCCTACGTGACTGACTCCGGGCTGGGTGGGATCATCGTCGTCAACCTGCGCACCGGAGAAGCCGTCAGGCGCCTGGCCGGGCATCCGTCGACGCAGATGATTCCAACGCGACGGCCAATTGGTGAAGACGGCCACGTGTTGCTGCTGCCTGACGGCAGCGACCACCAGGTTCACTCTGACCCCATCGAGATCAGTCCCGATGGCCTGTGGCTTTATTACCAGCCACTGAGCGGGCCATTGTGGCGGGTACCGACCGCCGGCCTGCGTGACCTTGGGCTGAGCGATGAAGCGTTGGGCAAGCAAGTGCAGTTCGTCTACAACACCAGCCCGCTCACTGGCACGGCAATCGACAGTGCCGGCAACATTTACATGGGTGAGTACGACAAGCCACGCGTCACCGTCTATTCACCGGATGGCACGCTGCGCGTGGTTGCCGAAGATGCGCGCCTGGCCAATGCCGACGCGATGATCATCTCCGATCAGCGTGAGCTGTATATACCGGTTCCGCAGAGTGCACGCATGGCCTCGAACCGTGGTCCGGGCGGCAAGGACGCCCTTGAGCTGCCATTCAAGATCTACAAGCTGCAGTTGCCCACACACTTGGGCGATCGGGAGAAAGTCCCTGGTTTGGTCGGCAAACCGTTAGCCGCCACGCGTTAAGCCTTTAGGCGGGCGTCGCGGCGACCGCCAGCCTTGCACCTTCGACCCCATGATCCAGCGGCCGTCAACGGCGGCCGCGGCGTGCGTTCGTCTGCGCGAAAGGCGCCCGCACATTTTTCCAAGCCTGCCTGTGCAGTGGAGCACAGGTCGTTAACCAAGGAGTTGTACCCATGAAAACAACAATCAGCATGGCCGCTTTGAGCTTCGCCTTCATTGCTTCGGCGCTGACCCATGTCCAGGCCGCCACGGCGCCAAATACCTCAGTGGTCACCCAGGAAAACCTGTCGACCGCCGCTGCCCAGCAGTTGGCCGAACGGGCGACTGAGATGGCCCGCAGCCGTAGCATGAATATCTGTATTGCCGTGACCGATGCCGACGGGCACCTGTTGGCCTTTACCCGCATGCAGGGCGCTTACGCCGGGTGTATCGAAGCGTCGATTGCCAAGGCCAAATCGGCAGCGCGCTTTGCCATCAACACCATCACCTTCTACGACCTGGCGCGTAAAGAGAACCTGGCCATCGGCACAATACCGGGCATCCTGCCAGCGGTGGGCGGCGTCGTGGTCAAGCATGACAGCAACGTCATCGGCAGCGTGGGCATCAGCGGCGCGACCGACCTGACCGAACAGAAACTGGCTGAAGACGTGGCGGCCACGTTCCGTTGAAGGCAGCGGCCTCCTGTATTGCAGGGGGCCGTATTGGACCGGCACTTTGTCTGCAAGGAATCGAACATGAGCTTGTCACGTTTACTGTTGTGTGCCGCTGTCGCAGTGGCCTTGCCTTTGGCCAACGCCGCCGAAGCACCTGCCCCATTGCTTGGCGGTGCGAACCTTTCGCTGGCCGGAGCTTCCGCGCTGCTGGACCAGGCCGTTACAAAGGCGGCCGGTGAAGGTGTGCACCCGTGTATCGCAGTCACCGATGCCAGCGGTTATCTGCTGGCGTTCAAACGCATGGATGGCGCGGCGCCGGGGTGCGTCGAGGCGGCAATCAAGAAGGCCAACTCGGCCGCGATCAACGATGTCGACACGGTGGTGTTCTACGAGATGGCGCGTAAGGACAATCTGCAATTGGGCAGCATACCGGGAATCTTGCCGGCGGTGGCGGGCCTGGTGATACGCCGGCAGGGTCAGCGTGTTGGCGGCATGGGAGTGGCCGGTGGTGCCAGTGATGCCCAGGAGCAGCGCTTTGCCACCGAAGTGCTGCGCGCCTTCGAACAAACGCTACCCGCGCCCCAAACCCTGAAGGAGACTCGTCCATGAACAGCGCCTTGCAACGCCTCGACACGGTCGAGGGCGCTTCTGCCAGTGACTATGGCACTCTGAAGCCTTCAATGATGCCTCAGTCGCTCAGCGTAACGGGGCTGGCGGCTACGTTGTTGGCCGCTCTGTACTGTGGCTGGGGCAACCATACGTTGCCAGATTTCGCAGCCTGGTCCAGCACCCTCTGGATGTGCGTGGCCTTGCTCAGCGCCGTATTGATCACGCCGAGGGTGTTCGCGCCTGGGTATCTGTTATCACTGTTGCCGTTTCTGATCGCCTGGCGCGTCGCGGCCATGAATGATGCTCAGGTGATGGTATGGGTCGCGAGCATCGCCGCCATTCCGATGTTTCTGCAGTTCGTGGACTGTGCCCTCAGCGACCTGCGCCGAGACAGATCCAAGCCGGGTGCCTGGTTGGGTACCCTGTTGTGGCAGGCCACGCTCGTGCGAATGTACTTTGGCTTGAACGAGCTTTGCCACAGCGCGGAAAAGATCTTCGCTGGCATGGGCTGGTTCCATAAGCTCGAAGCGGGCTTCCAGGGTTTTGGCCTGGGTGAACTGGCTGCGGCATTCGTGGTACTGGGTGGTTTGATCGAGTTCGCCAGTGCGGTTAGTGTCGGTCTTGGCCTGTTTGCCAGGCTGGGCGCATTCGTCAGCCTCATCTACTTCCTGGTGGCCACCGTCGGTTTTGGTGGGGAATGGAGCCGCGGTTACGCGTGGGCCTCGCCAGGCGGCGGCGGATGGGAGTACGTGATGCTGTTGATGGTGGTGTTTGCTGGGGTGATGATGACGGGCGCCGGCAAGTTTTCACTGGACGGCTGGTTGTTGCGTCGCGGGCTGATCCCGCGGCGACTCGTACCTTTGGCGGTCAACAGGCAAGGCGCCGTGCAGGGTTGACCTGCGACGCGAGTAGGCGAGAGCCGGGCAGGCATGGCAGACTGCCCGTTTTAAGTAACTGGATGTTGCAGGTGGACAAGATCGATCGTCGCCAACGCATGGCCGATGTTGCCCTTCAGGCGGGGGTCAGCCTGAGCACCGTGGACCGTGTGCTAAACGAACGGGGCAGTGTCTCCGACAGCAAGCGCCGCAAGGTGCTGCAAGCAGCACAGGTACTGGGCCTTAAGCGGTTACTGCCATCACCCGTGCACGGGCTGCTGCGTTTCGACCTGTTGATGGTCGACAGTACAACCGATCACTTCCAGCGGCTGACTGCAGCGTTCGTCCAGCAGGCGCAGATGCACCGCTCCCGCTTGGTGCTGCAACGCCAAGTCTGGCAAGAGCGAGAACCGCAGCAGTTACTGGCGTTGATCAGCAGGCCCAGAGTGCCGCGCCAGGGCATGATCGTGGTGGCTCAGGACACGCCTGAAGTGCGCGCCGCGCTGAAGGCGCAGATCGATGCTGGCGTACCGGTGGTGCTGCTGACCAGCAGCCTCTCGGGGCTGACGGGTGCAACCTATGTCGGCATCGACAACCACAAGGCTGGCCGCGCTGCCGGTCGGTTGATGAGCCAGTGGGTCCGGCCCGGGCAGGGCCCGGTGTTGCTGGTGACCAATTCCCTGCTGTACCACGCTCATCAGCAGCGGGTTCAAGGTTTTCTCGAAGTCATGGGCGAACGGGCGCCGAACGTAGCGGTGCTTGGGCCGCTGGAATGTTTTGATGATGACGACCTGAATGCAGCGACGCTCAGTCAGTACTCCACCCAGGACGCGCCGATCGCCGGGCTGTATACCACGGGCAGTGGCTCGACCGGGGTGCATCGTGGGCTGAAGCGACTCACTGCTAGTCCCGTCTGGATCAGTCATGAGGCGACGCATCAGCATGCCGATATGCTCGCCGAGGGTGTGCTGTCTTTGGTACTCGACCAGGACCCTGAAGGTCAGGCTGAAGCCGCCATCCAGCAGTTGCTCTACGCCAACGGAGACCTGGACGCCCCCCCGCAAGTGCACCCGCAGCTGCGTATAGTGATTGATGAGACCGTTGACTCTGTCCGACCCTGAAATTGTTTTGACGTAAACACGTCAAAGCCCCAGTGGCGTGGCGTAATGTCGCGCCCTACACTGGCGCCCGCCGTGATCGGCAGGTCGCCAGGTCTAACTCCCAGCACCCCGCGTTTTTCGTTCGCCCACTGCATTCAATCGCTTCGACGTGCCCCCCCGTGCGCGCCGTGTGTCCTTGTGCGCTCGAAAAACCGCTACCTGCCCACGCCCCCCGTGATTGTCGATAAGGAGAATTCCATGAAACGTAGGGACGCCTTGCGTTCTATGGGTGCGCTGTTCGCCGCCGCCGGCCTTGCCAAGGTCGGTGCGGTAGAACTCAAGTCGGTTCCGCCAGCAACCGGCCTGACCCGAGAAATGCTGCCGTCACCGGTCATGAGCGGTGGCCAGGGCAACGTGTTCAAAGGCCAGACGCGCGCCACCCTGACGGCCGTGTTCGATCGCCTGATCCCTCATGACGAGCTTGGTCCATCCGCCAGTGAAGCGGGCTGTGTGGACTTTCTCGATGCGCAGATGAATGGCCCCTACGGTGAGTCGAAAGACCTCTATCTGGACCAGCCACTGCGCGCCGACGAGTCGCAACTGATGGGCCTGACCATCAGCCTGCGCACGCGCCGCGACTACACCCTTGCCGGGCTCGAATTCATCGACCGGCACGCCCGCGCGCGGCATTCCAAAGCCTTTGCCGAACTCGGAGGCGAGCAGATGGACACAGTGCTGTCTGACCTGGAGGCCGGCAAGCTCGATTGGGAAGGCAAGGGCAGCAGCAACCGCCTGTTCGAGTTCCTGCTGATGAGCGTGCGTGAAGGCTACTTCTCCGATCCGTTGTACGGCGGCAACCGCGGGATGGCTGGTTGGAAGCTGGTTGGCTTCCCCGGTGCCCGCTACGACTACCGCCAATACATCGACCGGCGCGGTCAGGACTTGGGCCTTGAGCCCATCAGCCTGATCCCGGTGAGCTGAGTTCAGGAGAAACCAATGGCAATTCAACGCAAGAAAGCTGACGTCGTGATCGTCGGCCTGGGCTGGGCCGGCTCACTGATGGCCGAAGAACTGACTCGCGCCGGGCTGGAAGTGGTCGCCATCGACCGCGGCCCCTGGCTCGACACCTCTACCGATACCCCACCGGCTGTCGACCCGGACGAGCTACGCTGGAGCATACGCCGGGAACTGCTGCTACAGCCGGGTGACTACACCCTGACATTCCGCAATCAGTCCGGCCAGACCGCCGTGCCGACCCGCGAACTGAAGGCTTTTCAGATGGGCAAGTCGGTCGGTGGCGCAGGCTTCCACTGGGCTGGCATGGCTTGGCGCTTCTCCGAGTGGGACTTCCGCGTGCGCTCGGCCACGCTGGAGCGTTACGGTGCGAGCAAGCTCAAGGGCTTGGAGCAGGTGCAGGACTGGGGCATTACCTATGCCGACCTCGAGCCGTTCTACGACCGCTTCGAGCGCATCGCTGGTATCTCCGGCGTGGCGGGCAACATCAACGGCAAGCTGCAACCTGGCGGCAACCCGTTCGAAGGGCCACGCAGCCGCGAGTTCCCGACACCGGCGCTGAAAGACTCGCAATTGATGCAGATGTATCGCGACAGTACCGCGCAAATGGGCCTCAACCCATTTTATATTCCCGTAGCCCACGTCGGCGCGGCCTATGTGAACCCGCTGGGCGTAAGCATGGCGCCGTGTACCTACTGCGGCTACTGCATGTTCCATGGCTGCGGCAACTACTCAAAGTCTTCGCCCCAGGCCTGTGTGATCCCGGCCCTGATGCGGCGCAAAAACTTTACTCTCATCACCCAAGGCTATGTGACCAAAATCCACAAGGCCGAAGACGGCAAGACCGCCACCGGCGTCAGTTATTTCGATGAGCAGGGCCGCGAAGTGATCCAGCCGGCCGATATCGTCGCGCTGTGCTCGTTCACCTACGACAATGCTCGCCTGATGATGATCAGTGAGATCGGCCAGCAGTACGACCCGGTAACCCAGACCGGCACCCTTGGCCGTGCCTACAACTACCAGACATGCTCCGGCGCCCATGTGTGGTTCGAAGGCCAGACCCTGAACCCGTTCATCGGTGCCGGTGGCCTGGGCATCCAGGTGGACGACTACAACGGCGACAACTTCGACCATGGCCAGCACGACTTCATTGGCGGTGCCGGCTTGCTCACCGTTTCCCGCGAAGGTATGCCGATTGGGCGCTCCGGCCTGTTGCCGCCAGGCACCCCACGCTGGGGCAAAGGTTTCAAGCAGAATTACCAGGACAACTACCAGAACTACGGAATCATCTTCGGCCAGGGCACTTCGATGCCGACCCGTGATGCCTATCTGTCACTGGATCCAAACTATAAGGACCGCTGGGGC
This sequence comes from Pseudomonas sp. Irchel s3f19, assembly GCF_900187555.1. Taxonomy (NCBI): domain Bacteria; kingdom Pseudomonadati; phylum Pseudomonadota; class Gammaproteobacteria; order Pseudomonadales; family Pseudomonadaceae; genus Pseudomonas; species Pseudomonas sp. Irchel s3f19. The sequence goes on along the minus strand of NZ_FYDW01000008.1, from coordinate 100,094 downwards.
ACGCCGCTGCTGCGCATGACCTTCGACTGGAATCAGAACGACCGCAACATGGCCCGGTTCATCGAGCAGCGCGCAGTGGAAATCGGCAAAAAGATGGGTGCCAAGCACGTGCACACCTTCAATTCGGCGGCAAAGTCCTGGAGCCCGTACGACGAGAACTCCAACCACACCCAAGGCGGCATGATCATGGGCGAAGACCCGCGTACCAGTGCGGTCAACACCTACCTGCAAAGCTGGGATGCCCACAATGTGTTCGTGGTCGGTGCATCGGCGTTTCCGACTAACGCGGGTTACAACCCCACCAGCACCGTCGGCGCTTTGGCCATTCGTACGGCACGCGCGATCCATGAGAAGTATCAGCACAACCCCGGTTCCCTGGTGTGAGGCCCGCGATGCTCAACAAGAAAACTGCCCTGATCGGCGGCGGCGTGCTGGCCTTGGCTGGCGCCGTGATGCTCGGCCTGGTAATCCAGGCCAATTCCACCACACGCTCGCAGGTGGCTGACGATACGGTGCGCCTTGGCGATTTCAAATCCACCGATGTAGCGCTGATCAAACAGGGTGAATATGTGATGCGGGGCGCCGACTGTGCGGCCTGCCACACAGCCAAAAGTGGCGAATTTGCAGGTGGCTACGTGATCGGCACGCCATTCGGTGACATCCAGTCATCCAACATTACCCCCGACCGCCTAACCGGTATTGGCAACTACACCCAGCGCGACTTCTTCAATGCCGTGCGCCAGGGCCAGGGCCGTCATGGCCTGCTGTTCCCGGCAATGCCTTACACCGACTACACGCGCATGAGCGACGATGACCTGCGCGCGCTGTGGGCGTTCTTCAGCACTATCGAGCCTAAGCCGCACGAAGTGAACGAGCTGGCTGGGATGAACTTCCCGTTCAACCAGCGCTTGTTGATGGCCGGCTGGAACTGGATGTTCTTCGACAACAAGCCGTACGCCCCAGACCCTGCGCAAAGCGTGGAGTGGAACCGCGGCCGTTACCTGGTGGACGGGGCAGGGCATTGTGCCGCCTGCCATAGCCCGCGTAATGCCTTGGGTGGGCCGATTGCCAGCCAGGCATTGCAGGGTGGCCTGGTCGGCACCTGGTTCGCGCCCAACATCACCAACGACCCTCACCTGGGGCTTGGCGACAGCAGTGTCGAGCAGATCGTCGACTACCTGAAGACCGGTAGCGACGGGGTGGCCGTTGCCAGCGGGCCGATGGCCGAAGCGATCGAGAACTCTACCCAGCATCTCAGCACCGACGACCTGCGCGCCATCGCGGTTTACCTCAAGTCGTTGCCTGGCACGCCACAGCCTGCGCCTGCCGCGCTGGCCACCGGCGATGCGCGCATGCAGCGCGGTGGGCAGGGCTACGAGGTGCATTGCTCGGCCTGCCACGGCACCCAGGGTGAAGGTGTGAGTCACATGATCACAGGTTTCGCCGGCAACAAGGCGATCCTGGCGGACAACACCGACACCCTGACCAGCGTGGTATTGGGCGGTGCACGTGCCGTGCACACCCACACCTACACCACAGGGGCCGGCATGCCGGCATTCGACTGGAAGCTCAGCGACAGCGAGATCGCCGATATCCTCACCTTTACCCGCAACAGCTGGGGCAACGGTGCGCCTGCGGTGACAACCGAGGAAGTGGCGAAGATGCGCAAGCAACTGGACTTGCCGGCTCAGATGCGCGCCAGCATTCAGTAAAACCGGTTGCGACTCTATCGCGGGCCAGCCAGCTCACACCGCGATCTCGATCTTGCGGTGATGCTGTAGGAGCTGAATGGCCGGCGAATGGCCAGAACAGGCAGCACGTCAATAACAACAGAGAACCCCATGCTCACTTACAAATACCGAGCCCTGCTCGCCGCCGTGGCTTGTGCCCAGACAGTACACGCCGCCGAACCCTTCGCTAGCGATTCCCCCTGGGCCCTGGGCGACTGGAACGGCACCCGTAGTGATCTGGCCCAGCAGGGCATCGACTTCGAATTCGCCTATGTCGGCGAGATCGGCGCAAACCTCGGCGGTGGCTATAACAACGACCGTACTGTCCGCTACAGCGACCAGTATTCCTTGGGCGCACGGTTCGACCTGGAGAAGCTGCTGGGCTGGCACGACGCCCGCTTCCAGCTGACAGTGGCCAACCGCAACGGCGACAACATCTCCAACGACCGCGTCGGCGACCCACGCACCGGCACCCTCAGCTCGTCCCAGGAAGTCTGGGGCCGTGGCTCGCACTGGCGCATGACCCAGTTGTACTACCAGCAAGCGTTGTTCGACCGTCGTCTAGACATCAAGGTCGGTCGCTTCGGCGAAGGTGACGACTTCAACAGCTTCGATTGCAGCTTCCAGAACCTGACCTTCTGCGGCTCGCAAGTCGGCAACTGGGGGGGCATTTGGTACAACTGGCCAATCACCCAGTGGGCCCTGCGGGTCAAGTACCAGCTCACCCCTGAGCTGTTCGCACAAATCGGGGTGTACGAGCAGAACCCGTCCAACACCGAAAACGCCAACGGCTTCAAGCTCAGCGGCAGCGGCACAGAAGGCGCGGTCCTGCCGGTAGAGTTGCTCTGGAAGCCACGCATCGACGGCCTGCCAGGTGAATACCGCGCTGGTTACTACTACAGTACCTCCAACGCCAAGGACGTACTCAAGGACAGCGACGGTCAGCCTGCGCTGATCAGCGGCGCGGCCTACCGCAGTGCGTCGAGCAAACACGGTATCTGGGTCGGCGCCTTGCAGCAGGTGACGCAGCGCGGTGGCGATGCTTCCCGTGGGCTGACCCTGTTCGTCATGGGGACCGCCCATGACCGCAAGACCAGCAAAGTCGACCATTACATGTCGGTGGGAGCGATCTACAAGGGCTTGTTCGATGCGCGCCCCAAGGATGACATCGGTCTGGCAGTCTCCGAAGTGCACGTGAACCCGGCGTATCGCAAGAACGCAGCGCTGACCAACCTGGTCAACGGTGTCGACGATTACGATGATCCGAACTTTCTGCCCGTGCAGGAGACCGAGTACAACGCCGAACTGAATTACGGCATTCACTTGGCCGACTGGCTGACGGTACGCCCGAACCTGCAGTTCGTGCGCCACCCCGGTGGGGTGAGGGCGGTGGATGATGCGTGGGTCGGCGGGCTGAAAGTGCAAGCCATCTTCTGACATTCGCCTTGGCGGGCCGCGTCCTGTGGCCCGCTGTGCGCACGAGGATTATGCACCCGCCGATCATTCGGGTGCGTGCTCTTGGCGCCAACAGACGCCCACATGACGGCATGGACTGAGGAGCGCAGGAATGTCTCGATCTTGCTCACGCGATTTGGGCTGGAAAGGCGCGACCCTGGAATACTTGAGCCGGTTGCCGGTCAGGGACTGGCCGACACAACGCGAACTCGCCAGGCGCCTGTCGATCAGCGAGCATACTTATCGCCGCCACTTGCTGGTGGAAGGCGCCTCCTATAAGGCGCTGAAACAGCAAGTGCGACTGAGCCGCGCGATCCGCCTGTTGAGCAGCGGGCGCTACCGCAGCATCGGAGAGGTCGCGGACGACATGGAATTTTGCGATGAGCACTCGTTTCGCAAGATGTTCAAGCGTTGGGCCGGTTGCCCGCCGAGCCATTACTTGATTCGGCGGCAGGCCCTCCAGGTCGGAGGGCCCTCGGCCTAGCGTCCTCAGCGGTGCTGCAACAGATGTTGCGCCCCAGCGATGGCCTGGCTGCGCAGTGCCGGCAGATCGACGCCGACGAGCTGGCCGGCACGCTTGATGATGCGCCCGTCCGCGATGACGGTGTCTACGTCGCCCGGAGTGGCTGACTGGACGATGCATGCCAGAGGTTCGTTGACCGGGAACATGCCTAGGCGGCGGGTGTCGATGAGGACCAGGTCCGCTCGCTTGCCCACCGTGATCGAACCGGTCTGCTTGCCGATGCCCATGGCATCCGCCGCGCCCTGGGTCGCCCAGTGCAAGGCGTCGCGGGCGGTCATCAGCTGCTCTTCACCGGAGGTGGCAATGGCGAGGTTAAGGCAGGTCTGCATCAGCATGAACGGGTTGGCATTGCCGCCTAGCACCAGGGTGTCGATGCCCAGCGTTACCGGTAGCTTGGCCCGCTGCAACGCGGCCACCGGCGGCAGGCCGTACCCCACGCGCATTTCCGTCAGCGGCGTGATGCACACTGTGGCCCCCGACTGGGCAATGCTGGCCAAGTCCTGTTCGTCTGCATGGGTGGCGTGTACCAATTGCACCGAGGGGTTCAACAGCCCGCGCCGGGCCAGTTGCTGGATGGCCTTTTTCTCCTGCATCTGGCGGCTGACCGCAATATGCGTGGAGATCGGCAGCGCATGCGCCTTGGCGAAGGCGAATTCCTCTTCCCAGATCGGCGCCTCGGTACGCTCGGGCCCGCGAATGGCCAGGCCCAGGTCCAGGCGCGCATTACCGGCGCTTTGCAACTGCGCCTGTACCCGCTGGATATCTTTGAAGTCCATGGGCGCCGTGGGCGCCAGCTCTTGGGCGTAGCCATACCAGAGCCTGGCGCGCAGGCCGCTGGCGGCCAGCGCACGCAATTCGGCCTGGGCGTATTCCGGGCTACGCAGGTTGTGCGACCAGCTGTTTACCGTGGTGATGCCAGCATGCGCGGCCTCGGCCAGGCCCAGGCGTACGCTCAGTTCGTTGAGTTCAGGGCTGAAGCGTTTGCTGATGGCTTGCTGGGAGGCGAAGAAGGGCGGCCCGCCCGGCACCGGTGCACTGTTGCGCAGCAGGCTGTTCCACAAGTGCCAGTGGCAATCCACAAGGCCAGGGATCAGGATCATTTCGCTGGCATCGAGCACTTGCGCGCCGTTGACGGGCAAGTGGCGACCCACCTCACGGATGGCGCCTTGGTCGATCAGTACGTCGGCCTGCGCCATGTCGTCAAGGGCCGGGTCCATAGTGATCACCGTGGCATTGCGAATCAGCAGGCGTGTGGCCGGAGGAGCAGGTGCCGTTGCGGCCATGCTTGGCAAAACCAGGCTGGTGGTTGCACAGGCACCCAGTTGCAGCAGCGTTCGGCGGTCAATGAGCATGACGTTCCTCCTGGAGGGTCGCGGATTCATGTCGAGGGGCTAAACCACTGTGCAGGCACAGTACTACAGCCAACCCTTAAACCGTTCGGCATGTCACTGAGCTAAGTGACGCTTTTCCATCAATCAAGCGCTGCCGTTAGCCTTGACAGTTCCGCGCGTAGTTGCGGCCGCCTCAACGCTTGATCGGAGCGCACCCTTATAGCGCTGCACGTAGTCATGCCGTTCGTTCAGAGTTGCATCTGTAGCAGGCAACCCGCATTAGGCGCGCTAGCTAAGGCCTCCAGCTGTAGGGAATGCCGTGCACTGGTGATGTAGAGGGTTTTGCCGTCTACCCCGCCAATACAGAGGTCAGTGGGGGTAGGCACCGGCAGCCCGACCATGCGATCCAGATTGCCATGTGCATCGAAGTGGGCGAGGCTCCAGCCGTCCAGTTGTGTTGTCCAGACCCCGCCGGCATGATCCACTGCCAGACCTCCAAGACGCCCTCCACCGCGGGGCAGGGAGGAAAGCCTGCGCACGTTGGTGCTACCGGTGTTCAACATGAGGATGTTGCCCGAGCCCGATGCCAGGGCGTACACCGAACGCCCTGAGACGTCCCAACTGAACGCACTTACCTGCTCTGGCACGGCCCAGCCATGGCGCAACTCACCCTCAGCGCTGAGTTCGCCGATCAGGCATCCACCGGCAGTTTTTGCGCAGGCCCACAATGCACCCGAAGGGTGAGTCGCCAACGCCAGCAGACGGCTGCCCAGCAGGTCTTGGCGCGGATGTTCCTTGCCGTCCCAGTCGACTAGCGACCAACCACCGGTTTGTGCCACAAGCAAACCCTCCGGGTGCAATTCCATTCCGCGTATCGGCAGGTCTAAACGGGCAACCAACCGGCTGTTGTGCCCATCCCAGCAATGGATAGCTGGAGCAAGGGTATCTGCCCAGTAAAGTCGCTGCTGACCCGTATGCCATCGCGGGAAGGCACCATGGAAAGCCCAGGGGCCGGCGAGCACGGTGAACTCTTTGGCGTTCTGTGGGACGTGATTCGACCGCAGTTGCTCGCCCACGCGGCGAGCCGCTTCGGCCAGTTCCGGCCCTAGCAGCGTCAGACGCTCCAGGGTCAGCCGGTAGGCTGGGCCGGCCACACTCAACGCACCGCGTACCTGGCCTTGTTTGTCGATGATGGGCGCAGCGACGCAACGCACGCCCAAGCGAATTTCCTCGTCGTCCAGTGCGTACCCGCGAGCCTGAGTGATCTGCAGCTCTGCCAACAACCTGCGGCGATCGGTGATGGTTAAGGGGGTCAGCGGGGACAAAACCAGACCTTTCAGGATCTCGTCGCGAGCCATAGGTGACAGCGCTGAGAGAATGGCTTTGCCTTGGCCAGTGCAGTACACCGGCTTTGCCTGACCGAGGCTTGCCGCCGAGCGCTGAGTATGAGCGCCGTCGCAGCGTTCAAGTGAAAGCACTTGGTTGCCGTCGAGTACAGCCAGATAAGAGGTCTCTCCGGTCAGATCGCGCAAGGCACGCAGTTCTTCGCTGGCCGCTGACACGAGGTCGGGTTCCAGATAGGCGTTGCGCACCATTTCCAAGTAGTTGAAGCCTAGCCGGTAGACCTTACGGGTCGGATCACGTCGGATCATGCCGCGCTCCACCAGGGTGGCAATGATGCGGTACAGCGTGGTGCGGGGCAGCATTACCTGTGCGGCCAATTGGGCCTGGCTGATACCACTGGGACTAGCCCCAATGGCCTGCAACACATCTAGCGCCTTTTCTAAAGCCGCAGTTCCTTCACCTGTCTTCATTGTTTTCCCACCATTTGGAACTCCAGTGCGTAGGTATGCAGTTTGCCTCTTTTTAAAATCGGTTTCTCCAATAAGATCGGTCTCAACACGGCTGGTTGCAAAGCAGTTTCCCACATCATGGGAATTCGCTCTGATCGCCATCGGATGAACCTGCGAGGAGAACTCATAACAATGTCCGTCATCCACAACTATGCCGATGCTCATGAGAGCGTCTCGGGCAAGCAAGTCGAAGTCAGCGACGAAGTACTGGCCAAACTGGCTACGTGCAGCAGTGGCTCGCTGACCACTCAGCTGTTCAAGCGCGGCTTCCGCCAACCGGCGCTGGTCGGCTTGCGCAACATGACCCGCGACGTCAAGCCGTTCGCCGGGCGTGCCTTCACCATGCGCTTCATTCCCGCGCGTGAAGACATCGACACTTATTCGACCATGACCACTAAGCCCAACGACGACAACTTGCAGTGGGTCGGTGTTGAGCAGATCAAGCCAGGCGATGTACTGGTGATCGACAGCCGCAATGATCCTGCAGCAGCTTCGGCTGGCAACATCTTGGTTACCCGTTTGCTTGCACGCGGCGCCAAGGCCATCGTTACCGATGGTGCGCTGCGCGACGGCAGCGAGATCGCGGCAATGAGACTGCCGGCCTATGCCCGTGAAATCACCGCTACTACACGCATCTCCTACCACCATGTGGCCGACCTGCAGGTGCCGATCGGCTGCGCCGGGGTGGCCGTTTATCCAGGTGACATCATCGTTGGTGACGCCGATGGCCTGACGGTCGTGCCTGCTCACTTGGCCGAAGAGTTGGCCGAAGTCTGCAGGGTGCAGGACGATATCGAAAACTATTTGGCTATGCGCATCGCTTCGGGCGAAGCCCTATGGGGCGTTTACCCACCGAGCCCGGCATCGATTTCCGACTACCACGCCTGGGTTGCTGCCGGTCGTCCGCCGATCCCATCGATCATCGACAGGAAGGAGGGCTGAACCATGGCCGAGCACAAGCATGCGCAACTGATCCGCCGCTATTTCGACGCCTGCAACGAAGGTGACTACGACAAGCTGGTGTCGTGCTTTACCCCGGACGCGGTGCACTACTTCCCTGCGGGGCTACCGGAAGTGCCATGGCGCACCGCCGACACCATTGCTCGCAAGTGGGTTTGGTGCGTGGCAAACCTGGGGTCGCAGTGGACTATCGAGAAGATCCTGGTCAGCCACGACAGCAACGAAGCAGTCATCGAGTGGACGCATTGGAAAAACAAACTCGGCACCGCGCTGCGGGGGGACGAGTGGTATGTGTTCGATGAGCAGAGCGGGTTGATCAAGGAAATTCGAGCCTACTACGCATCGCCTGCTGACAAAGAGGTGACCATCAATGAACTGGTTGATTTCGACTACGTGGGCCGTGGGTATCACCTGGAGCCAAAAGCGCGTTAACGCCTTTGGCCGTTTAGTGGGCAAGACCGCCTCTACTGGAACGAGCTTGCCCGAGAGCGCCACCTCGTACTGATCAAGGAGTTAAGATGAGCACCCTGCATAACCAAGATTTCGCTGCTATCGATGCAGTCGTTGCCAAATCGGCTGCCGCTGCCGCTTTCTGGGCTGAATCCAGCGCCGCCCTGCGCGCCACTTTGCTGCGCGGCCTGGCCACCGCCCTCGAGCAGCAGCAAGCCGAACTAGTCGCCATCGCCGACCGCGAAAGCGGTTTGGGCGAAGGGCGCCTGAATGGCGAAGTGGCACGTACCGCCTTCCAACTGCGCGGCTTTGCCAGCGAGGTTGAGGCCGGCGTGCCGTTTCGCCAGATCGATGATCAGGCCATCACGGGCGCGCCACCTGCAGGTCGCCCACGTTTGACCCGCATCCAGCGCCCACTGGGCCCGGTGGCCATGTTCTCGGCCAGCAATTTCCCATTCGCATTTTCAGTACTGGGCGGTGACACCGCCTCTGCACTGGCTGCGGGTTGCCCGGTCGTGATCAAACCACACTCCGGCCACCCGGAGCTGTCCCGTGCGGTGTTCTCTCTGGTTGCAGGCGTGTTGCGAGCCCAGGGTCTGCCGGAAGGCCTGCTAACCCTGGCCGAAGCCCCCAATCGCGCCGCCGGCACCTACCTGGTACAGCACCCCTCCATTGCCGCTGTGGCGTTCACCGGTTCGTATCAGGGCGGCAAAGCCCTGTGGCAGGCGGCCAATGATCGTACCCGCCCGATACCTTTCTTTGGCGAGCTGGGCTCGATCAACCCGTTGGTCGCCTTGCCCAGGGCGCTGGAAAAAGATAGTGAAAACCTGGCCAAGACTTTGGCTGTGTCGATCACCCTCGGCTGCGGCCAGTTCTGCACCAGCCCTGGGGTGATCGTGCTGCTCGATTCGCCGCACAGCCACCGTTTCGTCGCTCAACTGGGCGAGGCTATTGCGCCGATCGCCACGCACCGCATGCTCACCCAGGGCATGCAGCAGGGCTTCGAGTCTGCCGCTGCCGCGGTAGCCGCCAATGCCACTGCTGTGTTCGCCCCGCAGGCCGACGGAGCCGGCCCGGCCCCGCGTTTGTTCGCCACCGACGCTGCATCCTTCATCGCCAATTCTGACCTGCGTGAAGAAATGTTCGGCCCCGCCGCATTGATCGTCACTGCGCAGTCGGCTGCTCAGGTGGCCGAAGTACTAGATGCCGTGGGCGGCACTCTCACCACCACGTTATGGGGCCTGGAATCTGATAGCGAGGAAAACCGTCTGCTAGTGCGCTCGGCCCAGCAGATCTCGGGGCGGGTGCTGTTCAGCGGCGTGCCGACCGGCGTCGCCGTGTGTCATGCCCAGCAGCATGGTGGGCCATGGCCGGCATCCACCGCACCGCAGAGTACCTCGGTCGGCTACGCCGCCATCGAACGTTTCCTCCGGCCGGTGGCCTTGCAGGATGCCCCGGCCTGGGTGTTGGGCTGAGGAGGGCAGAGCGATGATGAGACATATCGTCCTGTTCCGCCGCCTGCCCGGCGTCGAGCCTCAGCCTGAATTGGAAGCAGGGCTGATAGCGCAGATGCGCAACCTCAGGGAGAGAATCGACTTCATCCGCGACTGGAGAGTCGCTGCGAACGAATTGGATCGGCCAATTTGCTGGGACTACATCCTCGAATCCAGCTTCGACGACGCCGATGCAGTGACACGGTATCTGCCACACCCAGCACACCAGGCTTTGGTCGCCGACCTCAAGCAATACTTCGAGTGGGTGGCAGTGGATTACAGCGTCTAGACCCCTGATCAGTGCCTGATCCGCTGGCTGGGGTCAGGCGCTATAACAAGAAAGATCCGGCATCACAGGTGCCGGGCGGAGTCGCACATGAACAAGAAAAAGAATTATCGCTGGACGATCCTGACGATGCTGTTCCTCGCCATGATCATCAACTATGTCGATCGCGCTGCCTTATCGATCGCCATGCCCTTCATTACCCAGGAATACCACCTGACGCCTGCCGAAAAGGGCATGATCTTCAGCAGCTTCTTCTTCGGCTATGCCCTGTTCTGCTTCGTCGGGGGCTACCTTGCTGACCGCTTCGGTCCCAAGCGTGTACTGACCTGGTCGATGAGTTTCTGGTCGGTGCTGTGCGGTTCAACCGCGCTGGCTTTCAATTTCTGGTCGCTACTCATCGTGCGCGCGCTATTTGGTGTGGGTGAAGGACCGGTATCGACCACCGCCAACAAAACGGTTAACAGCTGGTTCCCGGTCAAGGAGCGCGCCCGTGCCATCGGCATCAACCAGGCCGGTGGCCCACTGGGTGGTGCCTTGGCCGGCCCAATCGTGGGTTTTCTCGCCCTGTGGCTAGGCTGGCGTGTGGCCTTTGTGATCATTGCGGTGGTCGGCGTACTATGGGCGATTGCCTGGTGGCGCATGTCGGCTTCCACACCTAAAGAGCACCCGCTGGTGTCGGCTGAAGAGCTGGCGCTAATCAATGAAGGCCGTGAGGCGCCCGTAACCACAGCAGAAGACGCGCCACGCACGCCGGTGCTGCAGATCATCTTGCAGCGCTCTGTGTTAGTCACCGGTGTTTCACTGTTCTGCTACAACTACATCCTCTACTTCTTCATGACATGGTTCCCCAGCTACCTGATTGACGCCAAAGGCATCGACCTGAAGGCGATGAGCATCGTCACCGCGCTGCCCTGGCTCGTGGGCACAGTCGGCTTCGTCTGCGGCGGCCTGCTGATCGACTGGGTGTTCAAGCGCACCGGCAAGCAACTATTCTCGCGCAAGGTCGTGCTGGTGACCTGTCTGCTGATCGCTTCCGTATGCATCGGCCTCACTGGCCAGGTCGAGAGCGTTACCAGCACAGTGGTGGTAATGACAGTGGCCATCGGCTTCTTGATGCTGACCGCCCCGGCCTACTGGTCGCTAATCCAGGACGCCGTGCCGGATCACCAGGTCGGCACTGCAGGTGGCTTCATGCATGGCCTGGCCAACCTCAGCGGCATCGTTGCGCCAACCGTGACCGGCTTCATCATCCAGTCTACCGGCACTTACGCCAGCGGCTTTGGCCTGGCGGCGGGCCTGGGCATTCTGGGAGCGTTGATCGTTGCCTTGTTCGTCGGCAAAAAACCGCTGAAGCACGCTACCGTGCCCGCCACTGCCTGACTTGCCACGCCTGGCGGCCCAGCACCGCCAGGCCTTTGCACCACACATGATTTTGGGATTTCGCCATGCTTACGCTTCTTGTCACCGGCGCCGCCGGTATCGTCGGAACCGCACTGCGTCCTTACCTGCGCGAACGTTTCAACCTGCGCCTGCTGGATCGCCGCCCCGTCACTGACCTGGTGAGCGGGGAAACCGCGCTTGTCGGCGACCTGACCGATCCGAACTTCGTCCGCCAGGCAGCCGAAGGGGTGGACGCGGTACTTCACCTGGCATGTGCTCACGGCACAGATATCCAGTTCCAAACCACGGTTGAGCCCAACTACCACGCCACCTTGTACCTGCTGGAGGCTGCCCAGCGCGTAGGTGCCAAGCGCTTCGTATTCGCCAGTAGCCACCATGTGCTGGGCCAGTACCACAGCGAGTCGGCCACACACTTCGATGACAGTCCCGTAGCACCCGACAGCTATTACGCCTTGAGCAAGGTGTTTGGTGAGGCTGCCTGCGCCACCTTCTCGCAGCGTAGCGAGCTGGCCACCTTCATTGTTCGCATCGGCAATGCAGACCCTAAAGTCGCTGATGCCCGTCGCCTGCGCTTATGGACGAGCGCCCGAGACCTGGCGCAACTGGTACTGATCGGGATGGAGCATCCAGAGGTGCGCCACGAGATCGTCTACGGCGTTTCAGAGTGCCCGGACGCGTTCTTCCACAACCGCCGAGCGCACGAGCTGGGTTATTGCCCTCAGGACAACGCTGCCGATCACTTGGCAGAAAACTTCCTTGCCTATGATGCAATGGCGCCGGTCGGTTCTGGCCGCGACCACGTGGGCGGCGCCTACGCCGGGGTTCCTTTGGCCAGCGTGCTGGAGCAAGCATGAAAATCGTCCGTATCGATACCCAAATCGTCGAAATTCCGTTCCAGGACGGTGGCAAAGGGCAGGGCATTACCCCGACTACATGGCACAGCCTGGAAAACGTGCTGATCCGCCTTGAAGACGAATACGGTAATGTCGGTTGGGGTGAAGCCTTCGGTTATTTCGTCGCTGATGCCACCAAGGCCATGATCGACCGCCTCATTGCACCGTTACTGCTCGATCGGCAAGTCGAGGACATAGCTGTCTTCAACCGAGAACTGCAACTGCGCCTGCATCTGTTTGGCCGTTATGGGGTGACGATGTTTGCCATCTCGGGTGTCGACATCGCGCTGTGGGATCTCGCTGCCCGTCGCCAAGGCGTGCCACTGCACGCGTTGCTTGGCCAAGCCCAGCGCGAGGAAGTGGCCGCCTATGCCAGTCTGGTGCGCTATGCCGACGATGTAGTGGCTCCGGCAATCTGCGAGAAGGCGCTGGCGATGGGTTTCCGCGATATCAAATTGCATGAAGTGACCCTGCCGGAAATTGCTGCCTGCCGCCATGCGATTGGTCTCAATGTGCCGCTGGCTACCGATGTGAATTGCGCCTGGACTGTAGCCGACACCCGCGAATGGCTGCCGGCGCTGGCTGACCTGCAGCTGGCCTGGCTAGAGGAACCGATTTTTCCGCCCGAAGACTTCGCTACCCTAGCCAGCTTGCGAGGGCAGGGGGTGCCGCTGTCAGCAGGGGAGAACTGGTGTACTGCGGTGCAGTTCGAACAGGCACTGCTTGCGGGCGCGGTGGACTCGATCCAGCCCAGCGTGACCAAGGTCGGCGGCATTTCCGAGTGCCTGCGCATCGCGGTACTGGCTGATCAGCACGATGCCGTGGTGCTTCCACATTGCCCGTATTTTGGCCCTGGCCTGATCGCCACCTTGCACCTGGCCGCTGTGCAGCCACGGGTGTCGCAGGTGGAGTACCTGTTCGTCGAGCCGGCGGGCTGGCTGTACCCGGTGGAGCAGTTGCGCCAGGGTAACCAGTTGCAGGTTCCGCAGGGCCCAGGGCTGGGTCTGGACATCGACCTCACCGTGGCCGAGCGATTCCGCCGCTAAGCCACGCGCTATTCCCGTTCTGCTTCCCTCTGCCACGCTCAGGTGTGGCGGTTGGGCCAAGCCGTGCCCGGAAAAGGGCATAGGAGGTTTCATGCAACCATTGCTGCTGAACAATGCAACTTGGTCGATTGGCTTGCTGCCCGCTTGGGGCGGACGAATCGCCCACCTGCGAGCCGAGGGACTCGACGTGCTGCTGCCGATTAACGCCGAAGCATTCGACCCGCTGGACTGGCCGCGAGCCGGCGCCTATCCGCTGATGCCTTATTCCAACCGCATCCGCAATGCTCACCTGCATTTTTCCGGGCGCGGCTACCCATTGCCAGCTCACCCTGCCGCACAGCCGCATACCTTGCACGGCGTGACCCACACCGTGCCGTGGCAGGTGTTGGAGCAGAGCGAACAGCAGGTGACGATCGCCTGTGAGTATCAAGGCGGGCACTGGCCTTGGCCGTTCCGTGCCGAGCAGCGCTATCTGCTTGATAGGCAACGTCTGAGTATCGAGCTGGTGCTGATCAATCTGGGCGACTCGCCAATGCCTGCGGGCCTTGGGCTGCACCCGTACTTTCAGCGCCACCCAGGATTGAAGGTGCAATATCGAGTAGGCCGAGAATGGCAGATCGATGACCAGTATCTGGCGACCGGTGCCACGCGTGAAGTGACACAAGCGCAGTTGATCGATGCTGATGACGTCCAGGCGATGGCGCATTACCAGTCGGGCTGGGATGGCCAACTTCAGCTTGACTACCCCAGCGGCAGGTTGTGCCTGAATGCCAGCCTGCCCCTGAGCCACTTGGTTGCCTTTGCTCCCGCCCGCAGCCCGTACCTATGTCTGGAGCCGGTGTCACACCTGGCGGATGCGTTCAACCAGCCACGGGATAGCTGGGCGCAGAACGGCACTTTGGAACTCGCGCCCGGGCAGCATCTAGAGGCCACTCTCGACCTCAGCTGGCAAAGACGCTGAGTTCCGGCTCGTCCGCTGTACCTGATACAACTCATAAAAGAGAACAATAATAATGAAAGACTCCTCGATTGGAGCGGGCTTCGCTCGCGCTGCAAAACCCTTGTCGCTGCTGCTGGGTCTTGGGCCGCTGTGTGCTCAGGCGGCCTTTGTGGACGATAGCAAGGCCAGCTTGACGTTCCGCAATTTCTACTACAACCATGACTTGCGCGACTCGACCAAGCCCGCGCAATCCAAACTGGAGGAGTGGGCGCAAGGCTTTATTCTCAAAGGCGAGTCGGGATACACCGACACTTCAGTCGGAGTAGGCGTGGATGTCTATGCGGGGCTTGGCTTGAAACTGGATTCATCGCCTTCGCGCAGCGGCACCGCATTGCTGCCCGCAGCCTATGACCGGGCGGGCGGCCCTCGCAATGCTGACCCGCGATCGGTGGACGAGTATTCTGAGGCCACCGCGGCGCTCAAACTCAAATACTCGAAGAGCGAACTTAAGGTCGGCGGTTTGTTCCCTAAAATTCCGTTAATCAGCTCGGGCGATGCGCGCTTGTTGCCGCAATTCTTCGAAGGCGCCATGCTCGACATCCGCGAATTGGAGAGTCTCGACATCGGCTTGGGCCAGATGCGAAAGGTCAACCAACGCGAGTTCGCAGGCGCGCGCGATATTCAGGTCGGCAACTACTACAGTGTTTTTAGCGATCGCTTCGACTACCTGGCCGGAACCTGGCGCGCCACTCCGCAGACCTCCCTTGGGCTATGGACGGGCCGTTTGCAGGATGTCTACCAGCAGGCGCTGTACACGGGTACGCAGAGTTTCCAGGCTGGTGACTGGAAGCTGTCTGGCACCCTGAATTACCTCGACACCGGCGAGTCCGGGAGCGAAGAGGCTGGCAAACTGGACAGCCGTATGACCTCGGCGATGCTCAGCGCCAACCTGCGTGCGCAGACCTTCCGCCTGGGTTACCAGTACAACGCCGGTGACAGCGCTTTGCCATTCATTCATGACACGGATTTGCCGGGGGTGGCTAACGCCGTGCAGGTGCTGCGTTTCGACCGCGCGCAGGAGCGTTCATGGCAGGCCCGTTACGACCTGGATTTTGCTGCGCTGGGTGTGCCGGGGCTAACCGCGTTCGCCCGATATGTGCGCGGTGACAACTTCAAGGTGGCAGGAGAGGAGGGTAGTGAATGGGAGCGCAACCTCGATGTCACTTATGTAATCCAGAGCGGCCCTCTGAAAAACCTGGCGCTGCGCTGGCGTAACGTCGAGCTGCGAGGTGATGCGACCGGGCGGCGGGACGAGAACCGGGTGATCATCGCGTACACCCTGCCGTTGTTTTGAATACCACGCTTGGGGTGCAATGCACCCTCGGCAATTTGTAGCCACATAGAGACGCCGAGGAGTGAAGCAATGCCAACCCAATTGGATTGCGCAATGCAGGCCTACGTCGACAGCAGTCAACGTTTTGCCCCTGAGGAAAACACGTTGGTCGCTCGCCGTGCCGCCTTTCTGCGGGCCTGCCGTGACTGCACCCCGCCGGTGCCTGAGGGGTGGCATATTGATGATATTAATCTCGAGGGTCTGCGTCTGCGCTGCTACCGACCTGGTGGGGCGGTACCTGAAAGCGGCTGGCCGACAGTACTTTACGTACATGGTGGAGGCTGGGACTTGGGCAACCTCGACACACATGACTGGTTTGCCTACGCCCTGGCCCAGCGGGCACGGTTGGCTATTGTGGCCGTCGAATATCGCCTTGCACCCGAACATTCCTACCCCGCACCGTTACAAGACTGCCTCAAGGCCTGGATGGCTCTGCGCAACGGTGAAGTCGATGCCAACCTGAGCCGGATGGCATTGATGGTTGCCGGTGATAGCGCTGGCGGTACCTTGGCAGCCGGCCTGTGTAGAGCGCTGCTTGACGCTGGCCAGCCGCAGCCCTTGGGGCAACTGCTGGTTTACCCGGTACTCACCGCACGCCCGGATCTTCCGTCGATGCAGGAACATGCCCAGGCCCCGATGATGACCGTGGCGGGGTTGAAGCAATCACTGCAAGGCTTTCTTCCCAATGAGGCTGAGCGCAACGCCCCCTGCGCGATGCCGCTGGAGGCTGATGACTTTGCGGGGCTGGCACCAGCGCTGGTAATCGTGGCCCGGATTGACCCGCTGTGCGATCACGGCATCGCCTACGCTGCTGCGTTGACGAAGCACGGCGTGCCCGCCGAGGTTTGGGTGGGTGAGGGCATGGTGCATTCGAGCTTACGAGCCTTCGGCGTAGCCGAGATCGAGCGGGCGTGGGCACACCTCTCTACACAATTGCTGCGCTGGGCGAACGGCTGACTGAATCAGGTGCTTTCGCGCACCACCGAGCTGAAGCCCACATCTTCCACACTCATTGGTGCGTCCACCGGCCGTCCTTGCAGTTTAAGTTTGCGGTCGCTAAGTCGCCTGCCAGCGCTCGGCTCTCGGAAGGCATCCGCTGTCTCGCCCTGAATAAGATTACGCCTCCCACCGCAACTGATCGCAGCGTCATATGCTCTTGTCGATGAACTCCGCAGCGTCGGTGAGTGCCTTACGTGCAGCAGACAGCTGCGGAGCAAACAGATGCCAGACATGGAACATCTGTGGCCATACTTCTAGCCTGACATGCACTCCCGCTGCCCCTGCAATCCTGGCAAGCGTGCATGCGTCGTCCAGGAGAATTTCATTCTCCCCAACTTGAATCAGCAGCACAGGGAAGCCCCTCAGGTCGCTCTCACAAATTGTGTATGGATCTTGGCGCGTAGCTGCCAGATAGGCAGAGGCACTGGCTTTGAGCTTGTCGGCAGAGAGAAACGGATCAACACAAGCCTTGGCCTGAACGCTCGCTCCTGAAAGTTCGAGATCAATCCAGGGAGAAAAAAGTACAACGCACCCCGGCAGCGGGATGCCTTTGGCTTTGGCCTTGATCAGACTTCTGACAAGGAGATATGCGCCGGCCGAGTCGCCAACCAGAACAACCTCGGCTGCATTATGGCTATTGAGCAAGGCTTCATACGCTGTGAGTACATCATCCTCTGCCGCTGGTGAAGGATGTTCAGGCGCACGTCGATAATCGACGACGTAAGCCGTTGCTGATGCTGCTGCCGCAAGTGTGCCGGCCACCCCTGCGAAGCCTTCGGCACTGCCGACCATGAAGCCGCCACCGTGCGCATAGAGCAAAGCGCGAGTTGCACTGGGCGGCCCAACCACCCGCACTGGAACACCCCCCAGCGCGGAAGGTGTCGAGGTGCAGCCGGCAGGCGGTGGGAACCGCTTGCAGAGTTGATCGTACCCGTCCCTTGCCTCCGCCAATGAAGCAGGCGGTGTAGCTCTTCGAGCAAGCAGCTGCGCATGTACGTTATCTAATTCGTGTTGGCTCATCGTAGTCTCTTGGCAGATAGTCAGATATCGAGCACAAGCTTTGCCGATCTGGCGCGCGAGACGCACTGGAGAATGACTTTGTTCGAGGCGCGTTCCTCGTCGCTGAGTACGTAATCGCGATGCTCGATTTCGCCTTCAAGAACGCTGCACTCGCAGGTACGGCAGAGGCCCTCACGGCAGGAAAAAGGCGCCAGGACCCCCGCAGCCTCCAGCACCTCGAGAATGCTCTTGTGGGCGGGCACGGTCAGCTCCATCTGACTCTGGGCCAGTTCGACCACGAAGCTTCGGTCGGCCCCCCTGTCTGCGTCGGCACAGGTGGGCACGCTGAACAGTTCGAAATGCACCTGGCTGCCTGGCAAATGGCGCAGGCTCACGCTGCGGACTGCATCCATCAGCGGGGAGGGGCCGCAGCAGTACACGTGGTCGGACTGGTCGGCCCGGCTGATGAACGACTCCAGGTCGGGGTGGCCCTGCATCTCGTCGTCGGCGTGGAAAACCAGCTCGCCGCCTCGGGGCAAATGCTCGAGGTAGGCTGCCCGAGCGCGAGAGCGAACACAGTATTGAAGCTTCCAAGGCTTACCCACCGAGTCGCACCAGCGAATCATGCTGAGGATCGGCGTGATGCCGATTCCCCCCGCGATAAAAAGATACGCCCTGGAATTCGGGTCCAAGGAAAAGTTGTTACGTGGGGCGCTGATCTCCACGGAATCACCCTTGTGAAGCTGGAGGTGCACAAATGCAGACCCGCCGCGTGACCCTTCGGCAAGGCCAACGCCCAAGGAGTAAATCCCGCTTGCAGGGTCGTACTGGTGAACGGAGTACTGCCTGACCAGCCCGTTTGGCAAACGGAGATCGATGTGAGCACCAGGCTCGGTGGCTGGGAGTCTTCGTCCGGCCTCCCCCTGCAGGCGGATGTCGAGGATCGACTCAGCCGCCTTCGAAATTGACACCACGCGAACACGCGTCCAGTCGTTCATCTCAGACCTCCTGAACCAGGACAGGCACTTTTGATTCCTGCTCTGCCTTGTACGTCTTCGCTACCAGCCATCGGAAATAAGACAACGCGGCGTCAGCGCCGATCGGGATCATTTTGAAGTCAGACGTGAGCTTTAGCATTTTGTCCTGTGCATGAATCATGTCGCTGTCTTCTTCAAACGCTTTGATAACCTGGTCGTGAATCGCCTTCGTCACGTTCGCATCGTCGATGGCGAAGTTGTGGGGCTGCGAGAAGAAGTAATGAGTCGACTCATCAGTCTCGGGGGTGAGTGCCTGCGTGCTGCGGAACTCAGCTGCATCGAAGCGATTACCCAGCTTGGCGTCATGGCCGGTAGGCTGCATGCCTGAGTCCATGAGGAAGATGCTGGGTAGCAGAAAATCATAAATATTCCAGCGATCCACCAAGCCCGAGTAGTTCTTGACTTTCTGCACGAAGGGCGCCGGGTTGATCCCCTCGCCCCAGCGGGTAACTCGTACTCCGTTGGCCAGCTTCTCTACCTGAGGAATGCATGCGGCATAAGCCTCGTCGCCACCCAGGGTAGTCGGGTGGATATATGGCAGGTGTGCAAGATCGAGAAGGTTGTCGGCGATGAGCAGATAGTTCGTCGTGTAGTAGGTATAGCCCTCGAGGCTGCGCCACTGAGGGTCATCCTGCCAGTGAGTGTCAGGAATCAGTGCTGGATCTGCCAAGTGCGCCTCTCCCATCCAAATCCAAATCCACTTGTGCTTCTCGACAATCGGGAAGTTGCAGACTTGTGCTTGGGGAGGAATGCGATCTTGGCCAGGAATCTCGACACAACGTCCAGCGGTATCGAACAGGAGGCCGTGGTACATGCAACGAAGTCGATCGCCTTCAAGCCGGCCCTTCGACAACGGTGCACCACGGTGGCAGCAACGATCCTCGAATGCAGTGATCGAGCCGTTGGTGTCGCGCCAGAGCACCACCGGGACGTTTAGGAGTGTCCGTGCAAAAAGCTCGCCCTGAGCTACTTCACTGGACCAGGCAGCGACATACCACGTGTTTCGAATCAGCATCAGGTGTTCCTCAGGTGTTTTTTGTTATAGGTACTTGCACCTTTTCAGCCTAAAGCGTGATGATTTATGTGCATAGATCATGAGGTTAATTCAGGCCATGCATACCATTCATGGTAAGAAATTCGACATGAACCTGTTGGTTGCCTTCGACGCATTGCTCCGGGAGCGAAATGTATCCAGGGCGGCTGAGCATCTGGGGTTGACCCAGAGCGCTATGAGCCACGCCCTGCGAAGGCTGCGTAAGTTCTACGAGGACCCGCTGTTCGTGCGCATTGGGGATTCTATGAAGCCCACGCCGTTTGCTGAGCAAATGGCGTCCTCAGTGCTGGAAATCATGTTGGCTGTGCAGCGCAATCTGATGGCGCAATCGAACTTCAACCCAATGACATCGACGCGTGTCTTCAGCCTGTGCATGACGGATATGGGTGAGTTGGTATTCCTGCCGCGGCTGATAGAGGAATTGCAGCAAGTAGCCCCCAACTGTCGGCTTCGAACCTCCCAGTTGCCGGCTGAAAACATCCTCAACGCCTTGGAGAGAGGGGAGATCGATCTTGCTATCGGTTCTCATTACATTCAGGAGTCCAGTCTGTTTCAGCAAGAGCTGTTCAGGCACTCGTTCTCCAGCATCGTCAGTCGGTGCTTCGAGCAGGACCAGATGGATGTTGAGACCTTCCTCTCGATGAAACACATATCGGTGGTCCTGTCGGATAAGAGCACCCGTTACGACCAATTCATTGAGGATCTTGGCCTACGTAGGGACATCTACCTGACGACGCCCCACTTCATCACCATTCCGATGATTCTGGAGAAGAATCCCGGGTTGATTGCCACGGTTCCAACAGAGCTTGGCAAAACCTTCGAGCGATATAGTGCAGTGAAGGTGATCAACACCCCTGTGGCGTCGCCGGCTCTCTATCTCAGACAGTACTGGCACCCGCGGTACCACCATGAGTCTGGGAACATCTGGCTTCGTCAATTGATGAAGCAGGTGTTTGATCGGTTCATGAGCTAACCAGGCGGATGGTTCATGAATTCGGGCGTACCTCTGACGCGAACCTTCAGTCTGCTGCGTCGTCTGCGGAGATCTTCTGATGCACCAAGGGGTTCTGTCCCGGTGGCGTTAGCTTGAGCCAACCTTCTTCCAGGGATCGCAGCAACTCGTGCAGTTGCTGAAGCCGCGCGGTATCGCCCCGCAACTCCCCGAGGCCTGCGGTACTGGTTGCTGCCAGCTGAGTTGCTGCGGAGTCGATCGCTGTTTTGCCCTTCTTCGTGAGCCGGATCAACTGGCTCCGACGATCCAGATGGTCGGCCACTCGATCAACAACACCTTTCTCAACCATCTTGTCGACGCGATAGGTTGCGGCGCCAGAGGTCACCTTCAGCAGCCGGAACACATCAGTAGGCCTCATGCAGTAAGGCTTGCCGCTACGTCTAAGAGCGAAGAGCAGAATCAGTTCCTTGTGATCTAGCCCAAGGCTCGCTGCAATTTCGGACAGACTCTGATCGATGAGCATGGACAGACTCCTGACTCGCAGCGCGACGGAGAGGCCGGTGTGGTCTAGGTCCGGCCTTTCCCTCATCCATGCTTGAGCGATAGCTTCGGGGCTTGCGGTTGGTGAGAACAGCTCGTTCATGGTCGATTCCAGGACTATGGATCAGCCGATCATACCTCACGGCTGGCAGATACAAGCACTGCTAAGGGATTGCAGTACTGTTTCGGTGGTTAACATGCTAACAAATAAGCTTGACAGTAAGATTAGCGCTGGATAGCTTTGTATTATCTTAACCGCTAAGAAGAATAAGCGTTAAGATTAACTGAGCATGATCGAGCCGTGGCCCGCCATAAAAACAAGGAAAATTCCTATGCTTACTGCAGAACAGAACCGCCTCCTGACCGACGTGACCCCTGGGACGTCGCTAAATCGGTATTGGAAACGCCACTGGATTCCAGCACTGCGCAGCGAAGCGCTGGCTGCGGGAGGCGATCCGCAGCGCGTAGAGTTGCTGTGCGAAAAGTACGTCGCCTTTCGTGGGCACGATGGGAAAGTGGGCTTTCTCTATGAAGCTTGCCCGCACCGTGGCGTGTCCCTCGCGCTTGGTCGAAACGAGAACAATCGCCTGACCTGCATCTTCCATGGCTGGAGTTTCGACGCGGACGGCAACTGCACCCGCATGCCTACCGAGAAAGATCAGAGCTTCTGCCAGAAGGTGAAGGGGCAGGGGTTCGCGGTACGCGAAGGCGGCGGGATCGTTTGGGTATACCTGGGGGATGGTGAGCCGCCGAAATTCTCTGACTTCGCGTTCACCCACTTGAGTCGCCAGAATGCCCGCCCGCGAGCCTCTTATAATGAGGCTAATTGGCTGCAGAACCTGGAGACGCTGATGGACTCCGCGCACATTGGGCTTCTGCATCACGATACGACCGCCGATGCGAACCTGCCGCAGGCCGGCCTGCAGCTCGTCACCGGAAACGACACTCCCAAGTACACGCTCGAACAGCGTCCCTACGGACTTCGTTCGTATTCGTTGCGGACCACTGGTGGTGAGAAAGACTACCTGCGCGTCACCGAGTACGTTGCACCGGCCTCGGCGTTTATCGGCACGACCGATGCCGAAGCAGGGTTCCTCATCATCGTGGTTCCGGTCAACAACACCCGCAGCCTCCAGTGGTACGTCTACTGGGATGCGCGCCAGGACATCGACAGCAACCTGCCCGACTTCGCTTTGCTCGGCACTGATGAGTCGGACGACAACTTCGCTGGTTCGCGTCAGGGGCTGCCGAACTACGGCCAAGACCGCGAAGCCATGCGTGCAGGGAAAACCTGGAGCGGTGTGCCCGGCGTGATATTTGAAGACTATGCGGTGGCAGAGAGCATTCCGATTGTTGACCGCACGCGTGAGTTCCTAGGTAGCGGCGACCTTGCGATCGTTCGGTTGCGCCGCGAGCTGATGGAACGAATCCGCCAGTCTGATGCTGGTGAGGATTGTGTACAGGCAGATGCTAGTGACTACCGCGCTCTGCGTGCTTTAGCTGAGATGATCCCGGTCGGTACGAACATCCAGAACTTCACTAATCAGAAACAGCAGGAGCGCTGCGAGCGCTTTGAATAACGCTTGCCCACATAAGCGCCAGAGATTGCTGGCGCTCGGTTTTGCTCCAGAAGCGTGGTGATTGCTGTCATGAGTTCCCAGAATTCCTTCTCTGTTTACGTTAAATCTGTCGTCCATGAAGCTCACGATATTCTCTCCTATGAGTTTTTGCCTTTACCCGAGGCAGGCGCCGAACTACCGCCGTTTTCAGCAGGGGCGCACATCGACCTGATCATTGAAGGTGCGCCACTCAGAAGCTATTCGCTTCTGAACTCCCAAGGCGACAAGAATCGCTACGTGATCGCCGTTGCCAAGGATCCGAAGAGTCGAGGTGGTTCCAGGCTGATTCACGAGAAGCTGCACTGCGGTGATCAGATCAAAGTCAGTGCGCCCAAAAATTGCTTTGAGCTCTACGAAGGGGGTGGCAAGGCGATTCTATTGGCTGGCGGCATCGGTATTACACCGATCTGGTCGATGGCTCAGCGCCTGGAAAACTTAGCCATCAATTGGGAGCTGCACTACTTTGCGCGGGGGCGTGAAAACGCAGCGCTGTTGGATCGGCTCGAGAGCTCTTTCAAGTACGGTGAGGTGCACCTGCATTTCGCTCAGTCCGTGGACGAGACTGTCAGCACGATCAGCTCGCTCTTGAGCACTGGTGACGACGATACTCACTTCTACTGTTGCGGTCCTTCCGGGATGCTGAACTCGTATCTAGAGGCATCGAAGGCAGTTCCTTCCGAGCGGGTCCATTACGAGAGTTTTGTGCCGCTGCAGGAAGCCAGCACTGGAGGCGGCTTCGAGGTTCATCTTGCTCGCTCCGGCAAGACTGTCAGTGTTGTCGAGGGGCAGAGCGTCCTGGATGCTCTGGGTCAGGCTGGGGTGGAGGTGATGAACTCGTGCCGCGAAGGGATCTGCGGCGCGTGTGAGGTCCAAGTGCTTGAGGGGCAGCCAGACCATCGTGACTCGATCCTTAGTGAGTATGAGCGCTCGAGCAATAAGACAATGTTTGTCTGCTGCTCCGGGAGCAAGTCGCCCCGACTTGTGTTGGACCTTTAATCCCGTACTTCAGCAGATTGATGCGTAAGCGTCCGACCCGGTCACCTTCCAAAATCCGGCTGTAAGGGCGGTGGTGTCCGCGTAATTTTTGCGGACGGCGCGCGGTCGGTTCTGTCCGAGCTCTCAAAAGGGTCGCCACAAGGGCTAGGTACGACAGCGCATTAAGCGAAAAGCAGACACTATCGCTGGTGTATTCGAGCAGTAAACCAGCCAGTAGCGGGCCAACGAACCGCGAGCAAGTATACAAGGTCGCGTTCAGTGCCAAGGCGTTAGGTAGATCACCCCGATCGCCAACAAAGTTGCTGAGCAGTGACTGACGCAGCGGCGTGTCGAAGGCGCTCAGCACGCCTAGGAGTGCGGACATGGCGACGATCATCGCTGCGGTGATCATTCAGGTCGCCGTATCGCAGCCTGCGCTGCCATGAGACGTTGCGTGACAAGCAGTAATCGAAGCTTATCGTGGCGATCGATCCAGGCGCCGGCGACTGGGCCTATGAAAAGTTGAGGCAGTAGGGCAAGGCAACTGGTTTTCCCTAGAAGCGCAGCAGAGTCGGTCAAGCGGTTTATCAGCCATGCCAGGGCAACCTGTTGGATCCAGGTTCCTAGGGTTGATACCGAGTGGCCTGCGAAATACAGGCTGACATTGCGATGCCGAAGAGCCCTCAAGCGCTTTGGCTAACCAAAGGACGCAAGCATCGCTCACTCGCTCGAACAGAGAAAGCGCAATGATAGCGGAAAAGCCACTACAGGGTTTACATGTTAACCAAGTCCCCATGGAACTTGACGCGGCATCGCTTCGTACTGCCTCACGAGCATCGAAAGGGTCGTGAAAAGTACAATCGAGTGCTCGGAAGTTGCATTCAAGTTGGTGGCGACACGGTTCCATAATAACCGCACCTCTCTTACTGATCGCGAGAGCTTCATGTGCATATGCTGGCCGTCTTGCGTCACAACGCCGGCCTCAAGGCAAGCCACCAATAACAATCAAGGGTCGCCGAAATGAAAGCACCAAACTCTCTTCTTGAAGATCTCAAATCGATCCTTCCTGCCATCGCGGCCAACGCCGAGCGAGCGGAGAGGGAGCGAATGGTCCCCGCAGAAAATATCACTCTCCTGAAGGGTATTGGGATGCACAGGGCCTTCCAGCCGCATTGCTACGGTGGTATGGAGATTTCTCTCCCTGAGTTCGCGGACTGTGTTGTCGCATTGGCGGGGGCATGTGCCAGTACCGCTTGGGCTTTCAGCCTTTTGTGTACTCATAGCCACCAACTGGCGATGTACTCCAAGCAGCTTCAAGACGAGGTATGGGGCGAGAACTCCGATGCAACGGCGAGCAGCAGCATTGCACCGTTCGGCAAAACCCTGGAGGTGGAGGGGGGGGATCTGTTCAGTGGGGAAATGGGATGGAGTAGCGGCAGCGATCATGCTGAGTGGGCGATCATGGGCTTCCGCCGCCGCAATGCTGCAGGTGAAGAGCTTTATTGCTTCGCTGCGCTGCCTCGCAGCGACTACGAGATCAGAGATGATTGGTACGCGGCTGGTATGAAGGGGAGTGGCACAAAGACGCTGATCGTGAAGGACGCTTTCGTTCCCAATCATCGCATTCAGGCAGCAAAAGACATGATGGAAGGAAACTCCGCAGGCTTCGGACTTTACCCCTACAGCAAGATTTACTACACGCCGTACCGGCCTTATTTTGCAAGTGGCTTCTCGGCAATCAGTTTGGGCATTGCAGAGCGAATGCTCGAGGCATTTAGGGAAAAAACGCGCAACCGCGTTCGTGCCTATACCGGTGCCAGCGTTGGTGCTGCCACGCCCGCACTGATGCGCCTAGCTGAGTCGACGCATCAGGTCGCTGCGGCAAGAGCTTTCCTCGAAAAGGGGTGGCAAGAGCATGCCGACCACGGCGAGCGTCATCACTACCCGAGCCGAGAAACGCTGGCCTTCTGGCGTACCAATCAGGCCTACGCCGTCAAGATGTGCATCCAGGCTGTCGATCGACTGTTTGAGGCTGCAGGTGGTACGTCTTGGTTTGAGAGCAATGAGGTGCAGAGGCTGTTCCGTGACTCACACATGACCGGTGCTCATGCGTACACCGACTATGACGTTTGTGCACAGATTCTCGGACGAGAGTTGATGGGCCTGGAGCCCGATCCGACCTTAGCCTGACGATCAACCTCTCTTGAACCTTGCTAGCTCGCCGGCCTCGCCGGCATGAAGGAATCTGCCATGAATAAGAACAACGAAGTGGGCCTGGACCCGCGTGCCTTTCGACGTCCGCTGGGTAACTTCGCCACCGGCGTCTCAGTAATGACTGCGGCGGCCGGTACGGAGCGTGTCGGCATGACCGCCAACAGTTTTAACTCAGTCTCTCTGGATCCGCCCTTGGTGCTTTGGAGCATCGACAAGCGTGCCAACAGCCTTGACGTGTTTAACCGCGCTAGCCATAACGCAGTAAATATTCTGGCCGCAGATCAGATCGACCTGTCCAACCAGTTTGCTCGCCAAAGTGCCGATAAATTCGCCGGAGTCGATTGCGAAGAGGGGGCCGGCGGAGCTCCGCTTCTGCCAGACTGTGCTGCGCGTTTTCAGTGTGAGATGCATCAGCGCGTGGATGGCGGGGATCATTGGATCTTGATCGGTCGGGTTGTGGCGTTTGACGACTTGGGAAGGGCACCTCTGCTTTATCACCAGGGTGTGTACTCCAGTGTTCTTCCACATCCAAGGCTGCGTGAAGCGCAAGCAGGTTTGCCTCCAACAGCGTTCCAAGGGCGCCTTAATCACAACCTTTACTACCTCATGACCCAGGCTGTTCGCTGTTATCAGGCTGAGTATCAGCCTCGCCAGCTGGCAAACGGCCTGCGTACCAGCGAGGCGCGCATGCTGATGGTCATGGAGAAAGACGCCAGTCTTAGTACTGTTGCGCTTCAACAGCTGGTGGCGATGCCTTTGCGGGAGATTGAGGAGGCTCGAGCGATTCTGGAGCGCAAGGGTTTGGTACGTAGGAATGAAGACGATTGCTCTTTGACCGCCGCGGGTCACGACCAGGCAGAAACATTGTGGAGTATTGCCGAAGAGCAGCAAGCGCAAATCTTCGCCCGATTTGCTCCTGAGCAGATTGAAGGCTTTAAATCCGTGCTGTGCAGCCTGATCGCCAGCGGCTAATCCGGGGATCGGTAGAAGTGCCAGAAGGGAGGGGCCAGCGGCCGCCTCCCTTTTTTTCGTTCCGACGAAAGTGCGCCAGGAATGCCTAATCTGCGGCTTCAGGCAGTGAGCAGTCTCTGTCATTACCTATTGAATTTTATAGCCTTTCCGATGTAGAAGCTCGTATCAAGCTCATTTGACAATACGATACGTACAGTATTATATTTGGACACCACAAAAACGAGAAGAAAAAATGACCAATCGTAGGCTCAGTGTGATGTGGTTCGTGCCCCCCGCGATCGCAATTGCCGCCTCTTGGAAAGAGTGCGCGGGATTGTCAGTTGAGACAAGCCGTACCCAGTCTTCCGATGAGCAGTTTGCTGCGCTCTCGGACGGCAGCGTAGATGCCGTTGTGACTTCGATGGACAACGTCTTCCACTGGAATCATCGGCCTGGCCCCAAAGACTTCGTCATAGTTGCTCAGCTAGAGACCACGACGCCACTTTCCATCGTTACCTCCCCTCGCATCAAAAGCGTCAGCGATCTCGGTGGCGCAAAAATTCTGGTTGATGCTCCTGAAAATGGGTTCGTCATTGCTCTCAGAGCCATGCTGAATCAAGCAGGCCTGGATCTACCTGATTACACGCTTGCCCCGGTGGGGGGTGTGAAAGAACGCTATGTGTCATTGGTAAACGGGGAGGGCGATGCCACGCTCCTTGGCCCGCCGTTCGACACGCTCGCAATCAAGGAAGGGATGCATAAAATTGCTGAGGTGCAGGCGTATTACCCCGAGTTCCCTGGTCAGGGACTGGTCGTCAGAAAGTCATCGCTGTCCTTGAATCCAGGCATACGGCTTTGGTTAAACAACCTTTCCGAGACCCTCGCTCAGCTTCCCGAGAATCTGGAAAGGCTCCAGGAAAGTCTTTCGGGCCAAGGGCTCCCTGATGAAGCTGTTAATGCAATGATCCTCGCGATCCCGGTATCGCTTACACCCGATGAGCGTGGTGTAAATCTGCTAATTGAACATCGGCGGCTGCTTGGATTGATCGGTTCGGATGCTAGCTACGATCAAGTTGTATCCCTAGACTGATATATTAATTTTGGAGTGGGTATGAAAAAGTTCGCATTAGGTACGTTCTCCATTCGAGGTGCAGGTGCTGAGAAGTTTGCTGGCCTTGTGGTGGATCGTAAGATTGCTCCGATTTCCAAGCTGGCAGAAGTTTACGGCAAGCCTGAGCTTGCCGGGAAAAGTGTACTCGCTCTTCTAGATTCATGGCCCACTGCTTTCCAGGCACTTAACGTACTGGTAGAAAAAATTGATACTACCCAGTGGTACGATGAGAGCGATCTTGAGTTTCACCCGGCTGTAGATCTTCCCAGGCAAATATTCTGCACGGGCGCAAACTATCGAAAGCACGTAGTCGATATGACCGTAGATGCCAATGTCGGACCAGAAGGGCTCAGCAAAAAAGAGCTTAAGCAGTGGGCTGAGGAGATGATGGACAATCGGGTCGCGAGCGGCGAACCGTACGTATTCACTAAGCCGGTGTCCGCAATTTCTGGCCCCTATGACGATCTGGTTTTGCCGCCAACTACTGAAAAGCCAGACTGGGAGCTGGAATTGGCGGTCGTAATTGGCAAAGAGGGATACAACATCCGCGAAGCGGATGCAATGGATTACGTGGCTGGATATACCATCGTAAATGATATCTCTGCCCGCGACCTGATCCCGCGAACCGATTATAAAATGCTTGGGACCGATTGGTTCCGCTCGAAAGGGCAGCCAGGTTTCCTGCCCTTGGGCCCTTACGTTGTGCCTAAATGTTTCATCGACAATCCGTATGATCTGCTTATGAAGCTCACGGTTTCCGGGGCGGTCATGCAGGACGAGACGAGCGCAGATATGCTTTTTAATATTGAAAAGCAAATTGCATACATCTCCAAGTATGCAAAACTCTTACCCGGCGACATTATCTGTACCGGTTCTCCTGCCGGTAATGGCACCCATTACAATCGTTATCTCACTGAAGGTGACGTTATGGTCGGTGAAATATCGGGTCTCGGGCATCAGCGCCAGAAGTGTGTGGCAGGGGCGAACTGAGGCAGACCATGCAAACGCTAAATGATAATCCCGACCGTGCACTACTTGAAAAAATTATCGCTGGTCAAACGTTTGATTTTGCTATCGAAACAACGGAAGGACTGAAGGAACTCGGTGCTCGACTGGTAAGCGGATCGCCAGGTGAATTGGAATTCAGTTTTATGGTATCGCCTAAGGCCATTCAGGGTAATGGTGTTGTTTCCGGTGGAACTTTGATGACCATGCTGGATTATGCAATGGCCTATGCAGTCCTCAGTAAGCTGCCTTTCGGAAAGACCTGCGCGACCACTAGCATCGCTGTGAATATGCAGTCTGCAGCAACACCTAAGCGGCTAAAGGTTACCGGTAATGTCGACCGTGTCGGTCGACAGGTGGCATTCGCCAGAAGCGAAGTGCATGACGTCGAGAGAAACATATTGATAGCAAATGCCTCGGCAACGTTCTTGGTCATGGATGTAAATCCAGGCGGAAAAAAATTTAACCAATAATTATACGAAACGTCCCGTTTCTGTGGAGAAAACATGACTAAGCCGGCAAACCTGGGTTACGCAGCAGTTCGACGAATTGTCACTGGTCACAACGAAAAAGGTGAATCGATCATCGTCAGCGATGGCCATTCGCTAAACGTTGTTGCCGAGCACGGAAAACCTGTCGCTCAGGTGCTCTGGGCTACCGGAGAAGGCCGTGCGGTCGGCGCAGAGCCAGCGCCGGCAGGACACAAATTCGGCTTCCATTCTGAAGGCGGTTCGCTTTTGCGGATCGTGGACTTCCCGCCAGACGAGTCGTACGACAAAGAGAAGCTTCTCGAGTTTCTCGACAAGGAAGGCGTGCGTGATAACGCGCAGCCGCGGCACTTCTGGTTTCACAAAACCGAATCGCTGGACTACGCCGTAGTGCTTGAGGGCGAGATCTACGCAATGCTCGATCAAGGTGAGTCATTGATGAAGGCTGGCGACGTTCTAATCCAGCGTGCCACAAATCATAGCTGGTCGAATAGGTCGGGAAAAAACTGCCGAATGCTGTTTGTGCTCTTGGCTCTCAATGAAGGAGAGGAACTGTGAAAAAGGCGATCATTACCGCTGCTATCACTGGTGGTGCACATACCCCCTCTATGTCACCTTACCTGCCAGTGACTCCAGATGAGATTGCCGAGCAGGCGATTGAAGCGGTTAAGGCCGGTGCTGCCATTGTCCATCTTCATGCGCGTAACCCTGAGGATGGTCGTCCTACTGGCAGTCCGCAGGTGTTTCGTGAGTTTGTCGGCCGTATCAAGTGTGAAACCGATGCGATCGTGAATATCTCCACCGGAGGTGGTGGTCCGGGCATGCCGATCAATGAGCGCGCCGCCGCTGGTATCGATCTGCAGCCCGAGATGTGCTCGCTGAACATGGGGTCTATCAACCTCAATCTTTCCGAAATGGCCAAGAAAGATAGGGAGTGGAGGTACGATTGGGAGGTGCAGCATCTCGAGGCGACCAAGGACCTGGTGTTCAAGAACACCTATGCCGATATCGAGTGGATCCTGAAGACGATCGGTGGTGCAGGGACCCGTTTCGAGTTCGAATGCTATGACGTCAGCCATCTCTACACCCTGAAGTACTTCCTTGATCAAGGCTTGGTGAAGGCGCCGCTGTTTATTCAAACCATCTTTGGCTTGCGTGGGGCTATTGGCTCCCACATCGAGGATGTCCTGCACCAGAAGCGCACCGCTGATCGCCTGTTTGGCGATCAGTATCACTGGTCTGTGCTGGGGGCGGGGAAGGATCAGATTCCGTTGTCCACCATCAGCGCTATTCTGGGTGGCAACGTGCGCGTAGGTCTGGAGGACAGCCTGTACATCGGCCGCGGAGAGCTCGCAGTATCCAATGCAGCGCAGGTGCAAAAAATCCGCGAGATCCTCGAGGGGCTTGGGATTGAAATCGCGACTCCAGCGGAGGCGCGTGAAATCCTGGCACTCAAAGGTAAAGACAACACTGCGTTCTAAGTCCGATAGTTATCTTCTTCCTAACCGGCCCTGTGGCCGGTTTTTTGATGTTCAGTCGATGCCGAGCAGGTGGTACACGTAAGCGATGTGAGATTCGGCAAAAGCCTCATCAAGCGGTGCATGGCCCAGCATAAGGCGCATGTAGACTGCACCATAGATCACATCCATGAGGATCTCGATGTTGGTATCTGCTGGTATTTCTTCACTCACCTTCCACTCTTCGAGTACTTCACGCACAACTGCTCGACGGCCGTAGTGGAAACGTTCGCGGAATGCCCGCAAGATCGAGGGGTCTGATTGCCCTTCGGCAATAATCTGAGCGACCAGGCGGCCGGGCCAACCCGAGTATTGCTCGACCAGCGATTCGAAGTGATAGGCCAGGGCTTCGCGCGGCTTAAGATCACGTGGAATCGTTGTCTTAACCAGGTGGTTTTCCATAAAGGCGTCGATAACTACAAGCGCCTTGGAGTCCCACCAACGGTAGATCGTCGCCTTGCTTACTCCAGCTTCGCGTGCAATCGCCTCGATGGAGATGCCCTGAATGGATTTGTCTTGGAGTAGGCCGATGGTCGCGCTAAGAATTTGACGTCGAGTTGCCTCGCTGCGGGGGCGGCCGACTGATGTTTTTTCGTTCGATGCGGTCTTATTAACCTGCATGCATGCATCCTGTTAATTAGCTAAAACGCTCGTGCAATCCGCTTTGGAGATGCTTACGATACGATTCGGACAGTATATTGTCTACGCTTTGGTATTGCTACCGCAGCGCCGTGAACCTGCTGGTTGAAAGCGAAGGCCTGGATGGAACCGTCTCTTAATGCGGAGTCTAGCAAATGGCTTTACAAAACGATACGTGCCGTATAGATTGGTTTTCGAGCCCAAGAATCAAATCAGGTTTACTCAGCTTGATTCGCCGGTCGGTCCGGTGGTCTGGACTGGGGGCGCCCGGCGGCGATAAGCGCTGGCAGAATAGGGTGGCAGGTGGTCGCAAGAGCGCATGCCTGTCATGTATCAAGAGCTGGCTGGCTTCGTCAGGCCTGCTGGTCAAACCGACAGCACGATGAATAATAAGAAGGTAAACGAATGAACATTATTGGCCCAGATATGCTTGTCTTTGGTGTGGATGATGTTGCTCTCTGTGAGCAGTTTCTGACTGACTATGGTCTGACGCCTGTGGGCAACGGCCGTTTCGAGGCCCTTGATGGCACTGGCGTTGAGCTAAGGCAGCGTAACGATCCTTCTTTGCCGGCCTGGGACCTCCCGACTGCCAACATGCTGCGCAAGACCGTCTACGGCGTTAAAGACGCCTCGGTGCTGCAGCAAATCAAGCAAGAATTCGAAGGTGAGCGCGAGGTTAAAATCCTGGCTGATGGCTCACTGGAGCTCGTAGACGATCTTGGCTTCGCGCTTGGCTTCCAGGTCACTGTGCGTAAACCTCTCGATCTACCCGCGGAAGTTATCAACGCTCCTGGCGATGCCCGCCGCCCCGCAAACGTAACCGGCGTTCCGTCCGATGTCGCCACCCCCATCGACGCACGCCCGCGTTCGCTCTCTCACGTTGTGTTCTTCGTGCCCGATATCGACAAGGCTGAGGCGTTTTACACCAATCGTCTCGGCTTCAAGCTGACTGACAAGTTTGTCGGTATGGGCCCATTCCTGCGTCCTGCAGGCACCTTCGAACACCACACCCTGTTCTTCATCCAGACCCCGCCGCATCTTCAAGGATGTGAGCATTTCACCTTCCACATGGGTGGCCCGACCGAGGTTCTCAGTGCTGGTACTGCGCTGGTCAACAAGGGGTACGAAACTTTCTGGGGCCCTGGCCGCCACCGTTTTGGCTCCAACTGGTTCTGGTACTTCAATACCCCGATGGGCTGCCATATCGAATACGACGCGGATATGGATCAGCATGATGACAGCTGGGAGCCTCGCATTGCTCCAGGGATCATGGATAACTCCCAGGTCTTCCTGTTCCATTGGCGCGAGCAGTGGGCCCCGGGCGGCGCCCCCCGTTAACTGACGTTGATTCGGGAAAGTCGCTATGGAAAGAATCTGCCATATCGATGATGTATTGCCTGGAGCTTCTATAGGGTTCCGATATTCGCCGTTTGGCAAGGACGATATCTTCCTAGTAAACAAGTCTGGGAAGATATATGGATATCGGAACTCTTGCCCGCACTGGCCGGGGGCAACGCTGCCCCTGAGGAAGGACCAATACCTGGATGGAGCATCGAAGTATATCGTCTGTCACGGGCACGGCGCATTGTTCGAGGTTGATACCGGTGTTTGTATTCACGGCCCCTGCGTGGGAAGCAAACTCACCGCCCTGTCAGTGGCCGTAGACAAGGATGGTAATATTTTTGTAGTAAACGCCTAGAGTAGTTTCCGTGCCTGCTGCCTTATTCCAATAAATGGCGGGGTGGGGCTCTACTTTCCGGGTGACTCATTTCTAATTAAAACAAAAAAAGACGGAGTCTCGCCATGAATAATACCTGTGCTTTGCGAGCGGCTACCTGCTGCTTCGGTTTTTTGCTGTCCTCGCATGTTTATGCTCTGGAGGGGGGGACTTCTAGCTACCCAGCAGGTACGGTAACTGTAATGAGTGGTGCAGTGGGAGCGCCCGGTGAAACAACCTTCTACACCTACAACAAGCTGATCGATATTAATTCGATTCGAAATAATGAAGGTAATAAAGTCTTTCCGAAGGCTAAGGGGCGTATTCACGCCCACGCCATTCGGGTTGTTCACACGCTGGACGGCCCAAAGTTTCTGGGTGGTGATATCTCTGTGCAGGCCGCACTGCCTTACGTAAAAGGTCATATCAATATCCCGGCGCTGGGGCCATTCGAGCGGGACTCTGTCAGCGGCATGGGCGATCCGATGTTTGGATTCTTGGTCAGCTGGATGTCTGCAACTTACCTGCATAACATTGATATTGAGCTGATTGCGCCGTGGGGAAAGTACGACGAGCACGCCCTCATCAATGCAGGTAACAATACCCGCGCCTTGTACATGGGTTATGCTTTTACCTGGTTGCCAATGGATCGCGTCGAGCTCAGCTCGAAGATCAGCCTGAACTACAGCTGGGAGAATAATGATACAAACTACCAGTCGGGTGTTCAGCTGGTGGCAGACTATGGCCTAAACTATCGAGTGTCCCAGAACTGGTTAGCAGGTGTCGGTGGATACATTTCTACTCAGCTGACCGACGACCAGTCTAACGGCCATGATATTGGTAACCGTAGCCGCAGCACCAAGATCGGACCGCAGATTGGCTATGGAACTCGTGAGTGGGGTTTAGTCGCCGCGTACCAGAACGACGTCTATGCCCGCAATACTTCGGGAGGTGACACGATCATGCTCAATGGCTTTCTGAAGTACTGATGTGCTCACACGCCCAGCCCGAAAGGCTGGGCGTTTTGAAGCGGAGAGTACCAGGCATCCAACCTTGCTCCTTCTATACCGGACTTTGCAGCGCACCTTCGGTTCGCCAAAGCACTGATCGCGCGGTAGTGTAGGCTTCCCCCCCTCTGACCTAGACTTGCGAACCGCCTCGCTCACAGTCCTTACTAAGCTTGTTAGAGCTGAAGCAGGACCTCGCCCGTGAGCTGGGGAACCTTGCGCGTGGAGGCGTGATTGTGCCGTAGGGCCGCTGCGCAGTCAGCACCTACAAGTTTCTGGATTTACGCCTTCCTGTCGCATTTCTTTAAGTTCTGCGGAGGTCTCGTGCTGTTAGTAGTTTATAGGGCAGCTCACTCCCGGATATTGTCCAGACAATCAGTTGCAAGATGATCTTATTAATACCCATTCTCCATTTTTTGGCGGCCGGAATTATATTTATGCAACATCAAGCTCCGGAAAACTTCAAGGTCAAGCGCAGTTTGGCTCAGCAACTGATGGCAGTATTAAGTGAGCGCATACGCACTGGCCAACTCAGTCATGGAGACAGACTCCCGACTGAGTCGCAACTCATGGCCGAGCAAGGTCTTAGCCGCACCGTCGTTCGGGAGGCGATCTCTGGGTTGAATGCGGCTGGACTTGTAGAGACACGGCATGGTATCGGCACGTTTATACTGGGGCCTTCGATAGGCGCACTGCAGATCGATGTATTCGCCATCAAGACCATTCGGGGTGTACTGGATGTGCTGGAGCTGCGTATAGCCCTGGAAGTTGAATCAGCCGGTTTAGCTGCGCACCGGCGCAGCGATGCGCAGCTCGCAGAGATGCGTAGCACACTGGACGAGCTCAACGATAAATCTACGCATGGTAAAGCCGCGGCGTCGGCGGATTTTCGATTTCATTTGTGCATTGCCCAAGCCAGCGGCAATCGGTATTTCGCAGATATTGTCCAGAGTCTGGGCGGTGGCATTATCCCGCGCTCACGCATCAACTCAGCCGCTGTAGCGCGTGGAGATCAAGCAAGTTATACCCACCGTTTGCAGTATGAGCATGAAGCTATTTACTCTGCTATTGCCCGTCGTGACCTTGAGGGCGCGAGAGTGGCGATGTATTTACACTTGATTCGCAGCAAGTCGCTTTTTGGCTAGCTGAAAGGGACGCGGCGGATCGTAATGTAACCGAGTTCTAGTCATGAATGCTCGAACTGTTACTCCACGGCCGCGCACAGGGGATACACAGTCGGCCCAAGATGCTGCAGCAGTGTAGCCTGCATCAATGATGCGGACGGTGTCATACGCGCTATGTTGTAGGAAGAAGTGCGGTTATGGAACGATTGGCGATGCCAGTGCTTCAGTGCGTAGCGGGGGATAGGCGAGGAGTGTACTCGGCAGCCACCTCTGGCTGCCGAGTACTAGTGAAGTCTGCGGTTACTGATTCAGGCCGCCAAGAGCGACGTATTTGATTTCCAGGTAGTCTTCCACGCCATACTTGGAACCTTCACGACCGAGGCCGGAGTTTTTCACGCCGCCAAACGGCGCAACTTCAGTAGAAATCATCCCTTCGTTCACACCTACCATGCCGAACTCGAGGTGATCCACAACGCGGAAAATCCTGCCCACATCCCGCGCGTAGAGATAAGCGGCCAGGCCGAACGGAGTGTCGTTTGCCATGGCTATCGCTTCTTCCTCGGACTCAAAGCGGAACAAGGGCGCTACCGGCCCGAAGGTTTCATCGCTGAAGATCAACGCTTCGTTCGGGACATTGGTGAGAACGGTCGGCTCGAAGTAGCTCCCACCCAAGGTGTGCCGCTTACCGCCGGTTGCTACCCGGGCGCCTTTTTCTACCGCGTCAGCAATATGCTCTTCGACTTTTTTGACCGCCTCTTCATTGATCAGCGGGCCAAGAACCACGCCTTCGTCCATACCGTTGCCAACCTTCAGAGCTGCAGTAGCCTCAGCGAGCTTCTGTGCGAACGTATCGTAGATCCCCGACTGAACCAGCATCCGGTTGGCAGCAACGCAGGCCTGTCCAGTGTTGCGGTATTTGGCTGCAATGGCACCCTTCACAGCTGCGTCCACATCAGCATCATCGAAGACAATGAACGGAGCGTTGCCGCCCAGCTCCATGCTGGTCTTCTTGATGGTTGGTGCACATTGAGCTAGCAGTTGCGCACCGACCTCGGTCGAGCCGGTGAAGGACAGCTTGCGCACGGTCGGATTGGAAGTTAACTCGCCGCCGATTGCTCGGGCTGAACCGGTCACGACGTTGCAGACGCCTGCTGGCAGACCTGCACGCTCCGCAAGTACTGCCAGTGCCAGCGCAGACAGTGGCGTTTGGCTGGCCGGCTTGATCACGCCGGCGCAGCCAACAGCCCAACCCGGTCCGGCTTTGCGGGTGATCATCGCAGATGGGAAGTTCCAAGGAGTGATAGCTGCGAACACCCCGATCGGGGCCTTCTGCACGAGGATCTGACGGCCTTCAACGTTGTGCGGAATGATGTCGCCGTAAATACGCTTTGCTTCCTCCGCGAACCATTCAATGAAGCCAGCGGCGTATAGGATTTCGCCGCGCGACTCAACCAGGGGTTTACCCTGTTCGGCAGTCATGATGATTGCCAGGTCGTCGATATTTTCAAGCATCAGATCGAAGAGTTTGCGCAGAACCTTGGAGCGTTCCTTTGGCAGGGTTTTGCGCCAGCTTTTCATGGCGCGCTCTGCGGCTGCTACTGCACGCTGAGTTTCGCGCTCGCCACCGTTGGGAACACGAGCTACCAGCTCGCCGGTGGCAGGGTTGCGGACCTCGATGGTTTGGCCGTTTTCGGCTTGAACCCATTGGCCATCAATCAGCATGGCTTCACGCAGCAGGTCAGGGTCTTTCAATTGCAGATTATTCGCACTGGACATGGTAGGCCTCAAACAGGATTACGGCCGACGAAGAAGGCTTCGTCTGCGTCGCGGGTTGGGTTGAGGCCAGCGGCCTCGAGGCCTTTGCGCAGCATCGCCATGTCTCGCTGGTATACACGCTGAGTCGGGTGGGGCAGGGGACCGCCGTTGTAGCCCTGGAGCCAACCTTGGTACTTCCACATCATACGGTTTAGCAGGCCGTTGGCTGCCATCGGCAGGCTGGCGAAAGCCTTGCGGGCCGGGTCCATCTTGTACCAAAGCTGGGTGGCTTCATCGTAGTTGCCGGCACGGATCAGCTTGTGGATCTGTGGCAAGAGCGGGCCGTAGTAGGCGGAGTAGTTGGTCCCACAGAAAGGAATATCCATGACCTGGGCCAGGGGTACATATTCGTATTCCAGAGGAGACGAGATCACGACTTCCTCGTGGAACTCACGATGCACCTCAATGGCAGACATTATGTAGGGCAGACCGCCTTCGGCCTTGATCGCGACAACGTTAGGTATTTCGTCAACCATACGACGCAGAACAGAATTCGGGATGTCTGCGGGATGCAGTCGGCTGAAGCCCCAAGCCGGTAGCGGGAAGATGATTACGCCCAGATTGGTCGCGTCACAGACCGCCTTTGTGTATTGGAAGACTTCTTCGTAATCTTTCGGGTAGAAGTAAGGCGGGTAGCCCAGCAAGACCAAGTCGGCGCCTGCAGCTTCGGCACGCTTCACCGCTTCGATGTTTTCTTCGAGGGTGTTAAATACAGCTTGGTGGACCACGATCATCCGGCCTGCGGCCTGGTCGGCCATGATCTGGCAGAATTCGAAGTACTGATCCTGAGTGATCGCAACCTCAGAGCACGACAGCGTGCCCACAAAGCCATGCTTGATCGCCAGTTCGACGTCATGGCGCACAGCTTTTTCGTTGATGCGTTTGAAGTCGGAGGTCATCGTCGGAATGGTGACGTTGGCCACGCCGAGCAGGTGTTCACGTGCCCACTCACGGGCGTCCTTTTTGTTGTAATTGGCCATGTTCATTTTCCTCTATGGATGATGCTATTGGATAAAAAATCGTTCAGCTCTTGGTTTCGAATTCGATTGGGAGCGGGGTGGCTAGGCCTGCTTCGATGGCTTTGGTGAGAATCAGCTCAGCGACGACGATATCCTGCAAGCCGCCGCCTACGGACTTGAACATCGGTGCGCGAGATTTCGCCAGGGCATCAGCGCACGCGCCACTCATGAGATCGGCCAGGCTGAATGCCTTGTTATGGAACTCGATACCCGCTGCCTTGGCAGCCAGCATGTCCCCAGTCTCCTCAAGCACTTCTTCCAGTGTGTCGCAGATGATGATGTCGCTGCGCTCAACGACCGAAACGTCAATTTCGCGCTGTTCAGGAATGGTCGAGCCAATCGAGACAACCGTTGCGCCAGGTTTCAGCCACTCTGCAAACAGGATCGGCTCCTCGCCACGAGAGCGTGCCGCGGTCAGTACGATGTCTGCTCCTTCCACTGCCTCCTTGGCAGATGCCACACCTTTGGCAGGTACGCCGGTATCTGCCGTCACCGCCTCGGCGAATGCCGTTCGACGCTCGGGAGTCGGGCTATATACGGTGACCTCGGTGAGCTCGCGGACACTTGCAAATGCGCGGGTATGCATCGCTGCTTCCAGGCCGCTACCGAGTACTGCCAGCCGAGCATGACCCTTGGGGGCAAGCCGATCCAGGGCTGCGGCCGAGGTGGAGGCGGTACGGAAGCCCGTCACCAGGTTGCCGTCTAC
Source organism: Pseudomonas sp. Irchel s3f19 (assembly GCF_900187555.1). Lineage (NCBI taxonomy): Bacteria > Pseudomonadati > Pseudomonadota > Gammaproteobacteria > Pseudomonadales > Pseudomonadaceae > Pseudomonas > Pseudomonas sp. Irchel s3f19. Next base: position 60,852 of record NZ_FYDW01000008.1, on the reverse strand, counting down.
GAAAGCTGCAATCCGGTTGGTGGTCCGATCAAACAGGACGATGACGTATTCGATACCTGGAGGCGCGTCGCCCCCCATGTTCGACCCCATCAGCTTGGCGCCGTAGCAACGGCTGCCAGGCGGAATAGCGGGGAGATTGCGCAGCCAGGTTTTTTCAAGCACCGCTACCGTGCGAGGCGGTGTCGCCTTCGCGGGGATAGAGTGGGCGTATGCTTTTTGGAGAGCGGCAATTGCATCTTCCCAGCGAAAGACAGCCCGTGCGGTGTCGCTGGAGATGAAGACAGGGTTTTTGAAATTGACGGTCATGTGGTTGATTCCAAAACGCAGCGGTTACGGGGTGAGCAAGAGCAGGGCGGCCCAGCCTCGGCAACATGTCCGCTGCAGAGACGCCTCTAGCTACACAGCTCCCTAAATCTGCAGCCAGCTAGGTTGCCTCGTGAGGCAACTGGAGGCTTCTGGTCGTGTGGCCTTCCGATGTGCATGACAGCTCAGTTAAGCCCCTCCTGCGGTACCAGGCAGGGGATGATTTCGCCATAACGAAACGGAGCGTATCTAAAATATTTTCATCAGGCAAGGCTAATTAAAGAGATCCATTAGCTAGTTTTTCAAAAGTCGATCCGAGTGGTTGCACTTGTGAAACGATACGTATAGTTTGGTATCGAAAGAACAGCCACCCCTCGGGAGAAAGTGATGAAGCTAGGTCGATTTGTAGTTGAAGGACTGGATGGTCCTGTACAGCGTATCTGCATGGTTTTGCCAGAGCAGAACAGGGTTATCGATCTGCGTGCAGCTGAAGCGCTGCGCCTTCAAGCAAGGGGCGCTACCCGCGAAGCGGCTCTTCGCTATGCATCTACGGTTTTCCCTGAAAGCATGTCTGCTGCGATCGCTCTTGGGCAGCAGTTCTTGGAGACTGCCGCCGAAGCTGCGGAGAAAAACGGCGCTGATGCATCGCTGGCCATGGATGGTCTGAAGTGGGGCGCTGCCTGCGATCCTTCAGTTGTCCGGGACGGACTCACCTTTACCAAGCACATCCGCCAGTTTCATGAGCGGATGAATGTAACTCCGCAACCGGCCCTGCTGGAAATCCCTGGTTACTTCAAGGGTTCGCCTTGGACCGTCATCGGTCACGATGCTGAAGTACCTTGGCCTGCACGCGGCCAGCGTATCGATTACGAGCTGGAGCTCGGTTGGGTGATTGGTAGCCGCGCCAACAACCTTACTCCGGACACTGCTCTTTCCCATCTGTTCGGCGTGACTATCTTCAACGATTTCAGCGCTCGCGATCTCCAGGCCAACGAGTTCGCAATCGGCATGGGTCCGACGAAGAGTAAGGATTTCGCTTATGGCATCGGCCCGTGGATCACCACGATTGATGAGTTCTCAAACTTGAGCGACATCAAGATGTCCGTGCGCGTTAATGGCGAGACTTGGGGCGAAGGTGATTCGTCCGAGATGCTCTGGACTCCAGAAGAGTTGATTGCCTATGTTTCGATCGGCGACCACATCCAGCCCGGCGATGTCATCGGTTCCGGCACCATGGGTGACGGCTCGGCATTCGAGCTGGGCCGTAGTCTGAACCCTGGTGATGTGGTCGAGCTGGAAGTGGGCGGTGTCGGTGTGCTGCGTAACCGCATTGGGCAGCGCCCGCAAGAGTCCTGGTGGCCAGAGCCTCGCAAGCCGTTCATGTAGGTATCAGATGTACAGCTGTTAATTTCCGCCTATGAAGATTTCAAACCTCGTGGTTTGAGCGTCGGAAGGTGACTAGACCTGCTTGGGAAAGATAGTGCAGCATCCAAGCAGATCAGACGGGCGCAGATTCCAAGCCGCAAATATCCGCGGCGAGGAACCTGCGCCGATCAGTAAGAGGCGCAAAATTGATCAGCCTCGCGCAGAGCGCTTGTGCGCGCAGGCGACTGCACCTGCTATGGCAGATACCACCCGCCAAAGAAGCGGAGAGGAGACAAGAAATGAATGCAATTAAACGCGTCCTGATCGTGGGCAGCGGAATCGGTGGCGCTACAGCAGCTTTTGCGCTTCGCAGGATTGGTGTTGATGTTCACTGCATCGATATCAAGCCCGAAGCCCCGATGGCCGGCTCTGGAATATGCATGCTTCACAATGCGATGCGTGCTCTTAACGGTCTCGGTCTCGCTGAGCCCTGCCTAGATAGTGGCTATCGATTCGACAAATTTCGCCAGTTCAACTCCGCAGGCGAGCTTTTACTAACCAACCCCGCCCCTCCCAGCTGCGGGATTCGCCGCCCCGAACTGGCGCGCATCCTGGAGGGTGCTGCCGAGCGCGCCGGCGCCATTATCGATCGCGGTTTGACTGTAGAGAATCTTGTCAATCGTGAGGACGGCGTTGACGTTCGATTCTCGGACGGCCGCGAGGCTACTTACGATTTGGTGGTCGCGGCCGACGGTGTTTACTCGAAGCTCCGTGATCAGCTGTTTGGCACAGACTGCAGCCCCCGATTCGCGGGGCAAAGTGTCTGGCGTTTTAACGCGCCCAGGCCGGCAGAAATCGATGCCTTCTGCCTTTACCGGACGCCTACTGGCCATACCGTCGGATCGTTCCCAACGTCGCAAGAGAGCTGCTACATTTTCTATCTCGAAAACAGCCAAGAGCCTCTGCGGATTCCGGAAGGAGAGGCTCACCACCTTATTCGGGATCGGTTGATGGAATACACCGCTCCGGCAATCCGCGAGTCGCTCGAATTTGTGACCGATGCTAAACAGATTATTTTCCGCCCACTGGATATCACACTGGTGCCTGCGCCTTGGCATCGCAGTCGTGTGATTCTGCTTGGCGACGCTGCTCATGCGCCCACGCCCCACATGACATCTGGTGGTGGCATGGCCATCGAAGACGCTGTTGTACTCGCAGAGAGCATCGCGGCCACTTCGACAGCAAAGGCTGCAGTTGAGATGTACTCCAATCGTCGATATGAGCGTTGCAAGACGATCTGCGATGCATCGCTTCAGCTATGCAGGAATGAACAGGAAGACGCGCTGGGTAACCGAGAGAAATCTGCTGGGCTGCTCCTGCAGACCTATCAGTACCTGGGAAATCCCATCTAATCCCTTAACGGCCGCGAAGAGTACTCGATTCGTCTGGATACGGCGAGTCGAGACCAGTAATGCTTAAGCCAATGATCTTCCTCTCGTGAGGAAGTACCTTATTAATGCACGTCCGACAATAAAAACAAAGGAACTGCTATGAATTTTGCCTTGAAAGAATCTGCGAGGGCTGGCCTCATTGGTGGCGTAGTTTCAGCAGTCGTGGCCTTCTTAATTGCGTACTACTTTGCTCCCTTCCCGCTCACTCTAGTTGATCATTCCATCGGCAATGGCATGAGTGGCTTCTTCAGCGGATTAGTCAGCGGCTTCATAGGCGTTTTTATTGTGCTTAAGAAGCAGGCCTCTTAATCGATGGGGTACGCGTTCAGACTTTTCTGAAGTGATTACGCTCGCCTATTCAGTAAGAATGACTTTGACGCAACTATTTGTGCTCCATTCTTTCCTTACGCGCCTGTACGGTCTTCGTCAGGCGTTTTTTTACAGCCTCTAGTTTGTAGGGGAGGGCGGTATGTTCCGAAATATGAGGTTGGCGCCACGTTCGGCGTTTGGTTTTGGCGCCATCGCACTCATTGTTTTTCTCTTAGTCGCTCTCCAGAAAATGGAAAGGATGACGACGCAGTCGGCACTCATCAATGAAAAGTGGCTTCCCAATATAGTTAACCTCAGCAACCTAGTTACAGCACAACTTAGGAATCATGTTTTTCTTGCTCATCTGGCTTCGATGGAGGACCCCGCGGCAAGGGAGGGCGGCCTTCGCCAGCTGAAGGCTCTAGTAGGAGAGGTTCAGTCGCTTAAGATGCAGGTCGATGCCGGCCTGGAGAGCGTGGGAGAACGAAGTGTATTCGATCAGTTCGAGAAGGCTGACAAGATCTATACATCTGAGCAGGAGAAAATTGTCGGCCCCATTGCCTCCGGTGATCTCGCCTCGGCTTCCTCAACGCTGAAGGGGGCAATCATTGACTATGGAACGCAGCTTGGGATGGCGACTGAAGCACTCATGAAGTTCAATGCTGCCGTACTGATTGCTCTTTCGGTCACGGTAGGTTTGGCGATCTTTTACACCAAGAGCATTGTGCTGCCGCTAGGGCATGCAGTGCAGGTAGTTGAACGGGTTGCCCGAGGGAGACTGCGCGGGGAGATTAACGCGTTAGGCCGAGACGAGCCTGCTCAGGTGCTCAGTTCGCTAAAGCTCATGCAGGACGGCCTGCGAAATGTCATCGAGGCGATTACAAAGTCATCCATTCGTATTGCGGCCTCTGCACATGAGCTCAAAGTAGTCAGCCATTTCCGATTACAGGTACTCATCAGGCAGTAGATCTTGCTGAAAAGCTCGATCTCGTGATCCGTTGCAGGGATTGGCTCGCCAGGTTCCAGTGACAGGATGTCACGAATGGCGGACTACAAGCTTGGACTCTGCCAGGTAACCCAATTTCGCTCTTCTTGGCATGATTTGCTCCATTCGATAGTAAGCAATCAGGCTGTGTAGCCGCTGCGGAGACAAATTAAGGGGCATTTATCATTTTTACGGGATCCTGACACCGGTAAAGCGCACCTCCAGACACACCATTTAACATAATATGCATTATGCGCACCTTCGTATGGAGCTGCCGGGGCGTGTGTTGGCCAGATTGGAAGCCAGATCGCAGTACAATTTTCGCGGACGCGAAAAAATCGATCTGCTCGGCCGGTACCAGGTGTTGCTAGTAGCAACACCCGTTGTACCTTTCAACGGCTATATCATTCCCGTTTAGCCTGAGCGGCTTTCTCGGCCAGGTACTGCTCGTACTGGTACTCCAGCTCATGCTCGCGATCAAGGTCGCTGTCGGTGATGCTGTCAACGATCTCGTACGGAGTGTTTTCATCGAAAGACCAACTGTCGAAACGACGAATCAGGTTGAACCTGGCATTCATGTGAAAGGCGGTGCCGTGATACATCCTGTCGAGATCCTGTTGGCCTCCATAAACGAAAGAACCATCCAGGACGAGCTTTCCTAGAGCTGGATCGTAATCAGCGCTGGTGATTTTCAAGGAGGTCACTCGAAAGTCAGATGCATTCATGTCGGCCCGAGCTTCAGAGGTTGCGTCCTCCAGTAAATCGTCAAGCTGAGACGGCAGATCATCTTCCCAAATGGCGTCCTTGAGATCGCTGACACCAAAGGCGGCACAGACAAGCCGAGGATCATCAGGGTTACGCGTGGCTACAGTGGTAAGGTCATGAAAATTAGAGAATTTCGCTTTACGAGCGAAAAGCTCTTGAGCTGATGACAGCGAGACTCCTTGCGTCTTGGAAAGAGCTTTAGCCTGCTGCTTGATGAGACTGATGGTGTCGTAGGACATGGCACTTCTCCTTTACGCGCGCTCAAGGGGAAAACTGCTTGCTCATCGACCCGGCGCATCTTTAGGAAAAATGCGATATAGGACGGGGGTTGAAACGATGGGTATTAACTTCGCCAGTGCAAGCGGGCAGGCTGCCATCAAAGCCTGACACCGAACATACAGGCTTCGTAGATGAAAAGGAATAGTGACGATGTGCGCGTATCATAAGGGCGCTGACTACCCTGCCCTCATGTTATGGCAAAAAGTAATAACTATGCTAAATATTCATTTAGTTGAGTTATGTATTACTCATGACTCAAGCGAGGTCGTCACCCTTCCCCGCGTTGCGGTTTGATTAGAAACAAACCAATTTAGCAGCTCTCTAATCTCTCCCGCTGAGACATGAGCAGTGTGAACCAATCTGTCGCTCAATCAGAGATGCTACCATTTTTGAGACTTGGGCATCTCCTGTGCCAGGTTCATTCTCGCCTTAGCAGTCCTCAAGAGGCAGGCAAAGGGTCTCATCGCTGCGCCGACGGCGCTCAGCCCCCTCCCCCGCATCAGCACCGGTACCGGTTCCTTACATGAATCGGTCTCGCTAGTATATGGCCACCTGCCATGGGTGCCCCGGGCACCGACACGCGCGAAAGGATTCAAGATGATAAGAAGGTTCCGGCTTGAGCAAAAAGGCCGCTTCGAGAAACTGGTGATTGCTGAACGTCTCTCGGACATGCTGGATAAGTTCCTGGGCGGGCAGCCTGCCCCGTTGCGCATTGGCGCTGAGCAAGGCGGTATCCCTCAGTGGGACGATGTGGTCATCGAGCACTCGGAGGAGCACTGGGAACACCTGCAGATCAAGCGGCAAGCCAGTTGCTTCAGTAAAAAAGCCGTCGACAAAGGCTATTACTCAACGGTGAAGCCCCGCAAGACCGAGAAGAAAGAACCTGACCCTGACGCGGAGTCGGACGATGACGAGCAGCCCGAATCAGAACTTGAGAAGGTGATGATCAGCCTGGCTACGTTGCAGTTGCCACCTCCTGGCGTAAAGCCGTCAAAACGTACTTTCACGTTGACGCTGCCTGGGCCAGAGGTGGTGATCAAAGGGAGGATTCAAAAAGAGCTGATTACCATTAACTACTTTCGCGATCTCTGGGATCTCTGCACGAAGGATGGTGTCAATCTAGCAGCATTGGAGCAGCGCAATGACGGCCCGACCCAGCTCGTTTACACCTGGCTCACAACGTGGTGCGGTTTCAGGGACTGGGCACACATCGTCGAGAGAATGAAGATTCTGAAAATCGACTGCATCGGTCTTGAAACTACACTTGAGTCTTCAGCACAGGCGTCGCTCGACAGGCATTTCACGGACGCCAAATCCACGCTCAGTATGCTGATGGACTACATTTCCGAGAGCACGACTGACACCAACGCAATCAGCTGTCATCACGCTGCGAAGCATTTACACAAGATGCGTCGATCCGGCTCCCAGACCTGGACGCAGTATCTGGCCACCCCATCGCCTGGTCAGGGATGGAATGTCGCCGGCACCCACGATCTGGACGGCGAGGCAACAGCCTCCACCGGTCATCCCGCGAATCAGGTAGTACTTCACCATTGGGCAGACGGCTCGCTCAATAGAAAGTTGCATGTCCACGCAGGTTACACGGCACCTGTTCCCGGGACGATCGCCCTACCCTCAGCCATTTTACGCTTAGCCCTTCACCTGAACACCGGCACTCACTGCATGCTTCTTGGTGAGCCACAGTGGCGTCAGGGGGCTAGCCAGGAATTGGGAAGTACCTTGGGGATCGAAGAAGACGATCTGGACGCCCTGTCGTGGCATGCCAATTCTCAAGCGCTCTCGTGCGCCCTTGGGCGGGATCTACCATCGCACGTCGACGCCCGAGCTGAATCAGGTGCTTTGTACGACGCCATGGATGATGTCGTGTGGCTGCAATTGCAGAGCTGTATTGAGAGACGACTGGGCAAAATCAGAGATTCCCAGCTGCTCGATGCCATGGAATCCAAATGGCAGCGTTGGCGCACGGAATTATCGGCAGACAAGCTCAGCCGCCAAAAACTTTTCGAGCAGCTGATGTATCCCAAAACAGAGGGACTTGAACCCAAGCATGCTCTTCGCATCGGCCCTCGTACTGTGAACCTCATGGAGACCGCGGTCATCATCCTCTTGTTGGTATGCGTCGGCCTTGGGAAAGATGATGGCGATTGGCGCTCCATTCCAGAGATCGGCGATGTGCTGAGCATCGCAGTCCGCCATTGGTCTGGCGGAGCCGCCGATAACTATGGCCCTCGGCGTCTGATTGATGGCAGCTTGCGTGAGGTGATTGGTAACTCGACCTCCTCGGTGGTCATCCTGGCAGGATTAGAGGCTTCAGCAACCAGCATGTCTGATTCAAGCATGGCTGACGACCTGGCCGTAGGGCATAGCATGGCCGCCGAGCGCCAGCCTCGGCTGACGTTCACCCGTTTCGAAATTTACCGACACATGCAGTTTGGGACGCTCGCCTCGCTGAGTGCCTATGTACAAAAGCAATGGGACGACTGGCGGATATCGCGTGAACAAGCCGTTGAAGCCTGCGGGAAAGGATACTGATCATGATTACGCTTGAAAAACTGGCTACGGCAATTGAACGGCGCGCTGAGGGTCGATATGAGGTACATCTGCTGGATAAAGATGAGTTCCCCGAGGTTGAGCACTTGTCGAGTGTCATGCGCCTCAAGCGGGTCGGCATAGAGAAGGCCGGCTGGCGAACTGTTTTATTGATCGAGCTCCCCTCCTTCGCCATCCAGAGTGCTCACCAATGGGCTGCGAACGTGCGGGATGTGTTACCGGAACCCGAAACCTCTGATCTCTACATGTTCTTGGTTATAGGTCAGGTTTCCAACGATGAGGCGACACGCATCGAGACTGACGATCGCTTCTGCCGGAAAGTCGTCGTGCGCCAGCTTGAAACGGAGTCAGAATTCCTTGATCGCACCTTCCTTGCATCCCTAGAGCCACCTGGAAACGCCGAATCGCTCAGCGATCCGTTGGCCTCGGCCTTAAAAACACTTACTTCGACACATATATGGACTGAGACACTGGCTCCTGCCTGGCGATCCGAGCTTCTCTCGAATGCAAACGGCGCTGATGTCGTCAAGGCGTTGCGCGATTCGATGACTGATACTAAGGATCAACAATGAGCCAATTGAATTCCATCACACTGTCCAATCTGCGAAAGTTTGGGCGTGACGTCACCATCGAGTTGAGCCCCGGTGCCACGATTTTGCTCGCGCCCAACGGTACGGGTAAAACCACCGTATTCGAGGCGATCGAGTTCGGGCTCACGGGCAAGATCGCGCGGCTCCAAGACATTGAGCACGTTATCCGGGATGAGGAAGCCTTCGCGCAGGTCAGTTTGAATTTTGCGGATCTCACCGCGACCGCCAAAGTTACCCCGGACGGTGCGGTTGTCCAAGATGGAAACCTTACGGCGCTTTTCCCCGGTGTTCCTGAAGGTGATGTTCCGTTTCTCCTGCGACTGACGCATCTATTGGATCAGAGAGAAAGCGACTGGATTGTCCAGGCCGCTGATACCCAAGCCGGTTCACAGCTCGCAAAGCTACCGCTCGGGCGTGATGGATCTCGCGCCCGAGCGGCCCTTCCGTCAGTCCGTCGGGCTTTGAAAGATAGTAAAAGTCGTCAAGAGGAGGTGTTGAGGGATTTTGAGAGAGAACTCAACGACTGGAATCGCCTGATCCAGGAGCGTGACGTAGCTTCGGCTGGTGCGGTGGGTGCGTTGCGCCCGCGGGATCATCTTGCGGCAGCGATCGCCAACGCGGCAACCCGGACGCAGAGCCTAGAGCAGATTCCACCTGGCTTGCTGGCGGAGCCTGTTAACCAAGACTCATTGGCACTCGCCCACTCTGCCCTGCTCGATATCCTGCTCGACAAAGTCGAGCGTACCCAGACACTAATCGTCGGCTTGGCAGAGGCGGACGGCTTGGTTGCGAGTTTCGAAGCTGTGCGGTCTCGGCTTGATACACTCAGTACCCAACTGGTGGCCGCTTTTGAGCAGCTCAACAATCACGCGGCGCTTCGGTCGTCCAATCTTGCGTTGCTGCAGGATCATCAGAAGCACATTGAACTCGCGCAACAGGAGCTACTGGGTGTAGCGAAAGACCTGGAACGGTTGGTCAATCAGAATGGAGCGAGGAAGCATCTTGATCAACGGAATCAGGCGCTAACGGAGGCGGCGACTCTCGTCAGCGACATTGAGCGGCGTTTTGTGATGCTTCGAGAAAAGCATGAGCGCAACCTGCAGGTTAGAAATCAGCACGCTCAACTGGATGCCCAACTTCAGTCATTGAACAATACTGAGAAGCGGCTCCAGCACGGCGAGCGGCTGGTTGTCGAATGGGAAGCTGTCGAGCGCCAGTTGCAGGAGTCCCGGGATCAAGCAGCCGTCATCGAGGATGCACTTGCCCGCGCAGGTGAGGTGTTGACTGTAAAAAGGGCCAAACAGGAGTCCTGCAAATCCGCTGAAGCGGCAGCACGCGCTCATTTTCAGGCATTGAGCGCCTCCGCCGATGCTATTCGCCAGGCGGTCGCTGCAATTGTTGAGCATCTACCCTCAGATCAGGACAACTGTCCACTTTGTCTGTATCCACATGGCGCAGCCGAGCTGGAGATTCGTGTTGCTCAGGCACTCCAGGCGATAAATCCTAGCCTGACATTGGCTGAGCAACAATTGCGGGGCGCTGCAGAGGCCTTAGCAGTGAGTGATGCAGAACTTGCCTCAGCCCTTGCAGGGGTGAGGGACTGTCAGTCAAGGCTCACAGACCTGGACAATGTGCTTGAGGCGCTGGAGCGTCAGAATGCCCAGTTCCGCATCGATCCTATACTGGCTAGCGATTCGGTGCCTTTGGCCAAAGAAACGCTGAGAGTGCAACTGGATGGCATTGCAGCATCTCGCAAAAGTGTGACAGAGCGCCGTTCTGGTCTTGAGCCGTTTGTGGTGCGGGAAGTGTTTGAGCACGTCCAGCATACCTATGAAGTTGCTGTGGTCGAGCTCGACCGCGCGCGAGTGCAGCACACCGAAGCCGTCAGTCGACGCGATCACGCACTCGCTACTTTGTCCAGTCTCGTTTCAGGCAGCGCAGTGACTCGAACACTTGAGGAGCTGACAGCACAAAAACATCAAATTGATGCACGGATAAGTGAGCTTAACGGTCGCGTGGGTGCGCTTCAGGCAACGCTAGCCGCCCAGGATGATCACCATGCGGCACTTTTCAGTGATTGTCGAAGCGTCGAGGAAGCGATCAGCCATGGCCAATCCCAGCTCGCATCGCTCCGGGCAGACTGGCAAAGGCTCGGTTTAGCGGGAGACCCCCTAACTGAGGCCATTCAGGCTCGCGCCAGCACCTTGAAAAGCACGCTCGCCGATGTCGAGAGCAACCGGGCAACCATGCTAAACCTCGGCGTGGAAATCTCCGCTTGGGCCAAGCTGGCTGAGTCGCAGCTTGCACAGCGTCTTATCGATGCCCAGCGACTTGGTCGCACGGAAGAAGAGTTCGCCACGTACCTCAACAACGCAATTACAATGGCGCAGAGCTCACTGTCACAGCTCTCGCAGTTGTCGGATGCCATGGGTACACTTGAGGACTCGCTCAAAACAGAGATCGACAATGTCCAGAAGCATGTGAGCAAGGTCGTGCCGCGGTGGCAATCACTGCTAAAGCGGGTCGTGCGCGAGTCGAGATTCCACGAGGCGAGCCTTAACTTTTTCACCTACTACAACAAGGAGCGGGCCGAGGTACTGGTGCCTCTTGGGGGCAAGTCCGCGCCGGTGCCAGATGTTGCAAGTGAAGCCCAGTTGACGGATCTTCAGCTGACTTTCCTCCTGTCCATGGCCATGAGTCATCAATGGTCGCCCTGGAAGGCGCTGCTGCTTGATGATCCCACTCAGCACCATGACCTCGTGCACGCCTCCGCTGTATTCGATCTGTTACGTGACTATATCGTTGACCACCGCTTTCAAGTCGTCATCGCGACCCATGATGCTTTGCAGGCACGATACTTCCTGCGCAAATTGCAGAATGACGGTATCGAAGCCAAGATCTGGACGCTGGTACCGACGGACGACGGCGTCACTGCCGAGGAAGGGCAATCGAGGCATCGCAAGCGCATAGCGTCATCCTCCCAACCTGAGTAGAGCGCCGTGATGAGAGACCAATCGGGTAGGTTTGGTCTCTCAGGTCTCATCTGGCTAGCGTCAGCATCATCACCCCGTCATCCGCCAACTGATCTTATTAAGGATGGAAGCCGGGTTAGGCATATGAATCATGCCCCGTCATGCGTATTGATTGGATCGGGCTCATGATTGTAGCTGCCCGCTTACCGCTTACCGCTTACCGCTTACCGCTTACCGCTTACCGCTGCAGCGAGGCGATGGCAATGTGCTACATTCAGCCTCGCTGCTACCTTGGCTTGCACTTCGTGAGCTGAAGAAATCGCACCTACTACGACGGATCGTACCAATGTCATTCCTCATACCAATCGTACTCGCGTTGCTCACCAAGCCATTCCTACGAAGCCGCCTTTGCCAGGGGCAGTACGGCTTTTTAGCGACATATTTCGGCTGGGGCGTTTTAGGAATAATTGGACTTTCAGTTGGTGTGTTTTGGCTGCTTGGGCCGATTTTCTTTGAGCAAGACTACGGTAGAGGGGATAGAGCACTCTCAGTGACGTTCCGTGTCTGGAGCCTCATCACCACCCTTTACATGGTGGGGATTGCCGTTGGGCTGAATCAGATTCGTAAAGTGAGCACCTCCCCCCTGCTCAACCTTTATATCATCATGCTGATCGTTTGCACCGCATTGCTATTTTTGACCAGCTTGGCCGCTGCAGCGGTCTACTGGATCATCTACACAGTGACAGTGTTTGTCGTACACAAGATCGGTACTGGGCAACGGGCGTCGGCACCAGAAAAATAGACGGCGCCATCGACCCGGTCTCGATTAATGTCGATTACCCCCTTCCCTCCTGCTCAAGACGAAAACGGCATGCTGCATTCATTCAGGCGAAACAAAAGTCAGCTCTATAAGCGATATCTTGGACACCGAGAAGAAGGTGAGAAGCGAGTCTGTGAAGAAGATGAAATCACGGGGCTGATCGCCGGCCCTTTAGATTTCCTGCCACCGGAAGCGAGTGGCGCGTTCTGGCGTGCACTAATCGAAAGTGACGCCGGTGAAGATCTCCCCCTCCCCACTGGGGCAGTCAGCTATCTGCGAATGGATTTCTGGCCGAGACGATCGGTTGAGCCTGATTTGCTGGTTGAGATGGGATGGTCAACCGGGGAGCGACGAATCATTGTCGTGGAGTTCAAATGGCGTGCGGCCCTGGGTACCGATCAGCTCCACCAGCAGTGGAACGAGTATCTGACTGACGCTGAGCGCGAAGTCGCTTACCACCTGTTCATTGGGCCCGAATTGAGTGTTGGCCTCAACGCTCTGGGGCAGAAAGACATCTGGAATGGTCGGCTGATCCTGCGTTCGTGGCTGAATGTCGTTCAGATCCTCAATAAGCTGGACTGCTCGACCTACCCCGGATTGAGCAAATGGAGAACCCAGGTCACCAGCTTCCTTGGTCAGCTGCAAGTCAAGCGCTTCCATGGTTTTCAGCAACTGTCACCAGTGCCGCTACCTATTCGGACGCACGTGTTCTGGAATCCATTGAACGGCTTCGGCGCGAACGCGCCAGCGTTGCCTGCTCTGACCAACACCAAGCCTGATCATTTCCTATGGAGTTCTGTCTGATGTCCTCATCCCCCGTCAGCGTTGGAGCGTCGATTACCGATGCGGTGAAATTCATGTCGAGGCTTGCTGGTGAGTGTGAAACCCTGGCTGATCTGGTCAAGCAGGAAGTCAGTAGAGCTTTGTTGACACCTGAGCTCGCCAAGTACTTCAAGCCGAGCGGTGCCTGGATCACCTCCCGAACGACGGATGAAGAAGGATGGGTGTACACGGGCATAGGCATTTCACTGCCTGTTGCGTCTAAACCTAAGCGGTCGACCACCAGCCACATTGTCGTGCAGATCAGTCTGGCGGGTGAAGGCATTGAGGCGCTTGATAATCGAGAGCCCTTGGTGCACATCGGCCAATGGGGATGGCCGATCGATTTCGTCGAAATACAGATGGGCTTTCCTTGCGATCCGGTTAGCGGCTACGACCTGAATCTTGAGAACGGCCAACTGTTTAGGTGGGTGCACGCGGAGCACGACAACGAATGGTGCTACAGCGTGCGCTTGACGGACATTAACTGCCCTGAAGACGTGAAAATCAACATCATCAATCCGCTCAAGTCGCTGCTTTTGGGGGCTGAAGCTTCGCAAGCCCTAGCCGGGACTCGCGCTGTGCGGTATGTCGGGATTGGGGAAAGTTCTGGTCAGTATCGGGTGTTGCCTCGTCAGTGAGCGTGTTGTTTTTAGGTTCCACTAGAGTGAAGTGAACTGCTTAGGCGCCACGAGCAGACGCGCTCCCCAACCGCATCGACCCTCTGCTCCTGACGATGATCGCATCAATCACACCTACGAGCTTTTCATGCGCCGCAGGAGAGGCTGGTTGGCGCCACATTCAAGCTTTCCATTAGGTCATCGACCCCCAAAAAAGAGCCCTCAACGCCACCACGGCCCTTCCTCTTTTTTGGCTGCGTACTCCGGGGCCCCAGCTTCCTCCGGCTCCAGCGAAGTCGTTGCTGAATTTCCAACAGGGTCGATTGAGTCAACCTGCGCCCTCGCCCATTCCACCCAGGCCGCGGTCTGGCGTGCTCTCTCCTCGCTACCGTTGATGGCGCCAGCAGCTACGGCGTTGATGAATTGACCAAGGCGTTTGGCCTTTTCCCACTTCTCCATATTTTCCACCAAGCGCTTCTGGAGATTGCGCTGATGCGCCGTGGCCATAAGTGTCTCGCGATGAATTCTGGAGAATTCCTCGAACTGCCTACGTGACGCTTCGATACTTGCTCGATAGGCCCGCATATAAAGGATTCAAAGGTAACAGTACGGTAAACACACCTTGGATCTTGAGCCAAAGGCATATAGCCAAGCAGCTCAAATGGACGAATGTAGTAGTCTAATGGCCTTGTCTCTCCAGCAAGGACGCTCGCCAATGGCGATTTCCTCGCGATTCGAGAACCCTGGAAGGATGTCTTCTACGACTTCCTCGCACTTGTTGACGGCGGATGAGCACCAGTTTCGTTTGAAAACTCTGGATTTAGTGAAAGTATGTTTGATCAATATCTGAAACGATGGGATCTGACCATCGACGGTGATGCTTTCGTCTCGCTGAACGGCAATCTGCTGCCCGTTCGCCAGCGCGGCATACCAGCCATCCTCAAAATCTCACACGTAGCCGAGGAACAAGCAGGCAGCTTGCTCATGGCTTGGTGGGACGGCGAAGGTGCGGCACCCGTGTTAGCCCATGATGGCGAGGCCTTACTTATGGAGCGCGCATTGGGCTCGGCCTCGCTGATGCAGATGGTCAGTTGCGGCAGGGACGACGAGGCCACTCGTATCCTCTGTGGGGTAGCCGCCCACCTTCATACACCACGTGCCAAGCCGATCCCCGCCTTAGTTCCTCTGGCGCAATGGTTCGAGGCGTTATGGAGTGGAGCGGCGAGGCACGGCGGCATTCTTGAACACTGCGCAAAAACCGCACGCGAACTCCTGTCTGCTCCGCGCGATGTCACGGTACTGCATGGCGACATCCACCATGGCAATGTGCTTGATTTCGGCCCGTCCGGCTGGCTCGCTATCGACCCCAAGGGACTGTACGGTGAGCGTGGCTTTGATTATGCGAACATCTTCTGCAATCCCGACGGTGAAAGCGCTCTAGCACCGGGGTGCTTCGCACGTCGAATCGAAGTCGTCGCAAATGCCTCCGGTATTGATCGCCGGAGACTACTGCAATGGGTACTCGCGTGGACAGGATTGTCGGTAACCTGGATGCTTGAAGACGATGATGAGCCCGGCAGTACCCTTGGGGTGGCGAAACTTGCGGCATCGGCTCTCGGCATAGGTAACTAGGCCTTTGTGCGGAATAGGTGATCAATAGTGTAAGCGCCACCCCATCAATTCTGCATAACTATGCGGGTGTCCATTTATGCGGCAGTAGCTGATCAATCTCACTCGCTCGCTGCGTCGGCAGGCGCGTGAGAACGTCCTTCAAGTAAGCATACGGCTCATGACCATTCAGCCGCGCAGACTGGATCAGGCTCATGATCGCGGCCGCCCGTTTGCCGCTGCGTAGCGAACCTGCGAAGAGCCAGTTCTTACGCCCCAGTGCCCACGGTCGGATCTGGTTCTCGCACCAATTATTATCAAGGGGAACAGCCCCGTCATCGAGGTAGCGCGACAGCGCTGCCCAGCGTTTCAGGCTGTAATCCAGGGCTCTGCTGATTGCCGAACCTTCGGGCACGAGATCGCGCTGCGCGATCATCCAGGTATGCAGCGCATCCATCACCGATACGGCTTTTTCTTGCCGTATTCGGCGCCGTAAATCCGGCTCCAGGTCGCGGACTTCATTTTCGATTTCGTACAGCAACTGGATGTAACGCAGGGCCTGCTCGGCAAGCTGGCTTTTGTTCGTGGCGTGCAGTTCGAAGAACTTGCGCCGCGCATGGGCCATGCAGCCGATTTCGGTAACACCAAGTTCGAAACTGGCTTTGTAGCCGCCAAAATCATCGCAGACCAACTTACCTTTCCAGCCTTGCAGGAAGTTGCGAGCATGCTCGCCGGCGCGGCTGGGGCTGAAGTCGTAGACGACAGCGGCTGTTTCGCAGAATTGGCTGGTGGCGTAAGCCCAAACATAAGAACGGTGGGTTTTCTTCGACCCCGGAGCAAGCATTTGCACGGGTGTTTCATCCGCGTGTACGACCTGCTGCCCGATCACTACGTCACGCAGGGCATCGACCAAGGGCTGTAACTGCACGCCTGTAACACCCACCCATTGAGCTAACGTGGAGCGTGGAATCGCCAAGCCGGCACGACCAAAAATCGATTCCTGACGGTAAAGCGGAAGATGATCAGCGAACTTCGCGATCATGACGTGGGCAAGTAATCCGGCAGTGGGGATGCCCTTGTCGATGACCTGCGCCGGTACGGGTGCTTGGATCAGCGTTTCGCAGTCATCGCAAACCCACTTGCCACGAATATGGCGTTCAACCGTAAACACGCCCGGCGTGTAGTCCAGCTTTTCACTGACATCTTCACCGATGCGCTTGAGTGCGCAACCGCATAGGCAGAGGGTGTTGTCCGGTTCGTGGTGGATCAACGTGCGTGGGAACTCTGACGGCAATGCCGTGCGCTTGGGCTTTTGCTTTTTCTCGGTCGCCGCTGGCGCTATTTGCAAGGCTTGAAGTTCGGCCTCAATCGCCGCGATATCGGTATCGATCAGGTCATCAAGCAGACTGGCCTGCTCAGAATTCATCTGCTCGCTGCGCTTGGCAAACTTCAAGCGCTTGAGTTGTGCGATCTCGTGGGTCAGCTTCTCGATCACCGTTTGATCGCGGTTAATCTTCTTGCCCAGCGTTTCGACCGTCTTGCCCATGGTCTCGACCTTCGACAGCAACTGCGCAGCGAATGCACGCAGTTGATCGGGGGTCATTTGATCGAGATTGGGCGAGACTGTCATGCCGTGGATTTTACCAAAGCAGATCGCTTGCGGCAGCAGCCCAAGGCGCTAATTACAGCTTCTTAAAGCAGTGTGATTGCACCGCCTGCTCCAACGCGTTGCCAAGGTAGACCGAGCACCAAGGCCTGAAGTTGCTCGTTATCCAGCTCCATTTCGTAGCCTTGTCGAATGCCAGGCCAATGAAAATTGCCTTGGTTCAATCGGCGTGCAGCCAGCCAAACGCCAATGCCGTCATGTACCAGCACTTTCATGCGGGTAGCGCGGCGATTGGCAAACAGATAAGCGCAGTGCGGCTTCGCCGCACCGAATACCCCAATCACTCTGGCCAGCGCAGTTTCAGTGCCTGCACGCATGTCCATGGGCTCAGTGGCGAGCCATATGGCATCGATACGAATCATTGCGTGAGCCCACGGATAAAGCGGGCGCATCCTTCAGGATCAGAAGTTGGCCATTTCACTGTGATCGATTCATCGCCAAACGGCAGGTCGATTACCGCCGACGCTTCACGCTGCCGTTTTGGCGCAGATTTCACTGGAATAAAAGCAGGTAGCACCGCTGGCGGCTGATCCCGGTACAGCGGTATCCACTTTCGAATGACGTTGGCGTTGATGCCATGACTAATGGCAACACCGGAGATGGTAGCGCCTGGTTGCAGACATTCCTGAACAACCTGGGCTTTGAACGATTTGGGATAAGAGCTTCGTTGGCGCATGGAATTCCTGACGTTAAGGGCGATAGCGTCCGCTTAAAAATTCGCGGACACCATCGCCCTTAATGCTGGAGTTCGGAAGGTGTATTCGCCGGCCCCTTACGATAAGCGTTGTCTTACCGCTACCGGTAGTGCCAATCAAGGAGGTGCCAGCAGGGTCTATCGGGGCCCGGTGCAAACCGGTATAGCTTCCCCAGTTGTACAGTTCCATTGCGGTCAACACGTAGCTGCCATATGAGCTAGTCATGGCTGAGCCTCCCCTTCCTCATCTACCGGGAAAGAGCGCTGCAGATTTGTGCCAAAGGTTTCCAACCAACGGATCAAGGCGCTCAGATTGTCAGGATTGGCAACGTGTGCAATGAGCGGGCGAATAGTGAAGCGGTCGCTGCTGTCGATGGTCGTTACGAGATGGTGATTCTTCAATACCTCCAGCAAGTTGGTGGCACGGCTTCTGTCTTTCAGATCGCTGCCAGGCTCTCCCAAGTACGCATGAAGTTGGGTCACAACATCGTCCACTGTCATTTGTGCAACGCCCGAGCCCACGCCACTCTCCATCTCGAAGGCGATCAGGTGCTGCCGGAGCAACGCAATCAGCAAGGTCTGCTCAAGCGTAAAAGGGTGCCGGCGAATAAGAGGATGCGTCCACCCGTCTGACGTTTCGCCAGGCTCTTGTCGCACTGTCACAAACGCCAAGCCCCTTAGCTCGTCAAACTGGACGCCGAGATCGAAGGGCTCCAGAATTCGTCCTAGCAAGCTCGCATTGGCTACGGCAGCCCGGTAGAGACCGGGATCCTCGACCTCCTCTATGTCTCCATTTTTGTACAACTGCTGGACAACTTCTCTGACTGTTCTGGTTGTCCGCAGCTCGTCGTCCAGGGCCGTAAAAAACGCCTCGTCGGGCGCGCTGGCGTCCAGTTCTTCCTCTTCACTGTCGTGAGGCTCGTGAGACGTAATCGTCAGCTCATCAAAAATTCTCGGCATGGCTAAAGCTCCCATTTGATGTCCTGCAGTTTCTTGGACTCAAGCTGGGTGAAGGGGAGGAAAAACCGCCACCACTGCTTTTCGGGGTCGGCTAAGTCGATCGTTTCGATTTCCTTGTCATTGACGGCTATACCCGCTTCCTTCGCCATCGTGATCCACAGTGTGAAGCACTCCAGATCGTGGGTCGGTGGAAGCAGCATCGCGAGGTCAGCCAGCGATAAAGGCCTCCCCTCCTCGGCCAGGATTCTGAGCGTCTCGCGTACGAACGCATCTCTATCCAATCCGTCAAATGATTCCCAGAATTCCTCTTCGATCTGGTCAAGGGCCGTCGCGTGCTTGCTGAGATCGAGCGCCGGGGCGCTCTCTTCGGCAATACCTTTGAACCTCAATCGCTCGATCGCGGCCACCCTGGCCAATGCCATACCCACGGGTGGGATGGGCACTGTTAAACGCCTCACCGCCTGGCGCTGCCAATCAACTTTCATTGCAAGACTGAGGAACTCGCCGAGCAAATGACCTACGCGGTGATGCTCGGCGATCAACCCTGTTTTCAAGAAGCTTTTGACATCGCGCTCACTGCGGGCCCGCGCACGCAGTACGGCCTCTGACTCTTGAAGCAGGCGCGGAACCAAGCGCAGCAGCTCATTTTGCTGTGATCTTTGAAGCGCCAGCGGGACAGCCGGGTGACGCATGATATTGCGTAAACGCGTCCGCATACGATCGAGCTCAACAGGCGCTCTTAGCTGCTGCTGGAAGCTGTCGAATACTTTGCCTTCGGTCGTATTGAGCAATGCATCCTGCCCATCAAGCAGGTTGTCGACGATCTGTCCGCGGTGGCATTGATCGCTGATAATTGACTGTCTGAGCTCTCGATCGGCATTGCGCCAGGAGTCTTCTACCCGCCGGAAGTCTGCACGCAGGCTGGTCGCAAGGGCATAGATCTCCCGGATGCCTTCAATTGGCTTGTCTTCGTCAAAAATCGGGACAAGTCCAGCCTTGGCCTGGTCTAGCTCCGCCTGCAGTTCTCGAATGCGTCGTTTCAAGCTCAACGCACGGCTTTTCGGATCGGAGTTGAGATGCGTCTCAAGGTTTTCGATCTCACGCTGCACAACCGATAGTCGAGATGCCGTCGATGTCATGACGCGATTGTCGAGTGTTCCGGTAAAACGGAAAGTAGACTCCAGTGCATCAGTCGCGTACAGCCGACCGTTGCGCTCGATGACCAGCTTTCTCTTGATCCACTCCCCCAGCTCGCGGTTGGCCTGCTGAACGTCGCTTCCCACCTCGGGCATTCGCTTCCCTTGATCGTCGTCATTGGCCATGGCCTCTGCCAACAAGTGGAGCGCGTCGTCGAGACCGATCCCATCCTGGCCGGGTTCAAATAAGGCTCTGAGGCTGCTGAGAACCTGGGCGGCATGTCGAGAGGCTAACAGCAGCCATGCGGGGTGATGGTTACGGAGTGCAGTCAGGCGCTTCGCACGTTGCAGGAGGTTTTCTTCCATGGGACGTATACCCCATAGCTGGAGCGCGGCGAGATCGTCGAGCCGCTTGCGATCTAGGCCACCGCTACACTAATCGCCCGATATAGCGTAGACGGATTATGCAGCCTGGCAAGTTTCGGCTTAACGGATGGCGCTATAGTTGCCTTAGCCAATGCTTGATAGCGAACCTGTGAGGGCGATATCCAGGCGCTGACGGGCGCTAGGTGTGCAGTGGCATATTGGAATCACCGACATGGTTTGCTTTACAATTCCCTGCTTTCACGCTTTGGAATCGGCATGTGCCGGTACGTGGATAAGGAGATTCTGGTGCATTCGAAAACCCGCCGCTGTTTTGCATTGAGCGCCATTGCCGCTGCCTCCCTAAGTCTTTCGGGGTGCTTTACCGAGGAGGTCGACAATCGCCAAACGCACGAAATCCAGGGGTTGATCTACAAGATCCACGCTGACGAACCCTTTACAGGCAGGATTGTTAACTATCCCGTGTCGGTACTGGGATTGTTCAGCGTTGGCTCCTGCGCAGTCGACATCAAAAAGGGGCTGCCAGATGGCGAGATGCGCTGCTCCGACAATGCAGGCCAACTGCTTGGCGTAATCCATTTCGAAGCGGGCAAGCGGGATGGTAAGGAAGAGAAGTTCGACGCCAAGACCGGCAATAAAATTGCAGAAGGCAACTGGAAGCAAGGGCGTATGGACGGCCTGCAGGAGCAGTTCAATCCCGAAAACGGCGAGCGCCTTGTCGAAGCCAATTACATTGCCGGCAACAAGGTCGGACGTGAGCGCGCCTGGGACAGCCAAGGAAAAACCCTGATCGCCGACCTTGAGTGGGAAGGCGGCAAGCAGACAGGATTCGATAACCGTGGCACTGATCACCACACATACCTGGCCGGTAAGTACCATGGCCTTCAGAAAACACTCGGTCTCGATGGCAACCGCTTCTATGTTGCGCATGAAGAAAACTACGAGAATGGCGAACTGCATGGCACGCAGAAGCGAATCAATGCCCGGGGCAATGTGACGGAGCTAAGCGAGTTTGAGCATGGCGCGCTGCGCTCGCGCACCGTTGATGAGTACAGCTACGATGGCCAGCACATTCATCACGTCAGTCGACTTGCCATCAAAGCGGACGTGAACCAATACATCTCCAGCGACCTCAGCAACGATGGCCTGGAGCAGTATTGGGACAACGAGGGGAACCTGCTTAGCGAGCTGCAATGGAACAAAGGTAGGTTAGTCAGTGCGATCGCGTACATCTGGGTAAACGGCCAACAGCTGAGTCAGTATCAAGGTGTGGCTCGCGGGGGGCAGGATCATCAAGACGACGTCGTGAAGCATGGCCAAGAACGGATCTACGATCGCAACGGCGAATTACAGGCTGTGGTGATCTGGAATTCGGGGGAGGTCGTCAACACTTTGGTCAACCTGCCATCAGACCGTCGCAGTCAGTACCCTGGAAAGATGGCCATGCTTGATCGAATGGGAGGCTGGGGAAACCCAGTGGAGGAAATAGCCGACTTCGAGCGACCTAGCCGGTACGACGGTGGTGGATATGCGATCGATGATGTAACCATCGTCGACATCCCTGCGTCCGGGCAGACCGTTGCGGCTGTGGCTACAGCGACTGCTCCGCCCCCTGCTCCGGTACTCGCGAGCGTTCCGGGGAACGACTTGGATAATTGTGTGCAGCGCCGGGTCGACGCCGTTCATGCCGATAATCCCGACGCCTTGATCAGAGCAGACATGCTTGAGGAATTCGAGCAGGAGTGCCAATAAGGGTGATCCTGGCTGCTTCAAGCAGTTTCGAGCGGGGCATCCGAGTGATGTCCCGACAGGGCTTAAGCAGTAGCAACCGCATTCCTCAGCAGTAAGCGCGGGCAGTCCGTAAAAGCGAATTGCCTAACCCACGGCGCAACGCGGTGCGGTTCGCGCATGCAGGGCCTAGCCAGTCATCAGCACTTGCTACATGCTTGACCAATCGGCCTTCATACCTTGCTTGAGATTTTAGTCATGGCTAGCGACGACCCTGAATGGATCATCCCCTCCTCCATTCCATTCGATGAACTCAAGGGCAAAGATCTTGAGGAGTGTGTTTACTGGTTGCTCGATGCCATGGGCGCTCAGGATATCGAGTGGCGCATCGGGGGCTCGGGGGGAGGCGCTGCTGATGGCGGCAGAGATCTAGAGGCGAAGATTTTGGTACCGTCCGCGGATGGTGATCTCTCCCCGAAAACCTATTGGTTTGAGTGCAAAGGCCGGTCGAAAACCGTGGAGTCTGAAGTCGTCAAACAGGCGGCCTTTAACGCGTTGGCTTTCGATGTCGATGTAGTGGTCGTCGTCACGAATAGTACATTTACCAATCCCACCGCCGACTGGGTCAAAAGCTGGAACTGCAAATACGCAATGCAGGTTCAACTGTGGGACAAGACAAAGCTTGAGCGGCTCTTGTCCAAACAGCCACGAGCAGTGTTGCGACTCTTTGGACAGTCGCTGAGCCTAGCGGGGCGCCTTCAGGCCCTGAGCTCTCGCTTCTGGAACAGGTTTGAGTACTCCCCCTCCAGCACACTCGAAGTTCTGTGGGAGCGACAGCACGAAATCACCATCGGCCCTCTTGAGCGCTTTGCACTGATCGCAAACGAGTGTGCCACTGAGACGTTAGAGCAGCGACCTTGGGCGGCAGCGGGGTCTGATGCTGATGCGGTGGAAACTTTGTTCATCGGGTTGGCAAACGTCTACTACCTCTTCTTTAGAGCCATGGAAAGCGGCGCCAATCAGACCCCACTATTTAGGGCGCTGATCTATGTGGTGCTGCAAGCAGGACGTGATCACCAACCTTCCGATATCGCCAAAATCTTTGACGTTTTCCTCTCAGAATGGAATGACCGGCCAATGCCAGAGGGGGTGACGAAGATGGTCGTAGAGCCCTTCCTACAGAATCTCCTGGTGGAGCTGCAGGAAATCTGCACGCCGACGTGTCGCCGGCTACACAGAGCACGTCGCGCAGAGCTGACCCCAGACGGGAAGAACATGGCGTCATATTGGTACCGTTTCACACCCGATGGCGCGCCCGTACCGTCGGATGAACCGATGCTGTGGCTCATAGAGACATCCAGATCATGCGATATCGGTTACCCCGTGGATGAGGAACGTAACTGCCCTCTCATTGATACTGAGCCATCTATAAGCGAGATCGAGCGGATCCTCGAAGCAGCCCAGCGGGTTGTCGCTCATCGCATGGGTTACTGGCAAGACGAGCAAGCCAGAAAAAAATCGACTTGAGCTGAAAGCCTTTTAAAACGGCTCCCAGCTCACTCGAGCGCCTACTTCAGAGTGAAATTACTGAGGCTGCGGTACCAGGCCCGTATCGGTGGAGTACGCTGCCAGTCACCAAGGATCCGATCAGCAGCAGAACCGTAGCGAACCCCATGACGACCTGATAAGCCTAGTCATAGGCAGAAACCGCAACAGCTGGAGATGCTGCTGCGAGAGCTATGAGCAGATGATGGGGTATCAGTGATCAAGTGCAGGTCAGCAATTGATATCCATCATTGGAGAAAGCAGAGGCGCGGCTGTCGTGGACTTCCTCGTGTGACAGGAGCCCTCGTCCATCCTAAGTGCATTCGCTGCTCAGCGCCCGACGTACCGCATTATTAATTGACCTCAAAACAGCTAAATGCGACGTTGCACGGGAGCGAGTGAAACGACGGCTAGACCGTCCTACCGCTTGAAGACTTCGATCGCTAATTCGATAATCGCGGCCCCTCCGACTCACGCAAGGATCTGCCGTGAAGAAGCACTACCTGGCCCTCCCCCTCTGCGCACTTTTGTTGCAAGGTTGCGGTGTGACCATGGCTCGATACGAACCCAATTACCAGAACGTGCAACAGTTGAAGCAGAGCGCCCCCATGCAGCCAATGCGGGAGGCGCAGGTGAAGGCTGATTCTGGACAAGACTCGCTAATGGTTCGCTTAAACCCAATCTCCTCGCCGGAAGGTAGCGTTCCACTGCACATCCAGGCGGCCATCAACGATGAACTTCGCCATGCAGGGCTGCTCGATCCTCAGGCTGACCGTCAACTGCAGATCCAATTGATCAAAAGCCAGCTCAATACCGGCGTGGCCAACGGTCATGGCGAACTGGCCGCACGCTTCACCGTACGCAAAGGTGACCAAGTACTGTACGAGACAACGAAGGACGTTGAGCGAGACTGGGACAGTAGCTTCTTCGGCCCAATTGCCATTCCTGCCGCTGCGAACAACTACAACCCCATGGTGCAGCAGCTACTCAAAAGCCTGTACAGCGATCCTCAGTTCGTTCAAGCCTTGAAGTGATCGAAAAAAGAGCCGCCACTGCGGCTCTTTTCTTGTCGATGTCAGATGCGCGGAACACGCAAATCGACAGCGGAATATTTCGTGCGATTGGCGTCCACCCAGTTCTTCAGTAGCGCATTGACCTGCCGGCTGAAGGTATTGGTCACAGCGGCTTTAGGCGTGTTGCCCACCAGTGGCAGGAACCAGATCCCCATCCAGGTGTTGATGGCGTCGTGATTGCTGGTCTTGCCCAAAGACTGGCCTCGATCGTCCAAGGTCTCCAGGCTCATGGTGTATTGATCAGTGGCCAAGGCTGGGATGATCGTGAACGTCAGACCGCTGAGGAAGGCCCACACCACCTGCCCGCTACCGGGTGCATGGTTGTAAACCTTCAGCCGGAGGCTGTAATCGCCCGGCTGCTTCTCGAACTCGTCAAAGGTCACACGTCCAAAAAGTCCGGACTCATTGAAGGCGCGCTTGAGCTCAGGCTTGAGCATGTCACGCGCTTGCGGCATTTCGTTTGCCTTCGAGTTGCCCGGGTCGCCCTGCAAGAAGTCGAAGTCCACGTAGACATTCGGCTTGTTCGTATAGCTGGCCATTGATGGCAGCTCCACTGGCGCCACTTCATCCTTGGTGAAGCTTGCACATCCACCCAGGCTCAACGCCAAAACCAGACCTAGGGCTTTTCCAAACTGCATGTCGACTTCCTTGCTTGATTACGAAGATATCCTTCTCACAGAAGGCGCGGCTGATTCTAGTGGCAACCGCCCAGCTCCAAAAGACCATCTAACAGGAAATCGAGCATAACGCCGGCTGTTCGAGCAAGCTCAGAAGCACTACGAGACTGTGTCGGGTTGGATGATCAACCCATCTGGCAGCGCCTGGGCATCAACACGTGGGAGCACCCTGCCCTCTGAAACGCACGTACTAGACGAAACGGGCTAGGCTCTTTTGACGGAGATTGAGCGGAAGCAAAGGATGCGATACCGAGGAGAAGTGTTTTGGGCTTGGGCAGATCTAGGACTGAAGCACCACTCACATGAGGAATTACTCAGTGACGGAGCCTATCTGGATGTACAGGTAAGGCTATCCCGATGCGGGGACACTCAGCTGTTCATTGGAATCTACGAGCCGTCAGGGCTTGTCCGCTTTGAGGAGGCATATCACACAAGACCGAATCAAACGCTCACTCGGGCCATGGTATGGGGCGCCGGTCGAGGACGTGAACTTGCCCGACGTGCTTCGCTGTCACGAAGGACAGGGCTAACGAATAGCGAATAGAAGGCCAAGCCACGACGATCAAATACAGCGACTGGACGACAGCATTGAAAAACTCGGTCGCCTGGCCGACGCGTTGGAAAGCCAAGTAATGCCCTGCCCGACCTCACGCCTTCGGCTGATCACCTGGCTAGCTGATCGGTTCAAAGGCGCCTCTGCCGTCGTCCAGGCTGAAGAGAATCTACCCAGCTTACCAGAAGGGTTGATATCGGCATACAGAGCGTGGATTCACGAGCCTGGCGTTAGCTAGTCATTCAGCACAACGATCCTAAGACCGGCCATAGGCCGCTTTGTCTCGCTGTGGAACTATGAGACCAAGGTTAGCCAGGAAGCCACCGATCGCAGCCTCACTCTCTGCGCTCCACCCTCGATCATGAACCGATTAGTGCGGATTAGGCAGCGCTAAAACCATCGCGGTAGAGCCCTCGGCGCCCATGATATCATTTCGCCGCAAGCACAACTGGGCCTTGCGTAGCTCCCAGAGTCGTGCCCAAAAATTCCTACCGCGCAACGAAAATCGAACATGAAGTCAAAACAGCCAGCCCCGAAAGACCTGATCACAGTTCGCTTCGCACATCAGACGTTCGAAGAAGACGACACAGAATCTGCAGACATCTACATCTTACCTAAAAACAAATACCGAAAAGACAGCATTTTCAAAATGGGCTGTATCATCGCCTTCAAAATAGGTGAAGGTGAATACGAAATTCTTGACGGCCATTGCGCAATTCAAGATGTGCAAAACTTACCACATTTCTTAGACAGCTCAATTGGGGCTGAAGAAACAATTGATGCACGCTCGCTAAAAGCCCCATTCAGAACACTGCTCAGCGACAGCAAGTCGTACAACATCCTATATAACCGTTTCGGCGCCAAACGAGCGAAGGAGCTATTGACCGCCACTCAAGACATCGCTGTCAGTTCTACATTTTTCGTTCCGTGGCAAGGCTTCACATCTTCCTCCGTGTTTTCCCTGGGATTCATCCGGTCGAGCGAAGCATATTTCGCCTATCGCCGAGCGAATAGGATTATCCAAGGACTGAGCATCAGGGCAGCAGACGCTCGACAGACGTTCAGTGCCGAGCTGAAAGGAAAAGGGCCGAAAGTGACCTTTGACTTTCTTTTTGACCAATCAAATTTTTTCCGGGGCCGAATCTCGGTCATCATTGGGCAAAACGGATCAGGGAAAACGGCTTCGCTTGCGAAGCTTGCGCGTGGCCTAGCAGATACGAAAAGCCAGCACGTAGCGATCACCAATCGCCCAGATCTCAATCAGGTACTAGCCTTCATCCACACCTCATCCCGCCGCCAGTTTACCCCGGCGTCCGAAGAAGGCATGGGGCGCGCCCGGATTTTCACGTTTAATCCCGCTACGCCCAAAAAGTACGATTCCGTACCTATGACCCAGCTGCTGGTGGATGTTGCGAGAAGCGTTGGCCCTATGTCCAGATCACTGGAAATTTTCAGAGAGGTCATCACCTACGAGTTCCCGAATCTCCAGCTCTACATTCCGGTTAAGAGCTCAAACAACGATCAAACAAACGCACAAAAACGTGACAGCCATGTCAATCTTGAGGACTGGATGAAAGGCGGCGAGTTCAGGCAACTCGAACAGGTTGCACAGGTTGATCATTCCCGCCCCTTAAAATTTGTCGACGCGGACAATAACGAACGCACGCTGAGCTTGGGGCAACAATCTTTCGTCAACTTCTGCTTGATAGCCCTGTCAAACGCCGGCCCATCCTCGGCATTCATTATCGATGAGCCTGAAAACTTCTTGCATCCGAACCTCATCTCGAGGTTTATGCGCACACTTAATAAAATCCTGGAAGCGACGAAATCGATCGCGATCATAGCGACTCACTCTCCCTTCGTTGTGCGCGAAGTCCAGAGTGCTCAAGTCCATGTAATGTGGGATTCCGAGGGTGTCATTAATGTCAGCCACCCTCGCCTCCAGACACTGGGCGCGAACGTAGCCTCCATTTCTGATGAGGTGTTTGGCGACGACCTGCCCCAGCACCTCTACGAAGAACTTGTCACCCACGCAAAAAATCAGAGCAGCACATTCACTGAAGCTTTGAAAAAGTACTCAGGCGAGCTGAGCACGGAGGCCCTGATGCTGCTCCGTAAGAAAATGGAAGGCGACAATGCGTAAGATCCCATTACCCGTTGTCAATGACATCGAGAATCTGCAGTTACTCGAAGCGTCCAAGTCCGATAACGCACAAGCCATCGTTGCGCAGATGCCAGCAATGAGAAACCGGTTTGAGGAATATGATCGAGGCTGTGGAAATCCGTGGGTCGTAGACATCGATCAGCAATTCGAGGGTACGAAAGCCCATTTGCAACATCTCTACACCAGCCCACCCGTGGCCTTGGGTTTTATTGCACAACTGAGAACCTCCCTGGCCGGCGCATGCCCGGTATGCGGAGGACGAGGTATTGCCACGCTCGATCACTACCTCCCCAAGAGCTTCTACGCTGAGTTTTCGTTTTACTCGAAAAACTTGGTGCCTGCGTGCTACAACTGCAATACAAAGAGAGGCAACCGCACAAAGGGTGATCTCGACGGCGAAAGGCCCGTGCACCCTTACTTCGATGCCTTCGCTGAGCGCAGAATCATGCTCATCGAAATCTCGCCTCCCTGGGAAGCGCCTGAGGTCAATGCAGTCCCTTTCGATGTCACGGGAGCTGAGCTTGTAACGGCCAAGTGGCATATCGAAAACATCATTGTCCCCGCGGGTTTCGACGGAGAGATCCGTAATCTATGGGCTGCCATCATCCGTAAGCCCCACGTGTACTTCAATGATACAACCGACATCAATGCCATGATCAGGGATTTGCAGCGCTGGCAAGGAATCGAGGAAGAATCAGATTCTTCTATGAATGGGTGGCGGTCTTGTTTCATACACGGCCTGAGCAGGAACCAAGCTGCGCTACGGTACATTTCTGAAAGCCCCATCGTAATTCCCCCTGCCTGATCGAAGCGCAGCGGGAGCACCACCCGCTGCGGCTACCGCATGCCGTTACTCACCAGCTCCTTACATAGGGTAATTTTCGCAAGCTCTTAACCCCGCTGTACCCAAAACGCCCTTCTACGCCCCCTGATTACCGACTCGAAAGTGCCTCAAAAATCACAGCCTACTCCGTCTCCCTCTGCTTGTCGTGAAGACGAGCTCGAAGGTCGCCACTCGAAAAACAAACCTGGCGACAGTCAACAAACGGGCCATATTTTGTGACGCAAATCACGTTTCTATATATTTCTTGAATGTCAATCCTATAAAAACAAAAAATAAAACGGAGTTGTTATATTTGAGGGACAAAGAAAAAGCGGGGTCTTCTTCCAATCCATTTTCTCGGTTTTTTCTACGATCTATGCCTCATGCTTTTTTTCTTTCCAGATCTAAGTCGGAACCCGGTTTCAGCTTTGCGGTGAACTCGCCTCGTATGGGTATGGGGGAAGTCGCCTTGTTCAGCCCCAAGGCTGCTGCTTTTGACTTTGGTTTCAAACAACGGGAGCGAAGCGAAAAAAAGGGATAGTCTGATTGGCCTCAGACACCCACATCATGCGCTAACAAATCCTCAGCTAGCGCTTCTAAGCCGTGTCCGTTCGCCAGGATCTGCCGCTGTAGCCGTCGCTGGAGGAAGCCCAGCAGCCTCTTACGCAGCTCCAGATGCCATCCATGGTCGTGATACCAGACGTGCCTTCTCGGCTGCTCCAGCAGCGCCTCACGCAGCGCCGCATACGCACGCTCGCCTATACAGCCGGGTGTCACTCTCACCAGGTCATCCATCCCCGACTTGCGGACATAGCTGTCTAGCCAGGTACTCAGTGTCGGCGCCAGATACTGCATCTCGCTAGCAATACGCCAGACCTCCTGATCAACCGTTTGCATCCGGATGCCTTCCCTCATCACACGTACATTGAATGGCAGCCCTAAGGGCGGGGGCAATTGGCCATCAATATACCTGCAACTCATCACCTCGGCATGCTTGCAAAGAGTTCAGTCATCGCGCGTCCGCAGTTGAACGTTGCAATAGGGACGCTGGTAGGTCACCGATAGCTTCAGAGCCGACTAGCGCTACAGGCGCTCTGACTCAACACCGGGCTCGTCCCTGGATCGATTCGCAGTAGCAAACGCGCGACTGCAGCGATAAGTTGATCCCTCGGTGCGGAAGACGGGCACATCCCTCATGCCTCTCTCAAGGATGAGTAGATACGCCCGCCGACCTTGTGGGCCAGTGAGATTGCAATTGGCTGCCGCACAGGCGCCATCCGGCTTAGTCGTGCAAGGCAGGTTGGCCGGACGAAACAACTCCAATGCGGTCTCACTCAATGCGCAGAAACATAGGCTTTGGATAATTGTGAATCATCCCGCGAAACTCGAATGACCATCACAGCTGCTACGGCGAGGATAAGCGGTAACGCCAGGCTGGCGAAGTAACCTGAAGGCCCGATGCTCTCCAGCACTACACCACCGATGGCAGACCCAATAATGGCGCCGACTCGACCCACACCGATCGCCCAGCCCGTGGCGGTAGCACGCAGTGCCGTCGGGTAAGCTGTGACGATCAGGTAGTTCAGCACCAATTGCTACCCGCCTATGCCGAAGCCTGCCAGCCCGATCAGCACAAACACGAGCGGCCATTGCTGTCCGGCCAGCCCCAGACTAAATGCAACCACGATCCCTGTTGCCAACATGGCCAGCAGAATGCTGCGCGTATTCAATCTGGGCAGCAAAATAGACAATGGGATTGCACAGGCGATGAACACGGCATTGACGGTCACAGTGCCGTAGGGCGCTAAATCGGCAGCAAGGCCTGCCGACTTCAAAACGGTAGGCAACCACGACAACAGCATGAACCAAGCGACCCAGTTAAACAGATAGGGCAACCACACCGCGACGGTACTCCGAGCAAGCCCGCCAGTGAACAGCGCGCCCACACTCGCCTTGCTGACGGTTTGCTCATGAATGGTCAGGCGCGCGTGCTCAGGCACCGGCTGCCTGGTGATCCGTTGCAGTGTCCGACGCACCCTGTCAGCGTGAATGCCTTTGGTCACTTGCAGCTGCATGGATTCGGGCAGTAGAACTGCTAGCACAATCAGCAGCGCGAGGGGTGCAATGCCTCCAATGACGTAGATGCCTTGCCAACCTATATGCGGCATCAGTTTAGCTGCAAGCAGCCCGCCGAGGATCGCGCCGCCGGGTAGCCCAAGCAGAACGCCCGTGGTAATCGCACCACGATGACGGGCGGGCCCATACTCCGCCGCCAAGGCCAGCAACAAGGGTGTAGCTCCACCCATGCCAAGGCCTGCGAGGAAGCGCAGCATCACGATGTGGGTCACATGCTGGGCGAATGCCGTGGCTAGCGTAGCGCATGCTAACAGGAAAACGGCACCCAGGATCGCGGGCCGCCGCCCTACTCTGTCACCCAACAACCCCAGGGTCATCGCACCGATTGCCATACCAATGACACCCGAAGTCATCACTGGAGCAAGTTCGCCTGGGGCCAAGTTGAATTCAGTCATTAGAGCCGGCGCGGTATAGGCAATTGCCTGGGTGTCGAAACCATCCAGCATGGCCACCAAAAAACACAGGCTGAAAACCAGCACTTGATAGCTGGACAGGGGTGCATGATCGAGTGTGTCCGGGATCGAACAGGTCGTGCTCATCTTATATTTATCTCCGCACGCGACGAATGGCCAAGGCTCGACATGCTGCACGGGCAAATGTCGAGCGGTCTCGAAAATCCTAGGCTGGGCCAACGTGTGGCTGGAAATACCTTTTCCCTCTCGTACTATGCGCGCGAGGTATGACAAGGGTCTGAGGGCAACATCGACGCAACCATTTCGATAGCCAAACATCACGTCACCTACTGATCCGCATGCGAGGCATCGCGCCGCCCAGGGGATCCAGTCAACTGAGCTCCGTCAGAACCCCTCCCCAATCCATCTACAAGCAGCGCTTGGATGAATCATGCCTTTTCGCTATCGTGCCTGAGCTAATGCGCTGGATTGGGTCTGCAGAGCGAAATGACGTCCTTGAAAACCCCGAAACTCAGCACGTATCACAAAGGTGATCTCTTTGAGCAGAAGGTATTCGACTTCCTGAGTCGTGAGCTTGAGGCCGGTAACCTCTACTTCGCTCCTCAGTTCACCACCATCCAACGCAAACCGAAATACTTCTCTCGAGAGCGAGAGGACTACATCGTGTTCGATATCTCGATCGAGGTGCGGCTTCCAGGGTTTGATGCCCCTTCGATGATCATGCTGGTCGAGTGCAAGAACTACAGCAGCACCATACCGATCAATGACGTCGAGGAGTTCAGCTCCAAGATTAGTCAGGTCACCGGCCATAACGCTAAAGGCATGCTTGTCACCGCGAGCGCATTCCAAGCTAGCGCCTTGAATTTCGCCAGGAACAAAGGCATGGCGGTGATTCGATACCTCGACGAGGGAAATTTCACCTGGGAACTCTCGCGCTCCCTGCTCATGGGCGCTATAAGCGCATCTGAGCGCAGGAGCAAAGAAATCCTGAACGCTCTCATCGCCCCCTCGTTCCAGCCTGCGATATACACCACTTACGCTGCCACTCCTCAGGGATACACGAATACATTGGCAGGTGTTTTCCAAAGCCTGTTTTCTGACCTCCGCAAGGTCATCGCGGGCTATCAGCAGCTAATCCAGCCTCAACCTACGTGCAAGCACCGGGTTGCGTTCCTCTCCTTGCAGCAGATTGAGGCAAGGGCAACAGAGGTACTGGTACCGCACTGGCTACACCAATGGTCGTGTCGATCTGGAGAAGATAATTGACCATGAACGCATGAGCAGTGGGTTGGAGGTGATCTTCCGCGGGCCATCGAGATCTGCTTTGGGCGGCATCTCGTTCAGCCCTCCGGAGATCCAGATCTTCACGGACGACAAGGATGCTCCTCTTGCCCGGTTCACCTTGGCTCACGAGCTGGGCCATTACTACCTAGGCCACGGTGCATATTTGACGCGGGAGCGACTGCATGCGAGCGATATGGAGCAGTACGATAGCGACCGAATCCCCAGAAGCGATGTCGGAAGGCTGGAGTGGCAGGCCAACGCATTTGCTTCGTTTCTCCTGATGCCAACCATGAAGCTACTCGAACGGCTCGCGTTACTGACAGTGATCTACAACATCCGAAACCGCGGACACGGCCTCCTCTACCTCGACCATCTGCCTGTGAATTACCGAAGCTTCCGACTTGTTTCAGACAACCTGAGCCATCACTTCCACGTCTCAAAAACAGCCATTCGTCTTCGCTTGAGCCGTTTGGGGCTATTGGTTGACGCCCGAACATCAAACAGGCCACCTCCCGGCCTCCCACAGATTGCTAGCCAAAGACAAGAGTGGTAGTCTCCGCGCCAAGGTACTCGGTAGGTGCCGGCAGTCCACACCAGTGAAGCTTTAGCACTATCGTGACAGTTGAAACACCCAACCTGACCCTAATCAGGTTGCCTCGTAGTGGACGCCAGGCCAGCCCTTTGCAGAGCTGAAAAATGCAAATTACCTACAGCCACATCAAGCAAGTCAAACGGCTCGCCAAAGAGCTCAAGCAAGCTCACCCCACGCTCAAGTTAAGTCAGCGCCAAGACATCGCAGCAGTCCAGGTTCTGGGCGTCAGGAATTACCATGAGGCCGCTCGCCGGTACGACCACTGGCTCATGCTCCATGTGAACGTCTCACCTGACCCCTACGGCGCGAGCAAGTGCACGGTCTGTGACTTCACTTTCGCAGCTGATCTCAAAGAAGATCGCGATGCTCATCGCGAAGTACATGAGAAGCTGCATGAGGCAGGCGAAGCGCTGGGTTTCCTCCCGGGTAGCTTACTGCAACGTGAAAAGATGAAATCTGAAGGGAGAGCGCAGGCGCTCTCTGACGAGAGCCTTGAAACCCGTATCGAAGGCGTCTTGATGGCGCTGCGCGGATGGTTCGATCGCTCTCTTTCCAACGCCATCTATGGTGAATACTGGCGCAAGCACCCAAGCTTCGAGCTGTACGTATCCATGATCCTGGACACGTTGAGCCCTCTGTACGATGAGCTCAAGCCGGTGTTAAAGGACAGGTATGGGTACCGTCCGGGCGAGATCAGCCCAGGTAAAACAGACTGGTATCCGAAGTCTCGTTAAGCCACTGAAGAGGCCTCACTATAATGGTGAGGCCTGCTTCCAAAAGCTACTTTGTCGGACTTAGCTTGCCCAACATATCTTGATACCACTTCGTCGCCGAGTTGCCTGGCTTTTCAGCTTGGAAAGAATCGCGGATAGCCTCACTGAACAGCGTGATGGATACGATATTTTCCTGCTTGAAATAGATCGGCTGAAGGATCGAGATGTCGGTCGGATAGGTATGTGTAAAGGAGACTTTGAGCGTGTCCTTATCGCGATGCCCACTGAATGATGGCCGCAGTTTCACTTCGAGATCTACACCAGTGACCTCTGTTGGAGCACCAATCGACTGAATGAGACCGACATAAACCTTTCGGTCTGTCATCGAAATCATAACCGGTCTCTTGAAGACAAAAGCATCGATCAGAGTCTTACCCATTGGACTGTGTTTCAAGGTTTCCCGGGTCAGGAACGTGGTGATTTGCTCTTCATCTTCCGTTTTGAGGTAGTGCTTCAGCTCTTGCCGAGTACTCCAAGCCCAGAGACTAGGCATCAAAAGTGTCAGAAGGCCCGTCAAAACACCGAAGACCAGCGACTGACTAGCGGGGTCAGTTGCCAGGCCGAACCGTTTCGCTACTCCACCTAAAGCAGACAGGAAATCGAGGCTGTAGTCGTAGCAGCGCGGCAAGAATGCGAGCTGCAGCGCGGGATCCACGCAGAAATTGCCCAGATCGTGCGAGAAGACCAAGGTCGCTACTGTCATGATCGCGAAAGCGTAAAGGAAGCAATAGATGCCGAAGCGTCCAACCTGCAGGTACAACAGCTGACCTTCATAGCGGTGCAGTTTGTAGTACACGATCGGATCTTTCAGGCACACCAAATACCCGCTGACCAGCAGCGGGAGCAGGAGAAGTAAAGCCATGTGTGAGAGTTAGTCCTGCTGGTCGACCAGACGCTTGCCCGCTTTGTGCAGTGTTTCGACCTGCTCCTGCAGATCGGCTGCGCCCATGGACAGACGCCCATCTTTGGCCTCTAGCGTGCTTATTTCACGCAGGGCTTGCATGAAGCGCTCGTCTTCTTGCTTCTGCGTATCGCTACGATGACCAATGCTGCTACGAAACATAACGGATTCCATTCGGACAGGGACGGACAAGGATGCATTACCACTATAGCACAGCCCTCATAGTGCCAGTACAGAGGCCATCGATAGGGAGTGCCCCACATCGAGCACCCCAGCACGGCAGCGACCAATCGGCACCATTCAAAATGGTCACGCTACCTCGACAGAAACATCCTCGACAGGTACTGCATCAGGAATCGCTGGTTTCTTGACCGTTTGCGCCTGCGCAGATGAGAAGCTATCAAGCACTGCTGTGATCTGGGGCTTCAACTGTGCTCCACTCCCGGAGCTAGCAATAACCAGCATTTTCAGCACCCGCTCATACGCACCTCGCGATACGAGATGGACAATCAGATTGTGCTGAGCAATGCCTGTGGCATCGAACAAAATGTCGAGTTGAACCTGATTATTGACCCGCAAAAGCACCCGCCACATAAAACGCGGCATTGACTTGTAAAGGGCTTCTTCTCGATCGAGTTTCCATTTCACATAGTCAGTGCGAACAGACATCTTGTAGTCGTTCGCGGTAGTCAGAAAAATGTCCCATTCGCCACGGGGCACATCCGAATACAGGGTAGACCGGACACCCTCCATGAAGATATCGAGCCCCATGATCGCATCATGAATCAGCGAGTAAGGGATACGGATTTTGTGATACAGGGGGAGCAGTAGAAAATCGATGTCGGCGTAGATGTCAGTCTCGCGCGAGGTCTCGAGCATGCTGAACTGACAGGGGTGCAAGGAGCCATCCTCAGCTGGGTCGCACCATTGCATCCTCGCAAATGGGCCCACCTGATCATCATGTCCGTAGAGTTTGTCTATTCGGGTCGAGCGGAGCTGGAATCCGGTTTCGGGATCCGCAATCGCAGGGCCATCCGAGAGAGAAAACCCGGTGATAGCTACTGCGTGCTGGCCTTTATTGACGAAGCTGTCGCCTTCCTTCTGAACCAGGCGATACACCAGGACGGAGGGAATTTTTCCTCGCAAAAAAGCGTAAGCGACGCCATTCAAGACGTCACGACGCGCGGCCCCGATCACCACCGGCTCGAGACCTACACGACGTACCGCATAAGCCATCTGGCTTGCGGTCAGTCCGTTATTGGGGAACGCTCGAGCACTCACATCACCGAATTCTTCGGGCATGTGCTCACCCGCCCAATTGGTGATTTGCACTGGAGGAGGTGTCGTATGTTGAAACAGCTTCCCAGTTCCCTGAAAGCATGACCACAAGGCGCTGGTTGCGCAGGCTGCGACCACAGTGTCCTGTTCTTGATAGGCAAGGCTATGAACCTTCAACTGCATACCGAACAGATTCACATCGTAGGTACGCAAGCACGGAAAATGGCGGCGTCCATTGTCATCAGGATAGGTTCTGAGGCACGTCCTTCCTACCACCGATTGTGGAAGAGGCTTAACCACCACGAAACCCAGGTAGGCTTGCTGCAGCCTAGCTTCAGGCTCGCAGCCCTCTCCTCCTTCAATCGCAGCTCTTAAGCCGTCCGTTCCGATTTCGACGTTGAAGAAATGCAGGCGATGGGTTCGACGTGGGTAATTCTGAAAGCACCGATCATAGTAGGCGGCGTAGTCTTCCAGGTAGTCCTTATCGATGTAGTCCTCTTCCACCACAATCGACCGCGCACCAAGAGCCGCGAAATACTCTTCGAAGTAGACACGATGAAGCTTGGCAGCAACGCGATCACGAGTGGTGAACGGCGAACCATCTACAAAGCAGCCGATGAGGTTGTCAATGCTATAAGGAAGAACGCGAAACGCCAATCTGCACCTGCCGCGGACGGGTAGTTTTTATCGATTAAGTGTAACCGATTCCGCGCATGGATATTGGACGATTAAGATCTCTCCTGGTGACTGAGCGAACCTCGTCGAGCCGATCGATCGCACGATTGGCCTCGGTGACCGCACGGCGAAGCACCTCGCGTGCCTCATCGGTTTCAAGCCAACGCACCACAGCTTCCGCCTCCTCGTCCGAGATGTAGGCCGCCGCTTGGGTTTCTACGTCATCGTCAATGAAAGGATTGGTCATGGAGGCACCGAGATAGAAGAGAGAATGTGTTGCTTTTTGAGGCTATCAGTCGAGCTTAGCCCGGGTCAAACCCTGTCGCGTGATACGAGACGTTGCAAAACACGTTTACGTAACGTGTCGTCAGACCCAGCCGCCCTTCAAAAAGTGCAATCGGGTTGTGACAAGCAGGATCATCCGCCGTTCGTGTAGCCAAGGGGATCCGGCGCGGAGACTAGACTAAGACCCGCGAGGATTCCAGCGATAATTAGTAACCACCGCTACCGTTCGTGAGATTCGCCCTGCCCTTCGTCTAAAACTCGGCCACACGACCACCCTAATGTGCCACGCACCGTAATCTGGGACGCTGTCAGCTCCTTTCGGTGACAACTGGAAACCCTTCCGGTCATCCACGTAAGGCTACGGAAGCTCAACGTAATGCTCGGCAATCGCGCCTACGTCCATGAAATGCCCAATGACGAATGCCTCGAAGAGGTCAGCGACATGAAGGGTCAACGCTTTGTCTAGTCGAATGATTTTCAGGCAAACCTTAAGCGCCACTGCAAGCCAGTACTCTGATGGCTTGCCGTCACGATTGGAAGCAAACAAACGCATACCGTGATTGAAAACATGCTCGTCATACCTATACCAAGGCGTATAACCGGGTGCAATGGTCGAAGGAGTATCGGCCCGGTAGAAGGTAGCGATGAGGTGAGTGATCAGTAGGTCAAGCAACTGCAAGTGACGCACTGCGTTGTTGATGATTTCTTTGCCATGATTTTGAAGAATCATGCTCAA
Source organism: Pseudomonas sp. Irchel s3f19 (assembly GCF_900187555.1). Taxonomy (NCBI): domain Bacteria; kingdom Pseudomonadati; phylum Pseudomonadota; class Gammaproteobacteria; order Pseudomonadales; family Pseudomonadaceae; genus Pseudomonas; species Pseudomonas sp. Irchel s3f19. The sequence continues at coordinate 22,919 of NZ_FYDW01000008.1, read as the reverse complement.
AATGTAGCTGGACAGAGGATTAGGGTTTTGGGCCAGGCCTCGCATCTCCGTAAGCGTCAGGGCTCGCGGCAACGTCCCGAGCGCAAATAGCAACAGTCCGTGGCGCTTCTCCTCAAAATCAAAATCGGCGGTATCAACGACCCGGAGCAGGATGCTGTTGACGTCTGCCACCTTCCAGCCTTTCGAGTGATGAAGACCCGCGAAGCTGACATCCATACAGAACCATGGCAAATCATTAGCCGAAGAAAGCTGCATCGCCAGGTAGACCGTGATGTCGATGCCATCCTTGATCGAATACAGTTCCAGTGAAGTGTCATGTACCACTGGATGCCTAACTACGCATGTCTCCAGGATCCTTCTCATTGCCAGCAGTGTATGGCCATCTCGCGCCTGAACATCAGACGCCGTAGTCCTGACTAACCTCCCAGCGCCGTTGACCCCCATCATGAGAAAGTCTTCATGCGTGACGTCCGCGATCCACTGCTCAAGGATAACCTTCGTCTCAGCCGGTAGTACGAAGGTGAACCCCTCGCCAATCAGCTTCTCGACCGCATTGGTCATCGCCAAGTAGGCGATTGAAAACGCGTCCAACACCACTTCACCAGGCTCGGCCACGCCATCGCTGACCAATAGGGATTTCGGAATGCTTTTGTCTCCCCAAGCATTCAGCGCAGCCTTGATCGGGCTGTCAGAGCTGAGCGCATGCACGCGAATGAACAGGGGTATCTCCCTGTCGTACTCAATCTCTCTGTGCGCTTGGTCGAACCGCAATTTTTCCTCGAGGAAAGAGACAAATTGTTGCGGATCTTTGGGCACCTGGAGAATGGCAAACACATCGCTCCCATCGTTCTGAGTGTGCCTCAGTTCGGACGCAAGCCTTATGCAGGCAAGGTAAGGCGGCATCCGAGACAGGAGCTTGTAATTCACTATCCCCATGGGAGCGCTCTGGCCAGGCTCCAGTGAAACCAGAAGGGTCGCGAGCTGGCTGCCCCTCACCAAAACGTGCTGCCCCTTGGCTTCACCCTCTTCGACGATCAAGCGAATCTGACGCTTGCCATCTTGCTCGAACTCAACCCCCTCCAGATAGCCCGGAAGAACACTCGAGAGCTCAGCGTCCGCTCGACGCCGCCACTTACCACCAAAATGAAAATTGACAAGCATGATGGCCCTTGCTGAAGGGTCTTCCATGAACCATCGCACCAGTCGAAGCTCGGCACGATTAAAGCTGCCAGCAGCCGCCAGGTATCGCATTGCGACCATCGATTCATGTGAGTAAGCCTCCAGAATCTCGTCAGGCAGAAGATCGTGGAATCGGCGCTGCTCCTCGATGCTCCTGAAACGATCGCGAAGCTCACAACCGCGAAGCCAACAATGCAGGTTCAGCGGAGCTGTCTCGAGCAGTTGATCACTGATAGCCAAAGCACGATCCGTATTACCCAGCGCTTCTTCTTTCAGGGAAAGAAAGCTCATCAGGGAGAGCGAGCGCTGGCTATCTGGGATGCGTCCAACCACGTTATCAAACGACTGGTACTGCTGGGTTTGGAGCAAGCATTTCAAGTGGAGCAATACGAACGGCGACGGCCAAAGCTCGCCTGAAGGCAACATCGTTGTCGTTAACGCCAACGCTTTGTCAGGTATCTCTGCATCGAACAGGCTCTCCGCCAGTTCCATTACAATCCAGGGCGTCAGCTCGCTACCGATGCGTGCCTCGAATAAGCTTATAAATTCATCCACTCGCTTACCCAAGTCGTAGCGGTCAGCTTTGAGATTGGTGAGTACAGCAAGCTGAGAGTGAGCGAGCAGCTTTACCAGCTCAGACTCGATGTCACCTGAGTCACGGAGAGGTTTCTCCAGCACGATCCAGCGCTCTAGCTCAGCGGTATTAGCTAGCCGAGTGAAGAACACAGCATCAAGCGCGTCGACAGCCTCACTGTCCAGCAGCGACCGACACCAGGAAGAGCGGGCTTCATTGCTGAGTTGCGCCTCAGTAACCGACCGCATGGCTGGAGACAATTCGGAACTGTCTCCTCGAGCGGCTCTGATGCGCGCTGCTATTTCAGGGTACAGCGCGCTCAGCTGATCGAGGTGATGAGCACAGGCTTCCACTAACCGGGTAGGTAAGGAGGTCTGGAAGTACTCGAGAATCGCGCCGGCCATGTTAAAAAGCCTCGCATCATTGCCCCCCGATACGTCGATCAGATCAGCAAGCTCGCTCACCAGGTCGTCAATGGACTGCTTCGATTGTGGATCAGTCAACCAGTACTGGCGCGTTCTGAATACTGGGGTCAGCCGCAACGCTGTGGAGATGAGCAGGAGTACTCGCGAGTTTTGCGAAGGATAAAGCTGGCTAAGTCGTGCAGCAGCAGGCTCTGAGATCTCAAGGGCGTCAAGGCGATGGGCGCCATCTACGATTCCAGCGAGCTCCGCCTCACTCAGGATCAGCTGCTTACTGGCGGTCAGCAACACATCCTGAGTGGCATAATAGCGATAGAACGCTTCACGCGAGTAGGGGCCAGTCTGAGGCGTGTCATGGTAAAGCGCTTGAGCTGACGCCTCAAAGTCGGTGCTCCTCGAGAACTTGAGAAGCGCGGCGATACAGTGGTCTCTGACAGTATCGTCCCGAGTCACCGCGCAGACGCGGGTCACTGCATTGAGCGCCGCTTGCGTTCCCTCAGGCTCCACCAATTCACCAGCAAGCGCGATCACGTCCAGCAGGTCACTGACCTCCGAATTCCCGCTCTTCGTCAGCTTCAGCATCTCAAGCTGCGTCCTGGCTATCGCTACATCTTTGCGACGCACGCTCGCCTGAACCGCAGCGATAGCATCCCGGAGATCGGCGGGCGCCAAAGCCTGGACAACCATATCAAGCTTCAGCCCGACGTTATCCCCTCCACCGCTGTGACTTTGATTGATCGTATCCGCGATACCGCCCTGAATCATCTCCCGCTTCTCCTGCTTACTGATACGAAATTTTGTGACCGGCCACGTTGTCACCACTGCCACTGTGGTGCTGGTTGACGGTAGTGATCGTCGATGGAGCAACCGTGGCAACCTGCGCGTTGATCTGCTGCATCAACTGACCAAACTCTTGAGATTTGTCGATACGGCGCTCGATGGCGATTGGGGTGTGCTCGTCAGTGATCTCAAGCTTCGCAAGCTGCTCAGCAACCTGGGCCGCCACGGCATCCTGCGAGATCCATCGGCCCAACCGCTCCTTGAGCTTGTCGGCGGTGAGTAGAAAACCATCTCTCACGATCTCGTAGGCTGCATTCGAGATAATTGCGCTGGTGATGAAATCCATAATTACGTTCCTTGCAATGTCATGGGTAGGAGCCTCAAAGGTCGGGGCCTGTGTTATTTTGAGGGGTGGCGGGGTCAATCCTGCGGCGGTCGCCATTGACCTTCGGGATTACTGCGACTCGGGTGAAAGGCGTTAGAGCTGATTGTACCGCCTCAGAGGAATGAATGGCTCAGTGCCATGATCGGTTACGTTTAATGTGGGACTGACAGGTGCGCTCGCCGACAAGAGATCAAGGGCCCTTCTGTCAATGAGGCCGTGGCTGCTTAGGGTCTGAAGCCTGAGGTCACCCAAGATTATTCCCGGATGACCTGTGAATGGACTCAGAACAGCTTATGCTTCCTTTTCATCTTCGCAGTTTGAATCCGAAAGCAGCCCAGCGCGCATAGCATCGCGGCGAAAGCAACTACGTATGGAAAGGACTGCCAGCATGACTTGGCTTGAACGATTTCATAGGTAACCAGCGCCAGATCCTCCATTCCCCTGTTCGCCATGGCCAGCGCGAACGGGATGACAACCCATGCACCTATCGCCTTAGCCAACTCGGTCTGAGTACAATCAAAGAGCTTCTGCAGGAGCGACTTCATACTTGCCTCCTAGGGCGTACTGAGAGCGGTCATCCTGGATTGAACGGGTATTCCATGCATCTCAACCCGATGCACTTACTCTCCTGAGTTGAAAGTGCGGCATTTCGACAACGCTGTCCAACGTTTCAAGTCGTGACCCAGGGTCATACCAGTGGCCGAAGCTGTGCACGATATCGCGCAGGAAACCATCCGGGCATGCAATGCTAGGCCGAAACACCGATGGGCGCTTCCATACTCTTCGTTTCACCTTGGCCACGTGCTTATGCTATTACGCAGGACACTTTGACGAGCCCACTTAGGTTCAGATCTCTATCACAAAATCAGGGGCGAATCCTGTTCGCTCGCCAGGATACCCCTTGGGATTCGAGACGAGCCGGCAGCCTGAGATTTCTGTGTCAACAGCATGGTGCGTGTGACCAAAGATCCACGCATTCGCCTGCTCGACCAAGTCATGCCATTGGTTGTAGTAAGCCGCCGCAAGGTGGCCTTCATGGCCATTCCCGGCGACCTCTGCGATCGGGCAGTGGTGTGTAACCACCACCGTCTTGCCGTCAAACGGCTTAGCGAGTTCAGTGACGAGAAACTCGCGGGTCGCGATGTTCCGGGCTATGAGGTCGACCGGGCGAAGCTTCCTGTAACCTTCTCCAATTCGGATGCGCTTGAAGTCGTTCATCCATTCAGCACATTCCCTCATCGCTGCCCTGTAGTCCCCGGTCGAGGTGAAGTCTGTCCACCCAGTCGCCACTAGGAAGCGAGTGGCACCGATAATCAGGGTTTGGTTGTCCAGGACGTGAACATGCGCTGCAGCTGTATCGCGCATCTTGATCAGCTCTCGATTAATGTGCGATTTGTAAAACTCGTGGTTGCCGCAGACGTAAATCACCTTGCACTTAAACGTCTCATTTGCCCACGTCACACCGCGACTCAGCACCGAGATGTCGCCTGCGAGTACAACCAGATCGGCCTCTACTGGAGGAGGCTCGAACCCTGAAAATTCCAGATGCAAATCTGAGTAGATCGCTATCTTCAAGTACCTATCCTCCGTGTTGTAAGTGTCGGGCCGTCACTTCAAGTCGCATCCTTGCTGACCCGCCACCCAACGTTATCGAGGGTAAGCACTGCCGTGAGGCTCGTATGCTTGCGCAAGCCTGGCCCGGCGAGGTAATAAAGTGTGTCCTTGCTCTCAAAGACCGACTCAAGCAGAGCAAACATGAAGCTCGATCTCAGTCCTCCAGGCCGCGAACTTTGAGTGCGACTGTCAAAAACGATCTGACGCCCCAGCATCACGGTAGGTAGAAGACCCTGCGCCTCCAGTGTCCTCTCGTCTTTGTCCGACACCATAACGTCAAGCAGTATCCAATTCCTGATCACGCAGAAGGGTTTCTCCTCCGACCGGCTCCTCGCTATTTCAATCAACTGATCGTCCGAAAATTCCAGCCCTTGTACGTGCTCCGCGCCGTCGAGTAAAAAGTACGCCAACTGTGCTGCTTCCACCGTCCCACCTTTCTCGTCATTAGGCCCGACGACCGAATGTTCAGTCGTCGCTATCGTCTGCGGCGCACAAGGTTGACCCTCACCGCCGACCAAATTTGTCCGCAAGCTTCTCAACGCATCATCGACGCTCAGACCTGCTGCCCGTGCCTTCAGGATCTGACTTGCAATCAGCTCTGTCAGATCCTCATCACCCAGCTGACTCCAGCTACCAACCACTGAGTCGCTCCCCTGGTGCGTGAGGGAAGCGGCAGCTGTCCTGGCCGCTTCGTACCCAGGCCGGTCGACAACTTCTGTTGGTTCTACCGATACCCTACCGTCCACGCACGACAACGTCTTCAACGCCTTGAGAGAAGCCGTGATTTCTTTTTCTAACTCGGTCAGCGCCTTGGGTTTGAAAAAACGCATATGCACCTCCACGCTCATAAACGGAATGATGCGAATCGTGAGTCAGGCTCCACAGAAGCCCAGTCACAGACGACATAGATGCTCCCATTTACTGTGCGATACAGGCGAAATCCCTCCTGCTCCCAACCCCCTTCTAACCGAGAACTTCGGATGACGGCGCCATCCTCAAAACGGCCTCGACTCTCGCCGTAAACGATGCCAACCAAGCAGCCTAAATGCAGGTCGATCGCGGCGTGGTACAGGTACCCCGTGACCAATGACCCAAACTCGGCAGCGCGCGCCCGAGCAATGCACTCTGGCTCGCCACAGGTACCGCTTGCGGGCCGCCGATCTGACGCTTCCAAATGGTCATCCATCTCAATGCACCTCGAAGAACGAGCGCAAAGCACCGTTTGCGTAGTACCAATGGGCAACAACGTACAGCCCGCCGCCCAGTGCTCGCACAACCAGGTAACCTCCCCGATAGAAACGCTCCACCACTGGCGGCGTCCGCATCGGCAGCCCCTCTGGGAAGTCATGGCGATGGTCGCAGAAGATCAGGCCGGTCATCTGCGGTGGCTTGTCCAGCGCGCACATGAGATATCCAACGATTTTTTCATCGGGTATCGCCTCCCTGGCCGCCTGAATGACTTTAGGAAGCCGATTGAACGTAACGTACGCCTTGGTGGCGCCAAACGTCTTGATCAAGTAACCCAGACCGGTGCCTGCACTCATCAGATCTCAACCTCAAAATCTGGGCGAAACTGCAGCCGCTCCCCCGGATAGCCTCTTGGGTTCGACACCACACGGCAGTCACCCTCCATGAGGTCGACCGGACAGTGCGTATGGCCGAAAACCCAAAGATCTGCCTGCTGAAGGAGATCCGGCCAGTGATTGGCATACGCCGCATCAAGGTGGTCACGTGGCCCATTCAAAACCCCAACCAATGGAGCATGGTGAGTCACCACCACGGTACGTCCAGCAAAGGGTTGGCTGAGCTCCTGGGAAAGCCAGGCACGTGAAGCCACATTATGTGCAGCTACATCTTCTGGACATAACCGGCGATTGTCCGGGCCAGTCCGAATCATCCGAAAATCATTCATCCGTTCAGCAGCCCTACGCATGGCAATGTCTGCGGAGCCGGTCAAAGAAAAATCAGTCCAGGCAGTGGCACACAGAAACCGAGTTTGCTTCCAAATCCAACATTCGTTCTCCAGAACATGAACGTGCGGTGCTGCTACCGCCCTCATCTCCTCGAGCGTTCCATCCAGGTGGCCATCGTAAAATTCGTGATTCCCACAGATGTAAATGACGGGACAACTGAACGTCTCATTGGCCCACTGTACGCCTCGAGTTTTCACCCCGATGTCCCCCGCCAAAATAACCACATCAGCGTCCGAGGCCGGAGGTGTAAACGTCTCGAATTCAGTGTGTAGATCGGAGTAAACACGGATTTTCATCGGGCACCAAGGCTGGCTATCTCATTAGGGGTACAGCTTCGATTTAGGCCTATATTGAATCTGGCTGCCCCTACCGCGAGATAATCGACAGCAGTCCATACGGCTCTTGGCCGGCCAATGCGTTGCACTCACAAAACTATACTTTATTGAGTGCAACACAGCAAACGGGGCATACAGTCGTATTTACCGAGATGCCCACGGATGCTCAGGCAAGCCATAGCCGCCGCATTGCAGCACGTACGCCAGAAGCAGCAGGTGCTGCTCACAGATTTCGACGAAGGCGTCAGTAGCGTTCACACGAGTCGAGTGGAACGCGCCAAGAGCGGCGTGACTATTGAAAAGTTAGACTCAATCGCCCGGGAGCTCGGTGTCCACCCGCTTACGGTGTTAGCGCTTGCCTACGGCGCACAGGAATCCGTGGTGCCTACGGATCTGCTTGAGCGCATATCTAATGAAGTGACATCACTCGGCGGCTCATTTGCTGCGCTTCCGATCGATCAGTCGGAGCGTGTACACGGTCGTGTAGCTGCTGCTCAGCGCAGACGTGATGACGTGCAACGCCTCAAAGCCAAAGGAATGACCATGGCCGAAGCCGCCGAAGAACTCGGCATCGCCCGGCAGACGGTTTGGCGTCATTGGTGACCTGCGCGATCCCTCTATCACATGACACAAGGTGCGGGTGGATACGCACTGACGGAACGGCTCGTGACGGAAGATGTGTTCTACCGTCACGAACCGAATCTGAACGCGGCTGAAGCTCAGAACTTGATTAGCTGCCCTACAAGGTATTGAGCCCCGAGCCCCACGACGCCACCAACCGACATGAAATCCTTCCAAGTGTCGTACTGCAGCATTGAGATGGCTCCCACTCCGACACCAGTCAAAAACATTGTCGACAGCCAGAATGGCCAAGCTTTCGCGCAGATTTTCATAAGCATCATGAAATTGGCACGCTCCAGGAACTCGTCCACGCGGCCCCGGTACTCACCACCACGCAGAAACGCAAGGACTGCGACAACAGCGACAACAGCGAGCGCCACAGTCGGTGAGATAAAGGGTTTGGCGATGCCGGCGAGCGTCATCGTGAATGACCCGATCACGGCCAACGTCGCCATGTACGCATTCGCCGTCTGGTAGATAGATTTACCTAGGGTGGGATCGATTCGCTTGTCCATAAGACTCCAATAGCAAGAGTGGGTGTGAATCGATGATAAGACTCTCCTCCAAGAATGTACGTCATAAAGCCACCACGAATGCTGTCACGCCCCCACTGCCGTTCGCACCTGTCGCCTACCGGAGTTTGCTGAGGTGGGGCGTATCGCGGACGAGAATAGGGTAATTCTGAGCTGTCTCTGCAAATTCTGAGACTGCCCAAGGTGGCATGTACCTCTGGCTACGTTGGGCGCAGATGTCCCTTATAGGATTATGCCGAAAACGAATACACTCAAGGTGGCCCAAGCAGAGGACGAGCAAGGTCAGATTCTTGCTCCAGGAATTTGGCATCAGGCATGGGTACCCCAATTTCCCTGGCAGATGTGATCTCTACGGGATGCGTTGCTCATACGGGATGATGCATGGCTCTGGGCCGAGGCGTACTGGACGTCGGTTACAAAAGATTACTACAGGAAAAGGAAAATGCTTGATTTGTGGCTGCTGGTTTCCACCATCCTGTGCCCTGCGCTGGCCGTGTACTGGCTGGTCATACGCTACTGTGGGGACGGTCACGATTTTCGTCAAAAGGCGCTCTCGGTTTTCGAGCTTCACACCGAACGTGGCCTGATCGAACAGGGATTACTGTGGTTGGCCATCGGTATCCCGCTGAGTCTTGGGCTTGCATTTGGCGGGTGGGCTTGGTCAAGCTATGAGGTAAGTCTCACTGCTGCAGGCTACAAAACGTTCGTTGAGATAAGCCTTCTTCCACTTGCCATCATGTCTATCTCGTTACCGCTGGCTGGGCTGGTTTCACGCATTCATTCGACGCAGCAGGCGGCCAATCAGATAATCCTCAGTAGAACCAAAAACAACCTCGACGCCTATTACGCGCATCGCAAAGCCTTGTTTGAATATTTCAAGGAGTTCGACGATCTCGTCTACTTCGAGCAATACCCATTCCCGTACAAAGCTCACCCCGTCCTTCACAAACGTTTCTTCGATGGTTCCCCAGAAGGAGGCACGCCCGTCTTAAACGAGGAAACATTCAAATCTGTAGAGCGTTTCATCACTGGCGCGACTAAATCGTTGCGCAACGTGCTGGCAGGAACTTGTGCAGACCCCCTGAGTTTTTACCTAAGTGCAGGGAAGGACATCTATTTCGCTGCCGAAACCCTGCACATCAGCACCATTTACCGTGAAATGAGGGAGCTCGGTGTGTATGTTCGCTACGCGGGAGGAGGAGGTGCTCCGACTTTCGGTACTAGCACATTAGCGACTTTAGCAGCGCTAAGGTTCTGCAAAAATTTCTACGACAACCTCTGCGATTTTTCCGGCAGACAGAGAATGGTGCTTGCACCCGAACTGGAGGACGTGTTCCAGAAAACTGAATATTGGCTCGACAAGGGCGAATTCATTGAGGCGTTGCACGAAGGCCCGATTGCTGAGTTGGTAACATGCGGGAGAGCCAGCCTGGGAGATAGGCATCACTTACGTCAGTCAGACACGGCAAGTTAGGACAATAGGAAAAGAAAATGAGCGTTCACCGCACGCAAACGACCCTCGTCGACGATCACTGGACAGACAGTTATGCGAAAGTCGCAGAGAAAGCGGCGCTCACCCGGGAAATATTTGCTGCCAGGGGCATCAAAATCAGATCGGGCAGTGCTCTCCATCAACTGCTGAAACAGGCCGACAAGCTGAATCAAGCGTGGATAGCGCAACGCGAGCCGCATATTCAGGTTATCATTGATACTCTGCATGTTAATCGCCTGGTAGATGCGATCAGCCAACTTTCTGACCAGCCGGGCATCGAGCAGTCCCTTAAGCGGATCGCGAGTAGCGCTATGCAGCCTAATGACCGTGGGCGTTCACAGGGAAAAGACGCCTTATGGGAACTGGTGCTGCAGGCCCAACTGATGTCGAACGGTGCGAAAGTCAGGGCGCAGGAGCCCGATTTGTTGGTGGAGCTAGGCACGACCGATTACCCCATCGCTTGCAAAAAAATCTGGTCTCCCGCAAATTTGGAAAAACAGATCCAGAAAGGATGTGCACAGCTTGCGCCCTTCCATCACGCGGGTGTTATCGCCCTGAATCTTGACGACTTGACACCGCCAGGCCAAGTCGTCGCTCAACCGACCAAAAGTCTGGCCATAGAGTTCTTAAACAGATTCACCATGACTTTCATCGGGAAATATTTACGATTGCTGGAGCAGGCAGTCGTCTTGGGGCGCTGTGATGGATTTATCGTCTCCACTGCAGCGGCTGCGATCCTGTCACAAGAGGATACATCGCCTTACTTGGCCACCCACTACACGCTATGGCATACAACGGACAAGGCTCCAGAGGCACGTGATCGCTTTATGGCATTCGCTGTGTCATTGAATACCACTTCTTGCAGGAATTAGAGGCTAAAAACTAGTAGCTGGAAATAAACGAAGATCGGAGTTACACGGATTAGCCGGTCGGTTGATGTCAGCCCGGGCGTACAAGTCACTCTAGGAGGATGATGAGGTCTTCCGTTCGCAAGCGCCGAGAAGGAACACGACTTTCAGTTGCAGACCCTTCGATAATTACCAGGTGACAATCCGAATCTGGCTGGTGTTCCTACCCCTTACGTGTGCCCGTCTTGACCTCGACGGAACGACCGCTCGGCTGTGACGCTGCTGCGCCGGGCTAACCATCACACAAGGATTCATCATACCTGTTGGGCTGTAGTGCTAATTCATAAAGCAGTCGGAGGCCAGAAAATAAGGATAAGAACAATCACGCATATAAGAGCAAATTTAAAAGCACGCATAAGCCCTCCCCCGCAGGTGTCACAGGACACCGATAGCCAAGTGAAAGCAGTCATTCTTGTGCAGAGCTTAACCGCAAAACTCAAGAGCGCAAGCCCTTCAGCTGTCATTGGCGCAAGTTGGGCGCGGCTTCTAAAGTGTCGCAAAGGAAAGTTTGCAAGGTACAGTGATACGACACCGTGCGAAAACCCAGCCTCATCCAAGCTCAAAGCGAATAATTATCTATTTAAATCATAAGCTTATGGTTGATCGGCGTGCATCAATAGTGTCAATTTATTTAAATTGTTATCGTCAATTTATATTAATTGATTTTTATACGCTCATCCGACAAACGGTCTGGCGACCGTTAATGAACTAGCTCGATATTGCTCAATGCTGAATAAAAAATCCAGCTCTAGCGGTGAAGATTTTCTCCAAAATTAAGGCGATGAAATCCGTGCTTAGAACAAAATATCAAACCAAGGCATGCCAAATGTAACGTATAAAAGCGCCACATCCTGCGCCCCATACCATTAAAAGCGGCGTTAAGAGAGATGCACTATTCGCCCGCCCGAGAACTTTTTGCCCCCTACAACCGCCGCCCGAGACTCGTGAAGCAGTCACTGAGGCCCCGGATACTCTTTCGTCTAATAGACTTGGCCGGCCTCGAAAGATCCGTAAGAATGCCATTTGACCATTGGCCACCTCATGGAGCATTCATGTGCCAGGGATGTGAAAAGGGAGCGGTGAAAGCCAGTTACTCTGTACGCCCGGTAGGCCCTAGTACAGACTGGCGCAACCACCAGGTGTTGAAAGGCGCCTGCAACGCCCTCCTCGCACCCGGTTATTCTGTAGATACTTGGAACTCGCATACCCTGGCTGCGCGACCAGATAGATCATCATGATGACCGGACAGCTTTTTCCAGGGCCATGACCAGTTCATCCAGAGCATCGCGTAAACGACGATTTTCCCTAACGTCCTCCAATTCGGGCTTAAAGTCCCGCGCATGCCTGAGGAGTGCTTCAAAATCGTTCATATTGAGGTCGAGTTCCACGAGCACGCGTTACGCTCCTTAAGGTCTTGTGATTGTGCGCTGGGCGGCAAGATCCAGCCTGTAAAAGTAGTACTACCCCCGTTAGTGCAGTTTCGGGGACGAAATGCCCATTGCCCTCAGCTAATAGTCAGAGCTAGCCTGAGATAGGCTTTCAGCCTTCCTGCGCAAGCGCCCAACCTCCTTATCCGGGAGGTCAGCCGCCATTGCTTTGTAACGTCCGAAGGCATCCACGGTCTGCTGGGCTAACGCTTGGCTGTCCACATAGACTTTCACAAGATCTCGGTTCACTGCGTTACTCCATGATTGGCCTTTGGGTTGCGAGCAAGGGTGACCGAGCGTTCAAGGATGGGTCAACACTGCAATGGACGAGCACTGGCCGGTAGCTGGATGGGAAGACAGCCTGGACATTGTTGGCTCGCGCGCACGTGTACGCCAGATCGTCGACCGCCCCTTGCCTGGTGCTCAGCGCCTGCCACATCATCCTCGCGTCTGCCAGGGACAGGGCCCCCGAACGGCTCAGCCTAACCACCAGCACGATCGGCAGCGTCGTCAAGTCCAGTGTGCCTCGTGCTACATTCCAGTGGTGAGCGATGTATCGAGCTTCGACCGCAGGGCCGTATTTCGAAATCATTTCTCTGATTTCGGAGCTGTACCCTACGTACGACGCATTGTAAAACGCGCCCCATCGACCGATTGGCACGGCGTTTTTCACTAGTACGTAAGACTCCAAGATGATCATGGAGAATAACGTGTGGAGCGTAGCATGAGTGACGCGCTAATTTTCAATGAGGAATGATTGTAATTCCTGCGCCTCCTCCTTCTTCTTCTTAGCGCTTTCCATCCGTTCAGCATGTCCGTCAAGATGAGGCAGCCCTCTTCCGGCCTTGTCTCCCGACAGCCCTGCTTTCGAGTCGAGAGCCCAGGCCACTTGATGCCGGAAGCCATTGTGGCGGCGATTTTTTAGCTGCTTGGCGCCAAGAAACTAAGCGACTAGTCCACACCTGATAAACCTCCCAACACCACAAACTGAAGCCGCACTGAATTTTCTCAAAGCCTTAGGCGAGACGGAGGTCGAGAGCGTGCTGTGGATAGTGATTCGTCAATGCCGTCCAAGAAAGACGACATCATGGGAGAAGGCACAGCATGCAACATTGCAAACCTTTCTCGCAGCAACAGCTTCTCCTCTGCACTTTTCCCCTGCATTACGAGATGTGCCAGTTGCTGCGGCGTGCGTGGAAACGTCCTCCGCACGCAATAGTCGTACCTCGCTAAATAGTCGATCTCTCCCGAAGATATCAAACCGCACAACCAACCAATCACCAGCAGAGCTCCCATCCGTTGATATGGATCACTGTCACTCAGACCGAATACAATACGTTCATCGAGATCCAGATTACCGTTAAACCTCGGCTTCTTCCTCCGATTGAACCCCGCGGCAGCTATTCCTGCTGGTGCAAACGACGTCCTTTTCGAAAGCAGCAATCCATAAAGATCTTCTATTCCTTTGCGGAACGATAGCGCTGAACCTATCGATTTAATCCATCGCTGCATACGTATGGTGATCCCCGCAAGCCGTCGATCAAACAGAGTATCATCGGGCCTAGGATGATCTGTTGAATGGCGGTAAGCAGTCCACATTCGCTGATCGGGAGTAAACGCTCCAGGAGAGGACGCTAATGGCTGCCTGTGTTCTACACAATAGGCTGTTGTAGTGGAACACCAAGCTTGACGCCATATGGGAAATCTGGCGGTAGCCATGCTCTCGGTCAAGCACGCTGAGCAATATGAATGTCTGAAATGGATGTGAAGTAAACTCGATTCGCGAGATGCAAACCGTTGCTGCAGCAACGATAAATCAGTACCATAAACCGAGTGTAAAATCTGAAAAAGTTCAGAGCCACGATCAAACTCGATATCTTCAAAGGTTGGAGGAGGCCATGCCTCAAAAAAACCTGGCACCACACAGTCGAATCTAGTAAGGCCGCGCTCAATTGCCTCTCGAAAAAGATGAGGCTTTTTGAGTTTGCCCCGAACAAGCCCCCGCATCACCCAAGAAAGCAATGTCTCATCTAAAACGAAGCGAGGCGCCAACCCAGTTGACAGTTCGTCGAACACGTTAAAATCTCCATAAATTATTCAAGCTTTCAGCTGGCAATTCTGAGCAATCTTTATAGCGCGGATGCCGAGCGAGAGTCTGTAAAATACTAATGACAGCTCCCGTCGCACCTTGAGTTTTCCGAAATAGCGCATTGACAAAACTTTCTCCCGACAACTGTAAATTCTTCAGGCCCAGAACAGAGCCTATCCGAGCAACAAATGCGCAATACTCAGGACAAAGACTCCAGCTCTCGATCGCAGTGTAGGGCACCTCCGAGTCAAAAAGCGCCTTTAAATCCTCACTTAAACAGTCGGACTCACCAATTAGCAGCACCTGAATTTCAGGAAAATGTAGAATTAACCACTCCATCAATCTTAACGATTCCCTGCGCTGCTTTAACTCACCCCCAAAATGGATGCGAGCGTCGTCAAATATAACCCGGAATTCTCGGCACCCTATTATGCCGCGAAGGGAGAGCTCGATATTTTTTAGAGATGTGCAGTGGGTATCTAGCGGCATACCTATAGCTGCCGCGAATGCGAAACGAACGTCACTATATACCCTGGTGAAGTTTCCTGGCACGTAGGTTGAGCAGACCAGCTTTCGACTGGAGTTCGTTGTAATCCGCTTAGCAAGCGTAGACTTTCCTGTAAGTGGCTGTCCGCCAAGGATAGCCACTCGGGTAGTGTGAAATTTCTGTGTGATGCACTGCTCGGCAGCCCTTTGTCTTGGACACATAAAATATCTCATGGTGTAATGCTGGACTTGGGCACACGCGTATTCCATCTTGACCTTTTGGCAGCCTGCAAGCTCTCAAGCGTAATTTTTTCGTCACCCCAAGTTATCCCAAGGCAAGCCGCCGCTTTAAGCAAAGAGCATATATTCCCAATCACACCGTAAGTATTCTGATAAATAGCTTCAGCAATCGGCTTAGAAGACAGGTGCGATCTTTTAGCAAGCGGAGCGATCTCTTCCCAGGTATCCAGGAAATTCAAATACTCTGCATCTACCCTCGCCCATGGCGTGAGCTCATAATGTTCGAAGCGGCGGACATACTGACTATCAAGTGCAAGAGCATTCAGAGCATCGTCAATACCGAAAACGAAAAAACTGAGGTGGGCAGGAGGGCCGCACAACCCTCGAAGCACTGAAAGGAAAGTGTCTTGCTCCCCTTTTGAGAGGCCCTTGATGGAATCATGGAACTCATCCATAAAAACGGCACGAATATCATTAGCTATACAGTATTCAGCGATGACACTTATAGGAACACCTGACTTGCCGAGCTCTAGACCCAAAGCAGATAATAGCTTGGCTAGGGGCTTTGTTTTCTGAGTATCCTTGACGAAGCTAACATGCCTGATTTTATGTCGCCAAGACTCCCCCAGCCCTCTGACGGCATTGCAAATTGTAGTTTTACCGTGATTAGAGTCAGCGGTCACCAATAAGCAAGGTGCCTCCATGCTCCCGCGAACCACATCAAGCATATTACTAACCATATTTGAGACGTTAAGCAGGTGCTCGGTATCAATCTTGATATCCTGTCGAATAATCTTGAATCGTTCCTCATTCGGTAAAGCCAATGCATAGCGTCGACTATCATGTAGGTGTTCACCATCCATAATTAATCCTCCCAGTTCAATTTTTTACGGGCTTGGTCAGTGTTAAGTGCTTTGG
Source organism: Pseudomonas sp. Irchel s3f19 (assembly GCF_900187555.1). Lineage (NCBI taxonomy): Bacteria > Pseudomonadati > Pseudomonadota > Gammaproteobacteria > Pseudomonadales > Pseudomonadaceae > Pseudomonas > Pseudomonas sp. Irchel s3f19. Next base: position 6,943 of record NZ_FYDW01000008.1, on the reverse strand, counting down.
TTTCACCTTCAATGTAGTCTCCCGTACTTCCGTAAGTGATAAGTGCCATGGTCTCAGCGGTAGTCACCTTCTTGGCAATATTCTGTCGCATGCGCTTCGTAATACGCTTAGCTTCATCGATGAGCTCGTAATTATCTAGACGTACCTGGTGGAGATCTGGATCAACCAGCGTTCCGGGGCGTCGATCACGCTTGCGCACAAATGCCCAGTACTCGCTGTAAGAAATAGGAGTTCGGGTAAGATCAGAATGGGTAATCTCATGATATCGACCGTCTTGGCGAAACCAGATCTTAGAAAGGTTCAAGGGGTTGTATTTGAATGTAAGCTGCTGACCCACGTGCCTGCGCAAAATGGAAGAGGAATAAAAAGTCCTGTTAAACTCAACTCCTTTGGGTTGTACCGTTCGCTTCACGCTAGGGAAAAAATCAAGGGCGAATGTTCTGAAATTACCTGGCATTGGCTGTACATAGTCAGGGCCCTTTTTAGCCATCTCGGCATCCCACACTTCAAAGGGCGCCAACCTGTCTATACCTTCATGAGAACGACCGTGATAAATGGCCACCTCGCCGGTAAACCACTCGCAGAATTCAGAAAATGTCATGGCTGAATGCTTGGCGGAATCGTAATCCCCTTTCTTCAGTACATTAGAATAGGTAGTACCTGGTAATAGGTGCACCGTCCCCATTAACGTCCCGATCAGTCGCTCGACGTGTCCTCCATAGTGTTTCTTGCCAACCGGCCTCAGTAGTAGCTCGATTTGATAGTACTGCAGCGTGGCTTCAAATTCAGGGCGGGTGAATTCGGCTGCGTTATCCATACCGGCGGCGCCAGGCACGCCCCAAAACCTATGCCGTGTGTTCTGGCCACCGCCGAGAGTGATTGGGAGATCTTGTTTTGGAAAACAGGCAGAGAGCATCGCCATCGCAACACTAAGGGAGCTTGGGGGGTGAAGCGCAAGGTAGTATCCGAGTATCACCCGACTTTTCAGATCAATAACAACTGTTAGCCAAGGGCGCATGAGTGGCTGACGCTGTCCATCGCAGATGATCACATCCACTCGGGTGTGGTCAATCTGAACCATTGTGAGAATGGTCTCGACGTCGATCATGCCTGGCTTCAAATCGAACCTCTGTAGCATCGGCTCCCTGCCATGCATAAGGGAGTAGACAGCTTTTTGCCCGAAAGACTCGAGTCTTCGTTTTAGGGCATTCATACTAGGTGTTTTAATACTCATCGTATGGCAAAGGGAATCGATATACTCCCAGAGAGACGCGAAGGACTCTAGCCTCTTGTTTTTATCTTTGAGGCGCTTAGTAATCGCCTTCTCTATGACCTGTTCTTGAAGGGTTGATAATAGCCTGGAGTTCTTTTTTCGCCCTCTGACACTTCTAACGAGAGATACGGCACCCAGATCCGCATCAAACCTTTTTAAAAGACGTCGAACTGTCGTCTCTGACGTATCGAGCCTTTGAATCAGCGTTGCTCGGTTGATTTTCTTACTTAGATATTCACTGATCTCCTTAGCTCGCTTGGAGGCAATGGCCAACTCCTGAGGATTGGTATCAGTCTGAGACAACCATATCAGTCGACGGTCATTGTACAGGTCGAGCTTCTGATCATCAGTCTCAACCAGAGTCACCTGCGTGAAAACCACCTGAAAGGTATACTCGCTTTCTAGGCTTTTAAGGGTGAGATTTCCATCCGCTGCGCAGGCGATGACCCTATAAACCTTTTCTTCATAGCTGACCAAATTTCCTTGGACAATCGGCTGAAGCATGATACCTCTGCACTTGATAGTAGACCTATGAAGCGCAGTAGCTTAGCTGGAGCAATACGGGTTTCGTCAACGGCCATATAATTGACGCTATGTAGATTCGAATAATACTTATATTGCAGTTATGCAAAAGGTTGGCCAGGTGGCTTGAGAGGCCGAGCCGCGCGGCTTAGCTATTTTTTTATTTAATTTACCATAATGCGTTACACCTTAATCAATTAATTACTAAATACTATTTAATCAAACTTATCTCAAGATGCCGTATACATCTGATGAAAAAATCTCACTTTGCCGAAGTTATCGACTCAAAAAAATTAACTGCTTTATGGGATTCACAAGAAATCTGCCAAGAAATTGGCGCACACCAATTTCCGTCAGCGGAATTTACTATCCTATGGCGTAGTTACATTAATATTGAGTTGCGGCAAAAAAACCGGGCAACCCGTTACGCCTTGGCTTCTGAGGATCATTGTCCAAACTATTTAAGCGCTAGGTTTAGTTATGCGCCATGTTTCACTAGGGATGTGCCCAATGATTCAACGTGCTAGCCATAGGGCGGCAATTCGCCACGCCGCGTCGGGAGAGAGTCAAGTGAATAGCTTGTGATCACTTCCGATCTCTATACGGCGTCGGCGGCTTCCTTCGCGAATGCCTATTTCATGCTTTTTAGAACGATCGTTCCGAGCCTTGATAAGTGACCGTATCCACCATGCCGCACATACTGCGACTTTTAAAAAAAGCACTTTAAAATCAAGTGGTTCCCGGATGACTTGTTAGGGGAAGACGGCTGCAGCCACGTACACACGGGCTGAATCGGTAGTCATTTAAAAATGGTTGAAAGCGAAATCATGGCCTGACGTTCCGCCACTTTTAGAAGTTGAAATCGCTGGAGCCAGCGGAATTTCTGGGCTTGAGCGTTTTGCCATTTTCAAAGGAGGGCCACACTAGTAGCAACACCCGCCGTACCTGTTAACGGCTATGTCATGCCCCGTTTAGCCTAAGCGGCTTTCTCGGCCAGATGCTACTCGTACTGCTCCCGATCAAGGTCGCTGTCGGTGATGCTGTCAACGACCTCAAACGGAGTCTCTTCATCGAAAGACCAACTGTCGAAACGACGAATGATGTTGAACCTGGCCTTCATGTGGAACGCGGAGCCGTGAGACATCCTGTCGAGATCCTGTTTGCCTCCGTATACGAGAGAACCCTCCAGGACCAGCTTTCCTAGAGCCTGAATCGTAATTAGCGCTGGTGGTTTTCAAGGAGGTCACTCGAAAGTCGGACGCATTCATGTCGGTCCGGGCTTCTGAGGTAGCGTCCTCCAACAAATCGTCAAGCTCAGACGGCAGATCATCTTCCCGAATGGCGTCCTTGAGGTCGTTGACGCCAAAGGCGGCACGACCAAGCCGAGGATCGTCAGGATTACGCGTGGCTACAGTGGTAAGGTCATGAAAATTGTAGAATTTCGCTCTCTGACTGAATAGCTCTTGAGCTGAGGACAGCGAAATTCCTTCCGATTTGGAAAGAGCTTTGGCCTGCTGCTTGATAAGACTGAGGATAGCGTAGGACATGGCACTTCTCCTTCTGACGACGCGCTGAAGGGGAAAACTGCTTGCGCATCTTCCCGGTGCATCCAAGGAAAAATGCGATAGATAAAGGATGTGGGTTGGAGCAATGCGTAGGCCCAGCGACGCGACCTCGGCATGGACTACCCTGCCCCTTTTATATGCCTGCAATGAATAACTATGCTAAATATTCATTTAGTTTAGTTATATCTGGCTGCGGCAAATGATCCCGACGCTGCCCCTCAAACACAGCTATAGCCACCCCTTCGCTCTCCGAGAGCAAATCACGCAAAGGCGGGACCTAGCGGGCCTTACCCTCCACTTCCGCCATCAGAACAACATCGCGGGCGGGCCCAGGCGCATCGTTCAGGCTACCACTGGCTGGTGAGCGTTACCGGTACGCGCAGCGGCGCAATGGGGCCGTCACGTTGCCCGCACATCTCATCATGCACCACCTGCTGTACCAGCATGCAGGGCACGGGTGGCAGGTCGGCCAACAGCTGCCGCAGCTCGGTAGTGGAGCGCACGCGAACGGGCTGCCCATGGGCATCGCTCAATGTCACGGGGCCGGCGTCGGTCAAGGCGCGCAGGAGGTAGAAGCCACCCTCCAGCGACAGCAGTTCAAGTTCCTTTGCTTCGCCGGTCGAGACCAGCTGGGTAAGCGCGATCAGGTTCATGGTGTGCCCTCTGGCAGGCGGCGGAAGAACAGGGTGATCTGGGCGATCTCAACGCCCAGCTTGCTCATGCTCGAACGGTTGATCAGCTCGTCCAGGTCTACCTGCCAGTGCCGCCCATCAACTGGCAGGTCCAGCTAGTAACGCCTAGGAAACCAGCAACAGCACTTTGTGCATGTTCCTCAGTCGTTGCCAGCCAGCCCAAGCAGGCGCTGGCGCAGTTGTGTATCCCGGGCTCCGGGGTCGAGCCAGATGGCAAAGAACGCCCTGGCAAAGACCGGGTCGGCGATATCGCGGCTGAATTTACCGTCGACGTAAAAGCGGCAGCCCTGCCCCGGCAGGTACAAGCCAGTAATGCGCATGCCGGGGCGCACATCCACGAATGCCTCTTCAATCCCATGGGTCCACGCCGTGCGTTGTTGCGGCGTTAAGCTGCCACCGTTGAGGCGGCGCATTTCCTCGAGGCTGGCCTGTACCAAGGTGTCCCTGGACAACGAACGGTGGTAGAGGAGCTCAAGGGCGAATGGCTGGCTCCAGTCATGAACTGGCCCTGCTGTCCATAATTGGGCTGTGTAAAGACGCAGGCCAAACCAGGTGAACTCACCACTCCCCAGCCGTTGCGCCCCAGGCAGCTCCGCTCGCCAGCCCGCAACCGCCGAAAAGGCAGCCAGTAGCAGACAAAGGCAAGCCCAACAAGCACGGTGCGCCATACTGACCTCAAGTACGCGTAAATACTGTACAACAATAGCATCTTGTACAGATATCGTACTCCAAATGCATAGATTTTAATGCACAGCGCAAGACCTCGGTCACGCCACTAGCGATATGATCAGGTCCGCAATATTAAGAGGTACGAATGCCACGGTCAGCAGCGCATAGGCCTTGCGCGAGCTGGCTGCAAACACACACAGTGGGATCATGATCATGACCACGTCAAAGGCGCCCCAAAGCGCCATGGGCGAAACGCCGAACAACAGAATGTTGACGATGAACCCAAGCAGGTAATAGCCCGACAGGAACAGCAGCGCGTAGCGGCCATCCTGCTCGAAGTACACACGAAGCCCTTCGCGCTCGTCCTCGCTGCGGCTAGGCAACATCAGCGCCGAGGAAACGAACAGCGCAAGTGCCAGCAGCACCAACAGCAAAAACTCCTGGAACGAGAAGGTCGCCCTGACTTGCGGCAGCGAATTGACCGCCCACCAGAAATCCATCTGGGTGGTGAAGAGCATGACCGCCCAGACCAGAGCCACCCAGTCTGGAGCAGCGGTGCGACGGATACGGAAGACGGTCAGCGCCCCCAGAAGCAGGCGCGTGACAGAAAGGCCCAATACCATAGACAGGACGGTAGCAACGATAGGGAAATTGCTCATGGTGCCTCCTGCTGACCAAGACTCTGGACAGCGTAGGCGGCGAACAGCAAACTTTGCACAAATGAGTACGGGTTCTGGGGGCTTGTCGCAGGTTTTTCAGTGCCTGTGAAACCGAGCGCCGCGCGGGCGGCGCTGGGGCTACGCGCCAAAGCAACCCTCAAGGCTGGCTGTTCCCCACCAAAAGCTGCAGCGTCACTTACCCAAGGAGCCTGTCTTGTCAGAACGCACTCACTGCGGCGTGAAGCCCAGCGACTCTGCCTGGTCGGTGTTTCTGGTGTTCTTGCGCCTGGGGCTGACGTCTTTCGGTGGCCCCATTGCGCACCTGGGTTACTTTCGTGAAGCATTTGTAGCGCGCCGCCAATGGCTCAGTGAACGCAGTTATGCCGAGCTGGTCGCCCTGTGCCAACTGCTTCCCGGCCCCGCCAGCAGCCAGGTGGGCATCGCGCTGGGCCTTTCACGGGCGGGGTTCCCGGGCGCTGTCGCTGCGTGGGCTGGGTTCACATTGCCATCGGCCCTCCTGCTGACGCTGTGTGCTCAGGGCCTGGGGGCATGGGGAGGTGGCGCCCCAAGTGGCCTGTTGCACGGCCTGAAAATCGTCGCAGTCGCCGTGGTGGCCCAGGCCGTATGGGGCATGGCACGTAGCCTCTGCACCGATTTCGCGCGGGTAACCATCGCCCTGTTCGCTGCCTGCACCGCGCTGCTGTGGCCCAACGCAGTCGGGCAGATAGCCGTGATCACAGGCTCGGCCATCACAGGCTTGATCCTGCTCAAGCCTCCGGGCTCCCCGGCAGGGGAAGAGCTGCCGTTTTCACTCAGCCGAAAGGCCGGGCTGGCTGCGCTGGTAATGTTCTTCGCCTTGTTGGTCGGCTTGCCGCTATTGACCCGCATCTGGCCCTCGCAAGCACTGGCAATGATCAACGCCTTTTATAGCGCAGGCTCGCTGGTATTCGGCGGTGGGCATGTCGTTCTACCGTTGCTGGAGTCGGCCACAGTGGCCAATGGCTGGGTCGCGAATGACACCTTTCTCGCAGGTTATGGCCTGGCGCAGGCCATACCGGGCCCATTGTTCACGTTTGCAGCCTTCCTGGGTGCATCCATGAGCTTGCAGCCGTCCGGCTGGGTGGGCGCGACCGTTGGCATTCTCGCCATTTTTACCCCCTCCTTCCTATTGGTGGTTGGTGCAGTTCCCTTCTGGGAAACACTGCGGCGCAGCGCCCGCAGCCAGTCAGCGCTTGCCGGTGTAAACGCCGGCGTGGTCGGGCTTCTGCTGGCAGCCTTGTACCAACCGGTGTGGACGAGCGCCATAGCCAAGCCAGCAGACTTGGCATGGGCGCTGATCGCCTTGATGGCCCTGATGTTCTGGAAGTGGCCTGCATGGTTGGTTGTCCTTGGCTGCGGCGTATTCGGTTGGCTGCTGAGCAGCACCTTTTAGGCTCTGTACGAAAAGTTTTGTGGGAGCGGCGGTGCGGCGATCCGACTTGTCCCGCGATGGAGTGCGAAGCGCTCCTGTACCCGATATCAAATGGTGTCAAAGAAGCCGCGAACTCAGGCTTTGCTGCCGCG
>NZ_FYDW01000026.1:0-9009 GCF_900187555.1 Pseudomonas sp. Irchel s3f19 | reverse complement strand
CCAACGCGATCAAGTGATGCGCCAGGCGGTTGGCCTGTTCATTCAACTCGCGGTAGCTGAGCGTGCCTTCCTCGGCCCGCACTGCAACCGCATCTGGCGTGCGCACCACCTGCGCCTCGATCAGCCCGTGCAAGGTCTGCTCAAGGTCGTAAGCCACCGCGGTGTCATTGAAGTCCACCAACACCCGCTGGCGTTCCTCTGGCGCCAGCACCGGCAAGCGCTGCAATTGCAACTGTGGCGTCTGTTGCAGGGCCTCGACCATCGCCTCCAGCACCTGGTTCATCTGCCCGCAAATACGAGCCGCACCCACTTCGGCCGGGGTCATGGCAACCAGCCGGAAGCCTTCACCCAGGTCGTCCACGTTCAGGCCCAACGGGTAGTTGCTGCGCTCCTGGCTCTCGAGGTTCTCCATACCCTGGGTAGCCTGACGCTGGCTGTCAGTGACCTGCGTACTGTGCCGGTAGTTGAGCATGGCGCTGAACAACGGCAATGGCGCAGCCACACCGCTGCAACGCTGGGCCAAGGCCAAGGACGCGTGCTCATGGGCCAGCAAGGCGCTGAGGCGCTGATGCACGGCCTGCGCACCCTCGCGCAGGCTCACTTCGTTCAGGTCGACCCGCAGCGGCAAGGTGTTGATGAACATGCCCAGCGCCCGCTCGGCGCCTTCGCCGCCTTGCAAACGGCCAAGCAGCACGGTGCCGAACACCACGCGATCCTTGCCGCTGGCAGCCGCCAGCAGGCGTGCCCACGCCAGGTGGAACAGGCTGGCAACGCTGATCCCCAGCTGCCGGCCGTGCTGACGCAGACGTTGTGCCAGGTCGTCCCGCAGCCACAGCTGGGCCTCTTCGATGTCGCGGCCATCGCCTTGTACATCGCTGAGGCCGAACGGCAGGGTCGGTTCGTCGATATCCGCCAACTGCTCGCGGAAGAACGCTTCGTGCTCAGCCTGGCTGATACCCAGCCGCGCCTGGGCTACATAGTTGCGATATGGCACCGGCGCCTGCGCCGGCTCGCCAGCGCCCTGCAGGTAACCGATCAGTTCCTCGCCGACCACCTCCATGGCGGTGTGGTCGAGCACGATGTGGTGGAACTGCAGGGTCGCTTCGATACGTTCCGTACCCGGCTGCTGGGTGTAGCGCAGGCGGATCAGCGGTGCCTGGCCCAGGTCGAGCGTTGCATCGCGCTCATCGCCGCCCGGCATGACCGACAACGGCGCATGCCGCCAGACCACCTGCACGGCTTGCGGCAGGCCCTGCCAAAGCACGGCGGTGCGCAGCACGTCATGCCTGGCGATGACCTTGCCCAGCGCTGTGGCAAAGTGGTCCAGGTGCTCGCGGCTGGCAAAGGCGAAGCGCGACTGCAACACATAAGGGTCATGTGCCTGCGCGCTGAGGTGGTGATAGAGAATGCCCTCCTGCAACGGCGCCAACGGGTAGATGTCCTGCACATTGCTGGCGCCGCCCGGCACCTGGGCAACGATGCGCTCGATGGCCGCCTGCTCCAGCGCGATCAGGGGCAGCATGCCCGGGGTGATGTGCTGGCAGCCAGCCGGGATCAGGTTGGCCGGCACCTGCACCTGGCCTCCCTGGCCCAGGGTTGCTGCCAGCGCCGCCACGGTCGGTTGGCCGAACAGCGTGCGCACATCGACTTGCAAGCCTTCCCGGCGCAGGCGCGCGGTCAGGTTCACGGCCAGCAGCGAATGGCCACCCAGCTCGAAGAAGTTGTCGTGCCGGCCCACGCGTTCGACACCCAGCATGTCGGCCCATACTGCCGCGAGGGCAGTTTCCACCTCACCTTGCGGGGCAACGTGGGCCTGGCCTGCGAGCAGGTTCGGGTCGGGGTCGGGCAACGCGTTGCGGTCGAGCTTGCCATGGCTGGTCAACGGCAATGCCGGCAGATGCATGAAGGCCATCGGCACCAGGTGCGCGGGCAGGCTTGCCTGCAACGCCTGGCGCAGTGTGTCCACGGCCACCGGTGCGGTTTCGGTGAACCAGGCCAGCAACCGCTCGCCGCGCACCAGCACCACCGCATCGCCAATACCGGGCTGGGCGGCCAACACGCTTTCGATCTCGCCAAGCTCCACGCGTACACCACGAATCTTCACCTGGTCGTCGTTACGGCCCAGGTAGTCGAGGGTGCCGTCAGCGTTCCAGCGCACCAGGTCACCCGTGCGGTACAGCCGCGCCTCGGGTTGCCCGCTGAACGGGTCGGCGACAAAGCGCTCTGCGGTCAGTTGCGGGCGGTTGAAGTAACCGCGGGCGACCCCCGCCCCGCCAATGTACAACTCGCCCACGGCGCCCACTGGCAGCGGTTGCTGGCGTTCGTCGAGCACATACACCCGGGTGTTGGCGATCGGCATGCCGATATGCAGCGCACCGGCCGCCGCCAACTGCCCGGAGGTGGCAACCACCGTGGCCTCGGTGGGCCCATAGTTGTTGACCAGGGCAAAGCCTGGGTCACGCTCGAACTGGCGCAGGCGATCCCCCCCGACCAGCAGCGTGCGCAAGGTCGGGTGCTGGCGCTCGCGGCGCAGCGCTTGCTCGGCCACCGGCGTTGGCAGGAAGCTGACCGCCAGCGGTTGCGCAAGCCACCAGTCGAGCAGTTCATCGACGTGCTCAGCGGCGATACGCGCAGGCGGCAGGTGCAGCACGGCCCCGGCACACAACGCCGGCCACACCTCCCAGGCCACCGCATCGAAGCCGAAACCGGCCACCGTGCTGGTATGGCTACCGGCGTTCAGGGCAAAGGCCTCGCCGTGCCAATGCACCAGGTTGGCCAGTGTGGCGTGCTCGACCATCACCCCTTTGGGCTGGCCGGTAGAGCCGGAGGTGTAGATCACGTACGCCAGTTGGCGATCATCCAGGCCTGCCACACGCGGGTTGCTGTCGGCTGCGCCCTGCCAGGCATCGCGGTGCAGCTGGACGCAAGGGGTCTCGCCGACCAGCGCCAGGGTGGCGGACTCGACCAGCACCAGTGCCGGTGCGCTGTCTTCGAGCAGGTAGGCGATGCGCTCGGCCGGGTACGCCGGGTCGATCGGCACGTAGGCTGCACCGGCCTTGAGCACGGCCAGCAGTGCCAGCACGCGCTCCAGGGTACGCGGCAAGCACAACGCAACCCGGTCGCCGACCTTTACCCCACGCTCGATCAGGTGGTGGGCGAGGCGGTTGGCGCTGCGGTTCAGCTCGCCATAGCTCAGCACCTGGCCATCCTGCACCAACGCCGCCGCTTGCGGCGTGCGGGCCGCCTGGGCTTCGACCAGGGCGTGCACGGTGAACCCTTTCGGGTAGTCGCGTGCGGTGGTATTGAAGGCTTCCAGCACCTGTCGGCGCGCTGTCGGGTCGAGGATCGACAACGTATCCACCGGTTTGTCCGGCGTTTGGGTCAGGGCCTGCAACAGCTCGATCAGGGCCTGGTTCATCCAGCCGGCGACCCGTTCGGCGCCGATGCCCTCCTGGGCCAGCACGCTCAGGGCAAACCCTTCACCCAGGTCGTCGACACTCAGGGTCAGCGGGTAGTTGCTGCGCTCCTCGCCGCCCAGCAGGCGCACGCCCGGGGTGCCGGTATCGGCCTCGGCAGGTGCCCCAGCCGTGCTGTGACGGTAGTTGAACAAGGCGCTGAACAACGGCGTGGATGCCGCCACGCCACTGCAACGCTGGGCCAATGCCAAGGACGCGTGCTCGTGCGCCAGTAACGCCGAGAGCCGCTGGTGGGTGATGCGCACCGCTTGCGCCACGGGTGCGCAGAGGTCGATGCGCAGCGGCAGGGTATTGATGAACACGCCCAACGCCCGGTCGGCTCCTTCGCCGCCCTGCAAGCGCCCCATCAGTACCGTGCCGAACACCACATCGGTGCGGTTGGCGAGCACCCCGAGCACCCGTGCCCAGGCCAGGTGCGCCAGGCTGGCGGCGCTCACCCCCAGGCGTCGCGCCTGCTCGCGCAGGCCGCGTGCCAAGCTGGCATCGATGGCCAGGCGGGCTTCTTCGATGGCGCGGCCATCCCCCTGCACATCGGCCAGGCCGAACGGCAAGGTCGGCGCGTCGAGGTCGCCCAGCATGTCGCGGAAGAACGCCTCGTGGCCGGCATCGTTGGCCCCCAGGCGTGCCTGGGCGACGTAGGTGCGGTAAGGCACTGGCGCCGGCAAGCGCTCGCCGTGGCCCGCCAGCACCGCCTGCATCTCGCTGGCGATGACTTCCATGGCGGTGTGGTCCAGGGCCAGGTGGTGGAACTGCAACATCGCCACCACACGCTGGTTGGCCGGGTCGTCGGCATGCAGCAGGCGCAACAGCGGTGCACGCGACAGGTCCAGGCGCTGGTGGCGGGCGTCGAAGCGTGCCTGCAAGGCGTCGATCACCGAGCCGGCGGCCAAGCCGTCGATTGCGCACACCTGCATCCGCGCTTCACGCCATACCACCTGCACGGCGTGCTCCAACCCTTCACTGACCACCGCAGTACGCAGGATGTCGTGCCGGTCGATAACCTGCTGCAAGGCACCCGCCCAGCGCTGCAACTGCGCCAGGTTGTCGAACGCCAAGCGCGATTGCAGCAGATACGGATCGCCCTGTGCGGCGCTCAGGTGATGGTACAGGATGCCCTCCTGCAACGGCGCCAGCGGGTAGATCTCCTGCACATTGGCCGCGCCGCCGGGTACGGTGGCGACGATACGGTCGATACTGGCCTGGTCGAGCGTGATCAGGCTGAGCATGTCCGGGGTAATGTGGCGGGCACCTTGCGGCACACGGTTGGCCGGCACCTGCACTTCGCGCCCGCTGCCCACCGCAGCAGCCAAAGCTGCCAGCGTCGGTTGGGCAAACAGCACACGCACATCGGCGCCAAGGCCGGCCTTGCGCATGCGCTCGACCAGGGTCACGGCCAGCAGCGAATGGCCGCCCAGTTCGAAGAAATGGTCGTGGCGGCCGACCTGCGCGACCTTGAGCAGCTCGGCCCAGATCGCTGCCAGGGTGGTTTCGACCTCACCCTGCGGAGCCTCGAACGCACGGTTCAGCACGGCATCACTGCCTGGCTCAGGCAAGGCACGGCGGTCAAGCTTGCCGTTGGCGGTCAGCGGCAGCCCACCCAGGCAGACATAGGCGGCCGGCAGCATGTAGTCCGGCAACTGGCCTTGCAACTGCTGGTGCAGTTCGGCAATGCCTGGGGCAGGCTCACTGGCGGTGAAATAAGCCACCAGGCGCTTGTCGCCCGGCACATCTTCGCGCACCACCACCGCCGTCTCGCGGATGCCGGCGCACGCCCCCAGGCGCGCTTCGATCTCGCCCAGTTCGACACGGAAGCCGCGCAGCTTGATCTGCTGGTCGGCACGGCCCAGGTAGCGCAAGGTACCGTCGGCCTGCCAGCAGGCCAGGTCGCCACTGCGGTACATGCGCGCACCCGGCTCGCGGCTGAACGGGTCGTCGAGGAAGCGTTCGGCGGTCAGCGCGGGCTGGCCGAGGTAACCCAGGGCGACGCCGTCGCCACCGATATACAGCTCACCGACCGCGCCGACTGGCAACGGCTGCTGACGCGCATCGAGCACATAGCAGCGGCCATTGCCGATCGGTTTGCCGATGGGAATGCTGCCCGCATCGACCGCACGGATGGCGTAGGTGGTACTGAACGTCGTGGCTTCGGTCGGGCCATAGCCATTGAGCAGGTGCGCCGGGGCGCCATGGCGCAATACCCGGTTGACCACGGCCGGGTCCAGTACATCGCCGCCAACTATCAGGTAACGCAGCTTGGCGAAGGCCGGCAGCAAGTCGTCGGCAAACTGGTGGAACAAGCCTGCAGTCAGCCACAGCACCGTCACGCCCTGCTCCAGCAACACCTCACGCAGGGCCTGACGCGACAGCACCTGGTGCTGGTCGATGACCACCACTGCGCCGCCGTTGAGCAGCGGCGCCCAGACTTCCAAGGTGCTGGCGTCGAACGCCGGGTTGGAGGCGAACGCGACGCGGTCCTGGCAGGTGAAGTCGGCGAAGCCGTTGTTGATCACCAGGCGCACGATGGCCCGGTGCGGTACCTGCACGCCCTTGGGGGTGCCGGTAGAGCCGGAGGTATACATGATGTAGGCGGCGCTTTCGGCATCCACCACCAGGCCCGGAGACTGCTGCGGGTAGCCGGCAAGGTCAAGGCGGTCCAGCTCGACGCGCAGGGCGTGGCCCACCGCGTGTTCACTGCTGAGGGTGAGCAACACCCGCGCCTGGCTGTCATCGAGCATGAAAGCCTGGCGTTCGACCGGCGCATTGCTGTCCAGCGGCACGAACACCGCAGCGCACTTGCTGGCCGCCAGTTGCGCCGCCAGCAGTTCGATGCTGCGTGGCAACAACAGCGCAACCCGGTCGCCAGGGCGTACGCCCAGGCCCAACAGGTGATGGGCCAGGCGGTTGGCGTGCTGTTCGAGCTGTGCGTAGCTCCATTGCCGGTCACCGTGCAACACCGCCGGCGCAGTAGGGCTGAGCGCGGCATAGGTGTCGAACAGGGTATGCAGCGCCTGTTCGCGTGGGTAATCGCGGCGGGTGGCGTTGAAGCCTTGAAGCACCCGCTCGCGCTCGGCCGGCGCCAGGCTGCTCACCTGGTGCAAGGCCATGGACGGTGCCTGTGCAAGGGCCTCGGCCAATTGTTCGAGGGCGGTGCTCAGCAACTGGCAGACCTGCGCGCCATCGACCTCTGGCACCGCTTGCACGGTCAGCACAAAGGCGTCGCCCAGGTCGTCGACATTGACCACCAGTGGGTAGTTGCTGCGCTCATGCGCGGCCAGTTGTTCGATACCCTGCCAGGCCTGGCGCAGCTCGGCCTTGGCCGGGGCACTGTGGCGGAAGTTGAGCAGGCTGGTGAACAGCGCCTGGGACGCGGGCACTGCGCTGCAACGCTGGGCCAGGGCCAGCGAAGCTTGCTCGTGGGCCAGCAAACGCGCCAGACGCTGGTGGGTCAGGCGCACGCCCTCGGCCACCGCCATCGCGCCCACGCTCACCCGCAGCGGCAAGGTATTGATGAACATGCCCAGCGCCCGTTCGGCCCCCTCGCCGCCTTGCAGGCGGCCGAGCAGCACGGTGCCGAACACTACCTCTTCGCGCCCGGACAATTGCGCCAGCACCTGCCCCCAGGCCTGGTGCACCAGGCTGGCGACGCTGATACCCAGCACACGGGCCTGCTCACGCAGGCGGCCGGCCAGGGCGCTGTCTAGTGCCAGGCGGCTGTCCAGCACCCGGCTGGCGTCACTGTGCGCATCGCGCAGGCCGAACACGGTGGTAGGTTCGTCGATATCGCCCAGCAGCTCGCCGAACATGGCTTGGTCGGCCTGGGCATCGGCGCCCAGGCGCGCCTGGGCCACGTAGTTGCGGTAAGGCACGCTGGCGTGCGACAGGGCCTGGCCTTGCAGCACCGCGGTGATCTCGGCCACCAGTTGCTCGACAGCCGCATGGTCGAGAATGATGTGGTGAATCAGCAGGGTCGCCTCCACGCGACCTTTGCCTGGGCTTGGCACCAGGCGGATCAAGGGGGCCTGGTTCAGGTCGAGGGTGGTGGTGCCAGCCTGGCCGGCCACTGCAGGCGTGCTGCGCCAGACGACCTGCACGGGTTCGTCCAGGCCCTGCCAGTGGATGCTGGTGCGCAGGATATCGTGGCGGGCAATGACCTGATCCAACGCCGCGGCGAAGGCATCGAGTTCGGCCTGCCCCGGGAACGCAAAGCGCGCTTGCAGCACATAGGGGTCGGCGCCCTCGCTGGCGAGGTGGTGGTAGAGGATACCTTGTTGCAGCGGGGCCAGGCCGTAGATGTCCTGGACATTGGCCACGCCCCCTGGGATCTGCCCGACCAGGGTGTCGATGGCCGCCTGGGACAGCTCGGCGAGCGGCAGCATGTCCGGGGTTATGCGGGTGCCATCTATCGGGATGCGGTTGGCCGGCACGCTCACGCCGGTTTCACCGCCGATGGCGGCGGCCAACGCAGCCAGGGTCGGCTGGCCGAACAGCACGCGGATATCGGCATGCAGGCCTTGCTGACGCAGGCGCGAGGTGAGGCTGACTGCCAGCAGCGAATGGCCGCCCAGTTCGAAGAAGTTGTCGTGGCGCCCTACCCGTTCCACGCCCAGCAGTTCGGCCCAGATCGCAGCCAGCAGGGTTTCGGTGTCGCCTTCGGGGGCTTGGTACTCGCGGTTTTGCAGGGCTTCGGCGTCTGGCAGCGGCAGGGCCTTGCGGTCGAGTTTGCCGTTGGGGCTCAGCGGCAGCGCCGGCAGGTGCATGAACAGCGCGGGCACCATGAACGCTGGCAGATGAGCCAGCAGTGCACTGCGCAGGGCTTCCACGGCCTGCTGCTCGCCGGTGTAGTACGCCACCAGACGCTGGTCGCGGGCGATAACGACCGCTTCCTTGACGCCGTCGATGGCGGTGAGCCCGGCCTGGATTTCACCCAGCTCGATGCGCAGGCCATGGATCTTCACCTGGTCGTCGTTGCGGCCCAGGTACTCGATATTGCCATCGCTCAGGTGCCGCGCCAGGTCGCCGGTGCGGTACAGGCGTGCGCCGGGGCGAGTGCTGAACGGGTCGTCGATGAAGCGTTCGGCGGTCAGTTCGGCGCGGTTGAGGTAGCCACGGGCGACTTGCACGCCGCCGATGAACAGCTCGCCAGCGACACCTTGCGGTACTGGCTGGCCCAGCGTATCGAGCACGTACAGCGTGGTGTTGGCGATGGGCTTGCCGATCGGGGTGTTGTCCGGCGCCGTCATGCAATGCCAGGCGCTGACGTCCACTGCTGCTTCGGTCGGGCCGTAAAGGTTATGCAGCTCGACCGTTGGCAACTGCGCGTGGAAGCGCCGTACCAGGCTGCCCGGCAAGGCTTCACCGCTGCACAGCACGCGCTTGAGAGCATCTGCCGAAGCATCGCCGTGGGCCAGGAACACATCCAGCATCGATGGCACGAAGTGCAAGGTGGTGACGCCTTCGCTGCGGATCACTTGGCGCAGGTACTCAGGGTCACGATGGCCACCGGGGCGAGCCATGACCAGGCGTGCGCCGGTTT
>NZ_FYDW01000011.1:0-179652 GCF_900187555.1 Pseudomonas sp. Irchel s3f19 | reverse complement strand
CCAACGCGATCAAGTGATGCGCCAGGCGGTTGGCCTGTTCATTCAACTCGCGGTAGCTGAGCGTGCCTTCCTCGGCCCGCACTGCAACCGCATCTGGCGTGCGCACCACCTGCGCCTCGATCAGCCCATGCAGGGTCTGCTCAAGGTCGTACGCCGCCGCCGTGTCATTGAAGCCCTGCAGCACTCGCTGGCGCTCCTCTGGCTCCAGCACCGGCAAGCGCTGCAATTGCAACTGTGGCGTCTGTTCCAGCGCCTCGACCATCGCCTCCAGCACTTGGTTCATCTGCCCGCAAATACGTGCCGCGCCCACTTCTGCCAGGGTCGTGGCAACCAGGCGGAAGCCTTCACCCAGGTCATCCACGTTCAGGCTCAGCG
Organism: Pseudomonas sp. Irchel s3f19; assembly: GCF_900187555.1. NCBI lineage: Bacteria > Pseudomonadati > Pseudomonadota > Gammaproteobacteria > Pseudomonadales > Pseudomonadaceae > Pseudomonas > Pseudomonas sp. Irchel s3f19. Next base: position 179,277 of record NZ_FYDW01000011.1, on the reverse strand, counting down.
GGTAGTTGGTACGCTCCTGGCCTTCCAACACCTCGATGCCTTGCCATGCCTGACGCTGCTCGGCGCTGGTTTCAGCGCCATGGCGGTAGTTGAGCATGGCGCTGAACAGTGGCAATGGCGCAGCCACACCGCTGCAACGCTGGGCCAACGCCAAGGACGCGTGCTCGTGGGCCAGCAGTGCGCTGAGGCGCTGGTGCACGGCCTGCGCGCCCTCGCGCACGCTCACCTCGTTAAGGTCGACGCGTAGCGGCAGGGTATTGATGAACATGCCCAGCGCCCGCTCGGCGCCTTCGCCTCCTTGTAAACGGCCAAGCAGCACGGTACCGAACACCACGCAGTCCTTGCCACTGGCAGCCGCCAGCAGGCGTGCCCATGCCAGGTGGAACAGACTGGCGACACTGATGCCAAGCTGCCGCGCCTGGCCTCGCAGCCCTGCGGCCAGCTCGGCCGACAGCGCCAGCTTGGCCTCGTGCATGTCGCGGCCATCGCCTTGCACATCGCTGAGGTCGAACGGCAAGGTCGGCTCATCGATATCGGCAAGTTGTTCGCGGAAGAACCGCTCATGCTCGGCCGGGCTGATGCCCAGGCGCGCCTGGGCCACATAGTTGCGATACGGCACCGGGGTGGCCACCGGCGGCGTGCCGTGCAGGAAGCCGATCAGCTCTTCGCCGACCACCTCCAGGGCCGTGTGGTCGAGGACGATGTGGTGGAACTGCAAGGTGGCTTCGATCTGCTCGGTGCCAGGCACTTGACGATGCAGCAGACGGATCAGCGGCGCCTGGCTCAGGTCCAGGCCGCTCGCGCCTGCGTCGAGGTGCAACAGCTGCAGCGGCGCATGGCGCCAGACCACCTGCACGGCTTGTGGCAGGCCATCCCAGAGCACGGCGGTACGCAGCACATCATGGCGGGCGATGACCTGGTCCAGCGCGCTGGCGAAGGCTTGCAAGCGCTCCAGGCTGGCAAAGCGCAGCCGTGAATACAGCACGTAAGGATCGTGCTCGGCGCTCAGGTGATGGTAGAGAATGCCTTCCTGCAGGGGCGCCAGGGGGTAGATATCCTGCACATTGGCGGCACCGCCCGGCACGCTCGCAACGATGCGGTCGAGCGCCGTTTGGTCGAGTTCGATCAGGCTGAGCAGGTCTGGGGTGATACGCGGGCAGTCGGCAGGGATACGGTTTGCAGGCACCACTACTTGCTGATTACGCCCCAGTGTCGCGGCCAAGGCCGCAACCGTTGGTTGACCGAACAGGGTGCGCACATCGACTTGCAGGCCCTCCAGCCGCAGCCGTGCAGTCAGGCTGACCGCCAGCAGCGAATGGCCACCGAGTTCGAAGAAGTTGTCGTGCCGGCCTACCTGCTGCACGCCGAGCAGTTCGGCCCACAATCGAGCCAGCAGGGTTTCGGTTTCACCGAGCGGGGCCTCGTACAGGCGCTCATGCAATGCACCGTCCGGGGCAGGCAGCGCGTTGCGGTCGAGTTTGCCATTCGGCGTCAAAGGCAGGTGGTCGAGGTGGATGTACTGCGCCGGCAGCATGTATTCCGGTAGATGCATCAGCAACGCTTTGCGCAGGCCGTCTGCCGCCTGCGGCTCACCGGTGAGGTAGGCCACCAGGCGCGCGCCACTGACTGGGGCATCGAAGGCCAGCACCACTGCCTCGCGTACGCCGGGAATACGCACCAGGCAGGCTTCGATCTCACCCGGTTCGATGCGCAGGCCGCGAATCTTCACCTGGTGATCGTTGCGGCCTAGGAAGACCAGGTTACCGTCCTGGCACTGGCGCACCAAGTCACCGCTGCGGTACAGGCGCTCGCCGTCGACGAAGGGGCTGGCGATGAAACGCTCGGCCTGTTGCGCTGGCAAGCCCAGGTAACCACGGGCCACGCCGGCGCCACCGATGTGCAGGTGGCCGACCACGCCCCAGGGCACCGGTTGGTCGTAGGGGTCGAGTACATACAGGCGGGTATTGTCGATGGCGGTGCCAATCGGCAATGCCCCTTGCGGCAGCTCGGCGCCCGGCTCCAGCGTCCAGGCACTGCAATCGACGGTGGTCTCGGTCGGCCCATAAACGTTATGCAGGCGCACACCCGGCAGGCGCTGACGCACCTGGGCGGCCAGGGCTTCGGTCAACTCGCCGCCACCGCAGACGATATCGCTGAGGCGGGTGCAGCGGCTGCTGGCGGGGGTTTCAAGGAACTGCTGCAGCAACGCCGGCACGAATTGCACCACGCTGACCTGCTGCGCCTCGATCAGTTGCGCGAGGTACTGCGGGTCGCGCTGGCCGTCCGGGCGTGCCAGCACCAGGCGCAGGCCGCTGCACAGTGGCCAGAACAGCTCCCACACCGAGGCATCGAAGCTGACCGGGGTTTTGTGCAGCACCGCGCCGTCACCCGCCGGCTGGCAAAGGCGCTGGCTCCAGCGCACCAGGTTGACCACGTTGCGGTGCTCGACCATGACCCCTTTGGGCAGGCCCGTGGAGCCGGAGGTGTAGATCACATAAGCCAGATGCCGAGCGTTCAGCGCAGGCACGCGTGGGTTGCTGATCGGTTGGGCGTGCCAGCAAGGCTGGTCGAGGTCGACCAGGGGCGCTTGGGCGCCGTGCGCGGCCTCGCGGGTAGCGTTGTGCACCAGCACCGCCAGCGGCGCACTGTCCACCAGCATGTGGCGAATGCGTTCGGCCGGGTAACCCGGGTCGACCGGCACATAGGCACCGCCCGCCTTGAGGATGGCCAGCAAGCCGACCACCATCGACAAACCACGCTCGACGCAGATCGCCACACGGTCATCGGGTTTTACCCCTAGGCCGATCAGGTGATGGGCCAGGCGATTGGCCTGCTCGTCGAGCTGGCGATAGCTCAGTTCGCCCTCCTCGGCGGCCAGGGCAATGGCATTCGGCGTGCGCCTCACCTGCGCCTCGAACAGCGCGTGCAACGGTTGCTCCGCAGCGTCGGGCCGCTGCGTGGCGTTGGCCAGCAGTTGCTGGCGTTCATTCGGTGTCAATACTGGCAGCTGCTGCACTAGCGTGTGGGGCGCATGCTCAAGGGCATCCAGCAAACCGACCAACACCTGCAACAGTTGCTCGCAGACGCGCTGCGCGCCGACCTGGGCGCTGACCTGGGCGGTCAGGCGCAGGCCGTCGCCCAGGTCGTCGACGTTGACACTCAGCGGGTAGTTGCCGTGCCCGCCGCTGGGCAGGGCCTCGATGCCTTCCAGGGCTTCGCGCTGCGCTTGCTGTTCGGGCTGGCTGGCGCCGTGGCGGTAGTTGAGCATGGCACTGAACAAAGGTGTCGGCGCGGCCACACCGCTGCAGCGCTGGGCCAGGGCCAGCGAGGCATGCTCGTGCACCAGCAGCGCACTCAGCCGCTGATGGGCCAGGCGCACACCGGCTTGCACACCCAGCCCCTGCAGGTCCAAGCGCAGCGGCAGGGTATTGATGAACATGCCCAGGCCGCGGTCGGCCCCCGCACCGCCTTGCAGGCGGCCGAGCAGCACGGTGCCGAATACCACGCGGTCCTGGCCACTGGTGGCGGCCACCAGCCGCGCCCAGGCCAGGTGCAGCACGCTGGCGGCGCTTACGCCCAGCTGCTGCGCCTGGCGGCGCAGGCGCCGGTATTGCTCGCTGTGCAGCTGCACGGTGGCCAGTTCGAAGGCACTGGCCTGGCCCTGCAGGTCGAGCAGGCCATAGGGCAAGGTCGGCGCGTCGATGTCGGCCAGTTCGGCGCGGAAGAACGCTTCGTGTTCGGCCTCGCTGATGGCCAGGCGGGCCTGGGCCACATAGTTGCGGTAGGGCACGGCCGGCTGGCTGGGCTGTTGCCCGCGCAGGTGATCGCGGATCTCCGCAAGCACCACTTTCATGGCCGTATGGTCAAGGGCGATGTGGTGGAATTGCAGGGTGGCCTCGATGCGTTCGGCGCCCGGCTGCGGGTTCGCCAGCAGGCGCATCAATGGGGCCTGGCTGAGGTCAATTCGGCCAGCCTGTTCGTTGCGCTCAACCAGCACCGACCCTGGCACGCTGCGCCAGACCACCTGGGCTGGCTGCGCCAGGCCGTCCCACAGCACGGCGGTGCGCAGGATATCGTGGCGGGCGATGACCTGGTCCAGGGCAGCGGCGAACGCTTGCAGGCGGGCCTGGCTGTCGAATGCCACGCGCCATTGCAGCAGGTACGGGTCTTGGTCGGCGGCGCTCAGGTGATGGTAGAGAATGCCTTCTTGCAGCGGTGCCAGCGGGTAGATGTCCTGCACGTTGGCGGCGCCACCCGGCACCGTGGCGACAATGCGCTCGATGGCGGCGGCGTCCAGGGCCAGCAACGGCAGCATGGCCGGGGTGATGTGGGTGCAGCCCTCTGCAATGCAGTAGTCCGGCACGCTTACCTGGCGGCCATTGCCCAGTGCGGCCGCCAGTGCGGCCACGGTCGGTTGGCCGAACAGCACCCGCACGTCGGTAGGCAGGCCTTGTTGGCGCAGGCGTTCGATCAGGGCCACTGCCAGCAACGAGTGGCCGCCCAGTTCGAAGAAATTGTCATGCCGCCCTACCCGCTCCACGCCCAGCACCTCGGCCCAGACGCTGGCCATGGCCGCTTCGGTCTCGCCGACGGGCGCCTCGTAACCCCGGCTGACCCAATCGGCGGTATCCGGTTCGGGCAGGGCACGGCGGTCCAGCTTGCCGTGGCTGGTCAGCGGCCACTCCTCCACACGGATAAACGCTTGCGGCAGCATGTGCCCCGGCAAGCTGGCCTGCAGCGCTTGACGCACAGCGTCGATCACCACCGGTGCGGACTCGGTGAACCAGGCCAGCAAGCGCTCGCCCCGCACCAGCACGACGGCATCGGCAATACCCGTCTGTGCGGCCAGGGCGGCTTCGATTTCACCCAACTCCACGCGCATGCCGCGAATCTTCACCTGGTCGTCGTTGCGGCCGAGGTAATCGAGGGTGCCATCGGCGTTCCAGCGCACCAGGTCGCCGCTGCGGTACATGCGCGCGCCAGGCTTGCGGCTGAACGGGTCGGCGAAAAAGCGCTGCTCGGTCAGTTCAGGGCGATTGAAGTACCCCCGCGCCACCTGCGCACCGCCGATGTACAGCTCGCCCACAACGCCCACCGGCACCGCTTGGCGACGCGCGTCGAGCACGTAGACGCGGGTATTGGCGATGGGCTTGCCGATGTGCAACGCAGCGCCGGGCTGCACCTGCCCAGAGGTGGCGACCACCGTGGTCTCGGTCGGCCCGTAGTTGTTGACCAGGGCAAAGCCTGGGTCACGCTCGAACTGACGCAGGCGGTCGCCACCTATCAGCAAGGTGCGCAAGGTCGGGTGTTGGCGTTCGCGGCGCAGCGCCAGCTCGGCCACGGGCGTGGGCAGGAAGCTGACGGTCAGTGGCTGTTCGAGCCACCAGTCAAGCAGCGCTTCGACATGTTCATTGCCGATGTGCGCAGGTGGCAGGTGCAGCGTGGCACCGGCACACAATGCCGGCCAGACCTCCCAGGCCATTGCGTCAAAACCGAAGCCCGCGACGCTTGAAGTACGTGTACCGGTCTCCAGCGCAAAGGCCTGGCAGTGCCAGTGCACCAGGTTGGCCAGGGTATGGTGTTCGATCATCACCCCTTTGGGCTGGCCGGTGGAGCCAGAGGTGTAGACCAGGTAGGCCAACTGGTGAGCATCCAACCCGGGCACGTGCGGATTGCTGTCGAGGGCGTCATCGCTGGCGGCCTGGTCGAGGTTCAGGCGCGGTATGCCAGCAGGCAAGCCGTCGATGGCCGCTTCGCTCAACACCAGGGCGGGCGCGCTGTCGGCCAACAGGTAGGCGATGCGTTCGGCGGGATAGCTTGGGTCCACCGGTACATAGGCGGCCCCGGCCTTGAGCACGGCCAGCAGGCCGATCACCCGCTCGGCGCTACGGCCCAGGCACAACGCCACCCGGTCACCGCAACGCACGCCGCGTGCGATCAGCTGGTGCGCCAGGCGGTTGGCCCGAAGGTTCAGGTCACCATAGCTGAGCGCCATGCCCGGCTGGCTGACTGCCGTGGCATCCGGGGTCGCGGCTGCCCGGGCCTCGACCAGAGCATGCACCGTCAGCCCTTGCGGATAGTGCTGCGCGGTGGCATTGAAGCTGCCCAGCAGTTGCTGGCGAGCTTCATCGTTCAAGATCGATAGGCTGTCGACCGGCGCCTCCTGTCCCTGCTCCAGTGCTTGCAGCAGCTGGGTGACGGCATTGGCCATCCACGTGGCAACCCGCGCCGCACCAATACCCTCGACGGCCAGCACACTGAACGTGAAGCCATCACCCAGGTCGTTGACACTGAGGGTCAGCGGGTAATTGCTGCGCTCCTCGCCCCCGAGCAGGCGCACGCCCTCCCAGATGCCCTCACCGTCACGCGCTGCATCGTCGGCGCTGTGCCGATAGTTGAGCAAGGCGCTGAACAGCGGCGCAGCGGCCGCCACGCCACTGCAGCGCTGGGCCAGGGCCAACGGCGCGTGCTCATGGCCGAGCAAGGCCGACAGGCTACGGTGGGTGGCGCGCACGGCGGCACGCATGGCCAGCGTGGTGTCCACCCGCAGCGGCAGGGTGTTGATGAACATGCCCAGCGCCCGATCGGCGCCCTCACCCCCTTGCAGGCGGCCCATCAGCACGGTACCGAAGACCACGTCATGGCGGTTGGCAAGCACCCCCAGTACCCGCGCCCAGGCCAGGTGCATCAGGCTCGCGGCGCTGACACCCAGTTGCCGGGCCTGGGCGCGCAAACCGAGGGCAACCTCGCCGTCCAGGGCCTGGAAGGCCGTTTCGATACCCCGGCCATCGCCCTGCACGTTGGCGAAGCCCAGCGGCAAGGTCGGCTCATCGACATCGGCGAGCATCTCGCGGAAGAACGCCTCGTGGCCGGCCTGATCACCCAGGCGGGCCTGGGCCACATAGTTGCGGTACGGCACCGCGGCCGGCAGCGTGTGCCCCTGGCCAAACAGCAATGCGCGCATTTCGCGGGCGACCACGTCCATGGCCGTGTGGTCGAGGGTGAGGTGGTGGAACAGCAGAATCGCCACCACCTGGTGGTTGGCGGGGTCCAGGCTGTAGTACAGGCGGGTCAGCGGCGCCTGGGTCAGGTCCAGCCGGTGTTGCCGTGCATCGAAACGCGCATGCAACTGCTCGATCCGTGGCCTGCCATCCTCATCAGCCAGGTCATCGATTTCACTGACCACCAGTTCGGCCTTGCGCCAGACCACCTGCAGCGGCTGCGCCAGCCCTTGCCAGAGCACTGCAGTGCGCAGGATGTCATGGCGGTCGATAACCTGTTGCAGGGCACCGGCCCAGGCCAGCAGGCGTTCGACACTGTCGAAGGCCAGGCGGGTCTGCAGCAGGTAGGGGTCGCCCTGCTCGGCGCTCAGGTGATGGTAGAGAATGCCCTCCTGCAGGGGTGCCAGCGGGTAGATTTCCTGCACGTTGGCAGCGCCACCCGGCACGCTGGCGACGATGTCGTCGAGGGTCGCCTGCTCCAGGGTGACCAGGCTCAGCATCTGCGGGGTAATCCGTTCAGCGTGCAGCGGCACCCGGTTGGCGGGCACCGTCACTTCGCGGCCGATAGCCGCTGCGCTGGCCAGCGCAGCCAGGGTCGGCTGGGCGAACAGCACCCGCACATCGATGAGCAGGCCAGCCTTGCGCAGGCGCTCGACCAGCGTCACCGCCAGCAGCGAGTGGCCGCCCAGTTCGAAGAAGTTGTCGTGCCGCCCTACCCGTTCCACGCCCAGCACATCGGCCCAGATGGCCGCCATCGTGGTTTCGGTCTCACCTTCAGGCGCCTCGAATGCCTGGCCGAACAACTGCGAGGTAGCCGGGTCGGGCAGTGCGCGGCGGTCCAGCTTGCCGTGGCTGGTCAGCGGCAGCTCAGCCAGGCGCAGCAACGCCAGCGGTACCATGTGCGCCGGCAAGCGGGCCTGCAGGGCCTGGCGCAAAGTTTCGATATCCACCGGGGCGGTCTCGGTGAACCAGGCCAGCAGACGCTCGCCCCGCACCAGCACCACGGCCGTGTCGATGCCGGGCTGCGCTGCGAGGGTGGCTTCGATTTCGCCCAGCTCTACCCGCACGCCGCGAATCTTCACCTGGTCGTCGTTGCGGCCGAGGTAATCGAGGGTGCCATCGGCATTCCAGCGCACCCGGTCACCGCTGCGGTACATCCGTGCGTTGGGCTGCGCGCTGAACGGATCGACGAGAAACGCCTGCTCGGTCAACGCTGGGCGGTTGAAGTAGCCACGCGCCACTTGCGCCCCGCCGATGAACAGCTCACCGGTGACGCCGACCGGTACCGGCTGCAGGCCTTCGTCCAGCACATAGACGCGGGTATTGGCGATCGGCCGGCCGATGTGCAGAGGCCCGCCAGGCACCACCTGCCCGGAGGTAGCGACCACGGTGGTTTCGGTCGGCCCGTAGTTGTTGACCAAGGCAAACCCTGGGTCACGCTCGAACTGGCGCAGGCGGTCGCCGCCTACCAGCAAGGTGCGCAGGGTCGGGTGCTGACGTTCGCGGCGCAGGGCCTGCTCGGCCACCGGTGTAGGCAGGAAACTGACCGTCAACGGCTGCGCCAGCCACCAGTCGAGCAGTTCATCGACATGCTCGTTGGCGATGTGCGCAGGCGGCAGGTGCAACGTGGCCCCGGCGCACAGAGCGGGCCAGACTTCCCAGGCCATGGCGTCGAAGCCGAAACCGGCCACGCTGGACGCCTGTGCAGTGGCGTCCAGCGCGAAGGCCTGGCAGTGCCAGTGCACCAGGTTGGCGAGGGTGTGATGCTCGATCATCACACCCTTCGGCTGGCCGGTGGAGCCGGAGGTGTAGACCAGATACGCCAGGTGCTGCGCGTGCAACTCAGGCAACTGAGGGTTGCTGTCGTGCACAGCGATGCTTTGTGCAAGATCCAGGTCGAGGCGCGGCACCCCGGCCGGCAACCCGGTAATAGCAGCCTCGCTCACCACCAGTGCCGGTTCGCTGTCGGCCAGCAGATAGGCAATGCGCTCTGCCGGGTAGGCGGGGTCTACCGGTACATAGGCCGCGCCCGCCTTGAGCACACCCAGCAACGCGACCACGCGCCCGCTGTTGCGCGGCAGGCATAGGGCAACACGGTCGCCCACCTTGACGCCACGCGCGATCAGCTGATGCGCAAGCTGGTTGGCGTGGCGGTTGAGTGCGTCGTAACTCAAAGCCTGGTCACCCTGCAGCAGCGCCACCGCAGCAGGTGCGCGGGCCGCGCGGGCCTCGACCAGGGCGTGGACGGTCTGCCCCTGTGGGTACGCCCCAGCCGTGTGGTTGAACTGTTGCAGCAACTGTTCGCGCTCTGCCAGGGGCAGTGCCTGCAGCCCTTGCATGGGTGCAGTGGGCGCATGTTCCAACGCCTCGACCAGGCTGGCCAGGACCTGCTCGAATTGCGCGCACAAGCGCGCCGCGCCCCATTCGGGCAGGCTTTGTACGGTCAGGCGCAGATCGTCGCCCAAATCATCGACGCTGACGGTCAACGGGTAATCGGTACGTTCCTCGGCGCCGACGATATCGATGCCGTCGGCCACCGGGATGACCTCGGCAGCATCGCCCGCATCGCTGTGGCGGTAATTGAGCAGGGTGTTGAACAGCGGCGCCGGTGCAGCCACGCCGCTGCAGCGCTGGGCCAGGGCCAGGGACGCCTGTTCGTGGCCAAGCAAGGCGCTGAGCCGTCGGTGGGTGGCCAGCAACGCATCACGCACGCCGGTTGCGCCAAGGTCAATACGCAGCGGCAGGCTGTTGATGAACATGCCCAGCGCCTGCTCGCTGCCGTCGCCGGTGGTCATGCGGCCCAGCAGCACACTGCCGAACACCACCTGCTGACGCGCCGAAAGCTGCCCCACCAGCCGGCCGAAGCCCAGGTGCAGCACGCTCGCCGGGCTTACCCCGAGTTGCCGGGCCTGGCTGCGCAGGCGCTGGCTGAGCGCCGGGGCCAGAGTCAGGCGTGCCTGCTCCAGCAGCGCATCGCCTTTGGCTTGCAGGCCGAAGGCCAGTGTCGGCTCATCGATGTGACCCAGCATCTCGCGGAAGAACCCTTCATGGGCCTGCTCATCCAGTGCCTGGCGGGCGGCGGCCAGCACGTTGCGAAACGGCATGGGCGCGGCCAAGTGTTCGGCCTGGCCGGCAAGGTGCGCCTGGATTTCCCGGCGCACGATATCCAGCGCGGTATGGTCCATGACCACATGGTGGAACATCAGCAGTGCCACCCACGTCTCACCTTCGCCCTGCGCGTGCATCAACTGCATCAGCGGCGCCTGGCGCAGGTCGAGGCAGTATTGGCGCGGGTCGAAGCGCGCGCACAACTCGGCCAGCGCCGCGCTACCGGCAACCGGGACGGCTTCGCGAACCAGCGTCGCCTGCTGCCAGACCACTTGCACCGGTTGGTCAAGGTACTCCCAGTGCAGCGCGGTGCGCAGGATGTCATGGCGCTGGATCACCCACTGCAGTGCCTCGGCGAAGGCTTCGAGGTGGGCTTTGCTGGCAAAGCGCAGTTGCACCTGCGACAGGTACGGGTCGCCGTCGCTGGCGGACAGGTGGTGGTACAGCATGCCCTGCTGCAGCGGCGCCAGCGGGTAGATGTCCTGAACGTTGGCGGCGCCGCCGGGCACGCTGGCGACGATGCGGTCGATGGCCTGTTGCTCCAGGGCTACCAGCGGCAACATATCGGGGGTGATGCAAAAGGCCGGGCTCAGCCAGTCGTCATCGCGTTCGGCGAGCATCTCCAGCAACGCCGGCTTGTGCCGCGACAGCGCCTCCCACAAGCTATCGTCCAAGGTGTCGTCATCGCCGAGGACGATCAGGTCCTGGTCTTCACGCTGGAGTCGGATTGCACGGGTGGAAAGAGCAGCCATCAGTTCGCTGAAGTGCATCGGTAAGCATCCTGCTTTGCCTGGAAATAGGGATCGTGGACACGCTAAAGGATCGTGACCGGTCGGTCTGACATGGGAAGCGGGGACAATTGCGGATAGCTCCGGGGCCGCTATGCGGCCCCGGTGCTTTCAGATGCGCCTGCGTTTGCCCAGGCTGGGAATGGTGGTCTGCGGTATCACCACCTCGACCTGTTCGAGGCGGGTGCTGGCCGCAAGCCCCGCCAGCGTCGGCTGGCTGAACAAGGTGCGGGCATCCACATGTAGGCCGGCCTGGCGCATGCGTGCCACCAGGCCGACGGCCAGCAGTGAATGGCCACCCAGCTCGAAGAAGTTGTCATCCCGCCCGACTTGCCCGATTTTCAGCACATCGGTCCAGATCTCGGCCAGCGCGGTTTCCAGCTCGCCGCGCGGGGCCTGGTAGGCGCGGCTGATCACCGACTCTGCACCCGGCGCCGGCAGGGCCTGGCGGTCGATCTTGCCGTTGTTGCTCAAAGGCAACTGGGCCAAAGCAACGAACGCCTGCGGCACCATGTACTCGGGCATGCGCGCCAACAGGTGACTGCGCAGTACTTCAAGCGCCGGCGCGCTGCTGCCCTCGCGGCAGGTGAAGTAGGCCACCAGGCGCTCTTCGCGCATCAGCACCACGGCCTGGCCGATTGCCGGGTGTGCGGTCAGCGACGCTTCGATCTCGCCAAGCTCCACCCGCAAACCGCGCAGCTTGACCTGGAAGTCGTTGCGGCCGACGAAGTCCAATTCGCCGTCCAGGCGGTAGCGCACCAGGTCGCCGGTGCGATACAGCCGGTCGCCCTCGACAAATGGGCTGGCGATGAAACGCTCGGCCTGCAACGCCGGCAGCCCAAGGTAGCCACGGGCCACGCCGACACCGCCAATGTGCAACTGGCCCACCGCACCCAGCGGCACCGGCCGGTCGTGCGCATCGAGCACATACAGGCGGGTATTGGCGATCGGCCGGCCAATCGGCGGCGCCAGCAGCGGCAGGGGCTCATGGGGCTGCAAGGTCCAGGCGGTGCTGTCTACCGTGGCTTCCGTGGGGCCATAGACGTTGTGTAGGCGCACCTTGGGCAGGCGCTCGCGCACACGCTGCAGCAACGCCAGTGTCAGTTCGCCGCCGCCGCAGAAGATGTCCGTCAGGCTGGTGCAACCCTGGACACCAGGTTCTTCGAGAAACTGATGCAGCAACGCCGGCACGAACTTGATCGTGGTCACCTGGCTGGCCTGGACCCGTTGCACCAGGTACGCAGGGTCACGATGCCCGTCAGGGCGTGCCAGGACCAGGCGCAGGCCGGCGGTCAGCGGCCAGAACAGCTCCCAGACCGAACCGTCGAAACTGAACGGCGCCCGCTGCAGCAAGGCATCGCCCGGGCGTGGCGGGCAGATTCGCGAACCCCAGTGCATCAGGTTGCACAGGCCACGGTGCTCGATCATCACCCCCTTCGGGGTGCCGGTTGAGCCCGAGGTGTACATCACATAGGCCAGTTGCGACGGGCCCAGGCCAGCTACCTGCGGGTCAGTTGTCGGGCAGGCGTGCCAGTCGCCACGGTCGAGGTCGAGCACAGGGCCTGGCAGTTGGTCGAACAGGCCCTGGGTAGCGCCGTGTACCAGCACCACCGTCGGGGTACTGTCATCAAGCATGAAGCGCAGGCGCTCGGCCGGGTAGCCAGGGTCCAGTGGTACGTAGGCACCGCCCGCCTTGAGCACGCCGAGCAACGCCACCATGAGTGCAGCGCCGCGCTCGACGCACACCGCCACCCGCGCATCCGGGCGTACGCCCAGGCCGATCAGGTGGTGGGCCAGGCGGTTGGCCTGGGCGTTGAGGGCCTGGTAATCGAGGAAACTGTCGTCGGTCTGCAGCGCGATGGCCTGGGGCGTACGCCGCACCTGGGCCTGGAACAGCGCAGGCAAGGTCTGCGTGACCGGGCTTTGCAGGTCTTGCGTGGCGTTGAAACCATGCAGCAAGCGGTGTAGCTCACCTTCAGGCACCGCGCACAACGCCGTCAGGCTCACGCTGCGGCGTTCGGCAAGGGCGCTGCCCAGCTGGCGCAAGGTCGCCAGCAAGTAGTTCAGTACCCGCTGCGCGCCAATCGCTCGCGGCGCACGCACGGCAAGCTGCAGCCCGTCGGCGTGGTCGTCGACCGTCAACACCAGGCCATGGCTCAGGACTTCACTGGCCTCGACCAGTTCCACACCCGGCAGCACCTGCCCGTGCAACACGGCCCCTTGGCGGTAGTTGATCAGGCTGTCGAACAGCGCGGTGCCCGCCGGCAGGCCGCTGCACCGCTGAGCGAGCATCAGCGGTGCGTCCTCGTGGCCGAGCAATGCGGCCAGGCCCGCGTGGGTCTCGCCCAGCGCCTGTTCGACCGAACGATGCTCCAGCTGCACCCGCAACGGCAAACTGTTGATGAACATGCCCAAGGCACGATCAGCGCCTTTGCCCGCCATGCTGCGGCCCAGCAGCACTGTGCCAAGGGTGACTTCATCACGCCCGCCGAGGGTCCCTAGCACCTGGGCCCAGGCCAGGTGCAGCAAGCTGGCGAGGCTCGCCCCCTGATGCCGGGCCTGGGTACGCAACAACCCCGCCAGCGGCGCTTCGACGGCCTGGCTATGGCTGTGCAGATCAAACGCATCCACCGGCTCGCCGCCGAGCCCGGCAATAGGCGCAGGCGGCTCAATGCCGGCCAGTTGCTCGCGAAAGAACGCCTCGTGCCGTGCCTGGCGCTCGGCAGCCGCACTCAGCGCCACATACTCGCGATAGGGCACAGGCGCCGGCAGCTGTTCGCCACGCCCGGCCATGAAGGCTTCGAGCTCGCCCAACAGCACCTGCAGCGAGACGGCATCGTTGACCAGGTGGTGGAAGCGCAGCAAACCCAGCCAGCGCCCGTGCAGGGCATCCTCGGTGCAGGCCAGCGCCATCATCGGTGCCTGGCGCAGGTCCAAGGGCCGATGCTGGGGGTCGTAGTGGCTGCGCAGTTGCCCGGCGATGTTGCCGTCGGGCGCTGTCGTCAGCCAGTTATCGACCGGCAGGCGCGCCTGGCGCCAGACCACCTGTTGGGGCTGTTCGAGCCCCTCCCAGGCCAGGCTGGTACGCAGGATGTCGTGCCGGTCGATCACCTGCTGCAACGCCTCGCCGAAGGCATGCAACTGCTGGGCGCTGGCAAAGGCGAACAACGCCTGCTGCTGGTAAGGGTCGCGTACATCGGTGACATGGTGGTACAGCAGGCCCTGTTGCAGGGGGGCCAGCGGATAGATTTCCTGCACGTTGCCAGCACCGCCCGGTACCGAGGCGACGATACGGTCGATGGCGGTTTGCGTCAGCACGCTGAGCGTGAGCATGTCAGGCGTGATGCGCTGGCACTGCGGCGCTACCCGGTTGGCCGGTATGCGAACGGCTTCCCCGACCATCACGGATGCGGCGAGGCTGGCCAGGGTCGATTGGCCGAACAGCACCTGCACATCGGCTTGCAGGCCTTGCTGACGCATTCGCTCGATCAGTTGCACGGCCAGCAGCGAATGGCCGCCCAGCTCGAAAAAGTGATCCTGGCGCCCTACCCGCTCGACCTGCAGCAATTCAGCCCAAAGCACGGCCAGGCGTTGCTCGACTTCACCAATGGGCACCTCATGTTCGCGGCGCACCTTGGCGGCTTCGTCCGCAGTCGGCAAGGCGCGGCGGTCGAGCTTGCCATTGGCGGTCAGCGGCCAGGCCGCCAGGTTGACATAGGCCACCGGCAGCAAAGCCGCTGGCAGGCGTTCGCGCAGGTGTTCATGCAGTGCCCGCGGTGTTACCGCCAACTGGCCGATGTACCACGCTTGCAGTTGGCCTTCGCGCAGCATCACCACGCACTCGCGTACCGCCGCATGGCTGGCCAGGGCGGCCTCGATTTCAGCCAGCTCAACCCGGACACCGCGGATTTTCACCTGGTCGTCGTTACGCCCGAGGTATTCCAGGGTGCCGTCGGGCAGCCAGCGCACGAGGTCGCCGGTGCGGTACATCCGCGCCCGTGGCAGCGTGCTGAACGGGTCGTCGAGAAAGCGCTCGGCGCTCATCTGCGGCCGCTTGAGGTAACCCCGGGCAACCCCCTTGCCGCCCACATACAGCTCGCCCGGGGCCCCGATGGGCAACAGGCGGCGCTGCTCGTCGAGCACGTACAACTGCGTGTTGGCCACCGGCCCGCCGATATGCAGCGGGCCACCTGCCGTCACCTCGCCCGAGGTCGCCACCACCGTGGCTTCGGTGGGGCCGTAGTTGTTGATGACCCGGTAGCGCCGCTCGCGGGCCATGCGCCGCAGGCGGTCGCCGCCAATCAGCAGGGTCTGCAAGGTGGGGTGTAGCTCACCTTGGGCGAAGGCATGCTCGGCCACCGGCGTGGGCAGGAAGCTGACATCCAGCGGCTGGGCGCGCCACCAGCGGAGCAAGGCATCGATGTCTTCGGCACCGTCACGCACGGGTGCCAGGTGCAGGGTCGCGCCGCTGCACAGGGCCGGCCACACCTCCCAGGCCATGGCGTCGAAGCCGAAGCCGGCCAGGCTCGACTGATGGCGGCCTGGGCCCAGCTCGAACGCACTGCAGTGCCAGTCGATCAGGTTGGCCAGCATGTGGTGCTCGACCATCACGCCTTTAGGCTGCCCTGTGGAGCCGGAGGTATAGATGACGTAAGCCAGATCGCTGGGCAGCGGCTGCGCAGGCCGGGCCAGGGCGGCGGGCGGCGCGTTCCAGTCCCAGCGATCCAGTTCGATCTGCGCCAGACCATGCGCGGGAAGGCGATCACACAGCCATGACTGGGTCAACACGATGTCTGGCTCGCTGTCGCCCAGCAGGTAGGCCAGGCGTTCCTGCGGGTGGGCCGGGTCGATCGGCACGTAGGCGGCACCGGCCTTGAGCACGGCCAACAGGCCGACCAGGGTGTCCAGGCCGCGTTGGGCGACCACCGCCACGCGCCGGTCAGGCTTGGCACCCAGGCTCGCCAAGTGCTGGGCCAGCGCGTCGGCGCGGCGGTCGAGCTCGCCGTAGCTCAGGCTCTGGCCATCCTGAAGCGCTGCCAAGGCCTGCGGCGTGGCCTTGGCCTGGGCCTCGATACGACGATGAATCAACGCCTCGCCATTGTCGGGCCCTCGTTGCGCCGTGGCATTCCACTGCCGCAGGCGGGCGTGCTCGCTGGCGGTCAGCAGGTCAAAGGACGCGATACTTTGCTCCGGTTGTTCCAGGCCTTGCTCGAGGACGTGCAGCAGGCGCTCGGCCAGCGCCGTAGCGTCCTGTTCACTGAACCAGGCGCGGTTGTGCACCAGGTGCAGGCGAGCGCTGTCACGTTGGCTGTTGCAGCGCAGGTGAATGCTCAACGGGGTGGGTTCATGGCCATTGCAAACCATCACGGTGTGGCCAGGCACGTCACCGAAACGCAGGTCGTTGCCATCCTCTTCGAACGACACCATCAGTTCGAACAGCTGTGGCCGTTCTTCACGCAATGCGCCGAGGCTGCGGTTGAGTTCGCTGAGGGCGAAACGCTGGTGGCGGAAGTCCTGCTTGAGCGCATCGCGTATCCCCTGCACCAGCGCCGCGAAGGTGCGCTCGCGGCCAAAGTCCATGCGCAACGCGCTGACTTGGGTAAACAGCCCCAGGGTCGACTTGAACTGCGCGTTGCCGCGGTTGCGCACCGGCAAACCGACCACCCACTCGTCACGCTGCCAGGTGCGTGCGCTGCACACATGCAGGGCGGCCAGCAGTACATGAAATGGCGAGGCCTGCAGCGTGCTTCCCAGCGCTCGCATACGTGCCAGCAAACGGGTATCGAATGGCTGTTCGAGCACTGCGCTGGGCGGCGAAAGGTGTACCGCGTTACGCTCGCGCGGCGCCAGCAAGGCGTCCGGCAATTGCTGGTATTTAGCCAGCCAATAATCGCGGTCGCGGTCGTGCCGTGGCGAACCCTGGTACTGGGCATCGTCCTCGATGAACGCCCGATAGGACGGTGCGCCGCTCGGCAGGGGCAGCCCCTGTTCGAGCAGGTTGTAGTATTCGGCGATCTGCTTGAACCACTGGTCCACCCCCCAACCGTCGAGGACCAGGTGGTGGGCCTGTACGGCAAACAGGTAGCGCTGCTCGCCCAGGCGAATCAGTGTGGTGCCCCAAAGCGGGCTGGCATCCAGGCGATAGGGCGTCTGCATCCGGGCTTGCAGCAGGGCCTGGGCTGCCGCCCACGGCGCCTCTGCATCGCGCACATCGTGCCGCACCAGTTCCACTTCCAGGGTGGGGGCAAAGTACTGCCGCGCCATCCCCCCCTGTGTCACCAGCACAGTACGCAGGCCGTCATGCTGGGCAACCAGGTGCGCCAGTGCCTGGCGCAGCCGCGCGGCATCCACCCCGCCGTTCATTTCGACATAGGCGCCGATGTTGTACAGCGGCGAGTCGCCGTGGCTGATCTGGTCCAACCAGATGTCGCGCTGGGCAACGCTCAGGGCAAAGGTTTCGGCGGCAGGCATGAGTCGGCAGGTCCTTCTGATTGATCATCCGCGGATTCAAGCACCCCGCCCCCAGGCTGTATGGCCCCCGAAACCCGGACACACGCTGGACCTGTAGAAGCCTGCTGAAAAACATGTAGGAGATTTGCTACAGAATCTACCCGGTATTGCCTACACCCGAAACTATCGGCATGGAACAGGCCTGGATCGCCACGCTTCTGGCGTCAATTGGCTGGCCAAGCCCTCATTCGCCAGTACCGACACCGTCCGTGCCCCTGCCCACCTGATCCGCAATCGGTGGCACTTTCTGTCCCTGTTTTCCACTACAGACGCAGCACCCCGGCCGGGCTTGAATACCGCCACTCCCACCTACCCCCCAGAGGACTCGACCGCGAGACCACCCGCCGCAAAGCTTAGAATCAAGGAAGACAATGATATGAAGCTGACCGACAGCCTCGAACACCGCCCCGACCCGCAGTTGTATCTGCAACTGGGCGAACTGATCGCCAGTACCGGCGCCGAGCGCTTCGCCGACCAGATGTTGCATCTGGTAAATGCCCAGGTGCCGGTCCACAGGCTCGACCTCAGTGAATGGACCCTTGACCCACGCCAGGCCAGCGTCAGCCGCATCAGGGTACTGGGCAGTGCCGGCCCTGCCCCTGAACTGCCCAACGTCAACAACCTGCGCCACCCGCTGCTGCAAAGCATCATGCAGATGAAGGACCCGCTGCTGATCGAATTCAAAGCCCCACAAGACGCTGGGCAGCCTCGCCAGAGTGCCCACCAGTGCAACCTGGTGTCCTGCAGCGGTGTGCAGCGCTGGGTCATCTGCTTTCATCGCTTGCCCAGCCAGCGTGGCTTTTCGCTGGCTGAACTGTCGCAACTGAAAAGCCTGTCTGACACCTTGCTGCCGCTGGTCGAGCACCACGGCCAGTTGCTGCGCCAAGGGGGGGCACGGCATGCCGGCTCGCCGCTGGCCGATTTGCCAGCGGGCTCGTTGCGCCATTCGTTTGGCGAGCGCCTGGTGCAGGAAGCCGTGAGGCTGTCGACCCGGGAACAGGAGGTCTGCCTGGGCCTGCTGACCGGCGGCACGGTGCCGGAAATGGCGCAGCGGCTGAACGTGAAAAACAGCTCGATCGAAACCTACCTCAAGCGCGCCACCGCCAAGCTGGGGGTCAGTGGCCGCCATGGCCTGACCAAATGGATGGCCGGCGCCTGACTCTGCGAGACACACCGATGCCCCGATCTAGCCTTATCCTGTGCGCTGCGCTGTTGTGTGGCTGTTCGCTGGCCCCTGACTACCAGCGCCCAGGCGCAGCGGTGGCCGCGCACTACCCACAAGGGCCTGCCTATCAAGGCGATGTGCAGGCGCACCCGGCCGTCGATGACTGGCGCCAAGTGTTCCAGGACCCGGTATTGCGCCAATTGATCGACAACGCCTTGGCCAATAACCGCGACCTGCGCAGTGCAGCGCTTAATGTCGAGGCCTACCGTGCCCAGTACCGCATTCAGCGCGCCGAGCTGTTGCCCAAGGTCTCCGCCAATGGGCAGGGGCAGCGTCAGTACCTGCCGCGGCGCATGACCGGCACCGATCAGGGCATGATCAGCTCCACCTATGCGGCGACCTTGGGCGTGAGCGCCTACGAGCTCGACCTGTTCGGCCGCCTGCGCAGCCTCAGTGACCAAGCGCTGCTGACCTACCTGGCCAGCGACCAGGCCCGGCGCAGCACCCAGTTGAGCCTGGTGGCCAGCGTCGCCAGCGTGTACCTGACCTGGCGTGCCGACCAGGAGCTGCTGGCCCTGGCCAACGACACCCTGGTAGCGGACGAGCGCAGCCTGCGCCTGACCGTCAACCAGCGCCGCGCGGGTACTGTTTCGGCTCTGGACCAGATCCAGGCACGTACCAGCGTCGACAGCACGCGCGCGGCCGTGGCCCGTTACAAACGCCAGGTGGCCCAGGACCTCAACCAACTGACGCTACTGGTGGGTGCCCCTGTGGCCGACGACCTCCGCGCCCTGCCCCTGGCCAATGAACAGATCGCCGGCTTGCAAGCCGGCCTGCCCTCCGACCTGCTGCAACGCCGCCCGGACATTGTCCAGGCCGAGTACCAGCTGCGCGCGGCCAATGCCGACATTGGCGCAGCACGTGCGGCGTTTTTCCCCAGTATCAGCCTGACCGCCAATGCCGGCAGCACCAGCCCCGCGCTCAGCGGGCTGTTCGATGCAGGCTCGGGTACCTGGCTGTTCCAGCCGCAGATCAACCTGCCGATCTTCACCGCCGGCAGCCTGCGAGCCAGCCTGGACTACGCCCGGCTGCAGAAGGAGATTCAGGTGGCGCAGTACCAGAAGGCGATCCAGGGCGCCTTCCAGGAAGTGGCGGACGGTTTGGCGGCGCGCGCGACCTACCAGCGGCAGTTGCAGGCCCAGCGCGACTTGGTGGCGTCGAACCAGCGCTACTACGACCTGGCCGAGCACCGTTACCGCATTGGCGTGGACAGCAGCCTGACGTTTCTCGATGCGCAGCGGTCGTTGTTCAGTGCCCAGCAGGGGCTGATCAATGACCGCTTGGCGCAGCTGGTGGCGGAGGTGAATCTGTATGCGGCGTTGGGTGGCGGCTGGCAGGAGGCTGCCGACGCTCACGCTCGCGATGGGGCGCCCGGCAGCGCGTTCGTGGGTCTAAACTGAACAGGGCCAGATCACCAGGCATGAACCGGGGGGCTTCCACACGCGGAGGTGTGAGATGAGCCAGTTCAAACGTTTGTTCGTCATGCTCGGCCCGCAGATGCGCCACACGCCCGCGCTGCAACGTGCGGCGGCTTTGGCCGAGTCTAGCGGTGCATTACTCGATATCAACGTATTCGTCGACGATGTCGACACGTTCGGCTTGATGAGCGACGGCCGGGAACGTGAACGGCTGCTCAGCGACAACCGCCAATGGCTGGCCGATGAAGCCGAGCAACTGGCCGATGCCGGCCTGGATGTGTCCACCGAATTGCTGCTGACCCGCGACCCGTTGGCCAGTGTGATCGAGCGCATCGAACGCCTGGGCTGCGACTTGCTGGTCAAAGACGTGCAGCACGAACCGGTGCTCAAGCGTTTGCTGGTAACCCCCCTGGACTGGCAGTTGCTCAAAGACAGCCCAGTCGCCGTGCACCTGGTCAGCGACATCCGCCTGCCCCTGCCCCGGCAGATCGCCGCCGCAGTAGACCTCAACAGCCATGGCGCAGGCGAGCACCTGGACGAGCAGGTGATTCACAGCGCCCATGCCCTGGCCTTGCAGTGCAACGCCGAGTTGCACCTGTTGCATGTGTGCGACGCAGCCAAAACCCATATCGCCGACTTCGGCGCCGGCACGGTCACCATGCCTGGGTTCGATGGCAGTGTGCGCACCGCGCAACGGGCGTCGTTCAACCGCCTGGGTGACCATCACCAGGTGCCATTGGAGCGCAGGCATTTCGTGGAGGGGCCGGCGATTCGTGCGATTGCCCAGTTCATCAGCCATAGCCGGGTCGATGTAATCGTCATGGGCAGCCATCGGCATGACGCCATGCAGACCTTCCTGGGCGGCACCACGGCGCATGTGCTGGAGCATCCGTTGTGCAATGTGCTGGCGATCAAGGCGGGGGCCTGAGGGTTTTCGTTACCTGCAGGTTGCGCGCCGTGTGTAGGAGCGGCCTTGCCGGGGCGGCGAGAGGTAAACTGGCACGGGCGCTCCACTTAAAAAGAATGCATTTGATAATGATTCGTAGTAATTTCGCGACGCTTTGTACCCCTTCCCCTAGCGCCCTACTCCAGGATCGTACCGTCGATGCGTCGCACGTTCGTTTCGCTTTGTGTGCTTCATGCTGTCTCCCCGCTGGCCTGGGCTGAACCCGACTCGCTCAGCGATTCCGCCCAGATTGAACTCCAGGCCTTGAACATCACCGGTACCGCCGACAGTGAACGTGCCGATGGCCCGGTCGTTGGTTACAAGGCGAGCCGTTCGGCTAGCGCCACGCGCACCGACACCGCCCTGCACGAGACCCCGCAGTCGGTCAGCGTGGTACCCAAGGACGTGCTCGAAGACACCGGCGCCACGCGGCTACAGGATGGCCTGGACTACGCCGGCGGTGTAGGCCGCGCCAACAACTTCGGTGGCCAGGGCCTGACCACCTTCACGGTACGTGGCTTTACCACGGGCGAGTTCTACCGCAATGGCTTCCCGATCAACCGCGGCTACCCCAATGCCCCCGACGCCAACACCGTCGAGCGCCTGGAAGTGATCCGCGGCCCGGCCACCAGCCTGTACGGCCGCGGCGACCCCGGTGGGACCTTCAACGTGGTCAGCAAGCAACCGCAGGCTGAACGCAAGGTCACCCTGGGCAGCCAGATCGACGACCAGGGCATGCACCGCGCCACCCTCGACGCCACCGGCGCGCTAAATGAGGAAGGCACCCTCGCCTACCGGCTGAACGTGCTCGGTGAAGGCGGCGAAAGCTTTCGCGATGATGTGCAGAGCGAGCGCTACGACGTGGCGCCCGTGCTCAGCTGGCAGGTCAACGACAGCACCCGGATCGTCTTCGAAGGCGACTTCATGCGCAACAACCACCCGCTCGACCGTGGCCTGACCCGCTATGCCACCCAGACCGGGAGCGCCTCGCGCGACACCTACATCTGGGAGAAAGGCAGCGACAATTTGCTGCACAACGACAACAACATGGCCCAGGTGCGCTTCGAGCACCTGCTCAATGACAACTGGACGCTGGCTGGCGGTTTCCAGTTTCTCGATGGCTCGCTCAAGGGCAACGCGGTTGAAGCCAATGGCGCGCCCACTGACGGGCGCACCCTGCAGCGCAACTTCAACTACCGCAAGCTGGAATGGACCGACCGTGACTGGCAACTGAACCTCACCGGCCACTTCGATACCGGTGGTTTCAGCCACACGCTGCTGACTGGCATCGAGTACGAGAACTACGACTACAACTCGATCATCCAGCGCTCCTCGGCGGCCTATCCGATCGATATCTACAACCCGGAGCTCGGCCAGCCAAGGCCCGCGCTGACGCCTACCACAACGTGGGACAAGGAAAACCTGCAGACCTGGGCGTTCTTCATCCAGGACCAGGTGGCCCTGACCGAGCGCCTCAAGGCCTTGGCCGGCGTGCGCTTCGAACGCTTCGAGCATGACTACGACGACAAGCTGGTCAACACCCGCGACTTCAGCAAGGGCGAGAATGGCGTGACCCCGCGCTTTGGCCTGATCTACGACCTGACCGACACCGTGGCGGTTTATGCCAACACGGCGCGCTCATTCAAGCCTAACAGTGGCACGCCCGCTGGCAGCGGTGGCTTCGATCCCGAGAAGGGCAAATCCTACGAGCTGGGCGTGAAGTGGGAAGCGCTCGATCGCCAACTGAGCATTGATGCGGCGGTGTACCACATCGTCAAGGAAAACGTGCTGGCACGCGACCCCAACGACCCCTTGGGTATTTACAGCATCGCAACGGGCGAGGTGCGCAGCCGCGGCCTGGACATCAACATCGCTGGCAATATCACCCCTGCGTGGCGTGTGATGGGTGGCTACGCCTATGTCGATGCCGAAGTGACCAAGGACACCACCGTGCCGACCGGCACCCGCCTGGCCAACATCCCGCGTAACAGCTTCAGCCTGCTGAACACCTACGAGTTCCAGGATGGCCTGGCCAAAGGCCTGGGGCTTGGGGTGGGGGTCAAGTACGTGGATGATCGCGCCGGCCAGACAGCCGCAACGACCTACACCATGGAACGCTACAGCGTGGTCGACCTGCTCAGCTTCTACAAGGTCAATGAACACGTGCGGCTGAACCTGGATATGAAGAACGTCTTCAACAAGGGGTATGACGAAGGGGCGTTCAATAGCTACGCCTACCCAGGCGCACCGCGCACGGTGCAGGCCGGGGTTTCCTACACGTTCTGACCGCAGCGCAAATGTAGGAGCGGCCTTGCGTCGCGAAAGGGGTGCGGAGCGGCCCCGGGTTTTCGGGTGCCAGCAAGAACGTAGGGGGCCGCTGCGCAGCCCTTTCGCGACGCAAGGCCGCTCCTACAAAGGTACCGGCACCGCGGTTAGAACGCCTTGCTGTAGAACAGCGAGTACGACTCGATCCCGTCGTTCGGCTGCTTGATGCCCGCATTCGAGTAGTGCATGGCACGGATGCCTACCTTCTGCGCCCCAGGCAGCTTCAGGCCAAAGCCGATGCGGTCCTCGAAGTTGACCGCAGAACCCAGCCGCTGGTTGCCCACATCCGTCTTGGAAAACGCTGCCAGGCCAATACCGGCCTCGATGTAGGGGGTGTAGGTGAAGCCGCTGAACTCGTAGGTGAACACCGGGCTGAACGACAGCGAGTGCGCGCCGCTGGCGTCGCCGCCCTCCCAATAGGTGTAAGCCGCATCCCAGTAACCGGTCACATAGCCAGTACTGCTTTCCAGCCATTTCTTGTCCCAATCGAACGACAGGCCGATTCGGTAGGTCATGTCGCCTTGGCCGGTGGCACCAACGGCACCGGAAATCTGCGCAGCCTGAGCCAGATTGGCCCCGGCGAAGGCCAGCACTGCAGCGGCCAGCGAAGCAGCGAGACGGGTTTTCATCAATGACATCTCCTGATGGTCTACACGGCAAGTGGGGGCTTGAGCCCCTCGATCTTGTGCGGTGGCCGGCGCATCCAGACCGGTCACACGAGGTAATACTTTTTCGATTATTGTCCAGATAATCAGAAAGTTGAAAGAGCTTTGCCACTATCGGCTAATGCTGATGGCCAACGCCCTGCCCCGTGGCCCGAGCGGGTTCAGTCGTATTCCCCCTCTTCATGCTCCCCTAACAGCCGCCGCTGCCTGGGCGTGGCTTCCTCCAGCACACGAGGGTTGAACTGCCAATGCAGGTACGGTGAAAACTTCTGCGCCACCATGCGCCGGCCGTAATGCACTTGCAGCATGTCGCGCTCGCGCGCCTGCGTGCAGTTGGCGCCGCCGCTGTGCCAGACATCACTGCGAAACAGCAAAGCATCCCCCGCCTTGCACAATACCGGAAGCGCTTCACGCCCTTGCCATTGCACTTCGCCGGCCTGCGGCGGGCGAGCGGCACGATGGCTGCCCGGTACGATCCAGGTCGGCCCGATGCTGTGATCGATATCGCTGAGGTACACCTGCGCAGTCAGAATCTGCATCGGCTGGGTAAAGGCCCCGCGCTCGCTGATCCAGGCCGGCAGTTGCAGGGGCAGATGGTCAAGGTGCAGCGCCATGCGGGGGTAACCGGGGTGGCTACGCCAGGCGGTCTGGCCGATCACGTGGCAGTCCTCGCCAAGCGCGGCCTCTGCCAGGTTGATCAGCGGTGGCAGATCAAGAAACGGCAACCACAGCGGGTTGCGGTTGAACACGCATTTGTAGTGTTCGAGCAGCCCCTGGTAGTCCCAGTGAATCGGCTGCAAGTCATCGATAGCGCAGCGCAGCAGCGCGATGCGCAGGGGTTCGAGCACACCGGGGATCAGCACGAAACCCTGCTCGTCCAACATCTCCAGCTGAAGCGCCAAGCTCATGGCGGTGTGCTCCATTACAGCAGGAGTACAAATGTACCCCTGCCCGCATTTTATCTGTCAACGCCAGTGCAAGTTCACCGTGGCAGGTCCTTTGCCATCCACTACCACCTGTTGCTGGACAGTCTCACCCTCGGCATTGCCGGTGACCTTGTAATGACCCGGTGGTAGCTGCACAAAGAGCAGCGGGCCGACATCGGTAACGCTGAGCACGGGCTGCCCTTGCGCACTTTGAATATCAACAGAGGCACCGCTTTGGAACTTGCCTTGCGCGCCAGTCGAGAGCTCGACGTGCAAGTCATAGCCTTTGGTCTTGCGCAGGGCATTGGCTTCATCCTGGCCGATACCGCCTTGCAGGTAACGCACGCCGTTCTGCTCTTGCGGTTGCAACTGCACGGCCTGCATGTCGATGGGCGCATTGAGGTCGGCGGCTGCCGCCAACGTCCAGGGCATCGCCAGGGTGAGCAGCAGCGCCGCGCCAAGGGCATAGTGATGATTACGCATGGTATGACCCTCCTTCTGAGGATGGTTTACCTATTATCCGATCCTTTGAAGGCACTGGCGTTTGCACTGATGCGTGGTCGTTGAGCCACGTCTACAGCCTCGCGGAGTGCTGCAGCGCGATTGTTCACGGGCTTGTTACTTGCGGTGTTTACGACAGCTATTTTCATAAACAGCCTGGATCAGAAATAACTTGCAAATCACACATTCGCTTACATCCAAACGCTCGACATGACACCAACTATCGGTACATGGTTATTTACCCTGCTTGCACAAACCAATATACGTTCAGTTTACAGCTGAGTGAGACAGTAGGGAATTTCCTACAAACATCTGGCTCAGCATCGCACCACCCAGAGAAACTACTTAGCACGTTGACCTCTATAAACAATGAACGCACGAACGCCACGGTAGGCATTTGATTAATTTTTGGAGCGCGCAGCACGCAATGGACAGGCCCGATGAAGACATACGTCGAAAACAAGCCGATATCGCGCTAAGCAGCGCACACCCGTACGCCTACTTCCAGCTACTGGGACTGATGCACCCGTTGTACGAGGATGTCTCGAACAGCGCCCCCCTGTCCCCAGAGGCCCGGCGCCGATTAAGCAGGCGAGTAGTAGCAGTTAGAAGTTATTCAACACATTATGAAAGAGTTCCTTTATGAAACGACGTCAATTTTTTATGGGTAGCGCGCTTGCATTGGCTTCAACAGCATCTCCTCTGTTCTTAAGAAAACTGGCAGATGCCTCACCACAGCAGAAGGCAGCGAGGCTACCAATAATGCCCACTTGCCCAACGGACGGCGAAGCGATCAAGCTGATCAATGCACAGATGAGTCGTATCGCCGGTGTCCATGCGTGTACCCGTCCATTCCGCCACGCGGGGCCGCGCATAGAAGCAGAGCTGCTGGGAAGCAAGCTTGTGGTACACAATTATGGGCATGGTGGTTCTGGTTGGTCACTCTCCTGGGGTTCAAGTATGCAAGCATTACGCATGGCACAGGCAGCGACGCCTGGGCTGCGTACCCTTGGTGTTATCGGGTGCGGCCCGCTTGGCCTTACTTCTGCGTTATTGGCACAACACGCGGGTCTGTCTGTACGTATATACGCAAAGGCCCTACCACCGAACGTGTCATCCATGGGAGCCACCGGATTATGGTCCCCGGATTCGCGCTTCTGCGACCTGCAACATGAGGCTGACTGGGCGGCACGCTGGAATGAGATGGCTAGAACTTCATTCGATAAGTATCAGCAAACGGCGGGTTTGCCAGGCAGACTAGTCGAATGGTTCAATGGTTATAAACTCTCCGATACACCATTCCCGGTTAAAGACCTCTACGGCTCGCCTCCACAAACAAAAGATGAAGACGAGCCTGAGTATGCTAGGTTTGCAAACGACTTCCTGCCGCCGCAGATAGATCTGCTTCCTGGCGGTCACCCGTTCCCAACCCGATACGCGCGGTGCTGGACCAGCTTGATGTTCAACATCACGCCCTATGCGAGTAAGCTGGTGGCTGATTTCTTGGCCGCTGGTGGAAAGGTTGATATCAGGGCATTCAACCATCCAAACGAGCTGCTGACATTGCCAGAATGCACCTTTATCAACGCTACCGGTTACGGTGCCAAGGCGTTGTTCAATGACGAGACCGTTATTCCTGTGCGCGGGCAAACAGTGCGTTTGATGCCGCAGCCGGAGGTCATCCACGGATTAAGAGCTGAACAGTTTCTCGTCATGCCGCGTCGTGACGGATTGATCGTGCAGAATATGGACGAAACAGGGAACTTCAACAATAGCAACGATGCGCCAGACCTTGTTGAGGCCAAGGCCATTCTTGAGCAAGCTGCAACGTTTATCGCACGCATTGGATAGTTGCATCGCATTGGGTACTGGTCAACTTGCCGCACGCTGCGTCACGTTGAACCGTGGAAGCCGAACCCGCTCGCGTTCTGCATCCCCTGAGCCAGGAGATCTATCAACGTCATGGTGATCCAGCCTGATCGCCAGCGCTTCCCCGGCAGCGTCCATCGTTGAGTCGATCAAACCCAAGGAGAGCGCCTTCGGGTCGTGACAGGCTTCGTATTTCTCGAAGCCCCACCCCCGAGGCCTCCCAAGCTTCCTGAACCCGGCGTGTGCTATACCCCCCCTTCGTTATGGCACCCGAAACATCAACTCAGGCGCCGCTCTTCAAGCAACTTCACAAACATGCTCAAACTCCGCGAAACCGCGCCCCGCCGCCACACCAGCCACGTCTTCAAATAGCGAAAATCCTCCGACATCGGCCAGGCGCTCACCGTGCTGCAACCCGGCATGTTGTCGAGCATGCTGCGCGGCATCATGGCCAGCCCCGCCCCGGCGCTCACGCAGGCCAGCATCCCGTGATAAGACTCCATCTCATGGATCTTGCCCGGCACAGCCTGGTCCTGCACAAACCAGTTCTCGAAATGATGGCGGTACGAGCAGTTGGCGCGAAACGCGTAGATGCTCTCGCCGTTGACGTCCTGGGCACGGGTTACCGGTGCATGGTTGAGGGGCGCGATGACCATCATCTCTTCCTCGAACACCGGCATGCCCTCCAGGGTTGGATGCAGCAGCGGCCCGTCGACGAACGCCGCGACCAGGCGCCCAGACAACACCCCTTCGAGCATGGTCCCGGAAGGCCCGGTCGAGAGGTCGAGGTCGACCTTGGGGTAGCGCTGGTTGTACGCCGCCAGCAGGGCCGGAATACGCACTGCCGCGGTGCTTTCCAGCGAGCCCAGGGCAAAGGTGCCCTGCGGGTCCTCGCCCGCCACGGTCAACCGCGCCTCGTGCACCAGGTCGAGAATGCGCCGGGTGTACTCGAGAAAGTTCCAACCCGCCGGCGACAGGCGCAGGCGGCTTTTCTCGCGGATGAACAGCTCTACGCCCAGGTCTTCTTCCAACTGCTTGATGCGCGTGGTCAGGTTCGAGGGCACCCGATGGATATGCTGCGCGGCAGCGCTGATGCTGCCCTGCTCGGCCACTGCCTTGAAGATTTCCAGTTGCACCAGGTCCACAGTCATTCTCCAAACGTGAATGTTTCGCTCATTATTATTCAGTTTTCATTAAAACCCTACACCACTAGTCTGGCGTCACTGATTAACAACAACGAGAGTGTCCGCCATGAGCGCGATCAGCAGCCTGACCCATGCCATCTCCCTCGACCCGCACAGCGGCGAGCAGATTGGCGCCTACCCCTTCGATACCGACGCCGCACTGGAAGCGGCGCTGCAACGTGCCAAGGTGGGCTATGGGCAATGGCGGCTGGTGTCGCTGGGTCAGCGCAGCGAGTACCTGCTTGCCCTGGCCAGCACCCTCGAAGCCAAGGCCGAAGCCTTTGCGCAGATGATCAGCCGTGAAATCGGCAAGCCGATCACGCAGGCCCGTGGCGAAGTGAGCAAGTGCGTGGGGCTGTGCCGCTGGTATGCCGAGCACGGCCCGGCCATGCTGGCAGCAGAGCCGACGCAAATCGAGAAAGCCCGCATCGAGTACCGCCCGCTGGGGCCGATCCTGGCCGTGATGCCGTGGAACTTCCCGGTCTGGCAGGTGCTGCGCGGCGCTGTGCCGGCGATCCTCGCCGGTAACACCTACGTGCTCAAGCATGCCCCGAACGTCATGGGCAGCGCTTACCTGTTGGGTGAACTGTTCAAGGATGCCGGCCTGCCGGAGGGCGTCTTCGAAGTGCTTAACGTGACGCCGGACGGTGTCACCCGCGCCATCAACGACCCACGCATTGCCGCCGTGACCCTGACCGGCAGCGTGCGCGCTGGCATGGCGATTGGTGCACAAGCCGGGGCCGCGCTGAAGAAGTGCGTGCTGGAGCTGGGCGGGTCCGACCCGTTCATCGTGCTGGCCGACGCCGACCTGGATGCCGCAGTCAAGGCGGCTGTCATTGGTCGCTACCAGAACACCGGCCAGGTCTGCGCCGCGGCCAAGCGCCTGATTGTCGAAGAGAGCATCGTTGAAGCCTTCACCCGCAAGTTCGTTGAAGCGACGCGCGCGCTGAAAGTCGGCAACCCGCTGGAAGAAGACACCTACATCGGCCCGATGGCCCGCTATGACCTGCGCGACGAACTCGATGGCCAGGTCCAGGCGACCCTTGCCGAAGGCGCTACCCTGCTGCTGGGTGGCAACAAGGTCGAAGGCGTGGGCAACTTCTACGCACCGACCGTGTTTGCCAACGTCACCCCTGAGATGACCGCGTTCAAGCAGGAGCTGTTCGGGCCCGTGGCCGCGATCATCACGGCGCAGGATGCCGACCATGCGGTGGCATTGGCCAACGACAGCGAGTTCGGCCTGGCCGCGACTATCTACACGGCTGACTATGCTCTGGCTGAACGCATGACCGCGGCACTGGATACCGGTGGCGTGTTCATCAACGGCTACTGCGCATCCGACCCGCGCGTCGCCTTTGGTGGCGTGAAGAAGAGTGGTTTTGGCCGTGAGCTGTCGCACTTTGGTGTACGCGAGTTCACCAACGCACAGACGGTGTGGCTGGACCGTAACTGACCGGTGCATTGGGGCCGCCTTGCGGCCCCAATCACTTCAATCCCTGACCTGGTCTTTCACCCAGTCCAGCATCCCACCTGGCACGATCAGCTCATGCCGTGCCCGCGAACAGGCGGTATACAGGCCCGCCAGCATCCGTGCACGTTCGTTGCGATTGCCCGCCACCACCGGCGTGACCATCAGCTCCGGTGACACCATCACCCGGGCGAACTCCATGTTCTTCACGTCGCTCACCCGCCCCAGGAACAGCTTGGGCGCCTTGTCCCAGCGATAACGGCTCTTGGCCTTGGCAAAATGCTCTGGCGTATAGCCCTTGCGCAGCATGTTGGCCACCGCCACGAAGGCCTTGTCATCGCCCTTGTCCTGCTCCAGCGCCTGCCAGCTGGCGTAGCGGAACAACATGGGGTGGCGCGGCCGGGTGCCAAACCGGTACAGCTCGATGCAGTCCTCGACGAACAGCTCGAAATCCTTGCGTGCGCTCTTCAGCAGCACGAAGGGCACGCCTTGGTGAGTGAGGCGCTGGAACCAGCCAAACAGCCCCCATTCATCATCGACGATCAACGCCGTGGGCTGTTCCGGCACCGTGACGGTGTCGAAGAAGCTGACCCGGGTGTAGTGTTCGGCACTGCCACTGAACGCGGCCTGTATCTTGGCCGGGTGCGCCTGGATCAACGGGTTGAGCACGTTGTCCATCGCCGGCCCGGCGCGCAGCGAATGGTCGATGTAGCGCTGACGGATAAAGCCGCCATGGTGCGGGCTCAGGCCGTTGAGGTTCTGCAGTTCGTCGCCCAGGGTGATGACCGATTGCGGGCTGCGGTCCAGCACCGCGAGCATCGGCGCCGAAAGCTCGTGGGCCTCGTCGACGATGATGTGGGTGTACCGGCTGTCGATCACGTCCTGCGTCAACGACAGCAGTTTGACCCGGTGGTAATCACGCACCGGCAGCTGAATTTCTCGGGTTGATGGGCGGATCAGCTCCTGCCAGTACAAGCGCGCCTTCTCCAGCAGCACTTCCTGGTCCAGCGGCGAGGTGCCGGGCCCAGCCCAGGGCAAATGGTGCAACTGCAACTGGGCATCACCGGTTCGGCAAAAACTGCGCACGGCCTTGATACACAAGGCCACGACATCGCGGGCGTCAAGCGGGCCGATATCGGGGATATTCAGCCACTTCACCACCTGCGCTTCCTGCGGGCGCCAGGACAGCTTGGTGCGATACGGGTCGCGCAGGCGCCAACCATTACTGGTGAGGTCACGGTTGAGGAGTTCGTCTGCCAACTGCCCGAAGGTCAGCGCGGTGTAGGCCTGGGCATCCTTGACGCGTGCCTGCAATGCGCGCAGTTGGCCCTCGGTCAAGGCCAGCAGCAGCGTGCGCTGGGGGTCGAGCAAGCGGGCGAACTGGTGGATCAGGAAGGTCTTGCCGGTGCCGGCGAAACCTTGCACCGCAACAGACTCGTCGACGCCGGAGAGAAACTCTCGCAGCAGGCGGTTTTGTTGATCACTCAACAAAAGGTCACTGGCCAATGAGGGCAGGTAGACCGGGTGCAGCGGCGTGACCTGCTGCCGGTAGCTGTCGGCAAAGCGGAAATTCCACTGGCCTTCGGCATCGAGCAACGTGTCGCTGTCGTACTCGACCTCGCTGGCCAGCAGGCCGATGCCATTCTCTCCCAACATGCCCAACCCCATGGCGAACGCCTCGCGGTCGAAGTGCTGCGCCACCTGGCCCTGAAAGCGGCCCGGTGCGGCGGTTTCGACTTCGCTGGCGATGCGCACGATTTCGGCAAAGCGCCGTTCCTGCGCGTCTGCCGTCGCGGTGGCCGGCTGGCGCGGCAGGTTCTGCACGAACAGCACTGCAGCCGCCTGCACAACACTGGCGGTTGAGAAAAAGTCGCTGGCAGCAGGCTCGCTGGCGAGACGGTCGGCTAGGTCACTGGGCAAAGGCAGGTAGAACATCGGGACCTCGGGTGGGAACAGCCCGGCACGATAGCAACTTTCCGAGGGGTGTGCTGGGTTCAGTGTTGCCCTCAGCCCCTGCCCCGCTTCAGCGTTTCACTCGGCAACTCGCGGAACAACTGCCGGTAGCTTTCGGAAAACCGCCCCAGGTGCCAGAACGACCAGCGCATCGCCACCTCGGCCACCGTGACATCGGCCTGGCGCAGCAGGTCTCGGCGCGCGCCGTTGAGCCGGCGCAAGCGCAGCCAGTGCGCCGGCGGCATACCGGTGAACGCCTTGAACGCCTGTTGCAACTGGCGCAGGGAAACACCGGCCACGTCGGCCAGCGCCATCAAATTGAGCGTTTCTTCGGGGCAGTCCGCCGCCCATTCACTGACCCGGCGCATGATCTCGCGCGCTTCACTTCGCCTGCCCAGCGCACCACCGTCCAGGCGCTGGCAGGCACTGTCGAGAATGAACAGGCAGTCTTCCAGCAGTTGCTCGGCCAGCGCCTGCCCCTGCAGCGGGCAATCGGCATGGCCCAGGCGGGTCAGGGTGGCGCTCAGCCAACTGCCGAACAACGCGTTCTGGCCACTGCCCAACGGCACCATGAACAGCCCGTCCAGGCGCTGGGTATCGAGACCATGACGGGCCAGGAACGCCTGGTCGAACACCACCGCCACCTCTTCGTAGTTTTCCGGGGTGATCCAGATATTGCGGCTCTGCTCGTTGAGCAGGTAAAGGCTGTTCTCCGTGCGGTCGAAGCAGAACGCCAGCGAACCGCTCGGGGGGCGGAAGAATTGCTCGACACGGGTGTTGAGACGCTCTTCATACACCTCCACGCCGTCCAGACCCAGGCAGCGCAGTTCGCCGCTGAAGTGCCCCGGCGACATTTGCCGGTACTGCTGTTGCCAGCCTGGGGTGGCACGCACCTGCTCGGTGACATCGGTGGTGTGGAAAGCCTGGACCTGCAAGGCATTGGGCGTTGTCACGCATCGTCCTGTTGCACTCTTTTGGTGCATTGATTGCCGGAGAAAGTGGATAGATTGCCCTGGGGGCTGCGACCAAGATAGCCCCCAGCGCGTCACCTGGGAAGCCACCGGCTCCCGCCGCGCACACAAAAACCCAACCAAGAGGTCTGTATGAACGCCCCCTTCGATCAGCTGTCCACCTGGCTGAAAGAACACCGGATCACCGAAGTCGAATGCGTGATCAGCGACCTGACCGGCATCGCCCGCGGCAAGATCGCGCCGACCGCCAAGTTTCTGCATGAGCGCGGCATGCGCCTGCCCGAAAGCGTGCTGCTGCAGACGGTCACCGGCGACTACGTTGACGACGACATCTACTACAGCCTGCTCGATGCCGCCGACATCGACATGATCTGCCGCCCTGACCCGGCTGCGGTGTACCAGATCCCCTGGGCGATCGAGCCGACCGCGATCGTCATTCACGACACCTTCGACAAGCAAGGCAACCCCATCGAGCTGTCACCGCGCAACGTGTTGAAGAAGGTGCTCAAGCTTTACGCCGACCAAGGCTGGCAGCCGATCGTCGCGCCGGAGATGGAGTTCTACCTGACCAAGCGCTGCGAAGACCCGGACCTGCCACTGCAGGTACCGTTGGGCCGCTCCGGGCGCGCTGAAAGCGGTCGCCAGTCGTTCTCGATCGACGCCGCCAACGAATTCGACCCGCTGTTCGAAGACGTTTATGACTGGTGCGAACTGCAGGGCCTGGACCTGGACACGCTGATCCACGAAGACGGCCCGGCGCAGATGGAGATCAACTTCCGCCACGGTGATGCCCTGGACCTGGCCGACCAGATCACCGTGTTCAAGCGCACCATGCGCGAGGCGGCGCTCAAGCACAACGTTGCGGCTACCTTCATGGCCAAGCCGATTACCGATGAACCTGGCAGCGCCATGCACCTGCACCAGAGCGTGGTCGACATCGCCACCGGCAAGCCGGTGTTCGCCAATGAAGACGGCAGCATGAGCGAGCTGTTCCTGCACCATATCGGCGGTTTGCAGAAGTACATCCCCAAGCTGCTGCCGATGTTCGCGCCAAACGTCAACTCGTTCCGCCGCTTCCTGCCGGACACCTCGGCACCGGTCAACGTCGAGTGGGGCGAAGAGAACCGCACGGCCGGGCTGCGGGTGCCAACCTCAAGCCCCGAGGCGATGCGCGTCGAGAACCGCCTGCCGGGCGCCGATGCCAACCCGTACCTGGCCATCGCCGCGAGCCTGCTGTGCGGCTACCTGGGCATGATCGAGAAGATCAACCCGAGCGCGCCGGTGCAGGGCCGGGCTTATGAGCGACGCAACCTGCGCCTGCCAATCACCATCGAAGATGCCCTGCAGCACATGGAAGACTGCGAGACCGTGCAGCAATACCTGGGCAAGCAATTCGTCCAGGGCTATGTCGCGGTCAAGCGTGCCGAGCACGAGAACTACAAACGGGTGATCAGCTCCTGGGAGCGTGAATTCCTGATGCTCAGCGTTTGATTTGCCCGGGGCGCGCGGCGCCCCACCTCCATCGAAACCAAGAACAAGACCAACGAGGTGTCGACATGCGTCATCTGCAATCCCTGGTTCCTGCTGCATTCACTTTGCTGTTCGGCGCTGCCGCCCAAGCTGCACCGACCGTCAGCGTGTACAACTGGACCGACTACATCGGTGACACCACACTGGCCGACTTCCAGGCCAGCAGTGGGGTCAAGGTGGTCTATGACGTGTTCGACTCCAATGAAACCCTGGAGGGCAAACTGTTGGCCGGTCGCACCGGCTACGACGTGGTCGTGCCTTCCAACCACTTCCTCGCTCGCCAGGCCCAGGCCGGGGCCTTTTTACCGCTGGACCGCAGCAAGCTGCCCAACTGGAAGCACCTTGACCCAAAGCTGCTCAAGCAGCTTGAGCAGAACGACCCCGGCAACCAGTACGCAGTGCCCTACCTGTGGGGCACCAACGGCATCGGCTACAACGTCGACAAGGTCAAGGCCGCACTGGGCATCGACCACATCGACTCCTGGGCGGTGCTGTTCGAGCCCGAGAACCTTAAAAAACTCAAGCAGTGTGGCGTGGCCTTCATGGACTCGCCCGACGAGTTGTTCCCGGCGATCCTCAACTACCTGGGCATGGACCCACGTAGCGAAAACCCTGCGGACTACACCAAGGCAGAAGCCCGCCTGCTCCAATTGCGCCCTTTCATCACCTACTTCCACTCCTCAAAATATGTCTCGGACCTGGCCAACGGCGATGTCTGCGTAGCCTTCGGTTACTCCGGCGACGTGTTCCAGGCCGCCAACCGCGCGGTGGAGGCGAACAACGGCGTCAAGGTTGCCTACAGCATTCCCAAGGAAGGCAGCAACCTGTGGTTCGACCTGCTGGCCATCCCCAAGGACGCCGCCAACCCGGACCAGGCCCTGGCGTTCATCAACTACCTGCTCGAGCCGCAGGTGATCGCCAAGGTCAGCACCACGGTCGGCTATGCCAATGCCAACCCCGACGCCCAGGCCTACATGGACAAAGCCCTGGTGCAAAACCCCGAGGTCTATCCGCCCCAGCACGTGCTGGACAAGCTGTACATCTCCAGCACGCCCAGCCCCAAGATCATGCGCGTGATGACCCGCTCCTGGAGCAAGATCAAGTCCAACCGCTGAGCCGAGAACACCCATGCCTTTCGATACCCTGCACACCGCTTCGTATTATGCCGCCACGGCACGCCACACGGCGCCCTACCCCAGCCTGGACGGCGAACTGACGGCCGATGTCTGCGTGGTCGGCGGCGGCCTCACTGGGGTCAATACCGCGCTCGAACTTGCCGAACGGGGGCTGTCGGTGATCTTGCTCGAAGCCCGGCGCATCGGTTGGGGCGCCAGCGGGCGTAACGGTGGCCAACTGATCCGCGGCATCGGCCATGACGTCAGTGGTTTTGCCCGTTATGTCGGCCAGGATGGCGTGCGTTACCTGCAACAGGCTGGCATCGATTCGGTGGCCTTGGTGGCCGGGCGCATCGCGCAATACGGTATTGCCTGTGACCTGCGCTGGGGCTTCTGCGAACTGGCCAACACTCCCGCCCAGTTTGCCGCCTTCAAGGCCGAACAGGACGACCTCGCCGCGCTGGGTTATCGGCACGAAACACGCCTGGTCAGCCCCGAGCACATGCACCAGGTCGTCGCCAGCGACCAGTACGCCGGTGGCCTGGTGGACATGGGTTCGGGCCATCTGCACCCACTGGACCTGGTGCAGGGCGAGGCGAGCGCGGCTGCAGGCCTTGGCGTGCGCATCTTCGAGCAGAGCCCGGTACTGCGCATCGAGCATGGCCCCACCGTGACCCTGCACACCGCCCACGGCAAGGTCAGGGCACACAGCCTGGTGCTGGGCTGCAACGCGCACCTCGATGAACTGGAGCCGCGCCTGAGTGGCAAGGTGCTGCCAGCCGGCAGCTATGTGGTGGCCACCCAGCCGTTGCCAGAGGCGCTCGCCAGTAGCCTGATCCCGCAGAACATGGCGCTGTGCGACCAGAAGGTCGGCCTGGACTACTACCGCCTCACCGCTGACCGCCGTCTGTTGTTCGGGGGTGCCTGCCATTATTCCGGGCGCGACCCCAAGGACATTGCCGCCTACATGCGGCCGAAGGTAATCAAGGTGTTCCCGCAGCTGGCCGAGGTACGCATCGATTACCAATGGGGCGGCATGATCGGCATTACGGCCAACCGCTTCCCCCAGGTCGGGCGGCTGAGCCAGCACCCGAACGTCTACTACGCCCAGGGCTATTCGGGGCATGGGTTGAACGTGACCCACTGGACGGCCAAACTGCTCGCCGAAGGCATTGCCGTGGGCCAAAGCCAAGGGCTGGATGTATTCAGTGCGGTACCGCACCTGACCTTCCCGGGCGGCAAGGCGCTGCGTTCACCGCTGCTGGCGTTGGGGATGTTGTGGTATCGGTTGCGCGAGGTGCTGGGGTAGGCGCTGCCTCTGCGCCCTCATCATGCAAGCCTGTGTGATGAGGGCACACCAATGTAGAACCTGAAGAATATTCGCTAACTTACTGATTTATAGGGCAAGCAAGGCAAGACCATTTAGTACAAAGCACTTAAAGAATCGCTTGTAAGCCTTTGCATTATATGATGTTTAGCAATTTAAGCGCCGGCCCTGCAGGGCGCGTCTCCCCCTGCTCCCATTTTCGAACTGTCGAAGCACTCGTGTGTAGATGCATGGCGAACACCGGCTGGCTGAAGTTGAGTGCCTCACGCAAATGGCGGATGTCCAGCGCACTGAATTCCCGCACGGGCGCGGGGCAGATCGCTTCGAAATCTCGTAGGGTCACCTTGCCGATAGCACCCGCCTCATGCAGTACGGCAAGGTCATCACGCAACGACTCAATCAGTTTGCTGCTCACAACAGACCTCCTACCGTAGCGTAGGAAGTTTCTGTGTTATGCGCCGAGTTGCCGGGATTCATGCCAGTTGAACGGCGGCCAAGCCCTGGCACAGCATACCGCCACCGCCTTTCGAGATTGCCCCTGACCACTGGCCAACTCGCCCGCACCTGCTAGCGTTGTTCTGGCCGACCCCTCATGGATGCATCACGATCATGAAATCACTGCCTCGCATCACCCTGTTATGCGCAGCTTTGCTTGCCGTCGCGGCCTGCTCCAGCAACCGCGTGGACCCCAGCGACTACTCCGGCTTCCTGAAGGACTACAGCCGCCTGCAACCCGCTGAAAGCCCTTCTGGCGCACCGGTGATGCGCTGGATGGACCCCAAGGTCAACGTCAATCAGTACAGCCAGGTGTTCATCGAGCCCAGTCAGTTCTACCCCAAACCGCAACCGACAGCGGTCATCTCGGCGCAGACGCTGCAGGAGATCACCCGTTACTTCAACGAAGCGATGCGCCGTGAACTGGGCAGTGTACTGACCCTGGCCAAGGCCCCCGGCCCGGGCACCATCGTCGTACGCCCGGCGATTACTGCGGTCTCCACCAGCAACGAGGGCTTAAAGGCCTACGAAGTGATCCCGATTGCGCTGATCTCGGCAGGCGTGAATACCGCCATGGGCGGCCGTGACCAAGACGTAGATGTCGGTGTCGAGGCAGCCTTCCTCGACGGCGCCAGCCAGAAGGTGCTCGCTCAGGTGGTGCGCAAGGGCGCAGGCAAGGAGCTAGAGAACGACACCCAGAAGCTGACCCTGGATGACGTCAAGCCCGTGCTGGATGGCTGGGCCAAGGACATGCGCGCAAGCTTTGTAGCGCTGAAACAGAAAAGCCGCTAACCAGACCCGGGGCCGCAAAGCGGCCCCGGGCAGGGTGAATCAGCACTCGACATAGGCGACAGCCAGGCCGCCGCGCGAGGTTTCCTTGTAGTTGGCATGCATGTCCGCACCGGTGTCGCGCAAGGTGCGGATAACCTGATCGAGCGAGATGAAGTGCTCGCCATCGCCGCGCAGGGCCATCTGCACCGCGTTGATTGCCTTGACCGCAGCAATCGCGTTGCGCTCGATGCATGGCACCTGCACCAGCCCGCCGACCGGGTCGCAGGTCAGGCCCAAGTTGTGCTCCAGGGCAATCTCGGCGGCATTTTCCAGTTGCGGTGGCGTGGCACCGAGCACTTCGGCAAGGCCAGCCGCCGCCATCGAGCACGCCGACCCCACTTCGCCCTGGCAACCGACTTCGGCACCGGAAATCGAAGCGTTGGTCTTGCACAGGATGCCGACTGCGGCCGCTGCAAGCAGGAACCTCACCACATCGTCATCGCAGGCATCCGGGTTGAACTTCATGTAGTAGTGCAGCACGGCCGGGATGATGCCTGCCGCACCGTTGGTGGGCGCCGTCACCATGCGCCCGCCGGCGGCGTTTTCTTCGTTTACCGCCAGGGCAAACAGGTTGACCCACTCCATGGCGCTGAGGGTCGAACCGATCACGTTCGGTTTGCCAAGCTCCTGCAGGCTGCGGTGCAGTCGTGCGGCGCGGCGCTTGACCTTCAGGCCACCCGGCAGGATGCCCTCATTGCGCAGGCCATTTTCGACGCACTCACCCATTGCTGCCCAAATGCGCAGCAGCCCTTCGCGCACCTCGGCTTCCGTGCGCCAGGCACATTCGTTGGCCATCATCAGTTGCGCGACACTCAATCGGTGCGCCTTGCACAGCGCCAGTAACTCAGCCGCGCTGGCAAACGGATACGGCTGATCGACCGAATTCGCTTCACTCTGCGGGGCATCGACCTCAGCCTGCTCGACGATGAAACCGCCACCCACCGAATAGTACGTCTGGCTGAACAGGCTGCTCTGCCCGCCCAGCGCTTCAAGGGTCATGGCGTTCGGGTGATATGGCAGGCTTTCGTCCAGCAGCCGCATGTCGCGGGTGTAGTTGAACGCCAGCGGGTGGCTACCATCGAGCATCAGGCAGTGCTCCTGCATCAGCTGGTCGATCCGCGGCTCGATGGTGGCGGGGTCGATCCGGTCCGGCCACTGGCCCATCAGCCCGAGCAGGCACGCACGGTCGGTGGCGTGGCCAACCCCGGTGGCCGACAGCGAGCCATACAGCCGCACCTCGACGCGCGTCACCTGGGCCAGCAAACCGCGCTCGCGCAGGGCCTGGGCAAAGGTCGCCGCTGCCCGCATCGGGCCCACGGTATGGGAGCTCGAAGGGCCGATGCCGATTTTGAAGAGGTCGAAAACACTGATAGCCATACTAATGCCTGACCGGGCTGGACAGAAACGCCCATGCACGGTTCACTGGGAAAATTGAACGCTACTGCGAAGTTGAGCGATACTGACCTGCTGCGGCAAGGATGACCAACGAAACCTCCTAAGCAAGGCTTTAGTGGTACTAAACGATGAGACGACAACTCAATGGCCAGATGTTCGTCTGGCTGTATGTGTTCTCCTGTGCGGCCCGGCATTTGTCATTTACCCGCTGCGCCGAAGAACTGCACATCACACCGGGCGCAGTCAGCCAGCAGATGCGCCAGCTGGAGGAACGGCTGGGCTATCGCCTGTTCCTGCGGCGCGCCCGCGGGGTCGAGCTGAGCGCCGAAGGGCAACGCCTGGCCCAGACAGTGGCCGAGGCCTATGGCAGCATCGAGGCCGAGCTGCTGCGCCTGGACGCCGGTGAGATCCGCGGCACCTTGCGCCTGCGTTCTATTCCGTCATTTCTGGCCAAATGGCTGACGCCGCGTTTGCCGCGCTTTCAGCAGCGCTACCCGGACATCGAGTTGCGGCTGGTGGCCGAAGACAGCGCACAGGCACTGCACCCGGGGGACTTCGACCTGGCCATCGACCTGAACGATGGCAGTTACCCGGGCATGCTGTCGACGCCGCTGCTGGACGAGCAGATCTTCCCGGTCTGCTCGCCCACGCTGCTGCGTGGCCGACCACCGCTGCACGGGCCGGCTGACCTTGCGCATTACCCCTTGCTGCATGACATCACCGCCTGGCGAGGGGCCTCGGAGTACGCTGAATGGGAGTTCTACCTGGAAGGTATCGGCGCGGGCGGCCTCGATGTACGGCGGGGGCATACCTTCAACCGCAACCACCTGACCATCGAGGCGGCGATTGCCGGGGTTGGCGTGGCAATCGCCCGGCGCACCCTGCTCAACGATGAACTGGAACGGGGGGCGCTGATCGTGCCGTTCGGGGTAGCGATCGCCAACCACAAACGCTATGTGGTGCATTACCCGCCCGGCGGGCTGACCCAGCCCGGCGCCCGCGCGGTGCATGATTGGCTGGTGGAAGAGGCTCGCGGGTTCAGGGAACTGCACCCGCTGGCGTGAGGGTCGACAGCGTCGGGCTAGTAGGCCTGCTTGCCGGTAAAGGCATTGAGCGTGCGGACCAAAATGACAAAGTCGAGCCACAACGACCAATTGTTGATGTACTCGATGTCCGAGTCGACCCGCTGGATCATCTGCTCAATGTCTTTGGTTTCACCCCGGAAGCCCCTGACCTGCGCCAGGCCGGTCATGCCGGGTTTGATATTGTGCCGCGCAAAGTAG
Source organism: Pseudomonas sp. Irchel s3f19 (assembly GCF_900187555.1). Lineage (NCBI taxonomy): Bacteria > Pseudomonadati > Pseudomonadota > Gammaproteobacteria > Pseudomonadales > Pseudomonadaceae > Pseudomonas > Pseudomonas sp. Irchel s3f19. The sequence continues at coordinate 138,443 of NZ_FYDW01000011.1, read as the reverse complement.
TCGACAATGTCTTGCGAATACAGCGTATCGTGCTGAAGTGCATGGGGGCGCGGCCCCACCAACGACATTTCGCCGGTCAATACATTGAACAACTGCGGCAACTCGTCCAGGCTGGTCTTGCGAATAAAGGCGCCCACCCGGGTGAGCCTTGGGTCATTCTTCTGAGCCTGTTTGACAACGCCATTTTCCGGTTGATGAACATGCATGCTACGGAACTTCCAGATGCGGAAGGATTCCCCCGTCCAGCCCATCCGTTCTTGCCTGAAGAAGACCGGGCCGCGACTGTCGATCTTGATCGCGATAGCCACCGCCAGCAGCACCGGTGAGGCACACAGTAAAATCAATGCGGCCAGCACCCGGTCTTCGAGGTTCTTCAGAAACAAACTCATGCCGGTCAAGGGTGTTTCCGACAAGGTCAATACCGGAATACCGGCAATTTCCCGCACACTGTGGTTAATCAAGCGCAACGAGAAGATATCCGGCACCCAGTTGACCGCAATGCACTTGTCGAGCAACTTCAAATAGACATCGTTAATCACTTCGGAGCCACCCAGCGGGGTGACCAGGTACACCGTGCGAATGGCGTGCTTGGCGACAATCTCGTCAAGGTCGGTGACATGCCCGAGTACCGGCAGGCGCTGCTTTGCGTCGGCACTGCCCTGCTCAGCCGAATCATTGATCAGCACGCAACCCAGCACCCGTTCACCGAACCAGGGGTTGTTGCTGATCTTCTGGTGCAGGAAGTTGGCAAGGTCACCCGCTCCGATAATAAGCGCGTTGTCCAGGCGGGCGTGGGCGGTAAAGCGTTTTTGCAATTCACGCACCACCACATGTAAAAACAGCTGGGCAAAATAACCAAAGACAAACAACTGCACCACCAACAACCGCGAGTACGTCTCGCTTTGTTTGGTAAGAAATGCCATGACCACCAGAAAACAAAAGGTTGCCGACCACGCCTTGAACAACCTGAACGCCTTGATCGACAAGCCGACGTTGGTTCGATAAATTGCATAATGGTCGTAAATAACAGCCAGCGCACCAATTAACAACAGCAGCATGATCACATAGTCAGAGGTAATGTGACCGAATTGATCATAGATCAAGTACCAGGCAACACCGGTTACTGCAATTCCATCTAGACCCGCTTGAATGGCGTTACTTACGCTGCTTCTTCGCTGAAGTAAGGAACGACTGCTTCTGGGTTCGAGAACCATTTCAGACCTCATTAATTTGAGCGTAGCAAGTGCCTGGCAGCTTACTCAATCAATCCATAACAGCCTTTGAAGTAGAATCCTGTATTCTGAATAGTCTTCGCCGCCCCCCAAGGCCGCTTGTTATCACTGTAGCAGTCGCTCGCCCACCCGGCGGGCGGAATCCGCCCTGCCATGGATTTTGGCCATTTCAGACGGCTCGCCTGGCCGAATCGTCAGATACGCCTGGGCGTGTTACGGGCATCGAGCGTCTTCGCCTTGGTGCAGAACAGGGTTCGGATAAGGAACGCCGGGTTACCCACCACGTAACGCATGAACAGGCGTTTAGGCTCCTTCACCAAACGGAAGATCCACTCCCCGCCCAACCGGCGAAGCCAGGCCGGGGCCCGGCTGACCTTGCCGCCAAGAAAGTCCAGAATCGCCCCACCGCAGACGATCAGGCACGGCCCGCCACTGGCAACCAGCCATTGGGCAAGCGCTTCCTGCTTGGGCATCCCCATGCCCAGCACGATCAGTTCCGGCTGCGTTGCCCGGGCAAGTTCAAGGTAAGTGGCCACATCGGCAAAACCATCGTGGACCGACACCGGCACCAGACCGAAGCGGGCCTCGCAGCACTGCACCGCTTGGCCCAGAAACGGCTCTCGGGTACCCCAGAACGCAACTCGGCGCCCCTTGAACGCCGCCATCAGCTTGGGAATGAGGTCTGTACCATTCATGTTCAGCCCAGGGTCCAGCCCCAGGCGGCGATACAGGATGGCCATGCCGGCCCCATCACGCAGCAGCACATCGGCAGAACACAGCGCCTTGCAGTAATCCGCATTACCCGCCACCAGGTTCATGCCATGGGCATTGACGAAACCCAGTACCGTCGGCGCCTCGGGCCGGCACAGTGCCTCAAGCAGGTGTTGCGCTTGCGCAGGGTCACTGACTACCTGCAGTTTGCCGATAATCGTTTTCCAGCGGCTTTGCCATTCGCTCATCAGCTGTCATCCCGTTTCGAGCGCACCCATTCAACCTGGCGTTTGATCAAGAAACCCAGATACAAAGGGATCTTTCTCGCGGCGTAGAAAGGGGCGTAAAGCAACACCGAAAACGGGATCAGTTCCCGAGAGAAACGCCACCACGCCAGCAGCACCGCCACACCCAGCATTGCCAAGGCCGCCGTGGCGATCCACGCCGGTGCGGTGATACCGAACAGCAGCGCGGCCAGCCAGCACACGCCTACCACCACTATCAAGGCCAGTACCAGCAACGCCAACGGCGGGACCATCAGGTCCAGGGCCATGGCCAGCAGCGGCCAATTGCGCCGCGCGAGCGCGCCCACCAGCAAGCTAGGCACTTCGGCCACGATCACCCCCAGGTGGCCATGCTCCCAGCGGGTGCGCTGGCTGCTCAAGCCTTCCTGGCTGAGCGGGAACTGGCTGGTGACCTGCGCGAGAGGGCAAAACAGCGGTGGCTTGCCGCCCCGGCACAAATCCAGGCCCAGCTTCAAGTCTTCGACGAGGTGCCCATTGGCCAAATCGACCGCTGCCAGGTCCTGCCAGGAGAATGCCATGCCCGCCCCCATCAGCTGACAAGGCCAGCCCAGGCGTGCCCACCCTCGCGGGCGCACCAGGTTCTTCACCCGCCAGGCAAATTCGGCAATCTGCACTTTCAGGCCCGCGCCGGCGGGCGCATGCATCAGGTAGAGCGCCTGCACAGGCCGCGCAGCTTCAAGGCAGCGGCGTGCCAGCAGGTCAATGGCGCCCTCACCCACCTGGCAGTCGGCGTCGACGATGATCACCACCTCTGGCGGGTCCTGCGCCAGATGCCGCACACCGAAGTCCAGTGCATAGCCCTTGCCACGCAGTTGATCGTTGTGCCGCTCCATCACTTCAGCGCCCGCCCTGCGCGCCAATTGCGCGGTGTCGTCACTGCAATTGTCCGCCACCACCAGCAAACGGTCATGCGCCAGCATTTGCGGGCCGACGCTTGCCAGCGTCGACGCGATGATCGACGCCTCGTTGTGCGCAGGCACCAGCACCGCCACGCGCGGGCGCCTGGCACCGGCCGCGGGCGGTGATCGTGCAGGCAGGCAAGCCAGCAGCACCTGCGCGAACAACACCATCGATGGCAGCAGGATGGCAACCGCCACCAGGCCTATTAGCCACGCCAATAGGCTGATCATGCGCAGGCCTTGAAGTAGCTGGCCAACTTGGCGGCCTCGGTATCGATATCGTGGCGTTGCAGCACCCGCTCATACGCCGCCTCGCCCATGCGCTGCAACACATCGGCGGGTTGCGCCAGGCAATCGGCCATTGCCGCAACCAGCTCCTCCACCGTGCCCGCTGGGAACAACCAGCCATTCTCGCCCTGGCGAACCAGCTCGGGGATGCCCGCCACATAAGTCGTCAACACCGGCCGGCGCAACGCCATGGCCTCCATGATGACCACCGGCAAGCCCTCGGCGAAGCTGGGCAACACCAAGGCACGGGCCGCCAGAATTTCGTCCCGCACCTGGGCGCCGCTGATCCAGCCGGTTATCCGCACCTGTGCCTGCAAGCCATGGCGGGCGACCAGGGCTTCGATCTGCCCGCGCATCTCGCCATCCCCTGCCAATACCAGCTCGAATGCAACGCCTTGGGCGGCCAACAGGCGGGCCGCCTCGATCAGCAACAGCTGGCCCTTCTGTTCGCACAGGCGCCCCACGCACACCAGGCGTGGCGCCGAAGGTGCTGCAACAGCGGCGACGGCATGAAACTCGCGCTCCAGGCCACAATGCACCACCTTCACTTTCCCCCAGTGCTCATGGGCCACCCAGCGGAACAACTGGCTGCGCCCGTAAGAACTGACCGCCGCGACAAACGCTGCGCGGCGCACCTTTTCGCCCACGTGCAGAAATTGCGGTTTATCGAATTCTTCCGGGCCGTGCACGGTAAAGCTGTAGCCAGGCCCGCCGAGTGCATGGGCCAGCATCACCACCTCGGTGGAGTTGGTGCCAAAGTGCGCGTGCACGTGCTTGGCGCCAAAGGCCTGCAACCAGAGCAAGACCTTGCACGCCTCTGCCAGGTACACCAGGTGATAAGGCCAGGCCCGGTCTGCGCGCTGGCCCATGCGCAAGGCCAGCCACAGGGTGGCGAAGAAGCGCCGGGGCTCGGCGCGCAGTACCTGCAGCGTCGGTGCCAACAACCCCTTGACGCCGTCCTGCAGCACGTAGCGGGTCTTGTCCCGCTCGGCAATGTCCTCGGCGTCCTGCAGTTCGGCGTCCCAGCCCCGCAGGGCAATGCGCTGGATCTCCATGCCCTGGCGCTCCAGCGCCAGCATTTCGCGTCGAATGAAGCTATGGCTGACCTTCGGGTACTGGTTGATGAAGTAAGCAATGCGCATAGGAATCCAATTCAATGCCTGCGTAATGAACCCTGCCAACGGCAACCCGTTACTTCAGGCTGTCGATCGCCGGCGGCGGCCCCCCTGCCGATGCACGTTCAAGCACATCCCCCTTCATCCCTTGTAGCCCATGGTTGCGCTCGCTGCCTGACAATGCAGCTTCAACGCGGGCGAAAACGTCATCCAGCAAGGCATGACGCCGGCGGTACATCGCCCGCTTCTTGGGCGCGATGTCGTCTGCAGCCCGCTTGGCCGCGGCCAAAGGCAGACTGAAAAAGTCCTCGCGCTCCGACGCTGTGGCGCCGTTTTCCTGCCAGATGACGTCGTAATGGGCGGCCAGGTCTTGCGTCTTGTCGGCGCCAAAATAGGGATGACGATGGTGGCGGTACGCATCGCCGACGGCGTAGATGCGCACTACCCCCAGCGCCCTGGCCATGCACTTGAAGGCTTCCAGCAGAAAACTTCTGGGGCGCAGGCCTTCGAAGTCCTTGGTCAGGTCCCTGTAGATGTTCAACGACGTTTCGCTGTCGATGCCTTTGTGAATGCCCTGGACGGCGCCAATGAACAGGCACAACGCACCGTGCTGACGGCACAGGGTGAACGCCAGTGACGCCACGCGCAGATCGCCCTGGAACAGGTTGAGCACCAGTTCACCTTCACGCTTGAACCAGATGGGCCGGTCCAGCAGCAGCGCGCCCCCCTTCGAATAGGCTGACAGGTCACACAAGGTCAGGCTGTCGTCCCGGCCCAGCAGCAACAATTTCGGAAACTGCCTGGCCACCTCTTCGAAGTGCGACGCCACCACCCCCAGGCGCTCCTGCGCCTGCCAATTCTTGCTGATGTAGGGCCACTGCACGACGCCGATGCAATCCACCCCAAGCCTTGCGAAGCGGTCATCACCCAGCGCAGCCGACATGCGCTGCATGAACGCCTTCAGTGCGGGCCACTGCCTGGCGATCTCTACCGTCAGCTTGGCTTTGTTGTTCAAGGCCCGCAGCGAGTAGCCGGGTTGCAGGGTGAGCACACTTTTCACTATCGATCTGGCAATCATAGGGCTCTCATTTGTACTCGATCAACGCGGCCTTGCCGGCAGCGAACCGGTTCAACAGGAACTTTACCTGCCCAAGCATTTCAGGGAATTTGCCAAGCACTAGGAACACCGCCTGCAACCAGTTCTCGCGCCTCGACTTGCCACCGCGACGCGCCAGGCGCGCGGCCTGCAGCGGGTAGATCAGCAACAGCAGCAGCGCCCAGCCACCCAGCAGGCCACTGGCAAGCACTGTCGCCAGCGGGATACCCAAGCCCCACAGCCAGGCGCGGCGAGACTCGCGCAACCAATGATGCTCTGGCGCGCCCCCATGCAAGAAAGCACCTTCGGCATAGGCATGGCCGGCCCGCAAACTGCGTCGCCACCACTGTCTGAAATGGGTCATGGCCGCATCGTGCAAGGTCATTTCAGCGGCCAGCCGCCAGATCTTCCAACCCTTGGCGCGCAAGCGCACGCACAACTCTGGCTCTTCGCCGGCAATCAGGTCCGGGCGGAACCCGCCCACTTGGGTGAACGCGTCGACACGCATCAATGCATCGCCACCACAGGCCTTGGCTTCACCGATGGGCGTGTCCCATTCCAGGTCGCACAGCCAGTTGTAAATCGAGCGCTGGGGGAACCGTTCGCGCCGACGCCCGCACACCACCGCCACCTCAGGGTGCGCCTGCAGAAATGCCTGGGCGCTGGCCAACCAGCCTGGATCCACCTCGCAATCACCGTCGACAAACTGCACGTAGCGCATCGATGGCAACAGCCGTTGCAGGCAAGCGAAGCCCTCGTTACGCGCCCGGGCTGCGGTGAACGGGCGGGCCATGTCGAGCGCCAGCACGTGCACGCCCAAAGCCTGCGCCATGGCCACGGAGCCGTCGCTAGAACCTGAGTCGACGTACACCACCTGGTCCGCACCGTGCGCCAACGAGCGCAGGCAGCGCTCCAGGCGCAGCCCCTCATTGCGGCCGATCACCACCACGCCGATACCTGTCTCCATGGGCCTCACTCGACCGGGCACGCCACAGCTTCAGTTGGTTTTCGACGCTTGACGGTCGCGGGTACACCGACCGCCAGTGAGTCGTCGGGCACATCGATCAGCACCACGGCATTGGAGCCAATGGTCACGTTGTTGCCGATGCGGATATTGCCCAGCACCTTGGCCCCTGCGCCGATATCGACGTTGTTGCCAAACACCGGCGCAATCGGCTCGTTGACGTTCTTCAGGCCCACCACCACACCGTTGCGAATACGGCAGTCATCGCCGAACCGGGCGTAGCCACTGATGACGATGCCGCCAAAATGGTCGATGACGAAGTTGCGGCCGATCACCACCTCGCAGGGCAATTCCACCCCGGTGATGATCTGCACGAACTTGAACAGGATCTTGTAGAGGATGGAGAACAGTTTGCGCAGCAGGGCCGGGCGCACACCATAGCGCCAGCGCCCAAAGCGATACACCAGCAGCACCCAGAACCCCTGGGCGCCCCAATCACCACCGTGTGCACGCAAGTCCGCGCGGATATTCTCGAACATGGCTTCACCTACCGTGTGGGTTGGGTTGCGAACCGGGTCTTGAACAACAGCGACCAGGTGGTCTGGCAATGCCGCCAGCAGGCCCGTATCGCAGCGCGGCCCCTTCCCTTCAACAGCGCCTTGAGCGCCAGCACCAGGTCCCCTATGCACACCAGCAGCATGTGCAGTGCCAGCCCGGCAACACCGTGGTGTTTGCGAAAGTACAGCAGCTCGCTCTCGATCTGGTAACTGGAGATCTGCCGGCTGGCCGCCTCCAGTTCGCTGACTGACTTGGAGCTTTCGCCGCCGATGTGCACCACCGTGGTATGGGGATAGAACACCACCTTCCAGCCCGCCTCCTTGACCCGCTTGCAGTGGTCAACTTCCTCGTAGTACAGAAAGTAGCGCGGGTCGAACAGGCCGACCTGGTCCAGCACTTCTCGACGGACCAGGTAGAAGCAACCGGGCAGCCAGTCGCACTCCCGTACCGAGCCATGGTCCCAGCTCATCTCGTCGACCATTTTCAAGCCGGGGAAAAAGCGCCCCAGCCCGGTGCGGCCGACAAACACGTTCAGGGGGGTTGGGAAGTAGCGGCAACTGGGTTGCAGGTCACCCTCGCGACCTTCCAGGCGCACGCCTAGCACACCGCACTCAGGGTGGTTGTCCATGTACTCGATGGTTTTGGCCAGGGAGTCGGCCGCCACGAAGGCATCGGTGTTGAGCAGCAGCGCGTACTTGCCCTGCAGGTGCGCAAGCAACTGGTTGTTGGCACGGCCAAAACCGACGTTCTTCTTGTTGCTCAGCAACAGCGCCTCGGGGCACACCTTGGCCATGCGCTCTACAGAGTCATCGACCGAGGCATTGTCGACAACCAGGTAACTGGCGAGTTTTTCGCTATCGGCCTGGCGCAGCGCATCGAACATGGGCTGTAGCAAGGACGCGGTATTGAAGTTGACCACCATGACATCGACGGGTTTTCTATCCATTGCTACCGTCCCCGAAGAAGTACTGCCGCCGTTGCGCAGCAAGGGCTGGCTCGACCGCCGGGTCGAATGCACCTTTGCGCTGTTTGACCATTTCGATCCAGGGGTAGCTTTCGCAGCGATCCTCGACCCTTTTGATCAGGGCCTCGGTGGTGCAGATGAACTTGGCCGGGTTGCCGCCGACCACGGTGCCGGGCAGCACGTCCTTGGTGACCACCGCACCGGCAGCCACGATCGAGTCGGGCCCGATGGTCACGCGGGGCATGACGATTGCGCCATGGCCGATGAAGCAATTGTCCTTGATGTCGATGTAGCCGACGGAATCGAGGTGTTTGCCGTAGCAGAGTTCGATCAGCGCGACCACGCCATCGTGCCCGATCAGGGTGCAATCCGAGAGCCCGACGTTATTGCCAATGCGCACCAGCGCAGGGTCAGTGACGTTGCACCCAGGGTTGATGTGGAAGTTGTTGCCTACCGAATGAAACTTGCCCCAACGGGCCAGGTAGTTGCCCCACTCCCGTCCTGTAGGGTTACAGAACTTTTTGTATGTCGAGCCTCCACGCCCTGTGGAATTGACATAATACGTCAGTGCACTCCGTAGCCATCCATTCATTCTGCAAGCCTCGCAATCAAAGCGAATCTGGACTGTCCCTGAGGCGAATTCGGTCTCGTTCTTCTTGGTGCTGACCGCATCGCACTCAACCCGTTTACAACGTGCGTTACACCGTGGCACCCGTAGCCGATTTCAATTTTTCATTGAGGTGGTCCGCCAGCCGCACGGCAAATTGCAACAACGGCATGGTCGGGTTGGAAGCGCCGCCCTTGGCGAAGATACTGCTTCCCGCAATGTAGAGGTTCTGGGTGCCGAAGACTTTGCAGTCGGCATCGACCACACCGAACTCGGGGGACGCGGCCATGCGCGTGGTGCCCATATGGTGGGCATGCGGCGCCATCTTCAGCGGCACCGACGTGTCATACACGAAGTCATTGAGCTTGACGTAGCCAAGGTCCATGTCGGCGAACTGCTTGGCCAGTTCAGTACCAATGCACTTAATGGTGTGCCGGTCGGTGTCGCTCAACGCCCAATTGACGTTGACCTTGGCCACCCCCAGTTCATCCTTTTCATCCAGCAGCGATATGCGGCTTTGCCGGTTGGGGAACTGCTCGATCATCGTGCCGATCACGCCGTCGCCGGGGCAGCTGAACTTGGCGAAAAATTCGATTTTGCTGGCAACGCCCATGTCACAGGCGAGGTTCTCCAGAAAGTGTTTGACCTCGGCCGTGCGGCCATAGGTCTGTACATCCGAGAGCAATGCGGCAGTCACATTGCCTTTACCTGCCTGGTACTCCGCGACAAAGGCATCGGTGGTGTAGTACTGGCGCATCTCCTTGTCCTGGTCCGACTTCAGGATGAAGGTCCCCATGTCGATATTCAGGTGTTCCATGAAGCAACACCCGGTCAGCCCTTGCTTGTCGACGATACCGGCGGCCAGCAGGGTTTCACTGTTGAGCAATTGCCGGGCATTTTCGATGGCGCCGGTCGCCAGGATGAAGTGCCTGGCCTGCACGCGCTGCCGATGGCGGTCGTAGTCAGACACCACGGCGGCCATCACCTGGCCTGAGGCTTTGTCGAACTCAAGATCGACGCAGTTGCAATTGATGAACACATCCAGCCCCGCAGTCTCATTCAGCGCTGTTGCGTACTTCTGTGCAAAGCGCGTCGGCGGGCTGAGCAGGAAGCGGTCAGGCTCGAACTCGCCGCCACTAAGGCCGGTGTTCATCGCATGAAATGCCGCGCCTGACGGCAGGTCGACGATCTCCATGGCCGCCGCCAGATAACCCTCGATTTCCGAATACGGGATGGGCCAGCCGGGCAAGTCACCGGGCGGTGCAATGGCGAAATCCGAAGGGGTAAAAGGCCGGCAGCGCCCCGCCCAGTGATTGGACGTGCCGCCCAGATAACGCAGGCGTGTTTCCTCGGCGTACAACTCAAGGCCAGTCGACGTGCACTGGTACAGCCCTTGCGAATGCGGCGAATACTCGTGCCCGCCCCCTTCGGCCAGCATCACGTTCCACCCGGCAGCCGCCAACCGCAGCGCCAGGGTAATGCCTGCGGGGCCAGCCCCGATGATGCAAAAATCGTAGCCGTCACGCAGCGTTTTCTGCTGCTGATAGTCCTTGATCATGCTTGCTCGTTCCGGAAGTACTGCGAGGGCAACACCCAGCCATTGATTACCACGTAGCCGGTTTTTTCGACGGGTTTGCGTGCAACGTCTGCGCCCCCGCCAAACACGGCGCCGCCAACGCCCAGCAAGACACAGCTCTGAAGAAAGCCCCTACGACCCAAAAGCGCAGTACACAACGTAAGCTTCCCCATGATCCCGACCTATCTCGATGAAGTGTTCAAAAGTCAGTCACTCAACCGCCCCGACGTTGAAACATCGCTCGCCAGACGGCGGCGTTACAGCCAGTTGAACAAACGGGTCGCCAGCAGGCCGCAGAGCGCGCCCACCGCCAGCATCGGCAAGACCACCAGCTCGCGCTTGATGCTGAAGATATCAAGCTTGCAGTTGACGTAGACAATCAGCAGCAGCGTCGGGAAGGTATGCAGGGCAACCCCCCAGATTGCATAGTTCACCCCACCAATGGCCAGCAGCAGTGGCAACAACGCCCATAACGAGACTAGCCGGATGATGTTGTCCATGGCCTGGTACTTGGTCAGGCCCAGGGCAATCCATGTCTGGTGTGCCAAGGTATAGCGCAATGTGAAGAAGGACAGCGACAGAATGGCAAGGATCGTACCTGCCTCGGTGTAACGCGCGTCATACATCCAGCCGATCAGCAACGGGCTGGCGGTCAGGAACACCCCGCAGGCAAACAGCATGGCCAGGTCGACCAGCAACCTGAAACGGTAGTACAGGGCCTTCAGGCGCTCTTTGTCACCTTCCCGGGCGGCTTCGCTGAAGGCCGGCAGCGCCACCGAACCCACCAGTTTCAGCAACCCGGTCTGCACAGACCCGAGGATCAGCACGGCAATGGAATACACACCCAGTTGCCCCGCCGTCATGCTGGCGCCAAACCAGATGCGGTCGCCGTACATGGCCAACACCCCCACCATCGACGACAGCAGGATCCAGCGGCCAAACACGATCAGCTCGGTCAGTGCACTACGGTCCCAGCGCAAGTGGTTGTTCGGCCCTTGCAGGGCCGTGTGGCCCAGTACAGTACCCGCCAGGGCACTGACCAGGCCCGCGACCACCAGTGACCAGATCGACCGCGTGAAGTAGCCGATCACCAGCATGGCGATCAAACCGACCACTTGCGAGGCAAGGTCTACCAGCACCACGCGCTTTTGTTGGAAAGTTCGTACAGCGACATCTATCTTGGTGGATTGGAAGCCCCAGATGATTGCCGAAAGGCCAGTCACCGCCAATACCATCGGCAGCTCCGGCGCCGCATAGGTGGAGTCCGCCGGCCACAGGTTGGCAAGCTGCGCGAACCAGGACGCGGCCGCCAGCAGCAAGGTCAGGGCAAACAGCACGAAACCGCGGATGATCTGTACGGTCCAGGCGGTATTGAGAAATTCTGGGTCGTCACCCCGGTGGCTCTGGATGATGTTCTGGCGCAAGCCGACATCGGAGAGCAAGTGCAAAAGCACCGAAACCGTGGTGGCAATGACCATCACACCGAACATTTCCGGCAATAGCAAACGGGCCATGATCAGGTTGCCGCCCAGGCGCATGACCTGTGACGCCACCAGCGATACCAGGTTCCATGACCCGGCCTTCAGTGCGCGGTTGCGCAGGCTCGCTGAGGCTGACACATCAATCGACGGCATGACTTCAATCTCTGACTGATTCGCTAAAAGTCACTATAGTTTCAATTAGCCATGATGCTAGCCGTTGCTTACCGAGGGATAGGTGCCTTAGCCAATGCCTGAACATTTTCGTGCACTTGTCGTCATTCTGTTTCTGGCAGGCGTCGTTTTCGTCATGGCGCGCCGCCCGGCGACAGATCTCATCCCCTACAGCGACTTCAAGCGCCGACGCAACCTATGGTTCGTCCTGACGCTGGTGGCCTTTGCCTCCCATAGTTTCTGGGTGTACGTGGCTGCGGCCGCGATCATCATGTATATCGCAGGGCGGCGCGAACGCAATGCCATGGCGCTGTTTTTCATGTTGCTGTTCCTGATTCCACCTGCGTCGGTGCAGATACCCGGGTTCGGCGTGGTCAACTACCTGGTCGACCTCAACCATGTTCGCCTGCTGACGCTGTGCGTGTTGCTCCCTGCGGCGCTGGCCTTGAGCAGGCAAAGCGACACCCTGCGCTTCGGCCGCACCTGGCCGGACAAGCTGCTGGCGGCAAGCCTGGTGTTGATGAGTGTGCTGTACCTGCGTGAAACCACCCTCACCGACACCTTGCGCCAGGCACTGTACCTGTACATCGATGTGTTCCTGCCGTACTACGTCGCCAGCCGTGGGCTCAAGGAAATCAGTGACTTCAAGGATGCCATGCTGGCGTTCGTACTGGCCTCCTTCGTCCTGGCATTGATCGGCGTCGCCGAGTTCGTCCGCCACTGGCTGCTGTACAACGCCCTGATCGATGCCATGGGCGTGCAATGGAGCATGTCCGGCTACCTGAGCCGCGGTGGCTCGCTGCGCGCCAGCGCCACCACCGGCCAGGCGATTGCGCTGGGTTACGTAATGAGCGTGGCCATCGGCCTGTACCTGTTCGTCCAGGGTTACGTCCGCAGCCAGCTGCAGCGGGTACTCGGCGCGCTGCTGCTGGCCGCCGGGCTTTTCGCACCCTTGTCCCGCGGCCCCTGGATCGGCGCCGTGGTCATCGTGGTGGTGTTCATTGCCCTGGGCAAAGGCGCGGTCAAGCGCCTGACCGTGCTCGCCCTCGCCGGCGTGCTGGCGATGCCGCTGCTGACGGTGCTGCCCGGGGGCGACAAGGTGCTGGACCTGTTGCCCTTCATCGGCAATATCGAGAAAGAGAACATTACCTACCGGGAACGGTTGATCGACAACGCCTGGATCGTCATCCAGCGCAACCCGCTGTTCGGCTCGTTCGACTTCCGTAACACCCCGGAAATGCAATCGATGATTCAGGGTGAAGGCATCATCGACATCGTCAACACCTACGTCAGCCTGGCGCTGCGGGTCGGGCTGGTCGGGCTCGCGCTGTTCGTGGCGTTCTTCGTCACCGTGCTGCTGGGCATCCGCAAGGCCATGCGCGCATTCCCCGACAAGGATGACGAGCAACGGCAACTGGGCCGGGCCTTGCTGGCGACCCTGGTGGGCATTCTGGTGATCATTTTCACCGTCAGCAGCATCACCATCATCCCCACGGTGTACTGGTCGATCGCCGGGCTTGGGGTGGCCTACATACAAAGGGTGCGCAGGCTCCGTGCCAGCCAGGCCAGCGCCCTTGCCGATGCACGACTTCAACCCAGGTGATGCCAATGACCGCTTTTTCCATGCACCGCTTCGTGCGGGCTTCGCTGCTCGCTGGCCTGGCCGTGGTGTCGCAGGCTGGCTGGGCATCAGGCTGGCTCGTCAGCGTCGAAGAACAGAACGGCCTGCCCACCGTGACCCGCGGTGGCGGCCCCGTGATGAAAGCAAAGTTCGACTTCTGGGCGGCTGACTGGAGTTGGACCGGCTTTTATACCGCCTTCAAGGTCAATGCGCCCTACCGCTACACCCTGCAAGGCAAGAATAAGGAGCTGGACTTCGACCTGGCAGCGGATATCCGCAAGGAGCAGGCGCAAACCCTGACCTGGGCGTTCGACCTGACCGCACACAGCAGGCAGAGCGACGTGATGGGCGGCGGCATCGTGTTCCAGTTCGACCCTGCCGTGGTCGCCGGGGAAATGGGCGAGCCGGTGCTGCTACCCGGCAACCGCGGCTGGTCCTGGGGCAAGGATGCGCAAGGCAGGCGCATCGAGATGCGCTTCGAGCCTGCTCTGGCGAAGGTGTACTTCGAACAGGGCAACACCTCCGAAATTCGCGCGTTTTTCTACAAAGACCCCATCAGCGCTGGCCAGCAGCAGATCAAGGCCACATTGAACGTGACCGGCGATATCGAGCTTGGTCCCACCCCAACCGAACGCTTTGGCCTGGCCGACCCCACACAATGGCCCGACGACCAGCTCGACTGGCAAACCTCGCCGGTCGACCTGTCCTTTCTCAATGCGCCAGAGAAACCGGCAGGCAAGCGCGGTTTTGTCAAAGCCTCTGGCGAGCAACTGGTGTTCGAGGACAACACGCCCGTACGCTTCTGGGGCACCAACCTGTCCGCATACTCGCTGTTCAAGACGCCGGACGAGGAAATCACCAAACAGGCCAAGCGCCTGTCGGCACTGGGCTTCAACCTCGTGCGGCTGCACCACCATGACTCGCCGTGGGTCAGCCCGAACGTGTTTGGCGACGGCACCCTGATTCGCGATACCCAGCAACTCAATGCCGAATCACTGCGCAAGATTGACCTGTGGGTCAAAAGCCTCAAGGACGAAGGCATCTACGTATGGCTCGACATGCACGTGCAGCGCGCCCTCACTGCCAATGACAATATCTATGCCTTCGACGAACTGGCCAAGGGCGAGAGCCGGGTCGACCTCAAGGGCTATGCCTATGTGAACCTAAGCATTCAACAGGCGATGAAGCGCTTTGCCGAGCAGTACATGACCCATGTGAACCCTTACACCGGGCTTGCCTACAAGGACGACCCGGCAATTGCCGCGGTATTGATCACCAACGAGAACGACATCACCCAGCACTACGGCAACGCCCTGATGCCGGACAAGCGCGTGCCCAAGCACAGCCAGCTCTACATGGAGGAAGCCAAAGCCTTCGCCAAGCGCCATGACCTGTCGGCAGACCGCACCTGGCGTGCCTGGGAGCATGGCCCGTCGAAACTGTTCCTGAACGACCTGGAACGGCGCTTCGATGTCGACATGATCGCGCACCTGCACAGCCTGGGGGTCAAGGTACCCATTGCCACCACCAGCACCTGGGGTGGCAACGGCCTGAGCGCGCTGCCGGCGCTTACCGCTGGCGATGTGATCGACGCACACAGCTACGGCGCCATCGGCCAGCTCGAAAAGAACCCGCTGACCAGCGACGGGATGATCAACTGGATAGCCGCAGCCCAGGTGGTCGGTTTGCCCCTGACGGTCACCGAGTGGAACGCCGAACCCTTCCCGCTGCCCGACCGCCATTCACTGCCCCTGTATGTGGCAGGCACCGCCAGCCACCAGGGCTGGGACGCCATGATGCAATACGCCTACAGCCAACAGGCCTTCAACAGCGGCTGGCGCACGGCAGACAATTGGCACGCCTACAACGACCCAGCGATGCTGGCCACCCTGCCCGCCGCCGCCCTGCTCTATCGCCGCGCCGATGTACGCCAAGCCACCACCCGCTACGTTTTCGCGCCAACACCGGCCACCTTGTTCGACCAGGACATCACCCCGCGCAACGCGCTGGCCCTGCGTACCGCCATGGAAAAAGGCAGGCTGCAGATTGCCATGCCTCAGACGCCGGAGTTGCCGTGGCTGAAACCCAGCGCCATCCCTGCCGACGCACAGGTGCTACACGACCCTGGGCAGTCGCTGCTGGACGCCGATGCCAGCGAGTCGGTGACTGATACCGGGGAGCTCAAGCGCAACTGGCAACAAGGCCTCTACACCATCGACACGCCCCTCACCCAGGCCGCGACGGGCTGGCTTGGCGGGCGAACGGTCAACCTGGGGCAAATCGCGGTACAGGCAAAAACACCGTATGCCAGCGTCGTCGTGCAAAGCCTTGATGCGAAACCGCTCGGTCAATCGCGCAGCCTGCTGATCTCTCTGGGCACCCGGGCCGTGCCCAAGGCCGATGACAAGACGCCGTTCAATGTCGAGCCCTTCGAAGGCACGTTGTCGATCAAGGCTGCAGCTGGCTTGAAACTCTTCGCGCGCGACGCCCAGGCACAGCTGAAGGAACTGCCAGCGGCCTACCAGGACGGGCGATACAGCATCACCTTCGATGGCCAGTACATGTCCAACTGGCTGTTCTTGAAATAGGGCATTTGGCCATCTACAGTCTCTGAAGACCTGTAGCTGATACTCCCGCCGGTTCGATTCAGGGACGACTCACTGCGTCGGTACAACAGCAGCGTCCAGGAGGCACGGATGAAGTTACTGGTTGTCGGTGGCGCGGGGTATATCGGCTCGCACATGGTCAAGCACTTGCTGGCCGCAGGCCATGAAGTGGTGGTGGCGGACCTGGTGTCGCCTGGCCCTGGGGTGCAATGGGCCGAACTGGACATTGCCAATGAGCCCGCGCTGGATGCCCTGTTCGCCGAGTGCCCGTTCGATGCGGTGTTCCACTTCGCTTCGTTCATTCAGGTGGGTGAGTCTGTCAGCGCCCCTGGCAAGTACTATCAGAACAACGTAGCGGCTACCCTGACATTGCTGCAGGCCATGGTGAATGCGGGTATCAAGCGCTTGGTGTTCTCCTCCAGCGCTGCCGTGTACGGCAACCCCCACTACGTGCCCATCGACGAAGCGCATGGCAAGGCACCGATCAACCCTTACGGCCTCAGCAAATGGATGGTCGAGCAGATCCTTGAGGATTTCGACCGCGCCTACGGGCTGAAGTCGGTTTGCCTGCGTTACTTCAACGCTGCGGGGGCTGACCCTGACGGCCAGTTGGGCGAACGCCATGAGCCGGAAACCCACCTGATACCGCTGATTCTCCAGGCAGCCTCCGGCCGACGTGATGCGGTGACGGTGTTTGGTCGTGACTACGACACTGCAGATGGCACCTGCATCCGTGACTATGTCCATGTCGCCGACCTGGCATCGGCGCACGCGCTGGCGGTGGACTACCTGATGGCAGGCGGCGCCAGCACGGCATTCAACCTAGGTAATGGGTTGGGCTTTTCAGTGCAACAGGTGATCGATACCGCCCGTGCAGTCACAGGCCGGCAGATCCCTACGCTCGATGCGCCACGCCGCGCCGGCGACCCGCCCAGGTTGGTGGCGGATGCCAGCAAGGCAATGCAGGTGCTGGGATGGCAGCCTGCGTATGCGTCGCTTGAACGGATTGTGGCGCATGCCTGGCAGTGGGAGTTGCAGTACCCCTGGCATTGAGAGCTGCCTGCTCAATTCCCTGGGGCTGCTTCGCGGCCCGTTCGCGACGCAAGGCCGCTCCTACAGACCGCAGGGTCTCAGTAGTACGTGCGGGGTTTTTCATCCGCCTTGTTCAACACGGTGCCAATCAGATTGACCCCCGCCAGATGGTGCAGACATTCCTCGATCTCCTGCTTGCTGTTCATGCCGTTGGCCACCACCAGCAGCACGCAGTCGAACTTGGGCATCACCGTGATCGCATCGTCAGAGCTCAACAGCGGCGGCAGGTCGAAGATGCAGATCCGCGACTCATAGCGGTTGCGCAAATCACCGATCAGGTTGCTCACCCGGGGTGAGGACAGCACTTCGGTAGACAGCGGAATAGGCACCCGTGTCGGCAGTACCACAAAGCGGGGCAACGTCGGGTTGACCAACACTTCTTCCAGCCCGGCTTCGTCAGCCAACAATTCGTTGAGCGCCTTGTCCATCGGCAAGCCCAGGCTGCTGCCGACCTTGGGCCGACGCAAATCGAAGTCCACCAGCAGCGCCGTCTTGGTCGTGTGGTGGGCAATGCTCATGGCCAGGTTGATGGCCAGGACTGTCTTGCCTGCTTCAGGCGTTGGCGAGGTGATGGCCAAGGTACGCCAGCCGTTTTCCTCCATGGCCTTCAACACCTGCGTGCGCAACAGGTCAATGGGCCCACTCATGTTCGAGTTCTTGTTGTAAGCGACGATGCGATGACGCTCAAGGTGCTCCGCACGCAACGGCACCACCTTGGTCTGCACATAATCGAACTGCCCAGGCACCTCGGGTTGCTCCGCCCCGTGGGCGGTTTGCGGTGTCTGAGTGGCCCCTGGAGAAACTTGATGAATATTATTGCCAACTACCGGCTTGATCCTGTCCATCACTGCTTTCCCTATTCAAACCGCGCCATAGCCTTGAACAGCAACACATCCAACGGCATGTAGAACACGTGCACCAGCACTACCAGCATAGCAATCAGCACAAGCCCCGCGATGATCAGCAGGTTGCGCCAGCGCCGGCGCTTGGCCAGTTCCGCCTGGGTGGTGATGAACGGCACCGTGACCAGCACGCGCTTGCCCAGCACGCTTTCCAGCGCACCGACGCCACGCACCCGTTGATTGAGGATTTCCAGCAGCATCACCAGCGCACCGCCACCTGCCGGTGCCAACACCAGGCCCAAGGCAGCGATTTTCTTGCGGTTGGGCTTGATTGGCTTCTCGGGCAGCAGTGGTGGTTCGAGCAGCACGAAGCGCTCTGCCTTGTTTTCCTGCTCCAAGCTTTCGGTAATTTTCGCGCCCATCTCCTTGGCGCGGATTTCCTCGTACTTCTTGCGGGCGTTGTCGTGGTCACGCATCAAGGTGACCAGGCCACGCTCGACTTGCGGGGCTTCGAGAATCTCTGCCTCGTAGCCTTCCATCTTCTTCACCAGCTCTCGCTTTTGCTCGGCCAACGAAGCGATGCGCTCCTGGGCGGCGCCGATCCTTGCACGAACGCGGGCCACGTCAAGGCTCACCGAAGACGCAGCCTTGCTGTTGCCGCCACTGGCTTCGAGCGCCTGGATCTTGCGTTTTACCGCCACCACATCCGGGTGCGCTTCTTTATACCGGCTCAGCAGCCGGGTGTACTCGGCCTTGAGGCTGGGCAGGTCCTGCGGCAGGTCTGCACTGGCCGGCCGCGTACCGTCGGCCTTGGTGGTCAGCCCGGCATTGGCTGCGGACAACTCAAGCTCGAGGTAACGCAGCTCTTCCTGCGCCGTCTTGTAGTCGCGGTCGACCTCCCTGAACTCAAGCTCCGAGCGCGACAACATGCTCATGCGCAGCGATTGGTGCTCGGGCAAGGCATTGGCATGGGCTTGCTTGAAGTCTGCCAACTGGTTCTCCAGGCTGGCGAGTTCGGCACCCAGTTTGTTCGCTTCCTGGGTCAGGAACTCAGTGGTCTCGTTCGCCCGCTCGGTGCGCTGCTTCAGGTTTTCATTGAGAAACAGCGTGACCAGTTCGCTGGCCACTTCCTTGGCGACTTCCGGCTTCTTGTGTTCGAACGACACGGTGAAGGCGACCGTGGCCTCACCGCGCCCTCTGACGAAGGTACTGAGCGAGGCGACCACGATGGCATTGCGCATCTGCTCGATCTTGTCGCTCTCGCTGAGCTGCTTGCCCTTGTCGGCGAACAGGTTGTACTTGTCGATGATCCGCAGCAGGTTCTCGCGGGTCATGACCCGCTGGCGGATGACCTCGATGCGCTCATCGGCAAAGCTGTTGTTATTCGCCGAGACCAGCTCCGGCGAAATCTGCTGCGACTCCACCAGAATGGTGCCGGTGGACTGATAGATAGGCGGCACACTCAGCGCCACCACCACGGTGGCGGCAAGAATGACTACGATACTGATCCCCAATAACAGGGCCCGATCCTTGATTATGGCGATGTAATCTTTGAGGGAGAGCTCGTAGTCAGACTTCATAAAGGCCACCAGGCTGAAGTTCAGAGGTCGGGGTACCTATACGTCAACGTCAAACCAACAATCGTAGCGGTCGCATCGGGTGCATCATCCTGGCGCCGTTCCTTGTACATCAACGATAGGCGCAGATCCCAAAAAGGCGAAAATTCCCGGCTGGCCCAAATGCTGTAGGTTTGCAGGGTATTGGGCGTTTGCCCCTTGCTGTCTTGCCATGACGCATCGGCCCCGACACGGGTCAGTTCGTTGACCGCATAACTGTAGATACCGCGCACCATGTCGAGCTGGGCAAAACCACCCTCGGCACTGGCGACCGTGCTGCGTTCGGCGCTGAAACTGGCATCGGAGCGCACCCCGGTATACAGCAGCGAAGCACCGCCCTCACCGCGCCGGCCGCCCTCGGACCCGGACACCTTGTTGACCCCCAGGTGCGCATCCGCACTCAGGCGTTCGGAAAACTGATACTTGACCCCGACCGCAGGCGTGTAACTGTTGGAGGCCGTGGCAGTAAGGTCTTCCTCGGGCTCATAACGCCTTGCGCCAAAGCGCGTATAGAGGTCGGCCCGCTCACTCCAGGCGTAGGTCCAAGTGAATACGTTGCCCAGTTCGTTGTAGCCGGTCAGGGTGTCGATGTCATAACGGGCACGGGTGTACTTGGTTTCGTTGGACAACGTGCTGCGCTCGGTGATGGCGCTGCTCCAGTTGCCTGCCAGCGAATACAGCTTTTGCGTGCCATCGGTCGTCACCACACCGGTGTCCTGGACGGTGCCGGATAACGTGGAGCTTTCGTTGTAGAGGGCTACCAGGCCAAAACGCCCTTTCTCGGTGTCTCGCTGCCAGCCAAGGCTCACGTTCGGGTCTTCGCGGTCGTCGACGATGTCGGTGTCGGACGAGCGCAACACCTGCATGCCAAGACCCAAGCGCAACTCGTCGCGGTCGAAGGTACCGACCAGGGTGTAGTCGGGCGCGATGATCGTGCGCGTAACACCCTTTTCTTCAGACGACAGCAACAAGGGGTTGCTGTCGTATTCGACCGAGGACGGCACCACCACCGAGGACTGCCAATTTGCTGCCTGGACCGCGTCCGTAAACGGCAAGACCAAGATTGCCGTTGCAATGCTAGTTGTTCTTAGAAGAGGCATTAAGTGTTCTTATTAAGGCAAGATCAAGGAACGACCAGCGTATCGCCAGCCTGAAGTTGGATGTTGGTGGACATGTCACGCCCGGAAACCAGGTCCTTATATCGCACGGGCAGAATCTGTTGTCTGCCCTTGTCGACACGGACCACCTTGATGGCGCTTTCGTCAGCGAATTTGTCCAAACCACCCGACATGCTCAAGGCCTGCAATACGGCCGTGGGGCCCGCCATCTGCACGGGCCCGGGCTTGATCACCTTGCCCTGCACATAGACCAGGTTGCCGGCGATGCTCTTCACGACAACGCTGACGTTCGGGTCGGGGAGGAATTTTTCGAGTTTGGCAGCGACCTGTTTTTCGACTGCCGTGACATCGAGGCCGGCGACATCGATTCGCCCGGCCAAGGGGAAGGTGATACTGCCATCGGGAAGTACGGTGGCCTCCTGACGCAGGCTCTCCTCTTGCCAGACAGACACCATGACCACGTCGCCAGGGCTGAGCAGGTAACTTGCGTTATTTTCGAGGGCGTTGCCGGTACCGGACCACAGCATCAGCACGCAAAAAGCGGAACACAATGAACGTACCATGAGGGTCCCTCCGGCCTATTGGCCCGACAAAGAGCACTGAATGAGAACGGCACACAAACTCTCGCTCCACTTCGCAACCGTACCACCTGCTGCGACGGCCTCAACCATCCTGGAGGCCCTGTAACTGACGCTGCGAAGCCCTGACCCACCAGCACGCTGCGCTACCCTACGGCTATTGGCAATTACTGGCTACTGGAATATAGCAACAGTTGGAAAATTGACAAGCCGCCCGCGGCAGCGAAAAGTCGTGCATCAAAGCACAGTCGTCAAATTACCGACGGCACTGAATGCGTGTGCTATTGAACAACCGTTAAAGACGTACTTTACCCTGCCGACGCGTTGCGTGTTTAAATCTTTCTTCTATTGGCAACCGCCACAAAACCAATCACCGCGAAGGCGAAGAACCAACCTGCCGTTGCGACAGGAATGACACTGTTTTGATTGACATAAGAATCAGCAGCGCGTGCTGCGCCACTTAAAAGCACCAACAAGAATATTGATTTTATGAACAGTGTCGAGCGCATAACCCCCTCCTATATAGAGGATAATAAAAGTATTTATATTTGGGTTTAGCGGGAGACTTCCTCGCTGTTGATTTGAGCTTATGGGCACAATGACACTACGTCAATGATCCGACACCATAATAAATCTCAATGAACGAGGGGTGACTTCGTCAAAATGCCGTCACACAAAAAATGCAAGCGCCCAAGGCAGTTGCCTGACACTTTCCACTTCGCTGTAAGAGACTGAAATGCCTAAATTTTCTAAAACCTCGGCCGCCCGGAAGACCCCAGCGGTGTGCGATATCGGCAAGGGAAGGCGTTAAGCGTGGAACCGAGTGCGTTTCATCGGTGAGAAGGCAAATGCCAATCGTTGAGCTTGCGAACCGAAATCTGGCGCTTTTCAACCAGGCACTGACACGGACTATAAGGGCATCAGATCGAGGGTGCGTTCCACTTCCTCGATGTCGATCCTGAAGCCATCGCCCTCCGGCATGCCCACCACAAAGCCGAAGTGCTGCTGGTCGCGATCCGTCAGGTACTTGTAATAGCTGACAAAACGGTTCGGAGGCTGCAACGTCAACACGCTGCCGCCGGTTTGCAGCACGTTGACGCCGTGAACCAACTGGCTGCCTTCAACCCCGACCACCACTCTGGCGCCGGCACAGGCTGCAATAATGCTCGGCACGTCGGTCTTCAGTGGATCGACAACGCGAAAGCCCCGGGTCTGGCGCAGGTGCTCTGCAATCGCCTTTTCATTACGCAGGAAACGCAAGTCGCCGTCGCCCCCACGCAAAATGAACACGCCGGGGTGCGGCTCATGGTTGACGTGCGAAAGCAGTTTTTCACCCATGGCCCGGTAGCGTAAATGCCGGCTGCGGTTATTGCTCTGATCGTCAAACAGCACCAGTTCACGGAAAAACGCACTGCGCAGACGTAGGGGCTTCATGTCTAACCAATCTTCATAGGCAGGCGCCTGGGAAAACAACGGGTAGCGGGCTGATGGCGCCGTGGTCACCGGTACGCCCTCGTTACGGGCCAGTGCGTAAGTGACACAGTCTTCCATCAACCAGGTGCCAAACCACGAATTGCCATTTTGCGTGCAATAGATGGCCGCTCGTTCGATTTCGTTCTCGACGACAACCCGCGGAAAGGTACTGGGTTTCAACGATAACCAATGGCTGGCCTTGCCCTTGTAGAGCGCCCCGTCTATGAGCCAGACGTCCTTGATCAAGTAGCCGCGTGTAGGCCCCTGCACAACGCTGAGGCCGCCTTCCATGGTGCGCGCAGGATGCACATAGGGGTAAAACCGCTTGGCCTCCCACCCCGTCACCCGCTCGAGCTGATTGGGCAAAAAGAATGCTGGCGGGGAGAGCGTTGTTTCACCCGGCGCAATCTCCCAGCTTTTTGACGCGATGCTTTTCAGGTCGACCGCCGAATTGCGGGCGAGTCGCTTACGTGCCATGTACTTGTAGGCAGCGAGGGTCCACTTATGCCGTTTGCCGGCGGACGGTGCGCTGAATTTCGACATATCGCTTCCCATGAAGCTGCTCCCCCGGGTGGCGTGGCCACTGGCGCTCTGAATCAGTTGGATGTGACCCTTTCCATCGTCGGCGGCGACTGTAAGTTGGCGTAACGCGTGCGCAAGGTTTCAATAAAGGACTCCCCCGAACCGGCGGTGCCATAGAGGTAGATCTTGTGCAGCCCGCCAAATACCATTTCATGGTATCGGCTGGCGACCTCTTCCTCACTCGGCCCATCTGGCAAGCCCAGGTGCAGGGTCAGTTTGTCGCCTTCGACAGCGAACATCGGGGTTTCCCAAAGAAACTTCGCCGTGCCGGTCTTGGGTAGCCTGACGAACAGGTAGGCATGGTTGCCCAACGAATCGATATCGCCGCCGCGCCTTCTCTTCCATTTCAGCAAGCCGTCATCCGGCCGCGCCAGGCACAGGCCGATATCGTAATAATCAAAGCCGTGTTGCAACGCCCACTCCAACGCCATGAACGTGGTGATAGAGTTCACTTCCCGCAGTTTTTTCGCATCTGAAAACACCGCCTCGCTATAACCAAAACGCAGCGTGCTCCAATAACGTTTGCCGCCGCGCGTCACTTCACACCCCAGGTGACAACCAATGACTTCGTCGCCCAAGGTGATCAGGTCCAGACGCCCTACATGCTTGGCGATGCGAAACACATCGTCTGTGGGGAACTGCGCGGCATGAATACCTTGCCTTGCGGTGGCATAGGGGCGCAGTAGCTGGCTGTCGGCCATTGCGATTTCTTCATCCGACAGTGTCCGCCTCATCTGGTAGAGCGGTCGGTTCTTGCGAATGCTGCGGCGCAATTCGCTGTCGTAGCGTGCGGTAATGTCCTCCAGCGGGCGCCCCAGCGGTACCACGGCGCTCAGGTAGTGCGGCACCGACAAGGCCCCGGTGGTGGGCAATTCACTCACCAGCACCACATGGGTCGACGCTTCAGGCTCTGCACTGTCGGCGGCCACCGCGCCGGTGCCCGGTACCTTGCCACCAATCAGCAACTTGGCCATCTCGCGCTGATGCTTACGGCCGATGTAGAGGATTTCGTAGGGGCTTTCCTGCTGCAGCCGGAACCTCGCGACTTCCCACCGCCAAAAACAGGCTCGCCCAAGCACTTCTCGTATTTTGCTGGAGAGCAACCTGATCTCGTAGCGCGTGGAGGGAGAGATGAGTTTTCGTGCAAGAGCCGCCAAGTTCTCTTTCATGCTGGTTCGACATCCTTTGATGTTGTCTAAGGGCAGATCAGCAAAAGATCACAGTTGACTGCAATAAACACACCCAACGCGCTGATATATAAAAGATTGCTTACGAAACATCACTCTCACATTCAGTAACAATTTAAGATGCAAGGCCATGCTTTGGCAAGCGGCACTTTGACAGCATGAACACCTATTTTATGACGTCAAATTTCTTGTTTGCATTTGATGACTTTATGACGCTAACCCATGACGTATGTTCAGTTAAGCGCACTACTCGGCTACCACCTGGTTATTAGCAATTGCCCTTTGATACTGGCTCCTCATAAAGGAGCATCCACATGCCCGCCCTCTCTACGCTCGCCCCCCATCAAGACCTGCTCAAGCAACAGCTTCCTGCCTGGGCCCATCGAATAGCGGCCTCTCAATGGCAGCGTTTGAAACAAAGCCATGTACCGGCCTATTTCACCCAGGACTGGTTCGCCAATGCCGCCCCTGCTCTTCGCGAGGCTGTACAGCGTAGCCAATCGCGCCTGTTACGCTCGCAAGCCACGCTCGCTCGCTCGCTGCGGGGGCTTGAACAAGTTGCCGAATTCGCTGAATCGCGACTCAAAGCTTGCCTCGCCGAGCGGGGCTGCACGGCACCCTTGCGTGGCACTGAGCTGCTTCGGGTAGAAAGCACCTGGCATTGGATAGGGCTGCGCACGCTTTACAGTCATCGACGCGACAATCTGCTGCAAGCCGCACTGCAGAACTTCGCCGACGACGAGTCCTTCACGCCCCAAAGTGCCATCGCCCTGAGCGCCAATATTCATGTAACAGCCGCCGAGGTGCAGGGCATCGCGTTCACCGGCGCGCAAACGCCCGCATCGCACTTTGCGATGCCCACGGAGCACTACCTGGTGGATCCATTGCCGCTGGCACCCGCTTCGTTCGCCGCGCTGTGTCGCACACTGGACTTAGGGGGGCAATACCAGACTCATCTGGATCAGCATTTCGCCAAGCCCCCGGTACGTGAGCAGGCAATAGCCGTGTACAAGGACCGGTTGCGCCTGGCTGCCGACCTGGCCTACCTGCGCCATGAACTGAGCGGTGCCACGCGTGACCACGTCGACCTTTTGTTGCAGGGCGATAATCTGCCGTGCTGGCAACTGGCGTTATTCGGTATCACGCTGCACGAGGTCATGCTGATCGAAGCAGGGCGCGCCGGGCTGCTGCTCTATCTGCCCGGCCACGAGGCGCTGCGGCTAGTTACCGATCTTGATGCAGTTCACGACGCATTGGCGGCCCTGTTGCTGGAGCCCGCCACCCGGCAGATGTTCATGGCTTACATTGAGCAGAGCCAGCATCAACACTTTCTCGACTTGCTGCACCAAAACCTTGATGCCTCGGGCACGTCTGCCGACGACCAGGCATGGTCGCGGGCCAGTCATGCAGACCTGCGCCCGACGCGGCTAGCCATCACCGAGGAGCCATTCGGTTTCTATCAGGCGCAGCACGTAGACCGCCTCAAGCGCGAAGCACGCCAACTGGCGGTGCCGACGGCTGAAGCCGATGCCAAGGCGCGGGCGAGCCGTCTGCAAGCGTGGGAAGACCGTGGCCTGGATGCGCTGAACCTGGCCGGTTTCTTCATTCCTGCCGTGGGCACGCTGATGCTGGCGGTGACAGCGTGCCAACTGCTTGGCGAAGTGTACGAGGGTTATGAAGCCTGGCATCAGGGTGATCGCCATTTGGCACTGGGCCATCTGGAGGCGGCCGGGCTGAGTCTGGCACTTGCCGCTGGCTTGGCGACTGCAGGCCACGTGGTGCCGAAGCTGTTCAAAAGCCCGCTGCTGGAGCAGCTGCAGGAGGTGCGCAGCAGCGATGGCGGCTACAAGCTCTGGCAACCTGATCTCACACCTTACCGCAGCGACCAGCCGTTACCGGAGCACGTACAAGCCAACGCACAGGGCCAGTACCTGCTCGACGGCCGGTATTTCATTCGCATGGATGGCCATCTCTACGAGCAACGCCTGGACAATGAATTACAGCAATGGCGTATCGTCCACCCCCATGTGCAAGACGCTTGGCAACCCCCGCTGGAACACAACGAACAGGGCGCTTGGCGCGGCTGTCATGAACAGCCATCACAGTGGTCGTTCGCGGTACTGATACGTCGTTTGGGGCAAGACTACCCTGCGCTGACGGCAGACCAACTTACCCTGGCAGGCCGCATCAGTGGTAGCGATGCAGCCAGCTTGCGCCGCGTACACCTCGAGGGGCAGCCGGCACCTGTGTTGTTGCTCGACACCTTGCAACGTATGGCCGCGCAAGCCGAGGCGCAAGCACTGGGTGGCGACGCGCCAGAGGCCTTGTTCGCGCGCCTGTATAACGGCGAGGGGCCCATCGAGCCCGCAACAGATCGGTTACTGCAGGCCTACCCTCGCCTGTCGGCCGCACTGGCCAGGCGCTTGCTGGCGCCACTGGACGCTGTAGAAGCACTGGCCTGGGAACACGACGCAACGTTACCTGCCTGGCTGCGCCAACAAATTGAACATACACACAGCGAACTGCCTCTTGTACGTGCCTTGGAAGGCGTGCTGGTGCCGGCTCGGGCCAGTGCCGAAAGCGAACGCCTGCTGTTCAGCGCCCTCGCTGACTGGCCTGACTGGCCGCGCGATGTACGCCTGGAGCTGCGTGCCGGTAGCCCCGAAGGCCCGCTGCTCGACAGTGTTGGCAGTGACCAGGCCAGGCGCATCTGCCGGGTCATCAGGTCTACAGAAGGCTATGAAGCTGACCTGGGGCAGCGCCCTGCCCCCGCCACGCGGGACCAGGACCTGTGCCGCGCAATCGAACAGGCGCTGCCGCAGGCCGATCGTGGCGCACTGGCGATCACCGTGGCAGATGGGGGTTCGATACGCCAGCGCATCCAGAGCTGGGCCAACGAAAACAGGGAGGCCCTTGCGCAAAGACTGTGGGGGCATGGCGCCATGCGACGCGCGCTCCCCGGCCAGCTACGTGGGGGGCGCCCGCTTGACCCCGAACCACCGCACCCGCGCCAAACGAGTTCACTGGCCGGGGCCTACCGCCGTCTGTACCCCAATGCCACCGATTCAGAGATCGAGGATGCGCTTGAAAGCGGGCAAGAAGATGATGAGACTGAGGACAATTCCCTTCTCTCCCCCACACAAAGACTGCGCGACCTGCAGCAACGTCTGGATACCCTGCGCCGCGACCTGCACGAGTGGGCCCGCCTCGACCCGCAGCGCCCACACCAGCGGCAGCGAGCGATCCGCCCGATCGTCAACGCCTGGCGGCGCCTCTCGACGGTTTCGCTCGGGGACGGGGGGCGCATCTACAGCCTCGACCTTTCCGGCCTGGAGCTTGAAGACCAGGATTTGGCCAGCCTGGTCTTGCCGGACGACTTCACCCATGTGGAGCACTTGTCGCTGAGCAATAACCCCTCGCTCAGCCAGTTGCCCGCAGTGCTCCATGAGCGCCTTCCCTGGCTGAGACGTTTGTTGCTGTCCAAATGCCGCTTCAATTCACTACCCCGTTTGGCCAACCCTGGCCGATTGACCTGGCTCGACCTGGACAACAACCGCATCACTTGGGACTACCGCGCACAAGCATCCTTGAATCAATGCTCCGGGCTCGTAGTCCTCGACCTTTCGGGCAACCCACTGCTGGAGGCCCCTGACTTGAATGGGCTTGATCACCTGAAAACCCTGTTCCTGAATGATTGCGGGCTGACCGAGTTACCCGCAGGCCTGGAGCGGATCGCCGAACCTATGGTCCTGGACATGTCGGGCAACCAGTTCCTGAAATTGCCCGACGGCTTCAGCCTCCCGGAACCGTCCGCCCAGGCCCTATGCCTGGAAAGTGAATGGCTCGGCGAAAGCGTGCTTGCACAAATTGATGCTTACAACACGGCCCATCAGGTCGATCTGCTGGTAAGTGAAAGTGACTATGACGAGTTCTTCGAGCAAACCGGGCCTGAGGAAGCCGCACTTTGGCAGCGCTTTCCGCTGCAGTATCGTCGCGACC
Source organism: Pseudomonas sp. Irchel s3f19 (assembly GCF_900187555.1). Taxonomy (NCBI): domain Bacteria; kingdom Pseudomonadati; phylum Pseudomonadota; class Gammaproteobacteria; order Pseudomonadales; family Pseudomonadaceae; genus Pseudomonas; species Pseudomonas sp. Irchel s3f19. Next base: position 109,762 of record NZ_FYDW01000011.1, on the reverse strand, counting down.
TCAGGCCACTGCTCGGCGACGATTTTTTTCGAAGCCAGCCCCAGCAAGCGCGAGCGGAATTCTGGCGCCGCCTGGCAGCCATCGATGCTGATCAGGTACTGCGCGAAGAATGGCTGACCCACCCGCCAGCCAACCTGTTCCAACTGCCACTGTGAAGTGATCAGCAGCCGCGCCTGTCACCCAGGTGACAGGCGCTGCCGGCGCGGGTTGCGCGCTATCCAGCCGTGCAATTCGGCGGCGGGCATCGGCCGCCCGATCAGGTAACCTTGCCCCTGATCGCACCCGGCATTGCGCAGAAAGTCGTACTGCTCCTGGGTTTCGATACCCTCTGCGGTAATGCGGTACCCCAGGGCATGCCCCAGGTCGATGATGGCGCGGGCAATGGCCACGGCATCATCGTCAACCGGCAAGTCCTTGATGAACGCGCGGTCGATCTTCAGGTGATCGATAGGCAGCGCGCGCAGGTAGGCCAGTGATGAATAGCCGGTACCAAAGTCATCCACCGCAGTGGCCACCCCCATGGCCTGCAATTGCGCCAGCACCGCACAGGCTTGCTGCTGGCTCTCCATCAGCAGGCTCTCGGTAATCTCCACTTCCAGCAGATGGGCGGGCAACCCATGGCGCTCCAGGGCCACCGCCAGGCTCGACACATAATCGCTGCGCTCGATCTGCAGCGCCGCGACGTTGATCGCCAGCGGTCCCGGCAGGCAATCGTCCATACGCCATGCCGCCAACTGCGCACAGGCCAGTTCCAGCACCCGCTCACCCACGGGGATGATCAACCCGGTACGTTCTGCCAAGGGGATGAACTCGGCCGGTGATACCAGGCCGGCTTGCGGATCGCGCCAGCGCAGCAGCGCCTCGGCACCCTCCAGCCTGCCGCTGAACAGGTCCACTTTGGGCTGGTACCAAAGCTCGAACTCATCGTTGTTCAGCGCCCGGCGCAAATTGCGCTCCAGTTCCAGGCGTTGCTGCAAGCGCGCAGTCATGTCCGGGTGGTAGGGCCGCCAGGTGTTACGCCCGCTTTCCTTGGCGGCATACATGGCGGTATCGGCGTGGCGCAGTAGGTTGTCGACACCTTCGCCGTGCTGCGGGCACCAGGCCAGGCCGATGCTGCCGGTAACCAACGCGGCATTGCCCTTGAGGTCGAACGGCCGTTGCAGGCAGCGCAGCAGGTGGCACAGTTGGTGGCTTATCTGGCCCTGAGTGCCCTGGAGCATGAACACGAACTCGTCGCCGCCCAAGCGGCAGACGCGGTCGTGCAGGTCCAGTTCCTGCAGAAAACGTGCGGTGGCTTGTTGCAGCAGCAGGTCGCCCATGGCATGGCCGAGGCTGTCGTTGACCTGTTTGAAACCGTCGATGTCGAGTACCAACACGGCCAGGCCGTGCCCCTTGTTGATGGCCTCGGCCAGTTGCCGCTGGAACAGCACCCGGTTGGGCAACCCGGTGATGGTGTCGTAGTGCGCCAAGCGCTCGAACTGCGCCTGTGAGTGGTGCAGCTCGCGGTTTTGCTGCTGCAGATGGCGCTGCTTGCGCTTGAGCCGCACGGCGTACAGGCCAAGCAAGCCCGTGGCGGCAACGACCAACCAGAACAGCGGCGAAGCCAGCAGTGCGCACGTCTGTTCATCGCAAAACGGGGGGCTGGATGTGATCATAGGCCTGCGCACGCACTCGGTTAGTGCTGTATCGGCGCAGCGCAGGCAATGTTGAGCCAGACTGGTGTTTTTCCTGCGGCCGGTGCATGCTCGAAGCTGAAGCGTTTCACCTGGCACGCAATCCGCTCAGATATGTGAGGTGCAGTACCCATGAACCGTCTGCTCGATTCACTCTTCCCCACTGCCGACAACATCCCCGACACCTGGCGCCTGGAAGCCCCCCTGGAACAACGCGACTACTTGGTGAACGGCCAGCTCAAGCGCTGGGACGGCCCGCTGGCCACGGTGCGCAGCCCGGTCTGGCTGAAGCAGGCCGACGGCGAGCAGCAGGTCGTGCTCGGCAGCGCCCCGCTGCTTGACGCCGACACCGCCCTTACCGCGCTGGATGCCGCCGTGCAGGCCTACGACAAAGGCCGCGGCGCCTGGCCAACAATGCGCGTGGCCGAGCGCATACAGCACGTCGAAAGCTTCCTTGCACGCATGCGCGAACAGCGCCAGGCGGTGGTCAAACTGCTGATGTGGGAAATCGGCAAGAACCTCAAGGACTCGGAAAAAGAGTTCGACCGCACCTGCGACTACATCGTCGACACCATCAATGCACTCAAGGACCTCGACCGCCGCTCAAGCCGTTTCGAGCTCGAACAAGGCACCCTTGGCCAGATCCGTAGGGCGCCACTGGGCGTGGCACTGTGCATGGGGCCATACAACTATCCCCTCAATGAAACCTTCACAACGTTGATCCCCGCGCTGATCATGGGCAATACCGTGGTGTTCAAGCCGGCCAAGTTTGGCGTGCTGCTGATTCGCCCGTTGCTCGAAGCTTTCCGCGACAGCTTCCCGCCTGGGGTGATCAACGTCATCTATGGCCGCGGCCGCGAGACCGTCAGCGCGCTCATGGCCAGCGGCCTGGTCGACGTGTTCGCCTTCATCGGTACCCACAAAGCCGCCAGCGACCTGAAGAAACTGCACCCACGCCCACACCGCCTGCGCGCGGCGCTCGGCCTGGACGCCAAGAACCCCGGCATCGTGCTGCCCCAGGTCGACCTGGACAACGCCGTCGAAGAGGCCGTCACCGGCGCCCTGTCATTCAACGGCCAACGCTGCACTGCGCTGAAGATACTGTTCGTCCACGAGGATGTGGTCGAGGTCTTCCTGGACAAATTCCAGCGCAAGCTGGCCGCGCTCAAGCCGGGCATGCCGTGGGAGCCAGGCGTCGCGCTGACGCCTTTGCCGGAGCCGGGCAAGGTCGACTACCTCGACGGTCTGGTGGCCGATGCCACGGCCAAGGGCGCCCGCGTCATCAACGAAGGCGGCGGGCAGAGCCGCGGCTCGTTCTTCTACCCCGCCCTGCTCTACCCGGTGAACCATGAAATGCGCGTGTACCACGAAGAGCAGTTCGGGCCGCTGGTGCCGGTGGTGCCCTACCGCGACCTGCAGACCGTCATCGACTACGTGCTCGACTCCGATTACGGGCAGCAGCTGAGCTTGTTCGGCAACGACCCGGCGACCATCGGCAGCCTGGTCGATACCTTTGCCAACCAGGTCGGCCGCATCAACATCAACGCCCAGTGCCAGCGCGGGCCAGACACCTACCCGTTCAACGGCCGCAAGAACAGCGCCGAAGGTACGCTGTCGGTGCATGACGCTTTGCGCGTGTTCTCGATCCGCACGCTGGTGGCGACCAAGTTCCAGGAAGCCAACAAAGCGCTGATCAGTGAGATCATCCGCAATCGCCAATCGAGCTTCCTGACCACCGACTACATCTTCTAACCCGCCAGCGCTTAATGGAGAAATGGCATTTGCATTGGTCGCCAAGCTGTATAAACATACAGCTTCGCGATCAGTGTCGGCCTTGCCCTCGCAAGCGGCCAGCACTGCCAATGCAAAAGGAGGCCATACCATGCCAGCCAAACCCATCCCCGAAGGCCAGCACAGCATCACCCCTTACCTAGGCATCAAGGACGCCGCCAAGGCCATCGACTTCTACAAGCAGGCCTTCGGCGCCATCGAAATGTTCCGCCTCGACGGCCCTGACGGCCGCGTCGGTCACGCCGAGCTGAAGATTGGCGACTCGTCACTGATGCTCGCCGACCCGTGCGACATGGAGGGCGGGCTTACCGCCAGCCAGCATGTCGATGGCGCGGCCATCGGCCTGCACCTGTACGTCGAAGACTGCGACCAGGTCTACGCCCAGGCCATTGCAGCGGGTGCCACTGCGCTGCGGCCGCTGCAGGATCAGTTCTACGGTGACCGCAGCGGCACCCTGAAAGACCCGTTCGGCAACCTGTGGTTCATCTCCACGCACAAAGAGGACCTCACCCCGGAAGAAATCCGTGCCCGCGCGGCCAAACTGTTCAGTGGCAACTAAGCCGCCGGCTGCGCGCCTCAAGTTGAAAGTGAAAGCGCTTTGCTTGAAGCTTGGGGCTCGTAGCTTGGAGCTGCCCGTCAATGCGTATCATCGATAAAACCGCCGCGCAGGTGCGCAGCCTCACACCCGCCGAAGAAGAACTGCTGGTTGGCTTCAGCACAGGGACGCTCGTCGGCCCACGGCTGCTGCAGGCCAACCAGTTGCTGATGAAGGTGCGTAACGCCAACCAGTGGCTGGCCTGCGACTGCCGCAAAGACGCCCTGCCGGTGCTCAACGTGACCCTCAATGGCAGCACCGGCACGCTGTTTTTGAAAAACAACCCCGGTACCGCCGAGCATGCACCGGGCTGCCCGTTCACCAAGGACGAGCGTGAAGCCGCAGAGCGCGAAGACGACCCTGCACCACCCGCCGCGTGGCTGCCACCCGATACACCGTTGCGCCTGATCGGTGACTTTCGCCCGGCCCAGGACAACGGCGGCGGTGATGGCAATGAGCGGCGCGAGCAGCAACGGTTGCTGTCGCTGTTGCTGACCTGGGTCGAGATCAGCGGCCTGAACCTCTACGCCACCCACCTGAAAAAAGACCTCACCGGGCAGTTTGCCGAATTGCGCAGCGTTGCCAGCCGCTACCCGCTGCTGGAGCGGGTGCCGGCCAGCAACTACCTGGAAACCCGCCTGGACATGAAGCACATGATGATGCTCAAGGCCCGGCTGCGCGAGGCCACCGTGTTCGGCAACCACCGCCGGCATGGCCTGATGCTCGACTGTGTCGACCAGATCAAAGGGCGCAAGCTGTTCAACAACCGCAGCGACGAGGGGTTCGACTTCCAGGGCCATCACCTCTATTGGGGCGGCAACCGCACGGCCGGCCCCCTGTTGGCATTGGCGCTGTACTCGCCCACCAGCGCCGGTAGCCATTTCTACGAACTGATCCATGTGGCCAGCGTACCGGTGCTGTCGCGTGCCCACCTGTTCCCGGTGTACCGCGATGAAGAGCGCGAGCCGCTCAAGGCGCTGGTGTCGCTGATCGACTGGATGGCCAGCAAGGGTGTGAAGGTGCAGATGCGCCGACCGGTGATCGGCGGCCAGGTGATGGATGAACTGGTCCTGACGTCGGATCAGGACCGGGTGCTGTCAGTGTCGCTGCTGGAGCAACCGATCGGCCCCGAGCCGGATGCCGAGAACTTCAAGCGCTACGCCGACTTCAAGAGCCTGGAGACCTTCCGCAAGTTTGTGGCGGGTTTCTTCATGCGGGAGCGCTGAAACCCTCAGGTGTTGGATGTGCGTCCAACACCTGAGGTTGTACTCAGATCAACCAAGAAACAGCTGGTAAGCCGGGTTCTCGGTCTCGTCCCAATAGCGATACCCCATCTCGTCCAGTGCCTGGGGCAACCTCGCCTGCTCATCGGCCGGCACTTCAAGTGCAGCAAATACCCGCGCTTCTGCGGCGCCATGGTTGCGGTAATGGAACAGGCTGATGTTCCAACGTTTGCCCAACCGCTCCAGGAAGCCCAGCAGCGCACCTGGCCGCTCCGGGAACTCGAAGCGCAGCACACGCTCATCCGCCCCAGGCGCGGCATGCCCGCCCACGGTGTGGCGCACATGCAGCTTGGCCAGTTCGTTGTCGGTCAGGTCGAGTACGCTGTAACCCTGCTCGGCGAGGCTGGCCAGCAGCTTTTCACGTGGGTCGTGCAGCGGGTGGGTCTGCACCCCGACAAACAGACGCGCTTCCTTGCCCGGGTAGTAGCGGTAGTTGAACTCGGTGATCTGGCGTTTGCCCAGTGCCTGGCAGAAGGCGCGGAAGCTGCCCGGTTGCTCGGGGATGGTCACGGCGATGATCGCCTCGCGCTGCTCGCCCAGTTCTGCCCGCTCGGCCACATGCCGCAGGCGGTCGAAATTGACGTTGGCGCCGGAGTCGATGGCGACCAGGGTCTGCCCCTGCACACCCTCGCGGGCCACATACTTCTTGATACCGGCCACGGCCAGGGCACCGGAAGGCTCGGTGATCGAGCGGGTGTCGTCGTAGATGTCCTTGATCGCCGCGCACAGCTCATCGCTGTTGACGGTCACCACCTCATCGACGAAGTGCCGGCACAGCTCGAAGCAATGGGCACCGATCTGCGCCACCGCCACACCATCGGCAAACGTGCCGACCTGGGGCAGGATCACCCGTTCGCCTGCGGCCAGCGCAGCCTGCAGGCAGTTGGAGTCTTCCGGCTCGACGCCGATCACCTTGACCTCGGGCCGCAGGTATTTCACGTAGGCGGCAATGCCCGCCACCAACCCGCCACCGCCCACCGGGACGAAGATCGCATGCAGATCACCCGGGTGCTGGCGCAGGATCTCCATGGCCACCGTACCTTGCCCGGCGATCACGTCCGGGTCATCGAAGGGTGGCACGAAGGTAGCGCCCTCTTGCTCGGCCAGCTGCAGGGCATGGGCCAGTGCGTGGGGGAAGCTCTCACCGTACTGCACCACGTGGCCACCCCGCGAACGCACCCCTTCGACCTTCAGCGAAGGTGTGGTGGTTGGCATGACGATGGTGGCTTTCAGGCCCAGGTGCGAAGCTGCCAGGGCGACGCCCTGGGCGTGGTTGCCCGCCGACGCGGTGATCACCCCGCGTTCACGCTGGGCCGCTGTCAGACGCGACAGCCGCGTGTAGGCACCGCGGATCTTGAACGAGAACGTGGGTTGCAGGTCTTCACGCTTGAGCAACACCTGGTTGCCAAGGCTGGCAGACAGCGCTGGCGCTGGCTGCAGCGGTGTTTCGATGGCCAGGTCGTAGACGGGCGCTGAGAGAATGCGCCGCACCTGCTCCGAGAGTAGCTGCTGGGGCGTGGGCGGGGTACGCAGGTTGGCGCTGAAGCTGGTCATCGATGACTCCTTGGCTGTTTTCACGGTGCCCAGGAGTCAGAGAGTAAAAACCCGCCTCCAGGGCGGGTTAGGTGCACGTACGCGCTAGCCCGCCAAACTGATAATGGCGGTAATAATAATGGCGTTCACGTGCGGGAATGTGTTCATGGGGTAAGAACTTATCCCGCCACATGGCAGCAAGTCAACACTTTGCCTGCTGCGCCGAAAGCGGCACATCGAAGACCTTGTCGAAGCCCCACTGGAACACGAAGGCATAGACGAAGAAGAACACGAACAGCGCCAGGTTGGTCAGAAACGCCGCCCACAGGCTCACATCCAGCCACCACGCCACCAGCGGCAGCAGAATCACCACCAGCCCGCCTTCAAAACCCAAGGCATGCAAGACCCGGCGCATGAAGGTGCGCTTACGCTGCTGCTGACGCGCCTCCCAGCGCTCGAACGCCCAGTTGAAGGCCATGTTCCAGCTCATGGCAATGCCCGACATGAGCACCGACAGCGCGGCCGATTGGGCCATACCGGCAGCAAACGCCAGTTCCAGCGCTGGGGCCACGCAGGCCACGGCGATGGCTTCGTAGAGGATGGCCTGGACGATTTTGCGTGCCTTGCCTTGCATGTTCAGCTCCCTGAAAAACGACCTACCAAGCTACAAGATGTGGCCCACAAGAAAAAGGCTGAAATTCATATCTGACTAACCGTTCAATAAAAGGCTCGACCGCACTGTGCGCCGCTGTGGCCTGCCCAGCACGTATTGGACAACCCTGTATTGGGCTGCTTGTACAAATGCCGTGCACGCAGCGACACGTCATGCACCTTCGTCCAGGGAGCCGTACGAGGACCACGCATGAGCCTGCATGCCTCAAAGGAGCTCACCGATGCTCAACTGCGCCATGGCCACCACCTGGACCCTCCTCAGCCCGTTCTACGGCACCAACATCGACCTGCAAGACCTGGTAGCCGCCATGCTGATCAGCTACGCGCTGTTCATCAGCGGCCTGGTCATCTACAGCTACCTGCGTATCCGCCAGGCCAAGCTGCACAACTTTTATATGTCCAAGGTGCTGCTCGACCAGGCTTACGACATCGACAACTTCAAGCAGGTCAACGACCGGTTTGGGCATGATGTTGGCGATGAGGTGCTCAAGCGCGTGGCTCAGCACATCAAGGCGTCAATCGTAGGCCATGAATTCGCCAGGCTCGGCGGCGAGGAGTTCGTAATCTTCTTCCATGGGCTGGATCAGCCGGCTGCCGATCGACAGGTTGCGGCGTTGTGCAGGCGTGTACGTGAAGACCGGGGGGCGCATCCGGTGACGATCAGCATCGGGCTGGCCCGGGTGGACCCTGCAGATACCTTGACCAGGGCGCTGGTCAAGGCGGATCAGGCGTTATATGAGGCCAAGCACAACGGTAAAGATCGCTTCGTGCTGTGGACTGCCCAGCAGAGCGAACCTACCCACCCGCAGGCAGGCGAATCCTGAACTGCGCCCCGCCCAGCGCAGACTGCGCCACCGTCAACGTGCCGCCCTGCCCTTCGATGGCCCTCCGGCTGATCGCCAGCCCCAGGCCGAAACCACCGGTATTGCGGTCACGGCTACGGTCCAGGCGATAGAACGGCTGGAAGATCCGCTCACGTTCTTCAACCGGAATGCCGATCCCGTCGTCCTCGACCGTCAGCAGGCAAGCGCCGTCCTCTTCAAGCCGCAACCTCAACAACAGGTTTTCGTCGCAATAACGCATCGCATTGCGCACCAGGTTCTGCACCGCCCGGGCTGTCAGCCGTGGGTCGAGCACGAACCGCGGCAGCTCACGCTCGGCACGCACTTCCCACTGGATGCCGCGGCTGTCGAGCTCTTCGGCAAAGCCGCCAAGCACACTGTCGACCAGCTCCAGCAACGACACCTCGACCCGCTCACGGGCCTGGTCGGCGTTGTACAGGCGGCTGTAGGACAGTAGCTCGAGCACCAATTCGTCCAGCTCACGCACGTGCCCAACCAGCTCCAGCAGGCGCTTGCGGCTGGTGGGCGGCACCTCGTCGAACAGCAGCACAAGGCCGAAGTCCAGGCGAGTCAGCGGTGTGCGCAGCTCATGGGATACCGCATTGAGCAGCTCGCGCTGCTGGTTGACGTGGCGCTCCAGGTCGCTGGCCATGGTGTCGAACACCCCGGCCAGTTCGCCGATGTTCGAGTGCGGCGAGATGTGCGTGCGTTCCGCCATCTGCCCCTGGCCCAGGCGCCGGGCGGTCTCTTTGAGCCGCTCCAGGTCGCGCCAGTGCGGCCATACCCACAGCAGCAGGCAACCGAGCATGGCCGCGCCGATCAACACCGTGACGCCCCACGACAGCACGTTGATGTCCAGTGGGTCCGGGGGCGCATGCAGGCGCACCAGCCAGTCCTTGTCGAGCGGTGCCAGCACCGTCTCGTAATAGCCCCAGTCGGCGATGCGCACGGCGTACGACCCGTGCTCCAGGCGCGCCTGTTCATCCTCGCTCAGCTCGGCCTGGTCCCTGCGCAGCAGCTTGATTTCGAGCGGTGCGAAGGCGTCTGCCAGGTCTTGCTCCACCGCTGGCCAGCGCTCGCGCGGGGCTTGCTGGAACTGGCGCACGATCAGCGACTGCACGCCTTTGGCCTGGTCCAGGTTGTAGGCCATGAAGCGATCATGGAACAGCCCGACGATAGTGTCGGGGATGAACAGCAGCGCACCGGCGTAGGCGACGATGATCACCAGGTAGAGGCGCACCAGGATCTTCAGCATACTCGGTCAGCACTCCCACTCGACGCGGCTGAACAGGTAACCTTTGCCCCACACGGTCTTGATCTTGCGGGCCTCGCCAGCGCTGTCGTCGAACTTGCGGCGCAGCTTGGAAATGGCGACATCCACCGAGCGGTCGGTGCCGTTGAACTCGATGCCGCGCAATTGCTGGAGGATGCGGTCGCGGCTGAGCACTTCACCGGCATTGCGCGCCAGCACCACCAACAGGTTGTATTCGCCGCTGGAAAGCTCCACTTCTTCACCGCGCCAGCTGACCAGGCGCTCGGCCAGGTCGATGCGCAAGCAGCCGACCAGGATCTGCTCGCTGTCCAGGCGCGGCTCGTGAACGCCGCTGCGGCGCAGCAAGGTCCGTACACGCGCCAGCAGCACACGGGGCTCGCACGGTTTGGTCACGTAGTCGTCGGCGCCCATCTCCAGGCCCAGCACCTGGTCGTGGCTGTCGTCGCGGGCCGTCAGCATCAGGATCGGCAGGTTCTGCGATTCCTGGCGCAGCAGGCGGCACACCTGCAGGCCATCGATACCTGGCAGCATCAGATCGAGGATGACCAGGTCGGGTTTGTCCTGGCGCAAGGCCTCCAGCACATGATCGCCGCGGGCGATCACCCGGACATGAAAGTCGTTGCGTTGCAGGTAGCTGGCGATCAGTTCGGACAGAGCGCTGTCGTCCTCGACCAGGAGAATATTCGGCATAGGCGTTTGGGTAGCGTTCAGTGAAGACGTCGCCGGCCTCTTCGCGGGCTTACCGGCGAAGGGTCCAGCACACAGGGTTACAGGCAGAATATAGAATCCCCTATAGCGACAGGATTTTTCTTCACACTTTTTCACACACGTCCTACAGGTATTAACAGGCACCGGAACGCCGTCTGCCTTAGCATACGCACGGTCATCATCGGAAGATCCGTATGCTTATTACCCGTATTCCTCGCCTGCGCCCCGTGGCGCTACTGGCGTTTCTGAGCATCTCCCTGGCCGGCTGTGGCGACAGCAACGAGCAGGAAGAAAAAAACCCCGCCCCCCACGTCCGCGTGGAAACCCTGCAATTGCAGCCACTGGCCATCAGCAGCGAACTCAGCGGCCGGATCCTCGCCCCGCGCACTGCCGAAGTGCGCGCACGGGTGGCCGGCGTGGTGCTCAAGCGGGTGTACCGTGAAGGCAGCGACGTCAAGCAAGGCGACGTGCTGTTTCTGATCGACCCGGCGCCGTTCAAGGCCGACCACGACAGCGCCCGCGCCACCCTGGCCAAGGCCCAGGCCAACCTGTATCAAGCGCGCCTGCAAGAGCAACGCTACCGCGAGCTGGTCGACGAAAAGGCCGTGAGCCGCCAGGAATACGACAATGCCCGGGCCAGCTTCCTGCAGGCCGACGCCGAAGTGTCCGAAGCCAAGGCCGCCCTGGAGCGCGCCCGCCTGAACCTGGGTTATGCCACGGTAACCGCGCCGATCTCTGGGCGAATCGGCCGTGCGCTGGTGACCGAAGGTGCACTGGTTGGGCAAAACGAGAGCACGCCCCTGGCCACCATCCAGCAACTGGACCCGATTCACGCCGACGTCACCCAGTCGACCCGCGAGCTCAACGCCCTGCGCCGTGCCCTGCGTGCCGGCGAGCTGCAGCAGGTCGGCGACGGCCAGGCCCGCGCCACCCTGATCCAGGACGATGGCAGCGCCTACCCGTTGCCCGGCAAGTTGCTGTTCTCCGACATCAGCGTCGACCCGAGCACCAACCAGATCACCCTGCGCAGCGAGTTCCCCAACCCGGACCTCGACCTGCTGCCAGGTAGCTACGTGCGCGTGCGCCTGGAGCAGGCGGTGCAGCCCAAAGGCCTCAGCGTGCCGCAGCGCGCCATCCTGCGTGACAGCGCCGGCGTGCCGAAAGTGCTGGTGGTCGACTCGCAGGCCCGCATCAGCGACCGTCAGGTGGTGCTGGGCAATGCCCAGGGCGACCGCTGGGTCGTCAGCGAAGGCTTGGCGCCCGGTGAACAAGTGGTTATCGAAGGCCTGCAGCACGTCAAGGCCGGCGACCAGGTGCAGGTCGAAGCGAGCCAGGGCACAGCGCCCGGCGCGCCGCCCATCGCACAGCACAACAGCCAGTGAGGGGCTGACCCATGCCGCATTTCTTCATTGACCGCCCGGTGTTCGCCTGGGTGGTCGCGTTGTTCATCCTGCTGGCCGGCGCCTTGGCCATCCCGCAGTTGCCGGTGGCCCAGTACCCCAACGTGGCCCCGCCACAGGTGGAAATCTATGCCGTGTACCCTGGCGCCTCGGCGGCGACCATGGACGAAAGCGTGGTCAGCCTGATCGAGCAGGAGCTCAACGGTGCCGACAACCTGTTGTATTTCGAGTCGCAAAGCAGCCTGGGCAGCGCCACCATCACCGCCACCTTCGAGCCTGGCACCCACCCCGACCTGGCCCAGGTCGATGTGCAGAACCGCCTGAAGGTGGTCGAGTCGCGCCTGCCCCGCCCCGTGACCCAGCAGGGCCTGCAAGTGGAAAAGGTATCCACCGGCTTCCTGCTGCTGGCCACCCTGACCTCGGAAGACGGCAAGCTCGACGAAACCGCCCTGTCGGATATCCTCGCGCGCAACGTGATGAACGAAATCCGTCGCCTGAAAGGCGTCGGCAAGGCCCAGTTGTATGGCTCCGAGCGCGCCATGCGGATCTGGATCGACCCGAGCAAGCTGATCGGCTTCAACCTCACGCCTAACGACGTAGCCGACGCCATCAGCGCACAGAACGCCCAGGTCGCCCCCGGCAGCATTGGTGACCTGCCCGCCCGTGGCACCCAGGAAATCACCGCCAACGTGCTGGTCAAGGGCCAGCTGAGCACCCCCGAGGAATTCGCGGCCATCGTGTTGCGCGCCAACGCGGACGGCTCCAGCGTGACCATCGGCGATGTCGCCCGGGTCGAGATCGGCGCCCAGGAATACCAGTACGGCACGCGCCTGAATGGCAAGCCGGCCACCGCCTTCAGCGTGCAGTTGGCCCCTGGCGCCAACGCCATGGAAACCGCCGACCTGGTGCGGGCGAAAATGCAGGAGTTGTCGCGCTACTTCCCGGAGGGGGTGAAATACGACATCCCTTACGACACCTCGCCCTTCGTCAAGGTGTCCATCCAGCAGGTGATCAACACCCTGTTCGAGGCCATGTTGCTGGTGTTCGCGGTGATGTTCCTGTTCCTGCAGAACCTGCGCTACACGCTGATCCCGACGCTGGTGGTGCCGGTGGCACTGATGGGCACCTTCGCCGTGATGATGGCCATGGGCTTCTCGGTCAACGTGCTGACCCTGTTCGGCATGGTGCTGGCCATCGGCATCCTGGTCGACGATGCCATCGTGGTGGTGGAAAACGTCGAGCGGATCATGGCCGAAGAAGGCCTGCCGCCCAAGCAAGCCACGCGCAAGGCCATGGGCCAGATCAGCGGGGCGATCGTCGGCATCACCCTGGTGCTAGTGGCGGTGTTCCTGCCCATGGCCTTCATGAAAGGTTCGGTGGGGGTGATCTACCAGCAGTTCTCGGTGTCCATGGCGGTGTCGATTCTGTTCTCGGCGTTTCTTGCCCTGAGCCTGACCCCTGCCCTGTGCGCCACCCTGCTCAAGCCGCTGGCCAAAGGTGAGCACCACGAACGCAAGGGCTTCTTCGGCTGGTTCAACCGGCGCTTCGATAGCATGAGCAACGGCTACCAGCGCTGGGTCGTGCACGCGCTCAAACGCAGCGGCCGTTACTTGCTGGTGTATGGCGTGCTGCTGGCCGTGCTGGGCTATGGCTTCAGCCAGCTGCCCACAGCGTTCCTGCCGACCGAAGACCAGGGCTACACCATCACCGACATCCAGCTGCCGCCCGGTGCCAGCCGCATGCGCACCGAGCAGGTGGCCGCCCAGATCGAGGCGCATAACGCCGAAGAACCGGGTGTAGGCAACACCACGCTGATCCTCGGCTTCAGCTTCTCCGGCAGCGGGCAGAACGCGGCGCTGGCCTTCACCACGCTCAAGGACTGGTCCGAGCGCGGTGCCGACGACAGCGCCCAGTCGATCGCCGACCGCGCCACTATGGCCTTCACCCAGCTCAAGGATGCCGTGGCCTACGCTGTACTGCCGCCCCCTATCGATGGCCTGGGTGAGTCGACCGGTTTCGAGTTCCGCCTGCAGGACCGGGGTGGCATGGGCCACACTGAACTGATGGCCGCGCGCGATGCATTGCTGGCCAATGCCGGCAAGAGCAAGGTGCTGACCAACGTGCGCGAGGCTTCGCTGGCCGAAAGCCCACAGGTGCAACTGGAAATCGACCGTCGCCAAGCCAATGCCCTGGGTGTGTCGTTCGCCGACATCGGCGCAGTGCTGGATACCGCCGTAGGCTCCAGCTACGTCAACGACTTCCCCAACCAGGGCCGTATGCAGCGGGTGGTGGTGCAGGCCGAGGGCGACCAGCGCAGCCAGGTCGAAGACCTGCTGAAAATCCACGTGCGCAACAGCAGCGGCAAGATGGTACCGCTGGGGGCCTTCGTTCAGGCGAAATGGGTCAGCGGCCCGGTACAACTGACGCGCTACAACGGTTACCCGGCGGTTTCGATCTCCGGTGAACCGGCCGCGGGCTACAGCTCGGGCGAAGCCATGGCCGAAGTCGAGCGCCTGGTCGCGCAACTGCCCGCCGGTGCGGGCCTGGAATGGACCGGCCTGTCCCTGCAAGAGCGGCTGTCCGGCAGCCAAGCACCGATGCTGATGGCGCTGTCGCTGCTGGTGGTGTTCCTGTGCCTGGCAGCGCTGTACGAAAGCTGGTCGATCCCGACCGCCGTGCTGTTGGTAGTTCCGCTCGGTGTGCTCGGTGCGGTGCTGGCCGTAACCCTGTGCGGCATGCCCAATGACGTGTTCTTCAAGGTCGGCGTGATCACCCTGATCGGCCTTTCGGCAAAGAACGCGATCCTCATCATCGAGTTCGCCAAGAGCCTGATGGACCAAGGCGTCGATGCCGTGGACGCTGCGGTACAGGCAGCCCGCCTGCGCCTGCGGCCGATCGTCATGACCTCGCTGGCCTTCATCCTCGGCGTGGTCCCCCTGGCCGTCGCCACCGGCGCCAGCTCGGCGAGCCAGCAGGCGATTGGTATCGGGGTGATCGGCGGCATGCTCAGCGCAACCCTGGCGGTGGTGTTCGTGCCCTTGTTCTTCGTGGTGGTGATGCGCCTGGCCGGGCGGGGTAAGGCCAAGCCTGAAGCGCGAGCCAGCCACGCCACTGAAGGCTGACAGGTCGGGGTAAGCCGATGAACAGGAGCGTTGGCGTTGCGCTCCACGCTCCTGTTCTGGTTAACCCGCTACTTGTTGTTAACCGCCGCCTTTAGCTTCGTGCCCGCTGTGAAAGCAGCCTTGTTTGCTGCAGGGATATCCAGCGGCGCCTTGGTCCGAGGATTTCGGCCAACCCGAGCAGGCCTGTGCTTCAACTTGAAAGTACCGAAGCCAATCAGGGCAACCTGGTCTCCCGTCGTCAACGCTTGGGTAACTTCTTCAATGAAAGCATCGAGGGCTTTTGCAGCCTTCAACTTTGAGACTTCTGCCTTTTCCGCGATGGACTTGGTCAGTTCGCCTTTGTTCATAGACTCGCTCCTTGGTTTGCAGGCTTGTCCCCAGGACAGCGCCGTCGGCGTATTTAGGGCCCCATTGGGGTAAGCCCACAACTGGTAAAAATGTCAGGTCGCGCACCCTGTTGTTCTGCCAATCTGGACTTTCACTTCCAGGCATGGGAGGTTGCCAAGCCTTGAACCTTGGAAACTGCCCGATGACCTGCCCCCCCTTGCCCTGCTGTTCTGTTCTCATCCTCGCCGGCGGCCGTGGCCAGCGCATGGGCGGCCGCGACAAGGGGTTGCTGGCCTGGAAGGGCGAGCCGCTGGTGGCGCATGTACAGCGCGTGGTGCGGCCGTTGAGCGATGACCTGGTGATATCCTGCAACCGCAACCAGGCGGCCTATCGGGCCTATGCCGACCAGTTGGTCGGGGACGCCGACCCGGACTTCCCCGGGCCGTTGGCCGGGGTGATCGCCGGCCTTGCCGCGGCGCGGCACGAATGGGTGGTGGTGCTGGCTTGCGATGCGCCGCTGATCGACCCAGTGTTGATCGAGGAATTGCTGCAGTTGGCGGTGACTGGCAACAGTGCGGCGATGGTGCGCCAGGGCGGTTACTGGCAACCGATGTTCAGTGTATTGCCGCGCAGGCTGTTACCGATGCTGCAACAGGCCTGGGCGGCCGGTGAGCGGAGTTTGCAGAAGGCCCTGCTGCTTGAGCCGGTGCAGGGGCTGGAGTGTGCCGAGGGTGACCGCAGGTTGAGCAATTTCAATAGCCCTGACCTGCTGCAGGGCTGAAGGGTCGATTTCCTCCACGCATTAACCAGCCGACAGCTCCCCGACGCTGATCTCGCGCATTCTGAACTTCTGCACCTTGCCGGTCACCGTCATCGGGAACTCATCGACAAAACGGAAGTAGCGCGGCACCTTGAAATGGGCAATCCGCGCCCTTGCCCATTCGCGCAGCTCGTCTCCAGTGGCCGCATGCCCCGGATGCAACCGCACCCAGGCAACGATCTCCTCGCCATACTTGCTGCACGGCACGCCAATCACCTGCACGTCGGCGACCGCCGGGTGAGTGAAGAAAAACTCCTCCAGCTCACGCGGGTAGATGTTCTCGCCGCCCCGAATGATCATGTCCTTGCTGCGCCCGACGATGCGCACATAGCCCTGCTCGTCCATCACCGCCAGGTCACCGGTATGCATCCAGCCTTCGGCATCGATGCTTTCGGCCGTGGCCTTGGGGTTGTTCCAGTAGCCCAGCATCACGCTGTAACCACGGGTACAGAGCTCGCCGATCTCACCGCGCGGCACGCTGTGGCCATCGCCATCGACGACCTTGTTCTCCAGCCACGGCTGGGTCCGCCCGACACTGCTCACCCGCCGCTCCAGGTCATCATTGGCGCCGGTCTGCAATGACACCGGGCTGGTTTCAGTCATGCCATAGGCAATCTGCACCTCGGCCATGTGCATCTCGTCGATGACCCGGCGCATGACTTCGATCGGGCAGGTAGCGCCGGCCATGATGCCGGTGCGCAGGCTCGAGAGGTCGAACGCGTGACGTTGCGGGTGATCCAGTTCGGCGATGAACATGGTCGGTACGCCGTACAGTGCCGTGGCCTTCTCTTCGGCGACCGCGCGTAACGTGGCCAACGGGTCGAACGCATCGTTGGGGTAGATCAGCGTACTGCCATGGGTCATGCAGCCCAGGTTGGCCATGACCATGCCAAAGCAGTGGTACAGCGGTACCGGCACCACCAAGCGATCATGCTCGGTCAGGCCGAGGCTTTCGCCGACCATGTAGCCATTGTTGAGGATGTTGCTGTGGCTCAGCGTGGCGCCCTTGGGGAAGCCGGTAGTGCCGGAGGTGTACTGGATGTTGATCGGGTCGTCACAGTGCAGTTGCGCCTGGCGCGCCGCAAGGGCCTCGGCGCTGACGGCATCGGCGCGAGCCTGCAAGGCGTCCCAGGCCATAAAGCCCGGCGGCGGTGCCGCAGCCAGGCTCACCACCCCGCGCAGTTCGGGGAAGCGCTCGCAGGCCAGTGCGCCCGGCGTGCCATGGGCAAGGCCCGGGACCAGGCCGAGCAGCATGGCGTGGTAATCGGAAGTCTTGAAGGCGTCGGCGCAGATCACCCAACGGCAACCCGACTGGACCAGGGCGTAGTCCAGTTCGCTTGTGCGGTAGGCCGGGTTGATGTTGACCAGGATTGCCCCGACCTTGGCGCTGGCGAACTGGGTGATACACCACTGGGCACAGTTGGGGGCCCAGATGCCCAGGCGGTCGCCCGGTTGCACGCCCAGGGCCATGAGCGCGCGGGCGTGCTGGTCGACGGCTGCGGCCAGTTGCCGCCAGGTGTAGCGCAATGATTGGTGGTGAACGACCAGGGCTTCGCGGTCGGGGAAGCGGGCCACGGTGGTGTCGAAGGCGTCGCCGATGCATTGGGTAAGCAAGGCCTTGCCCTGGTCGCCCTGGGAGTAGCTTGGCTGGGTCATGGGTGCGCTCTTGTTGTTCTTGTGTTGATTGGCCGGCCCTTGCGCAGGCAACACCGCCCCCACAGGTACTGCACGCCCTGTGGGAGCGGGTTTATCCGCCCTACCTGACAAACACTTGCGGCGTAGTGGTCGACATGTCCCCACCCGGCAGCTTGATGTTCTTCACTTTCTCCAGCGTCTGCGGGTCGAACACCGCCAGGTCGTTGAAGGTGCCGCCCAGGTACAGCTTGTCGCCCTTCTTGTCGAAGGCCACGCAGTAATAGGTGTGCTCAAGGTTAGCTGCCTTGATCAGTTTGCGTTCCTTGATGTCATACCGCGCCAGGCGGTTGAGCACACCGTAGATCTGGTTCGGATCCTTCGGCGAACGCAACCCGGTGAAGTACAGCTCGGTCAGGTCGGCAAACTCCTGGGTGTGGGTCTTGCCGGTCTTCAGGTCCACACTCAGGTAACCATAGAGCAGCTCGGCAGTGGCCGGGTCCTGCTTGTCGTCCTTGAACTTGGCGATGGTATAGAGCATCGAGAACTCGTGCCGGGCGCTCTGGTGCGGCCAGAAATACAGCACGTCCGGGGCGCTGTAGCCGGGCCGGTTCCAGTTGCGCAACGGCAATGCCACCTCGTACCTGCCGGTTTGCACGTCCATCTTGTAGATGTCCGGGCCGGCCACGAACAGGCTGCCATCGTCGGCGGCGCGCATCAGGTACACCTGGCGCGGCATCGGGAAGGTACGCGCAGGTTTGGCATCGAGGCCATCGGCGGTGCGGAACACCTCCAGGCGCGGCGGCTTGACCACATAGTGATCGTTCAGCCGCTGGGTCGGGTTGACCGTGGCATACACCTCTTTACCGTCCGGGCTGATGGCAAAGGAATACATCGATTTGCCGACCTCCCCGGGCACACTGGACAAACTGGCGTGGAAGGTGGTCTTGCAGGTGTCCAGGTCGATGCCGTAGAGGTCGCCGTAATGGTTGTTGAGCACATAGGCGGTGCGGTTGTCGGGCGCCATCATCGCGGTGCCCGGGCCGAACGCGTCAGGCATGCGGCAGCTCTTGTACACCGCATCCGTGGCCACATCGACCACGTGCAGGTTGTTCGGGTAGTTGGTCACGATCAGGTATTCATGGCCAGCCTTCAAGGCCGGCCCGGTGTCGTCAGCCTGTACCGCCCAGGCGCTGGCCGTGGCGGCGACGGTGAGCGCGAGCTGCGCGCAGAGTCCAGGTTTCATGCGGTTTCCCCTTGTCATTCTTGTTGGGCCGGTCACTTGTCTTTCGGGAATACGGTGCCAAGGTTGCGCCAGTCGTCCTGGGAGTTGGTCGCCTGGGCGTTCCAGTCCTGGTAGGTGCTCATCATGTCCGGCACCTGGGCCGGCCACCAGCAGGGGTCGGAACAGCCATAGAGGTCGGCCTCCATGGGCTGGCACAGCGAGCTCACGCCACCGAAGGCGTCCACCTCCCAACCCGGGTCGGTGGTGGCGGTACAGCCCGCCACCGCGCTCATCGCCATGACCTCTTCAACACGGTCTTCGGCAGCGGCCTGTTCGAGGATGCGCGCCTTGTTGTTCAGGGGCTTCAAGTGCTTCATGTCAGTGCGCCTTCCGCGGGGTGATATAGCGGTCGATGAAGGCCGGGTTGGCGGCCATGATGCGGCTGTAGACTTCGATGCCGAAGTCGACCCAGTCGCGCATCAGTTCGCAGTAGTGGTAGGTGGGGTGCTGCGGGTCGCCGTAGCGTGCGTAGCTTTCGTGGTAGCAGCCGCCGGAGCACAGGTTGCGGATACGGCAGCTTTCGCACCCCGTGTTGCTGCGGTCCAGGCGTTGCGACAGGAAGTCATTGAGCTGCGCTTGTTTGACGCCTTGGTGCACATTGCCAAAGGTCGGCAGGCTGGAGCCGGTGAAGCGGTGGCACAGGTTCAGCTCGCCTTCGTGGTCTACCGCCAGCATCTTCAACCCGGCGCCGCATGGCAGGGCTTTCTTGTGGCCTTCGTGGATGTCGGTGATCAGCTGGTGCAAGTTGGAGAAGCCGATGTTGCGGTGCTCCAGCGCTGCTTCCAGGTAGCGTCGGCCCAGGGTTTTCATATTGGCGAACACCTGCACCAGCTCGTCGCCGGTGAGGTTGAACGCCGACAGGTCGCCGGAGGTCACCGGAGCGAAACCGACCTCTGCAAAGCCCAACTCGTTGAACAGGTGATGCCAGATGGTCTCGACATCGGTGATGCCACGGGTCAGGGTCACCCGCGCCCCCACCGGGCGGCTGTTGTAGCGCGACAGCAGCATCTCGGCCTTGCGCCGCACCACGTCGTAGGTGCCCTGCCCGCCCACGGTGATGCGGTTGCGGTCATGCACGGTCTTGGGCCCGTCGATACTGATCGACAAGCCGAAGCGATGGGCGTTGAGCCAGTCGATGATCTCTTCGGTCAGCAAGGTGGCGTTGGTGGTCATGATGAACTCCACCTGCTTGCCAGCCTCGGCAAAACGCCGCTCGCAGTAGGCCACCATGTGCTCGATCAAAGGCCGGTTGGACAACGGCTCCCCGCCGAAGAACACCACGCTGTAGCGTTGCTCGTCGGGCGATTCCTTGAGCAGCATCTCCACCGATGCCTCGGCGGTGGCGGTACTCATCTTCTTGCCGGCCGAAGGTTTGTCCAGGTCCTCCTTGTAGCAGTAGGTGCAACTGAGGTTGCAGCCGGTGTTGACGTTGAGCACCACCGTGTTCAACGCCGTACGCTCGACCTGCTTGAGGGCGATTTCCGGCGTCAGTGGCGAGCCGTCGCTGACCACTTCCAGGGCGATCAGCTCGCGCAGGGTCTCTTCGATATCGACGCCGGCAAACTGCTGGCCGAGGCGCTGCATCAGCTCTTCGGCAGAGCAGCCTTGCTGGCGCAGGGTGTCGATGATGCCGCCGGTTACCGCGTCAGTGGCAAACAGCGAGCTGCTTGGGATATGAAACAGCATGCGGTCGGCATCGACCTGCACTTCGTGCAGGTTGCGTTCGACCAGGTTCAATTGTGCGCCCATGGCGACCTCCGATAATCGATCCGTTGGAAAACGCGTTCACACCTGCCTTATGGCAAGGGCGGGTTGTTCCAGCGTTGGACGGTGACGATCATGTGGCCCTCGCCGGTCTGGCCGCCGTCAGCCAGGGTGGCAATGACCTTCAGGTTGCCCGCGTTGTTGGTCATCATCTTGCGTGCCGGGTTAGGCCCTGCGCCGCCGGGCACGAAGACCCCGTCGGCCTGCATCTGGCCGGCGAACTTGACGTCCTCGTCCTCGACTGCACGCTCGTTGAACGGCTCGACCTTCCACTTGGCCGGCAGGTAACCGATGCGCAGCGGCTGGCCGCTGGCGTCCTTGCCCCAGGCTTCGGCTTCGAAACGCCCTTGCACCTTCGGTACCGAAGCGCCGTTCTCGCCGATGCGGGCGATGGAGAACGCCGGCACCACCTTGACCTCGTCGACCTTGTCGTACACCGCCAGGTTGACGCCCTTGAGCGCGCCCACCACCACTTCTCGCTGGCCTGGCTTGGCGTCTGCCGCCGCGCGCGCCTTGACCCGCATCAGGGTCGGCGTGGCCTCAAGTACTTCGGTCACTTCAACACCTGCGCCCAGTTCCGGCTTGCCCGACAGGCCGCTGCCGACCAGGGTGATCTCGCTCTCGGCACCCACCTTGATGTACGCCGGCTGCACTGCCAGCAGGCGTGCCTTGCCCGCTTTCACGGCGCTGAAATCCAGGCCGCGCTCATCGTGATCGGCCTCGAACATGCGGCCTTTCATCTCGCCATCCAGCGCCGCGAATACCTGGCGCAGGTTGCTGTCGCCGACTTTCACGTTGCCGCGCCATTCATAGCCGTTGTAGAGAATCGCCGAGCCGCTGCCCGTGAACGGCGTACCGTCGGCGTAGCTGCCGTTGACCTCGACCTTGAAGGTGTCGCCCTCCCCCGCGCTGACAGTCATCACCCCGCGTACATCGCCTTTGGCCAACATGTGGCCGCTGAACGCCCACTGCCCTGGCAACGCATCGGCCTTGGGCCGGGCCTGCTGCCATTGGGCCCAGGCCGGGCTGTCGAGCGGGAAGCGCTTGGCCAGGTCCGGCACCACTTGCTTGAGGGCGATTTCCAGCCAGTCGCGATCGCGGGCCTGGGCCTGGTATTCGAGGGACGGCCATTGGCCGAGGTGGAAGTTGACCAGGTGTTCCCATTCCTGGGCCGGGCGGCGTTGCAAGGCGACCCGGGCACCGGAGTGGCAACGGCCACAGGTTTCACTGAGCTGTTGGTCGAAGTGCTCGACCGTGTTCAGCCGGCGCTCCATGGCGTAACGCACGCCGTCGGTTTCACTGGGCGCCAGGCCCTGCTTGTCGGCCAGGTACTTGACCAGGGTGCGCCGATCATCGTCGCTGATCTGCAGGCCGTGCATGACCTGCATGCGGGCGATGCTCATCAGCCAGCCTTCGGGCGTCTTGCGCTGATGGCTGATGCGGCTGTAGTTGTCGTTGCCCTCGGGGATATGGCAACCCATGCACTTGGTTTGCAACAGGCTCGGGCCCTGCTCGGCCGCCATGGCCTGGGTGCTCAGCAGCGCGGCGGCGACCAGCGCCAGTTTGCCCGCATGCCGCCGGAGTCGAGTCGTCTTCAAGGTCAGACCTCCACGGTTGTTGTTCTTATCGTTTTTGCACGCTTTGGTACAGCAGATGTGCATGTGACTATGGCGATACAGGAACTGTGCCACCTGCTTCAAATGTGTTGAATTTCAGCCTCTTAGTAGGTTTACAACGGTCGTGAAGGCGAACCTGAGCCTTGTCGGAGCGTGCCATTTCGCGACAGTGTGTTTCATGTTGAGACAGGGCCCTGCCCCGCGAAGAGGCCAGTGCAGGCAGTGTTTCACCACCGTCTCACAGCGTCTCAATGTGCAACAGCGCAACCCTGCAATCGCAACCTTGCACGGCGGCAAACCCCAAGCGCCTCAAGCCCTTGGACCCGATCGGCGACCTTGGCACGGCCATTGCGCAACCGCCTCTCACATTCCAATGACAAGAGGCACTGCCCCATGCTTTCCGAACTGCCCATCCTGCCCGCCACCCGCGCCTTCCTCGAACGCAAGCTGAAGATGCGCATCGGCGCCGACTGGCAGGACGCCGCCAGCGGGCGCACCCTGTCGTTTCGCAACCCGGCCACTGGCGAGGTGCTCGGTGAAGTGCCCGCCGCCGACGCCGAAGATGTCGACCGCGCCGTACGTGCCGCGCGCCAGGCCTTCGACGATTCGCCGTGGAGCCGCCTGCGCCCGCGAGAGCGCCAGAACATGCTGTGGCGTCTGGCCGACCTCATGGAGCGCGATGCGCAACAACTGGCTGAGCTTGAGTGCCTGAACAACGGTAAGAGCGCCGCCGTGGCCAAGGTCATGGACGTGCAGTTGGCCATCGATTTCTTGCGCTACATGGCCGGCTGGGCCACCAAGATCGAGGGTAGCACCGTCGAAGCTTCGATGCCGTTGATGCCCAACGACCAGTTCCACGGCTTTGTCCGCCGCGAGGCGGTTGGCGTGGTGGGCGCCATCGTCGCCTGGAACTTCCCGCTGCTGCTGGCCTGCTGGAAGCTGGGCCCGGCCTTGGCCACCGGCTGCACGGTGGTGCTCAAGCCCGCCGACGAAACCCCACTGACCGCGCTCAAACTGGCCGAACTGGTGGACGAAGCCGGCTACCCGGCCGGCGTGCTCAACGTAATTACCGGCACCGGCCTGAATGCCGGTGCGGCGCTCAGCCGCCACCCGGGCGTCGACAAGCTGACCTTCACCGGCTCGACCGAAGTCGGCAAGCTGATCGGCAAGGCGGCCATGGACAACATGACCCGCGTCACCCTGGAACTCGGCGGCAAGTCGCCGACCATCGTCATGCCCGACGCCAACCTGCAAGAAGCCGCCGCCGGCGCCGCCACGGCAATCTTCTTCAACCAGGGCCAGGTGTGCTGCGCAGGCTCGCGGCTGTACGTGCACCGCAAGCACTTCGACAACGTGGTGGCCGACATCGCCGGCATTGCCAACGGCATGAAGCTCGGCAGCGGGTTGGACCCAGCGGTGCAAATGGGCCCGCTGATCTCGGCCAAGCAGCAGGACCGCGTCACCGGCTACATCGAGCTCGGCCGCGAGCTGGGCGCAACCATTGCCTGCGGTGGCGAAAGCTTCGGGCCGGGGTACTTCGTCAAGCCGACCGTCATCGTCGATGTCGATCAGCGCCACCGCCTGGTGCAGGAAGAAATCTTCGGGCCGGTGCTGGTGGCGATGCCGTTCGATGACATCGACGAGGTGATCGGCATGGCCAACGACAACCCCTATGGGCTGGGGGCGAGCATCTGGTCGAACGACCTGGGGGCGGTGCATCGGATGATTCCGCGGATCAAGTCCGGGTCGGTGTGGGTCAACTGCCACAGCGCGCTCGATCCTGCCCTGCCGTTCGGTGGCTACAAGATGTCCGGCGTCGGCCGCGAAATGGGTGCGGCGGCCATCGAGCACTACACCGAACTCAAGTCGGTGTTGATCAAGCTCTGACCTTCAGCCGCTACCGGCCCTTGCACAGGTACACCACTGAACGCGAAAGCTGTGGGGTACCTGTGGCAGCGGGTTCACCCGCGAAGCGGCCGGCACAGGCCGCGCAAAAACAACAATTGTGGGGGCGTGAAACGCCCCCGGGTTCTCAACCATAGCCCTGTTCAACGAGCCAACGCCGCACCCACATCTGCTGCTCCTGCGGCTGCCCCGCAAGCACAGCATTTAGCGCCTGGCCAGCCTGCAACCTGCGTACCAGCGGCGCCAGTTCCACGCCCTGCAAATGCCAGACCCCAAGCGGCTGGTCCGCCGTCACCACCACCTCGGCTTCGTCCACCAGCCCGTCACGCAGTACCGGTCGCCGCGCCACCCGTACCGCCTGCCAGTCCGCGGCCGTGTGCAGCGGTTGTGCATCCGGCCACCCCTGGCGACCGTCCCAGAACGGTTGCCCGGCCCGGCCTTGCTCCTGGGCATAGAAATCCCGACCGATGCGGGCAAAGCGCAGGAACAGTTGCTCGACCCGCTGCCGATGAAACTGCAGCGCCAACGCCGCCCGCTCGGGCCGGCGCAACAGGGTGTTGATGACCACAGGCGCCTGCAGCGCCGAGGACAGCGACTGGAAAATGCCGTTGCCCGACAAGGGGTCTACCGCCATCGCCGCATCACCCACCCGCAGCCAGCTCTCTGCGGCACAGTCGCCCGCCAGGATCGCCGTGCTGCTGCGCGCATGTACCTGCGCCGGTGCCAGCGCCTGCTCATCGAACAGCTCGGCCACCAGCGCGCTGTGCCGTCGGCGGTTGGCGCAAGAGTCAGCCAAAGCCGCCTTGCCCGGCAGCCCTGCGGCGTCCAGGGTGACCTGCCAGTAGCAGCGGCCATCTTCCAGGCGGGCCATCCACGCCCAGCCGTCCTCCAGGCTTTCCACCGCCGATGCCGGCACGCCTGGGCGACCTTGCCAGGTGTTGAGGAGGCTGACCGTCTCCGGCCCTCGCAGGCGGTCGGCGGCTAGCGGTGCCTGGCGGCCGCGGGCTTCGACCAGAAACTGCGCCGCCAGTACCTGGCCATCGTCAAGGCGCACACGGTGCCCGTCTTGTTGCGACACCTCACGCACCCGGCCCTCGACCACGGTCACGCCGGCACTGAGCAAATCGTCACGCAGTGCCCGGTCAAAGCGTTGCCTGTCGAGCAGAAACTCCTGGTTCATCTGCAGGTGCTGGCCGTTCCAGCGCACCTGCCGGCTTGCCGGCATCGCTGCCTGCCTCAGCGCGCCGCCAAGGCCTGCGTGGCGCAAACCTTCCAGTACCCGTTGTGAAACGCCTTCGACCGCAGCAAAGCGGCGCCATTCAGAGACCACCGTGACCGGGTAGCCCAGGCGCCGCAAACCGATGGCCGTGGCCGCCCCTGCAGGGCCGGCGCCCAGCACCAGGATGCGTGGCTCAGACATCTTCGGCAACTCGCCGCTCAGGGCCATTGAACGCGGCATGGGCGCGCAACCAGTCGAACACCTGCTGGCGTTGCAGGCCCGGCCGTTCCCGCAGCAACGCCGCCACCCGACCGGTCAAGGCCGCACAGCCCAGGCTTGCACCGGCCAGGCCGCCTGCGCCCACAGCGCCACCGAAGTCGGCCTGGGTGCTGCCGAGCCACGACCACTGCCCCGCTGCACAGCGGGCATCGCCGGTCATGCGGATCACGCCTGGGTAGCTCGCCGGGTAGACCGCGCCGCCCTGTGCCGGGCTGGAGGCGCACAGCAGCACGCCGGCGGCCTGGGCCTCGGCACAGGCCTGATGCAGCACCGGCCGGTCCTGATGCAGGCCAAGGCTGAGGTTGATCAGTGTCGCGCCCTCTTCCACCAGCCATAACACCGCAGCCGCCACCTGCAACGCACTGGTGCTCGCCTGCGCGTTGAACACCTGAGCCACCAGCAGCGGAACGGGGCCTGATTCACGCAGCAAGCCCGCGACGACAGCGCTGCCGTGCCCCAGCTGGTCAGGCAGCGTTTCACCTTCGCGCAGCTGGCCTTGCTCCAGCCAGAACCGCCGCGCGCCCACCACTTGCACGGCCTGGGCCGACGAGCAGCCACTGTCGATAACCCCGACCCGCAGCTCAGTGCCCATGCCTGATGGCCTCCTGGGGCAAGACCTGCAACTGCCCGTCACGCAACTGCAAGTGCAGGTCGGCATCGGCCAGGGTCGAGGCACGGTGGCTGATCAGGATGCGGGTGCTCCCAGCGAACAACTGGTCGATGGCCGCGATCACTTCCCGCTCAGTCGCTTCGTCCACCGCCGAGGTGGCCTCGTCCAGCACCAGTATCGCCGGGGCCTGCAACACCGCGCGGGCAATGGCGATACGTTGTTTCTGGCCGCCGGACAACTGCTGGCCGCGCTCGCCCAGCAAGCCGTCCAGCCCCAACGGCAGGCTTTCGACCAGGCTGTCCAGGCGTGCCAGGCGCACTACCCGTTCAAGCTCCGCGCGGCTGGCCTGGGGCACCCCGTAGGCGAGGTTCTGCGCCAAGGTGCCACGGAACAGCACGATGTCCTGGCTGACCACGGCGATGCGCCGACGCAGCGCCGCCAGGTCCAGCTCGCGCAGGTCGGTACCGTCCAGCAGGATGCGCCCGGCATCGGGGTCGTAGAAGCGTTGCAGCAGGTCGATCAGGGTCGACTTGCCAACCCCCGAAGCGCCGCTGATGGCAACCTTCAGGCCACCCGGCACGCACACATTCAGGTTGTTCAGCACCGCGCCCTGGCGCCCGTCATGGGCAAAGTGCAAGGCTTCCAGGCGCAACTCGCCTGGCCCGTCGGGTATCGGCCGTGGCGTATCCGCCTGGCGCACGGCCAAGGCTTCCTGCTTGAGTTCCATCACCCGCCCCAGGCTCACGGCCATGCGCTGCACCGCCACATACAAGCCCAACAGGCTTTGCACCGGCCCCACCGCCATGCCCATGTAGGTGGAAAACGCGATCAGCGCGCCCAGCTGCCAGGTGCCCTGGATCACCCACCAGCCGCCCACCAGAAAGGCGCAGGCGCGGCACCACGAGGTCAGCGTGCCGGGTATAGCCTGGGTAAAGAACTCGGTCACCTGGACCTTGAGCAACTGGCTCATGTAGCCCTGGCCCAACTGGTCGAGGCGCCCGGCTTCCCGCCCCTGCTGGCCGGCCGCCTGGATGAACTTCATGGCGGGCAGCGTCTCGACCAGGAACGACGACACGTCCGCCGAGCGCTCGCGCAGGCTGCGTACCTCGCGCTCGACCTTGCGCCGCATCCAGCGCAGCCACAGCACTTCGATCGGGATCAGCAGTGCCAGCAGCAGCGACAACTGCCAGGACAGCATCAGCATCAGGGCCACTGCGCCGACCAGGCCGATCACGGCCGACACCGCCGAAAACAGCGAGTCGACGGCAAAGCGCTGGATTTCGGCAACGTCGCCGTCCAGCCGCGAGAGGATGTCGCCGAGGCGCCGCCGCCCATAGAAGGTCGGCGACAACTGCTGCAGGTGGCGGTACAGGTCGTCGCGCAGGGCAAACAGAATGCGCCCGGACAAGCGTGTATGCAGGTAGCGGTTGACCCCGGCCAGCACGGTGCCGAGCAGGCCCGCCCCGATCATGATCGCCGCCATGTGCCAGAGCGTCTGGTAGTCCTTGGCCAGCAGGCCTTCGTCGATCAGGGTCTTGACCAGCCAGGGTTGCGCCAGGGCCAGCAGCGAGGCGCCCAGGGACAGGCCCAACAACACGCCGATGGCGCGCCGATGGGGGCGCACGAAACCATACAGCCAGGCCAGAGCCTGGCGCATGAGTACAGGGTCGCTGGTCTCTACCAGCCTTGCGAACAGGCCGCCCATGTCAGCTACGCAGCTGCTTGAGCTTGCGGTACAGCGTCGCGCGGCTGATACCCAGGGCCTCGGCGGCGGCCGAGACATTGCCCTGGTGGCGGCCCAGGGCAGTGCGGATCAGGTCCAGTTCGTTGTCCTTGAGGCTGCCGGACGGCGTTGTGCCCGTGGCCAGTTCATCCAGCAGGCAATCGGTGAGGTGATCGAGGGTCAGCACCTGCTCGCCGTCCTCTCGCATGGCCAGCGCGGTGCGCAAGACCATCTCCAATTGGCGGATGTTGCCCGGCCAGTCGAAACCTTCGAGCAAGGCGGCAAGTGCCGGGTCGAGGGTCACCCCTTTGGCGCCGAACTTGTCCAGCAGGCCCTGGATGATCCCGCCCAGGTCATCACGCTCGCGCAGGGCCGGCAAGCGCATCGATACGCCGTTGACCCGGTAGTAGAGGTCTTCGCGAAAATGCTGTTCGAGCACCAGACGCTTGAGGTCGCGGTGGGTGGCGCAGATCAGTGCCACATCGATGTCCTGCTCGTCGCCTGCGCCCAGCGGCGCCACCCGGCGCTCCTGCAAGACCCGCAACAACCTGGCCTGCAGGGCCAGCGGCATGTCGCCGATCTCGTCGAGGAACAGCGTGCCGCCATGGGCTTGCATCAGCCGTCCGACCATCCCGCCACGGCGCGAACCTGTGAATGCCCCTTCGCGGTAACCGAACAGTTCAGACTCGATCAGCCCTTCGGGAATGGCCGCGCAGTTGACCGCTACAAATGGCTTTTCAGCCCGTGGGCTGGCCTGATGCAGCGCGCGGGCGACGACTTCCTTGCCGGTGCCGGTCTCGCCCAGCAGCAGCACCGGCAGGCCATTGCCCAGCCCTTGCCGGGCCATGCGCAGGTTGCGCGCCAGACGCGGGTCGCCGCCGGCCAGAGCCTCCAGCGCAGGCGACTGGGTGGCCGGCACCGGTTTGCTCACCGCCACACTGCCGCTCAGTTGGCCATGGCGCGGCAGTTGCAAAGCACGGAAGAAGAATTCGCCCTTGGCCGTCTGCACACTGCTTACAGCGCCCTGCCACAGCCGGGCGATGAAGGCGGGTGAACGTTCACCCAGCAGCTCGCTGCTACGCCGGCCGAGCAGTTGCTGGCGCGGCACCTGCAGCAGTTGGCAGGCACTGTCGTTGGCTGCCAATACTTCGCCGTCCATGCTCAGCGCCAAGAGGCCGTGCCAGGCACTGTTGAGGTACTGCGCACGGCTGTGGAAGGCCAGTACCAGTTGCTCTGGGTGGCACAGGCCGAACAGCCGGCTTTCGATATTGCCTGCAGCCAGCATCAGCGTAGACAGGCTGTCCTGGGGTTGCGCCATCACCCCTTCGCGGGTGATGTCGAGCACACCGATCACCTCGCCACGCGGGTCGCGCAGCGGTACCGAAGTACAGGAAAACGGGCTGAGGCGATCGAGGTAGTGTTCGCCACAGTTGATCAGGGTCGGCCGCCCTTCCACCACGGCCGTGCCGATGGCGTTGGTGCCGCGCAAGGACTCGCTCCAGCAACTGCCGGGGTGCAGGTCGCGCAGGCCTTCGCGGGTGAGCACGTGGGTCTGGCCTTCGATGGCCAGCACATTGGCCTGGGCATCGCCGAGGATGATGATGCCCGCTTTGCCCTGGCGCGAGACCAGGTAGTCCAGTTCGGGGGTGACGGCATCGACCAGCAGGCGGTTGCGCTCCAGCAGCATGCGCAGGTCGTGGCCTTGTTCAAGGCCCAGGCCAACCTGTTCGCCTTGCAGGCAGTCCAGGCCATGGCCGAGGCTGCGGCGCCAGGACGCGTCGATTTCGTCGCGCAGCACGCCCAGCGGCAGCTCGCCTTCGCTGGCCAGCTTGAGCCGGGCCTGGCGGGATTCGTGTAGTGGGTCTTGGGCGTTTGTTATTTGTTGTCGCGCCATTTTCTACTCCGGCTGCGCCCCGCACGGTAGAGGGGAACGGGCTTGGGAATTTTTCCGCAGTGTGCGGGAGAAATGGGCTGGCGTCATCAGGCTGCTGTCGGGAGGTTGGGGTTGGGGCCTTCAGGGGTATTGCGGGAGATCTTCAGCGCTCTCGAGATCGAGCGCCGCCCGCGCGGCGCTTCGCGGGGCAAGCCCGCTCCCACATCTGTTTCGGGCCAATGAGGTCTGTGGCATTTGCGCGCGACTGCCTTGTTTGTACGACGCGATATTGAGGCGGGCGCCAGGGGGGCGCGCGCCGATACCTCAGGAATAACTGGCCCGAAACTGACGCTGCTTCAGCCCCTACCGCGCGTGGCGAACAAGAGCACTCATGAACACCCAATATTATTGAATGATGCTTATCAAGATAGCCCATCAAAATAATGCAAAACTGCATTAAAAATGGCGCCTCGAACTTTTATTCGAGCACTTCACAGCCCCGACGACATTAACGTCACCCCTACGGACATCCCTGTAAAAGACAAGAAAAGCAGCAGTCATGCGGGTTCGAACAGGCTTAAAGGCATGGGCGATATCAAGTCCCGGGCTCAGTTCGGCATCAGCGGCAGCTATGACGTAGGCCCCGTTGTCCTCGGCGCGACGTTGGAACACGCATTGGAGGAAGACGATCACAACGACGCTGGCAAGGCGTTCACCTCCCTGGAACTGAGCGTAGGTACCAACGTGTATGAAGGCCCACATGGTTCGCTCGACCTTGGCCTGACCAGTCTGTTTGGCGACAAGAACTATATGCAGATCTGGTATGGCGTCACCGCCGGCCAAGCATTGCAGAGCCGCTTCCAGGCCTATGACGCCAAGGGCGGATTGGTCAGTACCGGGCTGTACCTGGCGTGGACCATGCCAATCAGCGAGCACACCACATTCTCGACGCTGCTGGACGTGCAGTATTTGTCCAAGGAGGCGGCTGACAGCCCGATTGTCGAGCGACGCCTGCAGAGTGCGATCCTTGGCTCGCTGGAATACACCTTCTGAGCGAGCACCCGCTTGCTGTTTTTCCTGATGAGGCCCGCCTTGCGTTTGGGCCTTCAGGGGCATTGCAGGGGAGCTTCAGCGTTCGATATCCAAAGCGCTGAAAATCCACCGACGAAGCAAAAATCAGAATCACGGCCCCGGTCACTGCAACTGAGACTGAGACTGACTCAGGTACTTCTCCACCGCCCCCTTGTCGGCATCCCCCTGCACCTGCCACAACCGCCGCTCGATCCCCTGCGCCAGCAAATGCCCCACCGCCGCCTCGATCGCCGACAACACACAAAGCTGCGCGGGTTCATTGGTGGTGTACCCCACCTCGGCCTCCAGCAACTTCTTGAACTCGATGAACTTGAACACCCCCGCACTGCGCCCCACCGAATAGATGGTCTTGCTGGTCATCACGTTGGCCAGCACCTGCCCGGTGCGTACGTCCACCGCGCGCAGGTTCACGGTCACCTGGTCGACCCGGTATTCGCGGGAGATGTCGATGCCCAGGTAACGCGCCCCTTCCCCGCCACTGCGCACGTTGGTGTCGTAGGCGATGATGCCGCCTTCAAGCATCAGGTTGGCCGCCTGCAGCGGTGGCAGCTCACCCATGATGTTCTCCGCCACATCCGGCTTCTTCTGCGAGGCGCGGATGATCTTGCGCTCGGTCAGCAGGTTCTGCAGGCCTTCACGCTCCAGCACCACGAACCAGCCACTGGCACTCAGGGCATCCATCAACATGCTGGCCGCGCCCTGGGTGACGCTGGTCGAGAACGAACTGGCCGGGGTCGGCTTGTACTGCCCAGTCTGGTCACGGAAGCCATACACCACCGCCATCAGCCGGCCTTTGGGGCGTGGCATGTTGATCAGGTCGTAGTAGGTCGAGGCCCGAGGGGTCAGGGTCGGGGTTTCCGAGTCCTGTTCGGCCGACATGGGGTCGCGCAGGCTGCAGCCTTGCAGGCTGTGCAGGGCGGCGAGGATCAGCAATGTGCTCAACAGACGTTTCATGGTGTTCTCTCCCCAACTCAAAGCCCTTCCCTCTCAGGGGTTCAGGCCGCTGACCTCAATGATCGAGATTTCTCCGGTGACGCGGTCGGTGACTTTGATGCTCAAGGCACCCGAGTCGTCGATCACATCGATCAGGAAGGCATCGGTAGCCATGCTGCCCGTGCTGCCATTACTGATGTTGTCCAGCAACTGCGAGAGCATTCGCGACTCCAACTGGTTGCTGAAGCGCTCCAGGGCCGTGGTGCCCGAAAAGGCGGAAGCACGGTCCTTGAGGTCGGGGTCGTCGTAGTCGTTCTGTGCCTGGGCGTTGTTCAGCAGCCAGGTGCCGTTGAGCGGGTTGCCACCGAAGGCCGGGTTGACCGGGGTGTACACCAGCTCCGTGGCCTGGGCGGCACAGGCGCTGGCCAACAGGCAGGCGGCGATGCAATGGGGAATGCGGGTTTTCATAGCTCGTCCCTCTCCAGATCGGTGGTGTCCTGCAGCAAGCGTTGCAGCTTGCGTTGAATGATCTGCTGCTTGACCAGGTCGGCGGCCGCGACAGCCTCGTCTTTCAGTTCCGTGGTGTTGGGTGGCAGGAAGCGCCGGTACAGCACTTCGCGCTCGAACTCCACGGTAACCAGGCTGCCCCAGCGGGCATCCGGGCGTTCGCGCACCACCAGGTTGAAATCCAGGCGGCTGGTGGCACGCAGGCGGTCGGCGAAGTAGTAGTAAAAGTCGTGGCCGATGTGCGAGATGGTGTTGTCGACGATGAAGCCCATCATCTCGTCCTCCTCAGCCGCCTTCAGCAGGCTGCAGGGCGATGCCGCCAGCAGCAGGCTCAGGCACAGCGCAGCCAGGCGTTTCATGGCGTGTCTCCCGCGCCGGCCTGGGGCTGGGCACCGTTGGGGCTGTCGGCGAACGCCTGCTCGGCGACAAACTGCCAGTCGCTGTAGTGTTCCAGCCCTTCGAAGCCCGACCACTCGGCGGCAAAACCACTGTGCTTGAACGGCGTGGCATCCGAGCGGCTGTGCACGCCGGTGATGCGGCCATCGATCGAGCGCAGCAGGCCCCAGTCGTCGCTGTTGGTGATCGGGTCCGGGTAGAGCCTGCGGATATGCCGCTTGGCCTCGGGAAAACGGTTGTCCTGCAGCAGGTCGGCCAGCTCCTGCGGGTACTGGGCCAAACCCGGCGAGGCGCGGTAGTAGCTGCGCAGGGCCTGGGCATACTGGCTGCCCACCCACAGCAACTGGCGCTCGTGATCGCGCCGGGCAACGCTCGACCAGACTGTCCCGGTGGCGGCCAAGGCCACGCTGCTGACCGCAATCAACAGCAGCACACCCAGGTAGGTGAAGCCGGCACAGGCCTTACCATTCGGCATAGAGGCTGCCATCACGCGCCCTCCCTGTAGCACCGCTCTTGATATCGGCCACACCGCCGGCCACGCCTTCTGGCGGCGGCAGCAGTTGCCAGGCATCGCTGCGTTCGGTGATCGGGTCGACCGGGGTGTTGCGCAGGTAGCGCAGCTCCACCAGTTGCTCCAGCGAATCGGGGTAGTGCCCGGTGTCGCCGTAGAAGTGGTCCAGCGACTCGCGCAGCACCGCCAGGCTCTGGCGCAGCGTGGCCTCGCGGGAGCTCTCCAGGCTGTTGAAGTAACGCGGCATGGCGATGGTCATCAGCGTGGCGATGATCGCCATCACCACCAGCAGTTCGATCAGGGTGAAGCCTTGGCTGCGTTTCATGGCCGTCACCATTGCCCGTAGGGGATGTTGTTGAGGCCTTTGCCACGGGCCTTGGAGTACACGTCGAAGACGTCTTCGCCTTCACGCGGGCTGTCGGGGCTGCTGTCGTAGGCACGCAGGCCCCAGGCCCCCTCGTCGTCATCCTTGGCCGCCAGCAGCGGGTCGTGGGGGATGCGCCGCAGGAAGTAGAACTTGGCCCCTTTGGCACTGCGCACATCGCGCACGCCTTCGACCAGCACCTGCAGGTTTGGCGGGTAACCGCTGGCATCCAGGCGCTTTTCGATGTAACCGGCGTCGAAGGCACGCTTGTAGGCGTCGATGGCATCGCGGATCTGGTACAGCGCCTCGCGCAGCTGTTGCTCCTTGCCACGGCGCACCACGGTTTCGGTCAGCGGCGCGGCCATGCTGGCAAGCAGCCCGAGCAGTGCCAGGGTCAGCACCACCTCGATCAGGCTGAAGCCTTGCACGCGGCGTTTCATGGCCGTGGGCTCCCGTTGGCGGGCACTACGGCCATCTGGCTTTCGACCACCGGCTTGTCACTGGACGGCGCAGTGCCCGGCACCTCCATCGGTGGCAGTGGCGCCATTTGCCGCACTTGCAGGCTCGACTCGGTGCCGGTGGCGAACTCCATGTCAGACGGGCTCTGGTACGGCAGGTTGCGCACGATGCGCGGGGTGATCGCCAGCACCAGTTCAGACTTGCTCATGTCGTCCTTGTTGCTGCCGAACAACCGGCCCAGGCCGGGAATGTCGCCAAGGCCCGGGATCTTGTTGCCGCTGGCGTTGTGGTCGTTGCGCACCAGCCCGGCCAGCACCTGGGTTTCGCCGTCGTGCAGGCGCAGGCTGGTCTGGGCGTTGCGGGTA
This sequence comes from Pseudomonas sp. Irchel s3f19, assembly GCF_900187555.1. NCBI lineage: Bacteria > Pseudomonadati > Pseudomonadota > Gammaproteobacteria > Pseudomonadales > Pseudomonadaceae > Pseudomonas > Pseudomonas sp. Irchel s3f19. Next base: position 75,190 of record NZ_FYDW01000011.1, on the reverse strand, counting down.
TCGACCTGGACCGGGATGGTGCCCTGGCGCGTGGCTTCCAGCGGGGTGGCGTTGCTCACTTCGAGTGCGATCTTGATCGCCACTTCGTTGTTCAAGTGCACGGTCGGCTGCACTTCGAGCTTCAAGCCCACATCCAGGTAGGTGACACTCTCGGTAATCACCGGGCCCTGGGTCGAAGGCACCGAGGTGGCGCTGATGATCGGCACCCGCTGGCCAATGTGGATACGCGCCTGCTCGCGGTTGCTGACGCGAATCACCGGGCTTGCCAGGGTGTTGATGTCTTTGTCCTGGGCATTGATCTTGGCCTGCGGCGCCGGCGAGATGCTGATGCGGCTGGAGTCGATGCCGCGCAGTTGGTCGAGCACGCTGACCGACTTGCCGTCGGAGGTCAGCACGCCGAAGGTGTTGGGCCATTGCAGGCCGAGGTCGAGGATGCGCGAAGTGGCCACCTCCATCACCTCCACTTCCAGCACCACCTCGGGGTTGGACTGGTCCTGGGACTGCAGCAGCTTTTCGGCCATGCGCACGGCATCGGGGCTGTCGCGCATGGTCAGGGTGTTGAGGCGCTCGTCGACGAACACGTCACGGGTCTTGAGCATGGTCTTGACCATGTTCAGCGCCGTGTTGGCGTCGATGCTGGTCAGGTAGAACGTGCGCATGACCAGTTCCTGATAGTCCTTGGTCTTTTGCGGCGAGTCGGGGTAGATCATCAGGGTGTTGTCGTTGACGATCTTCTGGCGTAGCTGGTTCTGCTCCAGCAGCAGAGCCACGGCGTCCTCGATGCGCACGTCGCGAACGAAGATGGTGGCCTTCATGTCCGGGCGCAGGTCCTTGTCGAAGATGAAGTTGATGCCGGCGACCTGGGACAGCACTTCGAAGATGGTCTTCAGGTTGGCGTCGCGAAACTCCAGGGTCACCGGGCGTTCCAGCTTGCTGCGCAGCTGCGGGAACGGCTGCGCGGTGCGCGCCTGGACGTTCTCGATGTCACTGCGCAGGGTCATGCCCTTCTGGTTCTGCGGGTCCAGGCGCAGCACTTCGCGCATGTAGCGCTCGGCGCCGAACAGGTCGCCCTGGCGCAGGGCCGCCTGGCCAAGGGCGACACGTTCGTCGAGGGTGCGGATCAGCTCCAGCTGGCGGATGCCTTCCTGGGCGCGGCGGTTGTTCGGTTCGATGCTCAGCACCCGGCCATAGCCCATGCGCGCACCGGCGAAATCGTGGCGGATGCGGTCGCTGTCGGCCTGGCTCAGCAGCGCCTCGACCGCCGCCTGGCGGCCATGGGCCAGGGCGATGTTCAGCTCGGTGTCGCGCGGGTCTTCACGCAGGGCCTCTTCCAGACGCGCGATCCCGGCTTCGTACTGCCCCTCCTTCATCAGTTCTGCGCTGTCTTCACGTACCGCACTGGAGCCACAGCCTGCGATGGCCACGCACAGCGCCAGAAGCAGGAACGGAGCAGGCTTGCACAGCTTTGACGACTTCATGGTGCGCTCCCGACAGACAAGGTCTGCGACTGGTGCAAAGGCAGGTAGACCAGGTCCAGCTCATTGGCCGAGACCCGATCGAGGCGGTAGGTGTCTTCGATGACGTCGCCCTGGCGCACGACGTACAGTTTTTCGCCGCTCTGCAGAAACACCTGCAGGTCGTCGCGATCGCCCAGGCGGCCGACGAACTGGAAAGGCAGCGCCGGGGCGGTGGGTGCGGCAACCACCACAGGGGTGGCAATGACCGGTTGTTCGGTGACGGTGGCCAGGGTCTGCGGTTTGCTCCAGCGCTGGCTCGGGAACAGATCGGTAGAAACCCGTTCCGGCCCCTTCGCGGCAGCTCCGCGCCCCGATGTGTCCGCTTCCACACGGTCAGGGGTACTCACAGAACCTGTAGCAGCGGGCTTGCCCGCGAACAGCCCCACACTGTCCTCTTGGCCGAACCAATGCTCCGGCGCCCACGCCAACGCGGCAGAAAGCCCTAGAAACCCGGCCCAGATCACCGCACGTTGAGTCTTCATCACGACCTCGACAAGTAGAGGGTCATGCGCAGGCGGGCGTTGAGCTCGCTGTCGCCGATGCGTTTGCGTTGCAGCTCGAGGTCTTCCAGCACCAAGGTTGGCAGCTGGCCCAGCAGGCCCTTGAGGAAGCCGCGGATCTGCGGATAGCTGCCGCGCACCGGCAGCACGATCTGGTAGCGCGCCAACTGGGTTTTCGGGTCGATGCCCAAGGCATATTCGCCGCGTGCCAGGCTGATGTGCTCGGCACTGGCCAGGTGATACAGGCGCTCGATCAGCTCGCTGGCCTGCGGCTGCCCAGGCAGTTGCTGGCGCAGCGTGTCGAGGGCCTGCTGCTCGGGTTTGACCGCGATCTTCAGCTCGCCCCGCTGCACCCGCCCCACTTGCACGCTGGCGTCCGCCTCGCTGGCGCGCAGTTCGCGCACGGTTTGCCAGTGCGGCAACACAGCGGCCAATGCCACGCCGACGGCCAGCAGGCCAACGGCGACAGCGGCAAGGCCCACCGGGCCGATGCGGCGCAGGCGTTCCTGCATGATCAGGCTGCTCAGCGGGTCAGGGACGCGCATGGCCGGTCTCCCAGGTAGCGGTAAGGGTGAAACGCACCGGGTGCTCCGGCTGGCCCACCATCACCTCGTGGTTGAGCAAGGAAACATCGCTGAGCTCGGCGCTGGCCTCCAGGCGCTGGTGGTACTGCAGCATCGCCTCCAGGTTGCGCGCCTCGGCGGCGATGCGTACCTGGCCCTTGCGTGCATCCGGGGTCAGGCCAAGCAGCGCGACGTCGTCCTGCGGCTGCGCTTCGAGCATGGCGAACAGCTGCTGCCAAGGCCGTTGCAGCTGCTGCGAGACACTGCGCATCTGCGCCAGGCGCTCGGCCTGTTCGCGGCTGGCAGCACTGCTTTGCGGGGCCGCAGTGGCCGGGCGCCGGCCCAGTTGCAGTTCCAGGCTGTGCAGGCGGCTTTCCAGGTCGACCTGCTCGACCTGCAAGCGTTGTTGCAGCACCACCAGGGCGGCCACCACGGCGCAACCCAGGGCCAGTAGCGACCAGGCCAAGGCGCCGCTGCGCCGGGGCTGGAATTCCAGGTCGAGGCGGCGCATGTCAGGCCACCGCCCGCCACATGGCGCACAACGGGTCGGCTTCGCTGGCCGGTTGGCACAGCTGCACCGCCGCCAATTGCGGCACGTCGCCCCGGCCGGGCGCATGCAGGTACACCCGTGGCAGATGCTCCCCGTACAACTCGCAGGTGCGTTCGATCAGCGCCTGCAGGGCCTGGTCGTTGTCGGCACAGCCTTGCGCCAGCACCTGCTGCCAGGCCCCCCCGGCGGCCAGCAGCAGCACGCTGCGGCGTGGCTCGGCGAGGACGAACAGGAAGTCGCCCTGCCCCAGCTGCGCCGAGCAACGGTTGTAGGCGGCCATCAGGTACGGCTGCACCGAACGCAGCTGCAGCCGGCTTTCCCGCCCCAGTGCCTGCAGCCGTTGCAGCAAGGCCTCCGGCAGCGCCGTGGCAATACGTGCGGCGCCTGCTGGCTCTGGCGAGAGGACGATGCGCCAGTCGCCCAGCGACTGCCCGTAGAGGTTTTCAAAGCAGGCCCGCGCATAGGCATCGAGTTCGCGCGGGTGGCCGATGGCATCGCTCCAGGGCACCAGGCAGAAGCGGCTGTAACGGGCCGACAGCAATACCCGCAACTGGGCACCGCGCACGGCGTGCTCGGCAAGCAGCGCGGCCAGCGCCTCGACGGCGGCCTCACAGGCCGGTTGGGCCGCCTCGCAGCTGAACTCGCGGCTGCCTAGCCACTGCTGTTGGTTGGCGTGCCAGCGGCCCAGGCCTACACCCTCGGCGCCGAGCACGGCACAGTATCTATGAGCACCACGATCACGCGATAAATGTGACACGGTTGATCTCCTCAAGGGTGGTGCGGCCTTCACGGACCAGGTCCAGGGCCGAGGCGCGCAGCAAGCGCAGGCCGCGCTGGCAGGCGAGTGTCTTGATCTGCGACAGGGGGCGGCGTTCGACGATCATCTGCCGCAGGTCGTCGTCCAGGTGCAGCAGCTCGGCAATGGCACTGCGGCCGCGAAAGCCACTGCCGCGGCACTGCCCGCAACCCTGGACGCGGACAAACGTCCAGCCGGCCACGGCGGCGCGGGTCAGGCCTGAGGCCTGCAGGGTTTCATCGTCCGCCTCGCAGGCTGTGGCGCAGTGCGGGCAGGCCAGGCGAATCAGGCGCTGGGCCAGGATGGCGTTGAGCGCCGAGACGAAGCTGTAGGGGTCGACCTGCATCTGGCTGAAGCGGCCGATCACATCGAAGACGTTGTTGGCGTGAATGGTGGTGAACACCAGGTGCCCGGTCAGGGCCGACTGCACGGCGATCTGTGCGGTGTCGGGGTCGCGGATCTCGCCAACCAGGATCTTGTCCGGGTCGTGGCGCAGGATCGAACGCAGGCCGCGGGCAAAGGTCAGGCCCTTCTTTTCGTTGACCGGTATCTGCAACACACCGGGCAGTTGATATTCGACCGGGTCTTCGATGGTGATGATCTTGTCCACGCCATGGTTGATCTCGCTGATCATGGCGTACAGGGTGGTGGTCTTGCCGCTACCGGTGGGGCCGGTGACCAGGATCATGCCGTAGGGCTCGGCGGCCAGCCGGCGCAGGGCGCGCAGGGTGTCGTCGGCAAACCCCAGGGCCTGCAGCTGCACACCGCTGACCTTGTCGGACAGGTCCTGTTTGTCGAGCACCCGCAGCACGGCGTCTTCACCAAAAATGCTGGGCATGATCGAGACGCGGAAGTCGATCTGCCGTTCGCCCACGGCAACCTTGAACCGGCCGTCCTGGGGCACGCGCTTCTCACCGATGTCGAGCTCGGCCATGACCTTGATGCGCGAGATCACCTGGTCGGCGAAAGCGCTGCCGCTGGCCTTGCCGGCACCGTTGAGCACACCATCGATGCGATACTTGATGGTCAGGCCCTGGCCGGTCATGCCCAGGTGGATGTCGCTGGCGTGCAGCTTGAGGGCGTCGTAGAGGGTCGAGTTGACCAGTTTCACCACCCGGCTCTGGTCTTCGCTGATGCTGGTCAGCGACAGGCGTTGCAGCGGGTCGCTTTCGCTGCTGGCTTCGCTGTCGTGGTCAAGGGCATCGACGGCATGGAAGCTTTCTTCGTGGCGGGCCAGAAACGTCGCCAGCTCGGCGGCGTGGGCCAGGTACAGTGGCGCGCCTTGCAGCACATCGTCGATCCAGGCCAGGCGCGAAGAGTCGAAGGGGTCGGCGAACACGCCCAGCAGTTCGCCTTCGCGCTCGATCAGCACGAATTCGCGTTTCAGGCACTGGGCCAGGCTGACCTTGTCGAAGCGTGGGCTGCTGGCCAGCAGGGCTTGGCTGTGCAGCACCGGGTAATGCAGGGTGATGCCCAGGCGGTGGGTGAAGGTGCCTGGGGTGTCGTTGACCAGGCGTTCCAGGCAGTTGAGCAGGCGTTCGTCACCGGCTTGCAGACGGGCCTGGGCCAGCAGTTCACGCGGGTAGGCACACAGTGGCTGTGCTGGCTGCAGGGGTGTGGCGGCTGTATCGACTGCTTCGGACATGGCCTGCGACTCCGCTCAGGGGGCGCGTCGCAGGCTGGCTCAGCCAGGGTAGCGGGCGCCGCTATTCCCCTGTGAGCAGTTGTTCGTCGTCAGCACCTGGGGGCTTTGCGCCATTGCGGCGGCGGTCGGCCAGTACCCAGCTACCATCGTACAACTGCAGGGGGAACGATTCGTTCCTGGTCTGGCGTCGTTCGACGAACCCTTCTGCCGGGTTGTCCGTGGCCCTGCGCCGGCGCTCGATGCCCATCAGGTCGAAGATCGCGCGGGCCAGTTCCGCCAACGGGAACGGCTTGAACAGGACATGGGTCACACCAAGTTCGGCGGCGCGCTCACGGACCTCGGCGGTCGGGTGGGCGGTGATCAGCACGAAATGGCACTGCCTGTTCTTGCGCACGGTCTCCAGAACCTGAAACCCCTCCATGTCGGGCAAGCGGTAATCCAGCACGATCACTTGCGGTGCCAGGCTTTCAGCCTGCTCGATACCACTGGCACCGTCGTGGGCAACATGAACATCCAGGCCTTGCGCCTGCAAATACGCTTGCAGGTTCTGCGCGAGGGTCTGTTCGTCATCGACTACCAATACTCTGTTCACCAAGGTCGACTCCCCAATACTGCCCGGTTACCCGGTCTGCGAAGTGCGGCCTCGATAAGGCTTGAGCAGGCTTCGTGCCAGGCGTGAATAGTCATGCTGCACCACTGTAAGTCGTTGATCTGGCAAGGCTGCCCGAGGGCGCCCAGCCTGCTGCGCGCAGCCAGGCTCGCCCAGTTCCCCACATCCGGGGGACCTGATAGCACTTTGCCAAGTCGTTATCCCCCAGCTTTGGGGGAACACCATTGCGGGCCTCAGTCGGCGATTTCCACTTTAGCGGATTCGCGCAAACGTTGGCGCACGGTTTGCCGAGCCTGCGCCTGCAATTGCCCGATGAGCGTGGCCCTGGCCAAGCGCAGGCCCTGTTCTCGTATGACAGAAGGATTATCACTTTGGTTCTGCGCTCCTTGCAGGGTTTGCCGATTGGCCTCGTAGAAGGCCTCTACTTGTGCCTCGCTGGGCGCGTCGACCGCACTCAGTTGGGCATACAGCTGCTGGGCTGCCATCTCGTGACGGGTGTACTGAGCGTACTCTGCCCTATTGAAACCCGCCTCCGCCAGCCGCCGCTCGAACACTGTCGGGCTGCCGAATGCAGCCTCCACTTCGCCGACATGGGCAGCTACCTGTGCGTCACTGATGGCGATGCCCTGGCGCTGGGCTTCCTGCCACAACAGCTCCTTGTCGATCAGCTCATCCAAGGCCTGGTCACGCAGGCGTTTGTACAGCGTCGGGTTGCGGATGCTGGCTACCGCCCGCCCCTGGGCTTCGAGGTATTCCGTGAAGTAACGCTCCAGGCGCATGGCATCGATCTGCACACCGTTCACCCGCGCTGCCGGCACATCGGCCCAGCTCGCCGTGGTGGTCAGCAACAACAGGCACAACAACAGGGTACGCATGGCAACCTCCGCTCAAAGGGCGTCCGGCACAGGCCGGTATGGGGTAACCGAGGTGAATCGCGGCCCGGGCAAGGCCACTGCCACCACATGGGCACCGGCCATGCCCTGCCGACGGCCGGGGCCAAAGCCCAGGGCCGGGGTCAGGCCGGTCGTGACATCGTGCAGGCCTTCCAGGGCCGTGATCAACTGCTCGCGGCTGGCATCCCGGCCAATCTGCTTGAGGGCTTCGGTAAGCAGGCGCAGGGCGCACAGGGTATTGACCTGCAAGGACGCCTGGCGTGGGTCGAGGCCCTGGCGTTGCTGCAGGCCGGCCAGGGTTGCCAGGCCCTGTTCGGTCCAGTCTTCGGGTACGAACGGATAAGCCAGGAAGACCCGTTGCGACCACTGCTCAGACAGGCTTGCCAGCCCCCCGACCACCTGGCTGGAGGCCGCGAACAAGTACGGTTTGCGACCTGCCGCCTGCAGCGCTGTGGCCAGGTCGGCAAAGGCCTGGGCGCGGCCGAGAAAGACGATGCCCTGGCCGGCCACGGCCTGGCCATCGAAGGCCTGGATGGCGCCAGGTGCCCAGCCTTGCTGCACAAGCTGCTCGCGCACCTGCTCGGCCAGCGGCGCTTGCTCGTTACCGGCGTAGACCACGCGCAGGCCATCCGGGCCGAGGCCCAAGGCTTCGCGGGCATGGCCGGCCAGGCTCAGCAGTTGCACGGGCAAGCCCGGCAGAGGGTCGAAGATCTGCGCACTGCCGCCACTGCGCGGGGTGCTGCCGATCAGCGGCACATTCTGTTGCGCCAGCACGGGCGCCAGACGCTGGTCAAGCATCGGTGCCAGGGGAGTGATCAGGCTGAACACCTGCTCGTGTTCCAACAGCTGGCGCAGGGCCTGTTCGGCGCTGTTTGGGTCGCTGCCGGGGTCGAGCACCACCAGCTCCAGGCGCCGCCCATGCACACCGCCTTGCTGATTGAGTTGCGCCAAGCCGTCTTCAAGCACCGCGCGCACCACATGCCCCGCTTCGGCCAGCGGCCCAGAAGCGGGGAGCAACGTCCCCAGCCGCAGTACGCCCTCCTCCACGCCCGGGTCGCGGTCCTCGGCCAGGCGTTTGAGATAGGCCGTGAGGTTGCGCTGGTCGGCCAGGGTCAGTTCGAAACGCGGCATGGCGGTGTCGAGGTGGTTGCCGGCAGGGTCCACGCCCCGCTGGATCGCCCTGGCAAGGCTGGCGTCAGTGTAACCCGGGTAACTGCGCCCGTTGGCCTGGCGCTCGCCCTGCCCCGGTGCCAGGCGCTGCCAGTCGAGGCTAGGTGGGCGAACACCGCCCTCGGCGCGGCCGCGCCCGTCGCTGCCGTGGCAACTGGCGCAGGGCAGCACGCTGGCCGGCACGCTCATGTCGCTGGCGCCCACCCGCGCCAGCAATTGCGCGTCACTGCTTGACAGGCCTTCGCGGTACAGGCGTTTGCCAGCCTGTTCGTGCTCGGTGAGGTCAAGGGCGAAGGCTGAGCTGGCAACGCTTAAACCTAGCGTCAACAGCAGGGCGTTGTATGCGCGGCCAAACCCGCCTGCACTCATGATGTTCACCGACCCGCCAGGGGTTGGGTCAGCAGCTGCATGCGCTGGGCGATCGCCACAGGTGGTGCATCCGGGCGGATCTTGCTCCAGCGCTTGCCTGCCACGTCACCGGCAATCAGTTGCGTGGAATGCTGCTCGGGGCTGGGCAGGAACTGGCCGATACGGCCCAGTACCAGGTCGACACTGGCCTTGTCGCCCGTCAGGAACAACCAGTTGGGGCCATCCACACCCTGCTTCTGGGCAAAGGCCTTGAGCGCCGCCGGGGTGTCGTTGAGCGGGTCGCTGCTGATCGAGACGAAGGTCACCTGCCCTGCCAAAACCGGCCCCATGGCCTCACGCACCTCCCGCAGTTTGCGGGTGATCAGCGGGCAGGCGTCGGTGCAGTGGGTGAAGATCACGTTGAGCATCACCACCTTGTCCTTCAGCACATCACTGTAAAAGCGCAGCTCGCGGCCGTTCTGGTCCTTGAGCACGGTATCGGTGAACCAGGTCTGCGCATCGCGGGTACCGCCGCCACTGCTCATCGCCTGGGGCGCGGGCTGTGGTTCGGGGGCCTGGGGCGCATGGCCGTCATGGGCGAAGGCCACCGAGGCGAGAATCCACAGGCAGCCGCCCAATACCAGCCAGTCGAAACTGCGCATACCGACGCGGCGAGAGGTCGAATGGCTCATGGTTGCACCTCGTTATGGTCGGCGATGGGTTCGGCGCTGTGCTCGGCAATGGCCGTGCTTTTGGCATGCACCCGGCGGGCGCTCAGGCGGTTGATCTCCGCGACCAATACCGTCGGGTCGGTGAAGCCGTAGTAGCGGGTCCAGTGCCCGCTGCGGCCATCACCCACCAGGATCAGCGGCGGGTGCTGGCTCAGGTCGGCGCTGAAGCTGCCCAGGCCTTTGAGGGTTTCGGTGATGGCGTACGGCGTACCGGTCAGCCAGCTCCAGCCTGGGCCTTTCTGAAAGGCCTTGGCGTAGTGCTGCAGGCGCTTGGCGTCATCGCGCTGCGGGTCGACGCTGATCGACACCAGGTGGATCTCATCGCCGACACGGCCGCCCAACTGCTGCTGGACCTTGCCCATGATCGACGACACCACTGGGCACACCGTGGTGCAGCTGGTGTAGATGAACCCCATCACCACCAGGTGATCCCCGACCAGGTCCTTCTCCAGGCGCACCGGCATGCCGTCCTGGTCGAGCAGCGAGACATCGGCGAAGCGCAAGCTGGCCTTCTCCTGTCGCGCGGCGGGCGGTTGCTCGGCAGGGCCGCCGTGGTCATGCCCGGCGTGGGCCAGGGCCAGGTTGCTGGACAACATCAGTGGCAGCGCCAGGCTCAGGCCCAGCCGTGTAAAAGCATGCTTGGCGTTCATCGCACACTCCTTATTTGCATCTGGGTAGCGTCCCCTTGGGCAGCCGTGGAGACCGAAACCGGCAGGACGCGCAGGCTGGTGTAGTTTTCTTCGGCAAACTTGCGGCCAAGCGACGGCGACTGCACATGCAGGTACCAGGCGCCGGCTTCAGGCAGGGTCAATGCAGCCTGGTAGATGCCCTCGCCCACTTCTTCGAGGCGCAGGTTGCGCGGCATCGACGACGGCGCCAGGAAATAGCGCAGGCTCAGGTCGCTCAGGCCCAGCCGCGGCTCGCCGTCATCGCCAACGATGCGCACCCGCGCGGTGAAGGCGCTGTGCTGCGGCAGCGGCTGTTCAAGGCCGAGAAACTCGGCATGCGCGCCCTTGTGCTTGCGGGCATTCGGCGCTGCGGCGACATCGGTGCTGAAGCAGTGAATGATCTGCGGCTGGTTGAGCAGGAAGGCCACGTCAAACTTGCCGGCTGCCGGCATTTTCACCGTCGAGCCGTACACCCCTGGGGCCACCTCGCGCAGGCTGCGGTCGACGACGATGGCGGCGCGGGCCTGATGGCCGCGGTTGTTGTAGCCAGACATCGGCGCGTTCATGCCCTCGGCGTAGAAGTAAGTGGTGTTGTCCACTGGGTTGACCACGAACACCGAGTTGTCGTCACGCGATACCGACAGCCCCTGGGCCAGCGGCAGGTCGCCGGCCTGGCGCGGCGCGGCGGGGCCTGCGTCGAAGCCTTGGACGATCGGCGAACGCCCCTGCCCAAGGCTGCCCAGGTTGATCATGCTGACCCTCGGCGAGGCCAGGCCGCGCACGTAGGCATAGCCCTTGGTGAAGGTCAGCTGATACGGTTCGGCCGCCACCGGGATGCGGTGGATCAGCGTGTCGGTACTGGCGTCGATCACCAGGGCCTGGTTTTCCAGGGTGTTGAGCACGATGCCGTAGCGCCCGTCACTGCTGAAGCGCATCGGGCCAAGGCCCTGTTCGGCCGTGAGGGTGTGGCGCAATTGATGGCTACGGCCATCGAATACCCGCACCGTGCCTTCCCTGCCGTCGACCACGTAGACCGCCTGGGACAACGCCGAGTAGCTCACCGACAGCGGGTGCGGGCCCACCTCCAGGGTCTTGGTCAGGCGCATTTCGGGGATGTCGATGATGCTCAGGGTGCCGCTGTCGCGGTTGCTGACGTAGGCGTAGCGCGAGTCGCTGCTGAAGGCGATCTCGTGGTGCCCGGAGCCGGTGGCGAAGGACTTGAGCGTACTGCGCCCGGGCACATCGATCACCGTTACCCCACCCTTGGCCGGGTCACTGCTGTTATTGCCCACCCAAAGCCGGTGCTGGTCAGGTTGCAGCACCACCCGCGTCGGTTGCTCGCCGGCGTCCAGGTCCGCCACGCGGGTGAAGGTTTCGGTGTCGATCACCGACACCTTGCCGCGCTCGGGGATCGACACGAACACCTGTTTGTCGTCGCCGGTGGCCGCCCAGTCCATGGGGCTGCCTGGCAATTCGATGCGGGCCATGGTGCTGGTGACACCGCCCACCGACACCGTCGGGTCGATCACCGTCAGGCTGGCGTCCTTGTTCAGCATCAATAGGAAGTAGCTGTTGAGGTCGAGCAACGGCCGGGCGCCAATGCTGCTTTTCAAGAACAGTGCGACACGGGCCTTGCAGCTTTGGTCACGATCGCCGACCGGTGCCGACTGGGCCGGGTCGATCCAGGCCCCCGGCGCCATGCCTGACAGCGGCTGGCCGCTGGTCTGGTCGCTGACCTTGAAGCGGATGCTGGCAAAGGCGCCTTCGCGCAGCTCGCCCCCGGCCAGCGGGCGGGCCTCGAACTCCACGGTCACGCCGTCCCGGCTGAGCCGATGCAGTGCCTGCGGGTCGGCAGGCTCCTGCAACAGCTCGCGCGGGTCGCACCAGAGTTTTTCATAGGCAACGCCCAGGCCGATCAGCGCTACCCCCAGCAGTACCCCCAAGTAAGCAGGGCGAGTCTTCTTGTTCATGCTCGCGCTCCCATGTCGTTATTGTGCTGCAGCCGTTGCCGGCGGCGCTTCGTTGGTTACCCGCAAGATCCCCCACAACCCCGAGAGGTTGCCGTAGGCGGCGTAGTCGCGGAACAGGTAGTCCCCCGGCACCGCGTTGGCCCCGCCTGCGCTGGGCAGCATGAAGCTGAAGTGCGCTGCCGGCAGTACGCTTTCCTGGGCACCGATGTAGATGGACATCGGGTTGTAACCGAAGCGCACCGAGCCGATGCCGGGCAGGCTCATCGGGTAGCCATTGACGTCATTCTTCTCGGCCTGGTAGGCGTGCAGCGGCCACAGGTGCCCGTCCAGCTGGTAGGTGATGCCGCGGCTGCCACCGCTTGGCATCAGCACATGGCTGCGCGCCGGCTGGCCAGGCTTGGCCCACAGCACCGGCGTTTGCGGGTCGCCACCGACCAGGGCGTTGCTGTAGGCCATGTGGGCATTTGGCACATCGGCAAAGCCATTGCCGTCGGCGTGGCCGAAGGGTGCGTCCGGCGCCATGCCGAAGCGCAGCCACAACGGTTCGGTCTTGTAGTTCATGGCCATGTTGCCGTTGTCTTTAGGGTCGCCCGGCACGCCATTGCCCTCAGTAGCGATACCTTCCACAGGCCGGCCATCAGCCCAGCGCATGTTCATCGAGCGCTGCCACACCGTTACAAAGTCGCGGTAGTCGGGCTGGCCGCTGACTTTCACTGTCGCCTGGGCACGGCTGGCGGTGTCCTCGGTGAAAGTGGCAGCCTGCGGCAGGATGCTCATGGCACCCACCAGGCCTTTTTGCGGTTGCTTGATGAAGTCCGACGGGGTCAGGTTGAGGCCGCCGAACTCGATCGCCGTGGTGTTGATGTTGTCTACCGTACGGCCCAGTTGCAGCACCGGTTTGCCTTCGCGCTCCAGGTGGCCGGCGTAGTACTGGTACACCTTGGACGGGTAGGCGCCGCTGTTGCCGGCACGCGGCGGCACGGTCTGCACCGGGTTGAGGCCAACGTTGGCACCGTCGGACTTGGTGATGTCGTAGGCCAGCAACTGGGCATGCAGGCCCACATGGCTGGAAGGCCGCATCAGGTTGTTGTTGAAGGCGGTGGAGCCTTCGCTGCCGTTGCGGTCACGTTTGACCACGTTCTGCATCACTGCGGTGCTCGGCAGGTCGGGCATCACCAGCGGCAGGCGGTTTTCCAGGGTGATGCTGATGCAGTCACCGGCGCTGGCGCGCAGCACCAGCGGCTCTACCGGCACGCCGGGCTTGAGCTTGCCGGTGCTGGCATCCAGGTCTGCCTTGCGCACATACAGCACAGCGGTCGGGTCGTGCAGCGGCGCGCTGTGGCCGCCGACGGTGAAGGTAGTGCCGTCCTCCTCGTCGACCACCGTGACCTGCGGGATGCTGGTGGTGCGGCTGTTGAACACCAGGGTGCCGCCGGCGGCCTTGAGCGGGCCACCGACATGCTGGCCAACCCCCGCCGGGTCGGCGATGCTGACGCCGTGGCGGTTCTCGAGGATATCGTTGGCCAGTGCGGCGACGATCTCGTAGTTGCGCTTGACCGTCGCCCGGGTGCCGATGCCATTGACGTTGGCCGTGGTTTTCGGGCAGATGCCGTCAAAGTTCACGGTGTTGCGCATGGCCACCGGCTGCGGGTTGTTCGACAGCGGGAACAGGTCCGGGCGCAAGGTGGTGTAGTTGCGCATGATGCCCCAGATGCCATTCCAGTAGCCTTCCAATGCCGCGTCCAGCGAGTACAGGTAGTCGCCGTTGGTGGCGGCGGAGCTGGAGATCATCGACACCGGCGCCATGAAGCCCAGTTGCTCGGAGATGCCGATCATCTGCGACGCTTTCCACCCCGAGTTGGAGCTGCTGCCAAAGCCCGAGCCGTTCTGCAGCCACTTGACCCCGTGCAAGGTGACGTTGTGCTCCTCTTCATGGCCACCGGCATGCATACGCAGCCGCACGTTGTCGCCCGAGTAGGTGCGCAACATTGGCGTGAACGGGTCGCCGGGTTCGCTGCCGGCGGTGTTGATGTGCGGCGGGAATACCGTGGTGCCACCGGTGGGGCCCACCGCCGAGGTGATCGCCGAAGGCGCCATGTTCATCGCCGGGATCGCGCGGTCAATGCGGCTTTGCAAGGCATAGCTGAGGTCGCCGCCCAGGCCGTCGGCCTGCATGCCACGCTTGCCGTCCGGGGCCACCTTGTTGGGGTCGAACACCCGCAGGGCCAACGGCTCGTTACGGTAGTTGACGACGAACATGCCAGGGTCATCCACCGAAATGGCCTGTGGGCACGGCCGCGTCGGGCATCCTGGGCTCAGCCCGCCACGCGACTCGACCACCGATTCGAGCAGCGACGAGGCCTTCTGCCGTACCGGTGGGTTGATGGCGTAGCGGAAGCTGTCGGCAGTGGCCGGGTACGACTGGCCATTGGGAATACCGTCGGGCCCCGCGCCAACGTACACGCCCGCTTCATAGGCATGCTGGAAGTCGCTGTACTCGAGGAAGAACTCGCGGTAGCTGTCGTTACGGCCATCGCCGTCATGGTCACCGGTCTTGATCACCGCCTGCCACGAGGTCGGCCCGCCGTCCTGGCGAGACGGGTTGTACAGCTGCTCGCCGGTTTCGGCGTGGTACCAGGTAGAGCCGGCAGGCTCGGCCAGTACCGTGGCGTAAAGGCCCAACTGCTGGTGGGTCGATGGGCCAAGGTGGTCGTGGGTGAAGATGGTGCCCAGGCCACGGTCGACGTTATGCACGTTGACCACCGGGTCGGCGAACCAACGTTGCATCGCCGTGCGCGCGCCCAGCCAGTCGGCCCGGCCGAAACGCCCGAAGTAAGGGTGTTGCTTGGCTTTCGGGCAGGCGGCGGTACCGTCCCGGCTGTCGCCTTCGGTGCAACCGTTGTAGGCACGAATGGCATGCACGCGCTCGACCACGCTGCCGGGCGAGAGGATGCCGTCCTCGTAGTTCCAGCCGTTGGCCGAACCGTCGGCTGCGGTGAGGTCCCACTTGGGTAGGTGAATATGCTGGCCGATCACGTCGGTCGGGGTGCGTACCTGGTAGTCGTCCATCTCATAAATGGAGGGGATCAGGTTGGTGTGCTGGTACATGGTGCAGTCGAAAGTGTTCATGCGCATCACCAACGGCTCTGGCGGGCGCTGCTTGGTGATCACCGGCCAGGCATCTTCCCAGAGGGCGATGATGCGTGCCTGCGGGAAGTGGTAGCCGACCTTGTTGTAGACCGCATCGAACTGGATATTGGCGCCCTTGTAGATGCGCGGGCGGTCGGCGGTGAAGGTAGAAGCGCCGCGGAAGTTCATGCCGGTCAGGCTCTCGCCGCTGGCGTACTCGCCCACACCCGACGACTGGGTGAGGCGCTTGCCACGGTCGTCCATGCAGGGTTCGAAGAACGGCGCACCGGCGGTCGGCAGGGCGCCGTTGGTGCGGAAGTTACGCGCCACCGGTTGGCTGCCGGGTATCAGCGCATAGCTGGGGTGCTCGGCCTTGGCGTGGAATTTCATGGCTGCCTGCTCGACTTCCGTGCCCTCTTCGGGCAGGTAGATCGGCTTGGCTTTGTGCACCACCTTGGAGAAATCCAGCTTGGTGGTGGTGGTCTGTGCTTCACCCCCTGCCGAAACACCATCCAGTGCATGCCGGCCGAGGCCACCATCCCAACCATCGACCTGGTTGGCGTCCAGGTTGGCCCACAGGGCGTTGCCGCTGTTCTTGAGTTGCTGGGCCAGTGCAGGGTCGAGCATGTCCAGCGGCGGGGTGGGAGGCCGTTGGCCGACGCTGCTTTCCATGCCACCGATCCAGAACGGATAACCGGGGTTTTTCAAGGTGCCGTCGGCGTTACGGTTGCTCTCGCTGCGGTCGACCAGTGCCAGCGAGCCGACGGCCTTGGGTTCATCTACCCCATGGCCATGGTCATCGTCGCCCTCCTCGCCGTCGTCATCCTCCTCGTCATTGGCTGCCACCCGTTGCTCGGCAAGCTTGGGTACCACGACCACCTTGCCCGGCATGGGCGCCATGGCTTTGCCAGGCAGTGGGACGATGGCGGGGATGGGTGTGCCCGCAATGATTTCACCGTCGGGCAAGGCCCGCGCGCCAACCGCCGGTTTGCCGCTGCGCAGGGCAAACGGGGTGCTGTGGTAGCCGTTCGCGGCCTGGCCACTGACCTCCAGCCGGGTGCCTTCCTCGAACACATCGTGCACCCGCCACATGGCCCACATGCCCTGGGCGAAGTGCGGGTAGAAGTGGCAGTGATAGATGGCATCGCCGGCCACCCGGTTACGGTTGCCAGAGCCACCGTTGGCGATCTCGTAGGTGTAGCCGATGCCCGGGCCGATACCCTGGGCGTCGACGTAGTCGGAGTTATCGTCGTTGGGGTTGAACAGCCACTGGTGCCCGTGCAAATGGAAGATGTGCTGTTCGTGACCGTTGTGCGTGTTGCGGAACTTGGTGAAGTCACCAATGTAGCTGTGGTGGACGTTGGCCGGTTCTGACGGGTACAGGGCCATGCTGGCCTTGACGCCGATGGCACTGGCCGGCGGCGTCTCGCCTGGGCGGATGTTCTCCAGGCCAACGTTGGCCGGCACATCCACCAGTGTGCCGATATCGCCCACGGTGTGGGCGCTGAGGAAGAACTCCTCGTAGGCGCAGGACAAGCAGTCGTGCATCGGGCCCACGCCCAGGCGGTTGGCCACCACTTCGGCACCCATGCCCCCAGAGCCGTAGTTGATCATGAACGAATCACGGGTCGGCTCCAGTACATGGCCCATGATCGGGTCGGCCCAGTAACCGGGGAAGGCCTGGGTTGCGGCCACTTCGTCGGCGAACTGCGAGGCGAAATCACGGAACGCGTCCAGCCGGTTGGGCAGCGCCGGGTTACGTTTGTTGACGCTTTCCAGCGGATAGGTCGAACGCGGGAAGCTGCCATCGGGGTTGGGGCCCATGACAATGGCATCGGTCTCGCTGTTGAGGATCTCGTTGCCATCGACCATGGCGATGATCGGTTTACCGGCCTTGCCTTCGGTGATCCAAGGCTCGGCCTGCGGGTAGCGTGCCTGGTAATCGATAACCGGTTGGCCAGTGGCGGTGCGGCCGGTGCTGGCCAGGCGCATCTCTTCTTCTGTGAGGGTGTTGCGGAAGGTGCGCCCGCCTTTGGGCACCACCACCACCTGGCCGAACAAGCCATTGGCAACATTACCGGCACCGCCCTGGCCGCCGAAGGTCGCGCCTTGGCTGGTGGCGGCGAACGCCCCTTCGCGTTCGGCATACAGGGTGTAGCTGCGGGTATTGCCCGGTGACACCAGGAAGTTGCCGTTGCGGCCGGTGTTGGCAGCAATATCGCCAATGCTGTTGACCGCTTGCATGCCATTGACCTGAAAGCCTACGTGGCGGTCGCTGACTTGCTCATCGGCAACGAAGTGCTCACCGCCTTCGTTTTCGAATTCGGTTTCCGGCCCTTCCTCCTCCTCACCTTCGGCCTCGTTCTCTTCGTGGTCGATGCCGTGCTTGTTGGGGTTGGCCTGGTAAGCCAGCAGGTTGGTCAGGTTGACGGTGAGGCAATCGCCTGCCGCCACGCGCAACACGATTGGCCGTGGACGCTTGTCCGGGCGCAAAGTGACTTTGCCAGGCACGGCGGCGCCACCTTTGCCGAGCGGGACCTGGTGCTCGTCCACCACATCCTCGCGCAAGGCGAACATCATGCCATTGGCGTTTTGCGCGCCGAGGCGGTTGAACATCAGCGGCTGGTCCAGTGCCACCACATTGGCAACCAAGGTGCGCTGGCACTGCACAGCTGCCTCGCTGGTCGCTTCCCAGCCAAGCAGGGCCAGGAAGAATGATGACAGGACGGGGCCTTTGAGCGGGGTCGACATGCTGCACCTCCGGAACACAGGAACTCTGCGAGGAGGTTCAGCAAGGTATATGCCACATGTGAATTACTATTAATTTCAATGTGTTATGCGATCAACCGAAACAGATTGGGGAGGATTCCCCAACGGCTTTCCCCGATTCGGGGGATGGGGCTGCTGCGCAGCCCATCGCCTTAACCCATCAACCCACGCACACAGAAATACAAGATCGAAGGCCCCATCAGGCAGCCCAGCCCGGTATGGAATGTCGCTGTCAACGCGCCGTAGGGCACCAGCCGCCGGTCCGTTGCCGCCAACCCTGCCGTCACCCCCGACACCGTCCCGGCCAAACCGCCGAACACCATGGCCGAACGCGGGTTGTCCAGGGCCAGCAGGCGCGCCGATACCGGCGTGAACACCATGACCAGAATCGCCTTGATCAACCCCGTGGCAATCGACAACGCCATCACATCGGAGCTGGCCCCCAGGGCCGCGCCCGTCACTGGCCCGACGATATAGGTGACGGCGCCCGCACCGATGGTGGTCATGCTCACGGCATCGCGGTAACCGAACGCATAGGCGACCGCCGCACCGACAATAAACGGCAGTACCGTGCCCAGCAGCAACGCCACGGCGCCAATCATCCCGGCCTTGCGGGCTTCGGTGGCCTGCACTTCGAAGGCCGTGGCGACGATGGCGAAGTCTCGCAGCATCGCCCCGCCCATCAGGCCGATGCCTGAGAACAGCGCCATGTCCGCCAGGCCTTTTTGCCCGCCGGTAACAGTGCCGCCCACCCAGGCCAGCACCAGGCCGATGACGATGGCAATCGCCGAGCCGTGCACCCGGCCGAAGGTCAGGTATTTCGACATCAGTACCGACAACCACATGATCGCACCGACCACCGCGAAGGCCGTGATCAGACCGTTGTGTTCCAGGGCATTGTCCATGATTGGCCACATGATCAACGACCTCCTGCAGGGGCAACCTGCACCTGGGTTCCGGGGGCAGGCTCAAGCGCGGGCAAGGGTTCGCCGCGGTGGCTGCGGCTGATCAGCGCGATGGTCGCACCGCACACCAGTACCGCGCCGATCGCCGCCAGCAACGCCACCGGCCCGCCATGCAGGGCGGTTACCACATTCTGTTGGGCGGCCATGGCCACCACCACCGGGATGTACATGGCGCCCCAGAAGCCGACGCCGAACTCGCACTCCTTGCTCATGCCGCCATGGCGCTGCCTGTACAGCCGCGCACAAATCAGCAGGATCATGGCGATGCCGACCCCGCCCACGTTGGATTTGACACCCAGCAGCACGCCCAGGAAGTCGCCGACGATGACGCCGGCAAGCGTGCATACCGCCAGCAGAGCCACACCATAGATAATCATTGTTGTTGTCCTCAGGTAGTGTCGAAGTTGCTTGTTGTTGTTCTTCGTAAACACACACTTGCGCGGCTCACGCGGTCAATGTGGGAGTTGCCAGATTGTCGGGGCCGCTTTGCGGCCTTTCGCGACACAAGGCCGCTCCTACAGGCATCGCTCCAGCCTGCCATCATCGGTTCTGGGCCACCTCCTGGCGCAGCAGCGCGTCGAGGGTATCCGGTCGGGTGCCTTCCACGCTCACCACCCTGCCCTGTTCAAACACCGGCCGGGCCAGGCCGCTGAGCACACTGCCCGGCGGTATTTCCAGGTGCAGGCGTACACCGCGTTCATAGGCGTTGCGCAACGTGGCACGCCAATCCACCACCTGTGCCATGTTGCCGGCCAGGTCGTCGCGCAAGCGCTGTGTATCGAAGATTGGCCGTGCACTGCTGCCACTCAGGTAGGTGATCGCAGGCCGGCGCAGCTCGACCGTGGCAAAGGCCTTGGCAAGCTCTGCAGCCGGGCCGGCGAGCAGCGGGCAATGGGATGGCACGCTCACCGCCAGGCGCCGTGCGACGCCTTGGCCCAGGCTGCGCGCGCGGCGTGCCACCGCGGCCATGGCCGCCTCGCTGCCGGCAATGACGATCTGGTTCTCACTGTTGAGGTTGGCGACGTAGACCTCACCGCCCACCGCCCTCAGCAAACGCTCGACGCTAGCCAGGTCGAGGCCGCTGAGTGCGGTCATACCGTAACCGTGCGGATAGGCGCACTGCATCAGTTCGCCACGCAGGGCCACCAGCCGAACAGCATCGGCGAACCCCAGGGCACCCGCCGCAACCGCAGCGGGATAGGCGCCAATCGACAAGCCGGCCACGTAGTCCGGCGCAGGGCTGCGCTGCATCAGCCAACGGGCCCAGGCAACCCCGCTCAGCAGCAGGCAAAGCTGCACCGCACGGGTGCCCTGCAGGGCCTCCTGGCTGTCCAGGCCCAGGGCGCTCTGGCCCAAGGTATCACTGGCCTCTTCCAGTAATTGACCGGCGCCGTCAGGCAGACGATGCAACATGCCCACCTGCTGAGCACCTTGGCCGGGGAACGCGAACAGGCTGCTCATGCCGCGCACTCCAGGGCAGCCCAGGGGTCGCTGACCAGGCGCGCGCCGAGCGGCGATTTGAGCAGTACGCGCCGGGCACAACCTGCCCACTCGCGCAGGGCGACGGCGCCTGCCGGTGTTTCCAGCTGCACATCAATGCGGCACGGTGCGCAGTCGAGGATGTCCAGCAGTTCCAGGGCCTTTGCGCGCGTCAAAGGGTGCGGTGCACGCAGCACCAGGTCCAGATCGCTGGCCAGGTGCAGCACGTTGATACCCGTGGCCAACTGATAGCCCACCCCACCCGTCGGGCCCCAGGCCAGCCCGCAGGTGTCGAGCACCGGGGCCGCCGAGGCCAAGGCCTGTAGTGCAGGCCAAGGGCTCGGCGCGCACCCGCGCAATGCCTCAGGGCTTCGCAGACGCTGGATATCACCCAGGCGCATCTGCGTGCCCAGCCGCTGATCCCGGCTTTGCCCGCGTACGCCCACCGCCACCCAGCCGTCAGCGCAGGCTGCACGGCGCACCACCACAGGTTGGCCGCTTGCCACCACCTGCAGCGCCCACTGCGGGGTATCGTCAGGCAGCGCAGACAGGGGCAAGCCCCAGAGCAGGTCGTGTGGGCGTGGCGTGCTCATCTCAGGCCCCCTGCCACTGACGACGCAGGTGCTCGCGCACCTCGCGCGACGCCCGCCGATTCTCGCCCGTCAGCCGCGATGACAGGTCGGTCGAGCTGCCGATATCGCGCACAGCGTCGGCCAGGCACGTACGCACCCGGGCCAGGTCGTCGGCGCTTGGCGTCTCGGCGTTGTCCACGCCAAGGCGTCGCCACAGCAAACCCAGCGAGGCGTAGCTGTCGAGGTCGTAAGCCATCGGCGGCACCTCTGCGGCCAGGGCTTCCAGCGCTTCGACGCTGCGCAGGGTAATGCGCGCGGCGGCGGCCTTGCCCATGGCATGCACCATCACCCCGGCGTCATCCAACGCGATCAGGCGCTGGGCCTGATAGCCATGCGCCAGAAAAGCACCCGACATCGCCTTGCCGACCAGCAAGCCAATCACCGGGTGCCCGGCCAGGCGCGCCCGGGCATACGCCTGCACCGCACCGGCCAGGGCCTGGTGAATGCCCAACGCTTCTTCGCGGCGTCCATAGGCCTGGCTCGGCACATCGATGACCGCGACAATCGCGCGCTTCTCGCCGTGGCGGTCGGCCTCGACCGCCTCGCTCACCGCCTTGGCCAACCCCCAGCCTTCCAGCAGGCCTACTTCACCCGCGCGGGCCCGGGGGAACGGGTTGTGCGCATCTGGCACCACAGCAATGAAGCGGGCCAGGCGGTTGTCCAGTTCGCCGTCGATCACCTGCAGCGATGCAGGGTAGCCCGGCAACGCTTGGCCGCCGGCCAGGCCCGGCAGCCAGTTCGAGGCACGGTTCATTGGGTTTCTCCTTGATAGAGGGTGCGCACGGCGGCGGCATCCAGTTGCGGGCAGTCATCGCCCAGGCGCGACAGCCGCTCAAGGAACCAGGCATGGCGGCTGGCCCGGTCTGTGGCTGGGGTGTCGAGCAGTTGCAGAAGCTGCTGGCGGATGGCATCCACATCGTCGGCGACGTAGCCATCCACCAGCCCGCTGGCATGGCGCTGCTCGCCACCGGTGAGGCTCCAGATGAACGGCCGGTCCTTGGCGTCGTATTCGCCGATGCCCGCTTCCTGCTCGATCACCTGCGGGCCATTGAGGCCCAGGCGCGCCTCGCGGGTGACCAGCAAGTGGCTGCACAGCCCGGCAGCGATGGACATGCCGCCGAAGCAGCCGACCGCACCTGCGATAAGGCCGATGACCGGCTGGTAGCTGCGCAACGCCACGATCGCGGCCTGGATCTCGGCAATCGCCGCCAGCCCAAGGTTGGCCTCCTGCAAGCGCACGCCACCGGTTTCCAGCAGCAACACGGCGCTGGTCGGCGTGCCGTTGCGGTTGTCTTCGATGGCCAGCTCCAGGGCACCGGCGATCTTGGCCCCGCCCACCTCGCCCATGCTGCCACCCTGGAAGCCCCCTTCGATAGCGGCGAGCACGGTATGGCGGCCGTTCAGGCGGCCCTTGGCGATGACCACGCCATCATCGGCCTGGGGCACGATGCCCTGGCGTGGCAGCCAGGGCGACATGAGCCGGTCGAACGGGCCGAGCAGTTCGCGGAAGCTACCCGGGTCGAGTACGGCGCGGGCCCGCTGGCGCGCGCCCAGTTCGACAAAGCTGCGGCTTTGCAGCAAGCGTTGGATGTCCGTCATGGGGCGATCTCCTCGAAGCCTTGCTCCAGCCGCAGGCGCACCACGCCAGGGGTGGCGCCGAAGTCATGGATGTCGATGTTCACAGCGGGCCACTGGCGGCCTTCGAACAGGCGCTGGAACAGTTGCGCCCAGCGGGCGCCGCTGCCGTTGACCGAGGTTACGACCTGAATCTGCAGGCTGCCGGCGGTGCCGGGCTCGATCAGCACCTCCAGGTCGCCGGAGCTGACGCAGCCCACCACGGTGCGGCCACGGCCAGGTTCGGCGGCGGCGAATTGAAAGGTCAGGGTTTCCATGTCACAGGCTCCCGGCGTTGTCGAGGAACAGGCAGGCGGCCAGCAGATCGGCGGCGCCGCCCGGTGAGGCATTCAGGTGCAGCAACTGCTGGTCCAGCCGGCGCAGCTGCCGGCGCCCGGCCAGGGTGGCACTGCCACCCGCCTCCAGCACGGCACGGGCGCCCTGCTGGACCGTGGCCAGCCCTTGCGGCCCGGCACGCCAAAGCACACAGGTGTCGGCCAGGGCCGCCATGATCGCGAGCAAGGCATCGAGCCGTGCTTGGTTTTCACGGGCGCCGGCAGCACGGCTGCGGTGCAGTTGCGGCAGGCCGTGAGTGATCACAGCAGGGAACCCCAACTGCGCCTGCTCACGGGCACCGCCGCTGCCATAGCGGCGCTGTATCTGCACACCATGGCTGTCTTCAGGGGTTGCGCCTGGGTCGTCGATCAGTGCAATGCGCCCGGCGCGGGTGGCCAATGCAGCGGGGCCGGCCTGAGCATCCAGCGCACTGGCGGCCACCAGCAGGCCCAAGGCCCAGATCGCGCCGCGGTGGGTGTTCACCCCGCCCGTGGTCGCCAGCATCGCCGCTTCGCCCTCACGGCCAATCCGGCCCAGGGCTGCGCGCAAGGGCACGCCGATCTCGCCAATGGCCTCGGCCGCTTCGGCCATCTGCCGCAGGCAGGGCCACAGGGCCAACGCCGAGGCATGCATCAACGCCAGCGTCATGTCCGTGTGGGCACCGTTGCTGCGACCGTCTACCAGGCCCGGTTTGGGCGACAGGTCGGCTTCGTCGATCAGCGCATCGACTGCCAGGTCGGCCAGGCGGTCGGCCAGGGGCAAGGTGTGCAGGTTGAGTGCTTTCATCACCAGCTCCTGAACCGTGCGGGCGGGTTGTACAGGCCGCCAGACCAGTCGACCAGGTCGGCAATACTGCGCGCGGCCAGCAGCTCGCGGCTGGCGTCGGTGCGGCGGATGCCGAGGTCTTCGGGCAATGCCACCAGGCCTTGCTGGCGCAGGCGTTGGGTGTCTTTGGGGTCGTGCCGCAGGCCAATGGCGGTGACGCCGGCTACGGCAGCGATCATCTGCCGGCGCTCTTCGAGGGAGCGCGCCTTGTACAGGTAGGCGATGCCTTCTTCGGTAAGCAGGTGGGTGACGTCATCGCCGTAGATCATCACAGGGGCCAGGGGCATGCCGGCTTTTTTCGCCACTTCGACTGCATCGAGGGTTTCGACGAAGGTGGGCTTGCCGCCCTCCTGATAGGTTTCGACCATCTGCACCACCAGCTTGCGGCCGCGTTCGAGCATTG
This sequence comes from Pseudomonas sp. Irchel s3f19, assembly GCF_900187555.1. NCBI lineage: Bacteria > Pseudomonadati > Pseudomonadota > Gammaproteobacteria > Pseudomonadales > Pseudomonadaceae > Pseudomonas > Pseudomonas sp. Irchel s3f19. The sequence goes on along the minus strand of NZ_FYDW01000011.1, from coordinate 51,077 downwards.
TCTCGGGCACGGTCATGTCGAGCCAGGCCGGGGTTGCGTGGCGGCGGCCGCGGGGGTCATGGCCCATGTTCGGCGCACCGCCAAAGCCGGCCAGGCGGCCGCGGGTCACGGTCGAGGAATGGCCATCGCCATCCACCTGCAAGGTGGCTCCGATGAACAGGTCGACGGCGTATTGCCCGGCCAGCTGGCACATCATGCGGTTGGAGCGCAGCGAGCCATCGCGGCCGGTGAAGAACACATCCGGGCGCTGGGCGATGTAGTCCTCCATGCCCAGCTCGGTGCCGAAGCAATGCACGCTTTCGACCCAGCCGGTCTCGATGGCGGGTATCAGGGTGGGGTGAGGGTTGAGCGTCCAGTTGCGGCAGATCTTGCCTTTCAGGCCCAGGGATTGGCCGTAGGTCGGCAAGATCAGTTCGATGGCCGCGGTGTTGAAGCCGATCCCGTGGTTCAGCGACTGCACCTGGTGTTTTTCATAGATGCCACGGATCGCCATCATCGCCATCAGCACATGCACCGGCTTGATGTGGCGCGGGTCGCGGGTAAACAGCGGCTCGATGTAGAACGGCTGGTCGGCGACCACCACGAAGTCGACCCAGGACGCAGGGATATCGACGCGCGGCAGGTCGTCGACCCGATCCACCAGCTGGTTGACCTGGGCGATGACGATGCCATCGCTGAACGCGCAAGGCTCCACCAGAGCCGGGGTGTCTTCGGTGCTGGGGCCGGTATAGAGGTTGCCATCACGGTCGGCCATGAAGCCTGCGACCAGTGTCACGTTGGGGATAAGGTCGACCAGCAGCCGCGAGTAAAGCTCGATGTAGGTGTGGATGGCGCCGACTTCGAGCAGGCCGTCTTCCAGCAACTGCCCGATGCGCAGGCTTTGTGGCCCGGCGAACGAGAAGTCGAGCTTGCGGGCGATGCCACGCTCGAACAGGTCCAGGTGCTCGGCACGGCTGACGCTGGGCATGATCATGTGCAGGTCGTGCAGGCGCGCTGGGTCCACCTTGGCCAGTGAGCGCGAGAGGAAATCGGCCTGCTTCTGGTTGTTGCCTTCCAGTACCACCCGGTCTCCGGGGGCGAGCAACAGCTCCAGGGCCTCGACGATACGGTCGGTGGGCAGCACCACGCCGTCGGCGAGGTGGCGGGCCCGGTCGAGGCGGCGCTGCTTCTCGGCGCGCCTCCGCGACCATTGCGGCGGTGGATTCTTCGTTGTTGTCATGGTGACTCCACGGGTTCGCTGTCGTGGGGTCACCTTAGGGCGGTGCGGGCATGGGCATCAATCAAGCTGGGTGCGCGATCGTTACGCTAAAGTTAATAATTGGGGGCTCATCCACGCCCACCAGGCCCTTAACAGACTGCTAGAGTGACAAAAATGCAGGACACCCCTGCAGATTTACCGATTGTGCACGGCAAATTCGCATGACAGGATCCAGCTATCCTCCAGCGAACTCCAGACTTCACTTGGAAAATCAATAACAAAGCAGGGAGAACGCGATGACCGCGCATGCTCACACTTCGGCAACGGATCATGTCTTGGCCGAGGTTCGTAACCAGATTGGCCATCTGACCCTGAACCGCCCCGCCGGCCTCAATGCCCTCACCCTGGACATGGTCCGCAGCCTGCGCCAGCACTTGGACCAGTGGGCAGAAGACCCGCAGGTGCGCGCCGTGGTGCTGCGCGGCGAAGGGCCTAAAGGGTTCTGCGCCGGTGGCGATATCCGCTCGCTGCACGACAGCTACAAAAACGGCGACAACCTGCACGAAGACTTTTTCGTCGAGGAATACGCGCTCGACCTGTGCATCCATCACTACCGCAAACCGGTGCTGGTACTGATGGACGGCTTCACCCTCGGGGGCGGCATGGGCCTGGCTCAGGGGTGTGACCTGCGTGTGGTCACCGAACGCAGCCGGCTGGGCATGCCAGAGGTCGGCATCGGCTATTTCCCGGACGTTGGCGGCAGCTATTTCCTCCCGCGCATCCCGGGTGAACTGGGCATTTACCTCGGTGTTACCGGCAGCCAGATCCAGGCAGCCGATGCCCTCTATTGCGGGCTGGCCGACTGGTACGTGAGCAGTGACGCCCTCAGCGCCCTCGACCAGGGCCTGGACAAGCTGGCCTTCGGTGACCACCCGCTCAAGGACCTGCAAAGCCTGCTGGCCAAACTCGGCACCCAGGTACTGGACGACGCACCACTGCAGAAGCTGCGCCCGATCATCGACCACTTCTTCGCCCTCCCCGACCTGCCGGCGATCATCGAGCAGCTGCGCGCCGTGAGCATCGGCGACAGCCACCAGTGGGCCCTGGCCACCGCCGACCAGCTGGAAAGCCGCTCGCCACTGGCCATGGCGGTTACCCTGGAGATGCTGCGCCGCGGCCGCCACCTGGCGCTTGAAGCGTGCTTTGCCATGGAACTGCACCTGGACCGCCAGTGGTTCCAGTACGGCGACATCGTCGAGGGAGTGCGCGCCCTGATCATCGACAAGGACAAACAGCCGCGCTGGAACCCGCCGACCCTGGCCGGGCTCGAGCGCCGGCGGGTCGACCAATTCTTCGAAGGCCTGTGAGCCCGGGAGTACACAGATGCAAGACCTGGAACTGAGCGAAGAACAGATCATGATCCGCGACATGGCCCGGGATTTTTCCCGTGGCGAAATCGCGCCCCATGCCCAGGCCTGGGAAAAGGCCGGCTGGATCGATGATGGCGTGGTGCGCAAGATGGGCGAGCTGGGGCTGCTCGGCATGGTCGTCCCGGACACCTTTGGCGGCAGCTACACCGACTACGTCGCCTACGCCCTGGCCGTGGAAGAGATCGCCGCCGGTTGTGGCGCCACCGGGGCGATGATGAGCATTCACAACTCGGTCGGCTGCGGCCCGCTGCTGGCCTATGGCACTGCCGAGCAACAGCAGGCCTGGTTACCGCGCCTGGCCACTGGCGAGGTGATTGGCTGCTTCTGCCTGACCGAGCCCCAGGCTGGGTCCGAGGCCCACAACCTGCGCACGCGTGCCGAGCTGGTGAATGGCGAATGGGTGATCAACGGCGCCAAGCAGTTTGTCAGCAATGCCCGTCGCGCGGGCTTGGCGATTGTCTTCGCCGTGACCGACCCGGCGCTGGGCAAGAAGGGCCTCTCGGCCTTTCTGGTGCCCACGGACAACCCTGGTTTCAAGGTCGAGCGCAGCGAGCACAAGATGGGCATCCGCGCCTCCGACACCTGCGCGGTGACCCTGGACAACTGCCGCATCCCTGCCGCCAATATCCTCGGCGAGCGTGGCAAGGGGCTGGCCATCGCCCTGTCCAACCTCGAAGGCGGGCGTATCGGCATTGCCGCGCAAGCGTTGGGCATCGCCCGCGCCGCGTTCGAAGCGGCGCTGGCCTACTCGCGTGACCGGGTGCAGTTTGGCAAGCCGATCAATGAGCACCAGAGCATCGCCAACCTGCTGGCCGACATGCAGGTGCAGGTCAATGCCGCGCGCCTGCTGATCTTGCATGCGGCCCGCTTGCGCAGTGCCGGCAAGCCGTGCCTGTCGGAGGCTTCGCAGGCCAAGCTGTTCGCCTCGGAAATGGCCGAGCGGGTGTGCTCCATGGCCATCCAGGTGCATGGCGGTTATGGTTACCTGGAGGACTACCCGGTAGAGCGCCATTATCGGGATGCGCGTATCACGCAGATCTACGAGGGTTCGAGCGAGATCCAGCGGATGCTGATTGCGCGGGAGCTCAAGCATTATTCACTGTAACAGCCGGCTAGCGCGGCCGCTGTTGGGGCGGTCGCGCAACCTGGCTCAGCGCCAGTAGCGCGCGTCATCCACTATGCGCGCATGCCCTTCGAACAGCGCGGGCAGTTGCTCCTTGAGGTAGTCGATCCAGGTACGCACCTTGGCATCCAGGTAGTGGCGCGACGGATAGATCGCATACAGCGCACTCTCACGCAGGCGATACGGCGCCAACAATCGGCGCAATCGCCCCTGCTCGATCGCCTGGCTGGCGGTGTAGAACGGCAGCAGCCCGATGCCCATGCCCAGCTCGCTGGCCAACAGCATCGCATCGGCCACGTTGGTGAGGAAGCTGTCGCGCGGTGCGATCACACAGTGATCGACACCTTGGGGGAACACCCAGTCGCCTTCGTACATCGGGTACGCCATGCGCAGGCAGCGATGCCCATGCAGGTCTTCCGGCCGCTCGGGCACGCCAAAGGTCTCCAGGTAACTGGGTGCCGCGCAGGGGATGCTGAAAATGTTGCCCAGCGGCACGGCGATCAGCTGCGAGTCCGGCAAGGCCTCGTCCACGGTGATCACCACGTCATGCCCTTCGGCCAAGGGGTCCGGGTTGCGCTGAGACAAGGTCAACTCGACCACCACCTCCGGGCACAGCGCGTTGTAGCCCGCCACCAGCGGCATCAGCAGCAGGCCCAGGCCATGCGGGCAGTGCAGGCGCAAACGCCCACGGGGGGTAAGGTGCGCGCCTCGCGCCTCGCCGACGGCTTCTTCGGTCAGCAGCATGATTTGCCGCGCGCGCTCCAGAAACCGTTCGCCCGCCTCGCTCATGCGCAAACGGCGCGTGGTGCGGTGCAGCAGGCGGGTCTGTAGCTGGTTCTCTAGCTCGGCAACGATGCGCGACACCTGCGCCGCAGAAATGTCCAGGGCATTGGCGGCTGCGGCGAAGCTGCCGCATTCGACCACACGGGTGAAAGTACGCATGGCATGCAGCATGTCCATGGGGGGTGGGCTCCTTGATCGGTCTTATTCTTACGTTCCAGGCAGGAATCTATCACGGCTTAGCCCATTTATTGTGGATCACCAATGAATACATCATTGGTAAAACATTGAAGAAGGAGCCTGCCATGAAACGTTTGATCGCCGTCCTTGCCTTTGCCGCTACCCTCGCCTCGTTCGGCGCCTTTGCCGACGCCGGCACACAGCAGCCGGCCGCCAGCACGGGCAACTACGAATACGGCATGCCGCTGGATGTCGCCAAAGTCATCTCCATCACCCCGGCCAGCAACGCTGCCGACTGCCAGGTCGGCACTGCGCATATGGTGTATGTCGACCACCAGGGCCGTACCCGCGAGGTCAACTACCGGGAAATGGGCAACTGCTCGCAGCAGTGAGTCAGGCCAGTACCTGGCTGATCCAGCTGATCTGCCGGGCGAAATCGCGGCGCTTTTCCTCGGGTATCGCATCCCGAGCGCGTTCGAAGTTGGCCAACGTCTGCTGCTTCTGGCGCAGCATGCGCTGCCATTTGGTCACGAACGCCGGAGCTTTTTCACGCATCAGCAGCGGGCCGAAGTACAGCTCTTCGGCGGTGTAAGCCACTGCCACACAAGGTTCGGCGACGATAATTTCGTAGTCGAAGCGGTTTTCGCGCAACAACTCTTCACTGACGATCCGATAGCTGTTTTGCATCAGCCACCCGCGCAGTTCGCACTCATCGCCGTTGGGTTGCAGGATCAGGCGCTCGCTGCCACTTAAGCGATGCTTGCCGCGCTCTAGAATCTCGCACATGGTATTGCCACCCATGCCGCAGAGGCTGACGGCCGAGATCCGGTCGGCCATTTCGATCGCCTCCAGCCCATCGGCCAGGCGAATGGTGATATGCGCCTCCAGGCCGTTGCGGCGCACGTTGCGCTGGGCCGAGGCAAAGGGCGTGTGCGCCACTTCACCGGCCACGCCTGCTTCGATGGCGCCACGCAGCATCAACGCTACCGGCAGATAACCATGGTCCGAGCCGATATCGGCCAGGCGCGCGCCTTGCGGCACATGCGCCGCCACGCGCTCCAGGCGCATGGAGAGTGTCTGTTCGTTCAACGTAAGCCCCTTGCTCGAAAACCGGGCGCGATTCTGACGACCACGGCGCGGCATTACAATGCGCAAAAGCCGAATGGCGCAGGTGACGGCAAGGGCGGCGGCTATTTGCGCGCCTCCAGTATCAGGTTGAACGGTGTTTGTGTGGCGCGCCGGAACCGTGTGAAACCCGCCTCCTCGAACACCGCGCGTAACCGCGCCTCCCCAGCCTGGGCACCCAGCCCCAGCCCCACTTCCTGAGACAGCGAGTTGGGCGTGCAGATAAACGTCGACGCCGCATAGAACAAGCGCCCGACCGGTGTCAGGTTGCCCTCCAGCGAGTCCTCGGCATAGGGTTCCACCAGCATCACCGTGCCGTCCGCCTTCAAGGCATCGTAGGCGTGTCGCGCAGCGCCCACCGGGTCACCCATGTCGTGCAGGCAATCGAAGAAACACACCAGGTCATGGTCGTGGCCTGGATAGTTTTTCGCCGTGGCCTGCTGAAAACTCACCCGTGCGCCCAAACCTGCCTCGTCAGCCCGGTGGTTGGCGGTGGTGATGGAGGGCGCGTGATAGTCGTAACCGACGAAGGTCGATGCCGGAAACGCCTGGGCCATGACCAACGTCGAGGCGCCATGGCCACAGCCCACATCGGCCACCTTGGCGCCCGCCTGCAGCTTGGCCACCACCCCCTCCAGCGCCGGTAGCCACTCGGCCACCAGGAACGTTCGGTAGCCCGGCCGGAAGAACCGTTCGGTGCCGCTGAACATGCACGGGTGATGGTCGCCCCAGGCCAGCGCACCGTCGCCACGCATGGCCGCGACCAGCTTGTCCTTGTCGTGGAACAAGGCGGCCACCACCGCCGCGCCACCGGCCATGTACGCCGGGGAGTCTTCGAGCGCCAAGGCCATCGCCTGTTCTTCGGGCAGTACGAAACTGCCCTTGTCGTGAACCATGTAGCCCGACGCCGCTTGGGCATTGAGCCATTCACGGACCAGCCGCGGGTGGCAGCCGGTCTTTGCCGCGAGTGCTTCGGGCGTGGTCGGCTGGCTGTCGGCCATCGCCCGGTACAACCCGAGTTCGTCACCCAGGATCACATTTGCCAGGGTCGCCGCAGCGCCCATGTCACCCACCAGCTTGCCCATGAATTCGTGAAGCCGTGCCTCGTCCATGACCTGCCCTCCTCTGCAAGAAGGCCACCGTCGACAGGGGAAGTCCGGGTCCGAGGGGCGGTGGTCCGGGGAATGGTGTCGCGCACCGCGACATTCGCCGTGACGTGCTGTATGTAAGTGTAGAATTTTGCGGGTACTTGTGGGGGCCGGCTTACCGGCCCCACGCGGGGTTGTGGATGCCTGGAGATTGTATTCGGGGCCAAAGTGCCTGGCTTGTCATTTTCAGCGCCTATCAGATCGAGCGCCGCGCGGGCGGCGCTCGATCTCCGCCCCACCTCCAAACCTAAGACAGGCACCTATCAAATAACGATGGATAACCCTCCTTTTCGTACAGAACCTAAGAGGCCCCTGCAGCCATAACATCTCTGACAGCGTTATGGCGCGACACCTGGGCTTTCACCACCCGACGGCGGATTCAGCTGCAGCACCTCATTGGTATACGTCCACTCCTCCTGCACCTTGTCCGGATGCTCGTTCAGCCGGATGCCATAGGACGGCACGATCTGTTTGATCTTCGCCTGCCAGGCTGCTGAAGCGACCTTGTCCTTGAACACCTTGTTCAACACATCCAGCATGATCGGTGGCGCAGTCGAGGCGCCAGGCGATGCCCCCAGCAGGCCGGCGATGCTGCCGTCCTTGGACGTGACCACTTCGGTACCCAGCTTGAGCACACCACCCTGGGCCTCGTCTTTCTTGATGATCTGTACACGCTGGCCGGCTTGCCACAGGCGCCAGTCTTCCTTCCTGGCTTCGGGGAAGTAGGTGCGCAGCGCTTCGAAACGGTCATCGTCGGACTGCAAGACCTGACCGACCAGGTACTGCACCAGGTCGAACTCGCGCCCCCCTACCCTGACCATCGGCCAGGCGTTGTGAACACTGGCGCTGGCGAACAGGTCAAGCAACGAACCCTGCTTGAGGAACTTGGTCGAGAAGGTAGCGAACGGGCCGAACAGGATCATGCGTTTGCCATCGAGCACACGGGTATCCAGGTGCGGCACCGACATGGGCGGGGCGCCGCTCGCCGCAATGCCGTAGGCCTTGGCCATATGGCGCTGGGCAATGGTCGGGTTGTCGGTTACCAGAAACGACCCCCCCACCGGGAAGCCGGCATAGTCCTTGGCTTCATCGATACCGGACTTCTGCAACAGCGGCAGCGCCGCGCCCCCTGCACCGATGAACAGGAACTTCGCATCGGTGGCGGCCTGGCTGCCGTCCTTCAGGTTCTTGTACTCCACATGCCAGGAGCCATCTTCGTTACGGGTAATGTCCTGGACCTCGGTCGACAGCTTGAGGTCGAAGTTTGGCCGGGTCTGCAGGTAGCCCACGTACTGCCGGGTGATCTCACCAAAGTTGACGTCGGTGCCGATCGGCGTCCAGGTCACGGCCAGTTTCTGGTTGGGGTCGCGCCCCTCCATCATCAGAGGCACCCATTTGCGGATCTGTTCGTGGTCTTCGGAATACTGCATCGGCTTGAACAGCGGGCTGGCTTGCAACGCCTCGTAGCGCTTTTTCAGGAAGCGGATATTGTCGTCACCCCAGACAAAGCTCATGTGCGGGGTGGTATTGATGAATGAGTGGGGGTTCTTCAACACGCCCTGCTTGACCTGCCAGGCAAGAAACTGTCGGGTCACCTGGAACGACTCGTTGATCTCCACCGCCTTGCTGATGTCGATCTTGCCATCCTTCTCTGGCGTGTAGTTCAGCTCCGCCAGGGCCGAGTGGCCGGTACCGGCGTTGTTCCAGCCGTTGGAGCTTTCTTCGGCCACCTTGTCCAGGCGCTCGACCATCTCCATCGACCAGCCTGGCTCCAGCTCATTGAGCCAGACAGCCAGGGTCGAACTCATGATACCGCCGCCCACCAGCAGCACATCGACCTTCTTGGTTTCAGCCGCCTGGGCATTGAGCATGCCCATCGCCAGCGCCAGGCCGGCCAGCGCCCACTTCGCATCGATCGTGATTTTCATGTCCTCTCCCGCACGCCTCGTAGCTGTCCGTAAAGTCCAGCACAAGCTTAGCTGAGGGTTTTACTGGGGCACCTCGATCACTGGGGCTTGCAATCAGGCCGCGCTCAAAATACTGTATGAATATTCAGTGTTTCGAGTCAGCCACTATGCAGCTCATCGCCAAACTCGGCATTCTCGCCGACGCCGCCAAGTACGATGCTTCCTGCGCCAGCAGCGGTGCGCCCAAGCGCAGCTCGCGCGGCGGCGACGGCCTGGGCGCCACCAATGGCATGGGCATCTGCCACAGCTATACGCCGGACGGCCGCTGCGTGTCGCTACTCAAGGTGCTGCTGACCAACTTCTGCCTGTACGACTGCCAGTACTGCGTCAACCGCCGCTCCAGCAACGTACCGCGGGCGCGCTTCACCCCGGAAGAAGTGGTGCGCCTGACCCTGGACTTCTACCGGCGCAACTGCATCAGCGGCCTGTTCCTCAGCTCGGGCATCATCCGCTCGGCCGACTACACCATGGAGCAACTGATCCGCGTGGCACGGTTGCTGCGCGACGAGCACAACTTCCGCGGCTACATCCACCTCAAGACCATACCCGACGCCGACCCGCTGCTGATCGAGGAAGCCGGGCGCCTGGCCGACCGCCTGAGCGTCAACATCGAGCTGCCGACCGATGCCAGCCTCAAACGCCTGGCACCGGAGAAACACGCGCACACCATCCGCCAGGCCATGGCAGTCATCCACCAAGGCCAGCAAGCCGTGGCCAATGAGCCGAAGGCGCCGCGCTTCACGCCCGCCGGGCAAAGTACCCAGGTCATCGTCGGCGCCGACGCCACCGATGACAGCACGCTGCTGCGCAATGCCGAGTCGCTGTACCAGGGTTACGGCCTCAAGCGTGTGTACTACTCGGCCTTCAGCCCGATCCCCGACAGCCCGGGCAGCGTGCCCCTGGCGGCGCCGCCGCTGTTGCGTGAACACCGCCTGTACCAGGCCGACTTCCTGCTGCGTGGCTATGGCTACAAGGCCGGCGAACTGCTGGGCCATAGCGGCAACCTGGCACTGGACATCGACCCCAAGCTGGCCTGGGCGCTGGCCAATCGCGAAGTTTTCCCGCTGGATGTTAACCGCGCCGAACCGGCCTTGCTGGCACGTATCCCGGGCATCGGCCTGCGCAGCGTGCAGCGCCTGGTGGCGCTGCGCCGTGAACGGCGCATCCGCTATGACGACCTGATCCAACTGCGCTGCGTACTGGACAAGGCCCGGCCGTTCATTGTCACCAGCGACTACCGCCCGGCCCAGGCCGAGCTGCGCAGCGGCCTGCTGCGCGAACGCCTGCGCGAGCCACAAGCGCCTGTGCAGATGGGGTTGTGGGGGTGATCGCGCTCGACTGTGATAACCACTTCGCCACCTGGCGTGACCAAGCCCGAACGCTGCTCGGCCATGGCATCGACCCGGCCGAGGTGACCTGGTCACAAGGCCCTATCGATGATCTGCTGGCCGTGCCGGCACCGCTGCCTGAAGGCCCCGGCCCGTTTCGCGGCAAAGTGCCGGCGGCGTTACTGAGCCAGTTGGCACAGGCCGCCTGCTATCGCGGCGCGCAACGCTGGAACCTGCTGTACGAAGTGCTCTGGCGCGTCGCCCATGGCGATCGCACCGCCATGCTCGCGGGCGACCGGCTGGGCAGTGAGCTGCACCGGCGGATCAAACAGGTCAGCCGTGAGGCGCACCACCTGCATGCCTTCGTGCGCTTTGTCCCCCTGCCCGAGGCGTTGGCCGAGCGACTGCAGCTGGACCTGGTCGCCTATCACGAGCCCGCCCACGACATCCTGCACGATGCCAGTGCGCACTTCGCCGACCGCCTGGGCCGACAACGCTGGTTGATCGCCACACCCACCGATGGCATCCGCTTCGACGGCCAGGCCTTCGATTACCGCCGCCACTGCCCCGATGACTGGCGGCAGTGGGCGCGCCATGCCGACGACCCCGGCGCCGAACTGTGGCGCACCTATTATCGCCACACCTTCAACCCTGCCCGCCTCAACCCGGACGCGCTGCGCCTGCATATGCCCGGGCGGTTCTGGCGGCATTTGCCGGAAGGCATGCTGATACCCCAGCTTGAAGGCCTGGCACGGCAGGGCAAACAGCGGGATGGGCAGGCGCTGGAAGTGGCCTCGCAGCGCGGCAAACGGATTTGTAGAGGTGAGTAACGCACGTGCTTACCGCCCCCATTTTCAACGGCATGACCGAACATGGGGTCTTTGCAGGCACGTCTGAACGCAGCGTGGAACTGTTAGTTTTGTCAGTAGCAGCACTTAGTAAGGCACGCCTATGATCGCCGCAAAATTCGCCATGGTTCGGCTCGATAAGGACTGTCTCGTGAGCCCCTATCAAGGCCCCGTCTGGACATCATCAGGAAGATTCCATGTCGATCAGAACGTGCATACTTGCTGGTGCAGCTACGGCGCTGTTCTTCGTCGCAACGCCTTCAATTGCCACAGAAGCGCCCTTCTCGCGCACCCTTTTTCTGGGCGACAGTTACACCGACAGTGGCTATTACCGGCCGTTGCTACCTCCTGGGGTTCAAGCTGGGCTAGGTAAGTTGACCACCAATCCGGGCAAGGTCTGGTCAGAGCATTTGGCTGACCACTATGGTGTGGATGCAAGCGCCAACGGCAATGGCCAGACGGGCGACAATTACGCTGCGGGTGGTGCGCGAGGGAGCATGCCGGCGGCCGGTGAGCTTGGGCCGATCCCCTCGTTGACAGACCAGCTGGCTCAGTACTTTTCGACCACTGGTGGTGTCGCTGATCCCCGGGCGCTGTACACGGTCTGGGGCGGCATCAATGACATGGCGTCTATTGTCGACCCTAGCCAAGTGCCAGTCGTGGTCAGTGCGACAGTGACTGACCAGATTGGCATCGTGGTGGGGTAGCCTTCGTAACGACACTCAGCGTTATGATCATGGCCGCCTGTACGACGGCTCGGCCCCTGCTGGCTTGTTTGGCGTCGATTGGTCCCGCAACGGCGTTGTAATGGGAGGCTTCGCCGGTGTTGGTCGCATGGAGGCTAACTTCGGTGCGCATCAAGGGGGCTACACGCAGTCCGACTCAACCCTCGGCCTGTTTAGTGGCTGGTACGGTGAGCGAATGTGGGTGAATGGCCAGGTCAGCTATAGCTGGCTGGATTATGACGTCACCCGTAAGGTTCAGATCGGACCTGCTACCCACACCCACAACGGTACTCCAGAAGGGCACAACCTCACGATGGCCCTTAACACCGGTTATGAGTTCGACAATGTGGGCGATTTGCGACATGGGCCGCTGGCCGCAATCATCTGGCAGCGGGTGGAGTTAGATGACTATGTCTAGAGCAATAAAAGCTTCACCGCCATGGGCTATTACGATCAAAAGGTTGACTCGACCGTGGGTCGAATTGGTTGGCAGGCCCGTCTACGAGCAAGTCGTTTTGAGCCTTATGCACAGATCACCTACGATCAGGCGTTTGAAGGCAGCAAGCAGGCTAACGCATGGCTGCAAACCGTACCTGGAGCTGGCCCGTATCGGGTGCCGGGGCTGGAGTTCGACCGTTACTACGTGACTGCGCTGCTGGGGGTGCGGGTAGTGTTAGGCGATGTGAGCGCCAGTATCGGAGTTACAACGACCACCCTGCAGAGCGAGGCCCAGGACGCCAGCTTGTTTGCGAGTTTCAGTGGCAGCTTTTGAGCGATGTGTGGACAGCCTGCATCTAGCCAGGTGTAACGCACACAAGAGCGGTTGGTGGAACTATGTCATACCAATGAGGTACCTGAGCGAGGGTATGAGCAGGATGCTTCCTGATACAGGCGAGCGACTAGACCCTCGGCAATAGCGATGGCCTGTCACTCAACCCACCTAGCAATCAAGCAAACAACCGGGCCAGGCACCCCAGCTTCTTCTTGTACGACCGCCGTGCCTCCAACGCCTGCTCCAGGCTCACCGCCAAGAACCGCGCCTGCTGATTGGGCTGCATCTGCCCGATCAGGTCCAGGTCGGCGCTGATCACCGTGCCGATCATGGCATACCCGCCGCCCGACACCGCATCGCGGTGCAGAATGATCGGCTCCAGCCCCGCTGGCACCTGGATCGAACCGATCGGATAGCAGCTGTCGACGATGTTCGAGGGGTCCGAGCCTGCGCCAAACGGCTGCTCACGTGGCTGGAAGCTCAATGCGCTAGCGCCCTTGTAGCGGTAGCCGATACGGTCCGCCTCGGAGCCGACGGTCCACGCCTGAGTGAAGAAGCTCTGCGCCGCCGCGTCGGTCAGGCGATGGAAATACAACCCCGGCACCACCCGCACTACCACCTCGCCACCCAGCGCCTGGCGCAGGGCCATCGGCAGGCTCGCGCCAGCCCGGGTCTTGCCGCTGGGCACACCGACCGGCAATACATCACCCGCCATCAACTTGCGCCCGTGCAGCCCGCCCAACGCACCCAGGGCGTAGGTCGAACGGCTGCCGAGCACTTCGGGTACATCGATACCGCCGGCCACGGCCAGGTACGCCCGGGCACCTGCGGTGGGGAAGCCGAAACGCAACACCTGCCCTGCCCTGACCGCAAACGCGGTGTCGGGGCGCTGCTCACGGCCGTCGAGCAAGGCGGGCATCTGCGCTCCGCATACCGCCACCAGCGCATCGTGCTGGAACTCAAGCTCTGGTCCCACCAGCGCGCATTCCAGCCCTGCTGCACCTGCCGGGTTGCCGACCAGATGGTTGGCGGCGCTCAGGGCATATTGGTCGAGCGCCCCGGACGGTGGAATGCCCAAGTGGTAATAGCCTTCGCGACCAAGGTCCTGTACCGATGTGGCCAGGCCGGGTTTGAGTACCTTGATCATGCCAGCACCTCCTGCAGCGTCTTGGGGTAGCCGACCGGGTCGGCGAGGAAGGCATCCAGGGAAAACGTCACCGGGCGAATGCGCAGGTTGAAGTGGCCCTCCTCCACATCCGCAACGGCCTGGTCATAGGTTCGGCGGTCGATAGGCTTGAACTGCACGATGTCCCCAGGGCGGAAGAACACCATGTGCGCCTTGAGGTAGGCCAAGGTCTGCTGCGGGTCGTAGATCGGCGCCGGGGTAACGCCGAACATCTGGTAGCCGCCTGCTCCGCGCACCGAGTAGATGCACCCGAAGCAACCGCCATGGCCGAGGGTCAACTTGGGTGTGTCGGTACGCGGACGCAGGTACTTGGGCACCTGCAACTGCCGCTCGCGCTCGACCATCTGGAACATGAACGGTAGGCCGGCAACGAAGCCGACCATCGACACGAACCAGGGCGCGCCACTGTGCGCGGCAATGAACGCCTCGACATCGGCCTGGCCGTTGACCCGCACCGCATACTCAAGGTCCGTGCTGCTCGGGTCCTGGTGACGGTCACGAAAACGCATCAGGGTTTCGTGGGTCCACGGGTCGTTGTACAGCACCGGGATTTCGATAATGCGGGTCTGCAGCGAGCGCTCGGCCACCGCCTCTGCCTCGGCGCCGCGTACGGCTTCGAGCAGGGCCTGGGGGGCAATGCGGTCAGGGTCGAAGCGGATCTGGAACGAGGCATTGGCGAGGCATACGTCGAGTACGCCCTCCAGGCCAAGTCGCTCCACCGCGCGGGTGACGGCCATGCCCTTGAAGAAGGCCTCCAACGACATGCTGTCACTGACTTCGGCAAACAGGTGCTCGTCGGCACCGAAGCTGTAGCGGATCGGGGTTGAAGCAACCGGCTCGGCCATGACTGTTCCTTTTCTTGGAATCTTTATAGAAAGGCAGGCGAAAACAACTCAATGCAACGGCCCCGGCCTTTGAGCGCCGGGTGCCGATAAAACTCAGCGTGGCGCACGCACCTCGATACCCGCCCGATCGAGCGCCTGGCGCGTGGCCTCGACCAGGTCGAGCGCCCCTGGGGTATCACTGTGCAGGCAAATGGAATCGAACTCGATGGCCAGGTCCTGCCCCTCTACCGTGCGCACCAGGCCTTGCTGGCAAGCCCGCAGCACGCGCTCAGCGACGGCCTTGGGGTCATGGCTGCGCACGTTGCGGGTGAACACGATAGAGCCGCTCATGTCGTACTCGCGGTCGGCATAGAACTCGCGGATCACCGGCTGCCCGAGTGCCTGGGCGACACGGCAGATCACCGAGCCCGGCATGCAGTACAGCAGCAACTGCGGTTCGATCACACGCAGGTTCTGCACCAGCAGCCGTGCAGCCTCTTCATCGCGCGCCAAGTGCATGTACAACGCGCCGTGGGGCTTGATGTGTTGCAGCGTCACCCCCTGGGCACGGGCGATTTCACGCAGCGCGCCCAGTTGGTAAAGCATGTCGTCGACCAGCTCCTGGGCCGGGGCATTGATGTGTCGCCGGCCGAAACCGACCAGGTCACGAAAGCCCGGGTGTGCCCCGACCGCCACCCCTAGCGCCTTGGCCCGCTCGACAGTACGGCGCATGGTGCCCGGGTCGCCGGCATGGAAGCCAGTCGCAATGTTGGCCGAGCTGATGAAAGCCATCAACGCCTCGTCGACGCCGTCACCAATGGTCCACGGGCCGAATCCCTCTCCCATGTCCGAATTGAAATCCACCACCTGCATGAATGTATCTCCTGGTGCTTGTGACTGCGTGAAAGCCACGTTAGATTCTCCTCTCCCCCTTGGGAAGATCTATAAACAGATAGGGTGTCTTCTGAAAATCAGATACACCGGGAGCCTACTTTGTCACTGACCCTGCGCCAGGTCCGCTACTTCGTGGCCACTGCCGAGATCGGCCAGATTTCCCAGGCGGCGATCCACCTGAACATCTCTCAATCGGCCGTGACCACGGCGATCAAGGAACTGGAGGCGATGCTCGGTGTGCTGCTGTTCCAGCGCTCGGCCCAAGGTATGAGCCTGACCGAGGCTGGCCGGCATTTTCTCAACCGGGCCTATGTGATTCTGCGCAGCGTGGACGACGCGCTGAACAGCCCGCTGCCTGACGTGCGCGCCAGCGGCCTGCTGCGCCTGGCCGCCAGCTATACCGTGATGGGCTACTTCCTGCCGCACCACCTGCAACGGCTGGAACACTGGCACCCGGACGTGACCCTGCACGTGCATGAACAGGAGCGCAGCGCCATCGAACAGGGCCTGCTTGAGGGCCGTTTCGACATGGCTGTGGTGCTCACCGCCAACCTCACCCACCCGGACATCGTCTCGGAAACCCTCTTCAACTCCGAACGCCGACTGTGGCTGCCCGGCCACCACCCGCTGTGCGAGCGCTCTGCGGTGAGCCTGGCGGATGTGGCCGGCGAACCGTTCATTCTGCTGACGGTGGACGAGGCCGAACAAAGCGCCATGCGCTACTGGGAGCAGGCCGGGCAGCGGCCCAGCGTGCGCGTGCGGACCAGCTCGGTGGAGGCCGTGCGCAGCATGGTGGCCAATGGCAGCGGCGTGGCGATCCTCTCCGACCTGGTGCACAGGCCCTGGTCGCTGGAAGGCAAGCGGATCGAGACGGTGACCATCAGTGACCCGGTGACGCCGATGAGCGTGGGCCTGGCCTGGCACCGCGAGCGGGCGTTCAGCCCGGCCATGCAGGCGTTGCGCAACTACTTCCACAGTGCGTTTCTGGCACCGCAGCAGCTGTCGGCGCGGCGCTGACCCTTTTCCCCCTGGGAACACGCCGCGCAGGCATTGCGAACGTTCCGCGTGCGAAGCCGTCATAACTGTGGCCGGTGCCGACACGCAGAGAGGACGCGAGATGACTCAACCCGACCCGTCATACATCCAGTGGCTCGAAGACCGTTCCATGCTCAAGGCCTCCCAGCAGCGGGCCCTTTTGTATTCGGGGCAATCGCGCCTGTGGCAAAACCCCTATGCCGAGGCCCAGCCCCGCCGCGCAACCGAGATCGCCTCGGTGTGGCTCACCGTCTACCCCGACGCCATCATCGCCCCCGACGACTGCTCGGTGCTCTCGGCCCTGGCCCACGAAGCCTTGTGGAAGCGCTTGTCGGAGATCGGCATACAAGGCGTGCACACCGGCCCGATCAAGCAGTCTGGCGGTGTGCGCGGCCGCGAGTTCACCCCCAGCGTGGACGGCAACTTCGACCGCATCAGCTTCGACATCGACCCGCTCTACGGCAGCGAGCAGGAGCTGATCCAGATGAGCCGCATGGCCGCGGCGCACAACGCCGTGACCATCGATGACCTGATCCCCTCGCACACCGGCAAAGGCGCCGACTTCCGCCTGGCAGAACTGGCCCACGGCGCCTACCCCGGGCTTTACCACATGGTCGAGGTGCGCGAGGAAGACTGGCCGCTGCTGCCCGACGTACCCGCAGGGCGCGATTCGATCAACCTGCTGCCGGCCGTGTGCGATGCGCTCAAGGCACGCCACTACATCGTCGGCCAGTTGCAGCGGGTGATCTTCTTCGAGCCTGGGGTCAAGGAGACCGACTGGAGCGTCACCCCGCCGGTCACCGGCGTCGACGGCAAGACCCGGCGCTGGGTGTACCTGCACTACTTCAAGGAAGGCCAGCCGTCGCTCAACTGGCTCGACCCGACGTTTGCCGCCCAGCAGATGATCATCGGCGATGCCCTGCATGCGCTGGACTGCCTTGGCGCGCGTGGCCTGCGCCTGGACGCCAATGGTTTTCTCGGGGTGGAAACCCGCCTTGAGGGCACTGCCTGGTCCGAGAGCCACCCCCTGTCGATCGTCGGCAACCAGCTGATTGGCGGCATGATTCGCAAGGCGGGCGGTTTCAGCTTCCAGGAGCTGAACCTGACGATCGACGACATTGCCCTGATGTCCAAGGGCGGCGCCGACCTGTCCTACGACTTCATCACCCGCCCGGCCTACCAGCACGCGCTGCTGACCGGCGACACCGAATTCCTGCGCCTGATGCTCAAGGAAATGCACGGTTTCGGCATCGACCCGGCTTCGTTGATCCATGCTTTGCAGAACCATGACGAGCTGACCGTCGAACTGGTGCACTTCTGGACCCTGCACGCCCACGACATGTACCTGTACAAGGGCCAGACCCTGCCCGGCAACATCCTGCGAGAGCACATTCGCGAAGAAATCTACGAACGTCTGTCGGGCGAACATGCCCCTTACAACCTGCGCTTCGTCACCAACGGCATCGCCTGTACCACCGCCAGCCTGATCACGGCCGCCCTCGGCATCCGCGACCTCGATCAGATCAACGCAGCGGATATCGAGCGTATCCAGAAGATTCACCTGCTGCTGGTGATGTACAACGCCATGCAGCCTGGCGTGGTGGCGCTGTCCGGCTGGGACCTGGTCGGAGCCCTGCCCTTGCCCGCCGAGGCGGTGGCAGAACGCATGCTCGATGGCGACACCCGCTGGATCCACCGCGGCGGCTACGACCTGGCCGGCCTTGCCCCGCACGCCGAGGCCTCGGTGCGCGGCATGCCCCGTGCCCGCGCGCTTTACGGCAGCCTCGACAGCCAGCTGGAACACCCCGATTCATTCGCCAGCAAGGTGAAGAAGCTGCTTGCCGTGCGCCAGGCCTACGGTATCGCCACCAGCCGCCAGGTGCTGGTGCCCGAGGTCAGCAGCCCTGGGTTGCTGGTGATGGTGCACGAGCTGCCGGCCGGGCGCGGGGTGCAGATCAGCGCGCTGAATTTTGGCCAGACGGTGATCAGCGAAGCGCTGCACTTGACCGGCTTCACGCCGGGGCCGGTGGTGGACATGATCAATGAAACGGTCGAGGGCGACTTGACCGAAGATGGGCGGCTGGTGGTGAACCTGGACCCTTACGAGGCACTGAGCCTGCGCATCGTGAACAGCAGCGGGCATGTCTGAACGGTCGCGGCCACCTTGCTTTTACCGCTTCACAGGCTTAGTTTCCGGGTGACTTCATTTTCCCGTGCCCAGGAGCAACTTCCATGTACACCGGCATCGTCCAGGCCGTCCGCCCTCTGCTTGCGGTGAACACCTACCCAGGCCACAAGCAGTTCACCCTCGACCTCACCCCGGAGCTGCTCGACGAACTCAAGATCGGCGCCAGCGTCAGTGTCGAGGGTACCTGCTTGTCGGTTACCGAGATCGACGGCACCGAGGTGAAATTCGACGCCATGAACGCCACCCTGGAGCGCACCAACCTGCGCTGCTTGAAGGCTGGCCAGGGCGTGAACATCGAACGCTCGGCCAAGATGAACGCCGAGATCGGCGGCCACTTGATGGCGGGCCACATCGCCACCACCGCCGATATCGTCGAACTGTCGATCGAACCGACCGGTGCGTTCATCAAATTCCGCATGCCGCCCGAGTGGGCCAAGTACGTGTTCCCCCGCGGGTTCCTTGGTGTGAACGGCTGCAGCCTGACCGTCGCTGATGTCGAAGACACCGTCATCACCATCAACCTGATCCCCGAAACCTTGCGCCAGACCACCTTCGCCAACTACCAGGCCGGCGAGCTGCTGAACATCGAAGTGGACCACCAGACCATGGTGTTGGTCGATGTGGTCGAACGCACCCTCAAGGGTACCCTGGCCCGCGAAAAGCTGTTGCCCTGAACATGCTGCCCAACGCGTTGACATCGCACAGTGCGCGGCGGCTGAAGCTGCGCAGCCTGCGAGGCCGGGTGGGCCTGGGGCTGGTGGCCGGGCTGTCGGTGCTGGCCGGCATGACCGATGCCATCGGCCTATTGGCCCTGGGCGACTTTGTTTCGTTCATGAGCGGCAACACCACCCGCCTGGCCGTCGCGATCAGTGAGGCGGATGCGGCCATGGTGCTGCGCCTGAGCGGAGCGGTACTCGGCTTCGTCGCCGGTAATGCCCTGGGCGTGTTGCTGGCCCGCAGCTTTCGGCGCCGCGCCTGGCCGGTACTGCTGGTGGTCGCGGGGCTGCTGGGTGGCGCTGCGGCCTGGCCGCTGGCCGCGACCTTTCCGGCGTTGCTTGCGGCGACGCTGGCCATGGGCATGATCAATGCGGTGGTCGAGCAGGTGAATGGCCTGCCCATCGGCCTGACCTATGTCACCGGTGCCCTGTCCCGCTTCGGCCGCGGCCTGGGCCGCTGGGTGCTGGGCGAGCGGCGCAATGGCTGGCGGGTGCAGCTGGTGCCTTGGGCCGGCATGCTGCTGGGCGCCGCCCTTGGCGCCTGGCTGGAGCACCGCTTGGGCTTGCAGGCGCTGGCGGGCAGTTGCGCGCTGGCGTGCCTGCTGGCCTTGGTGACGCGGTTCATTCCGCGCTCATGGCAACTGGGCTACATGCCACGCTGATCAGATGCTGCGCATGATACGGCCATCGACCTTGATGCAATAGACGATAGAAAAACTACTGACCAGATGCCTGCGCCTGTTGCAACAACCAGCTGCGCACCCTCTCCAGTGCTGGCGCTTGATAGGCATTGCGCGGCCAGACCAGGTAAAACGCCTGCTCCAGCACCAATTGCTGCTCGAACACCAAGGCCAACCGCCCTGCTTCAATGTCGTTGCGTACGAAGAAGTCGCTGGCCAAGGCGAGCCCCTGCCCGGCCACTGCAGCATCGATCGCCAACGATGTCTGGTTGAAGCGCACATTCTTGGCCCCAGCCAACAGCGGCTGCGCAAAGACCTCGCCGATAAAGGTTGGCCAGAAATTGTGCGCATCGTGCAGCAGCGCGAAGCGGTGCAAGTCGTCAAGGGAAGCCGGCTTGCCCAGTTGCGCTAGTAGCCCAGGGCTTGCCACGGCGACGATGCGTTGCTTGAGGAAAGGCTCGACATGCAAGGCCGGGCCGAACGGTGGGCGGCCGTAGCGCACCGCGATATCCACGCCCTCAGGGCGGAACTGCGAGAGGCGATCAGTGGCCAGTACCTGCAGGTCGATATCGGGGTGGTCATGGGCAAGTGACGCCAGCCGAGGGATCAGCCACTTCGCCGCAAAGGTGGGCGTAACGCTGACCGTCAGGTGGGACGCATCGGGGTGCAGCGCCTGGGTAGCCGAGGCGATCAAAGCGAACGCACTGCGGATATCGGCGCTATAGCGCTGGCCGGCGCCGGTTAGCCTCAGGCCCCTGGGCAACCGTTCGAACAGTTTGACCCCAAGGTTCGCCTCCAGCCCGCGAACCTGCTGCGCCACCGCCGCCTGGGTTACCCCCAGCTCGTCCGCTGCCAGGCGGAAGTTGAGGTGGCGTGATACCACCTCGAACACCCGCAAGCCATTGAGTGGCGGTAGCGCCGAAAAGCCCTCGGCCATATAAGTTATCTACTGAGTAAAGGGCCTTGTACCTTACTCGATACGCGGATGTTGCTGCACCAGCAATTTGCGTTTGGCCTCAAGCTCTGCAATCTGCGTGTCGATGTCTTCGATTTTCTGCTCGATGTTGTCGTGGTGCTCCTGCAGCAGCTCGCGTGCTTCCTCGATGTCAGACGCGGCAGGCGCCGCGCCGCGCAGGGGTTTGTTGGCGGTTTCCTTCATGGTCAGGCCGGTGACCAGGCCGACGGCCGCAATCACCATCAGGTAGTAGGCCGGCATGTACAGGTTGCCCGTGCTTTCTACCAGCCAGGCGGCCAGGGTCGGGGTAAGGCCGGCGATCAGTACCGAGATGTTGAACGCGCTGGCCAGGGCGCTATAGCGAATGTGCGTGGGGAACATCGCTGGCAATGTCGAGGCCATCACGCCGATGAAGAAGTTCAGCAGCACGGCAATGATCAGCAGCCCGGCGAAAATCAGCCCAAGCACGCCGCTGTTGATCAGCATGAAGGCTGGGATAGCCAGCGCGAACAGGCCGACACTGCCGACCATGATGAAAGGCCGGCGCCCGAACTTGTCACTGAGCAGCCCGATGATCGGCTGCACGAACAGCATGCCGACCATGATCGCGATGATGATCAGCACCCCGTGGTCTTCGCTGTAGTGCAGGTTGTGCGACAGGTAGCTGGGCATGTAGGTGAGCAGCATGTAGTACGTGACGTTGGTGGCGATCACCACGCCAACGCAGGTCACCAGGCTGCGCCAGTGCTGGGTGGCCACCTCTTTGAACGACACCTTGGGGCCGGAGGCCAGGCCTTCGCGGTCGCCTTGTTCGAGCTTTTCGACGTGCTGCTGGAATGCCGGTGTCTCCTCCAGCGCGTGGCGCAGGTAGAGGCCGATGATGCCCAGCGGCAAGGCCAGGAAGAACGGCAGGCGCCAGCCCCACTCAAGGAACTGCTCCTCGCCCAGCACGGTGGAAATCAACACCACCACGCCCGCACCGAGAACAAACCCTGCGATGGAGCCAAAATCCAGCCAACTGCCGAGGAAGCCGCGCTTGCGGTCGGGCGCGTACTCGGCGACGAAAATCGAGGCCCCGGTGTATTCACCGCCTACCGAGAAGCCCTGGGCCATCTTGGCCAGCAGCAGCAGGATCGGCGCCCAGATGCCGATCGAGGCATAGGACGGTATCAGGCCGATGGCAAAGGTGCTCAACGACATGATCACGATGGTGGCGGCGAGAATCTTCTGCCGGCCGAACTTGTCGCCCAATGCCCCAAAGAACAACCCGCCCAGCGGGCGGATCAGGAAGGGTACCGAGAACGTGGCCAAGGCGGCGATCATCTGCACGCTGGGGTCGGCGTTGGGGAAGAACACCTTGCCGAGTGCGTAGGCGACGAAGCCATAGACGCCGAAGTCGAACCATTCCATCGCGTTGCCCAAGGCGGCGGCGGTGATCGCTTTGCGCATCTTGGCGTCGTCGACGATGGTGATGTCTTTCAGGCCGATCGGTTTGACGCTTTTCTTGCGAGATTTCATGCTTATATCCCTGTCGCTGAATGCTCTATGGCATCAGAGACTAAGGGACACTAAATAATTCAGCGCTTAATGAATTTTTGTAGTTTCAGGGCAGGCTGGGGGCTTGTAGGAGAGGCCTTGCGTCGCGAAAGGGCTGCGTAGCGGCCCCGGCGATTTTTGCTGCGCCACAGATCCTGGGGCCGCTACGCGCCCCTTTCGCGACGCAAGGCCGCTCCTACAGGCCGCCCCCCACAAGGCAGCCGGCCCTATCAGATACCTTCGCGCGCCAGGTCCATGGCGAAGTAAGTCAGGATCAGGTCGGCACCCGCCCGCTTGATGGCACCGATGCTTTCACGCATCACGCGCCCTTCATCGATGGCACCGGCCAGGCCGCCGAACTTGATCATCGCGTATTCACCACTGACCTGGTAGGCCGCCAGTGGCAGGCGCGAAGCAGCGCGGATGTCGGCGATCACGTCAAGGTAGGCGCCGGCCGGTTTGACCATCAGCACATCGGCCCCTTCCTGCTCGTCGAGCAACGATTCGCGCACGGCTTCGCGGCGGTTCATCGGGTTCATCTGGTAGCTCTTGCGGTCACCTTTGAGGGCGGTACCGCCGGCCTCGCGGAACGGGCCATAGAGCGACGAGGCGAATTTGGTCGAATAGGCCATGATTGCCGTGTCATGGAAGCCTGCGGCATCCAGCGCACCCCGAATCGCCTGGACCTGGCCGTCCATCGCCGCCGATGGCGCGATGAAGTCGGCGCCGGCGGCGGCCGCGATCACGGCCTGCTTGCCCAGGTTGACCAGGGTGGCGTCGTTGTCCACACCGTGGTCGTGCACCACACCGCAATGGCCGTGGCTGGTGTATTCGCAGAAGCAGGTGTCGGACATCACCACCATTTCCGGCACGGTGTCCTTGCAGATCCGCGCCATGCGCGCCACCAGGCCGTTTTCGTTCCAGGTGTCACTGCCGACCTCGTCCAGGTGGTGCGAGACGCCAAAGGTCATCACCGACTTGATGCCGGCACGGGCGTAGCGCTCGATTTCTTGCGCCAGCAGTTTTTCAGGGATGCGATTGACACCCGGCATGCTGGTGATCGGCACGAAATCATCGATGCCTTCTTCGACGAAGATCGGCAGGATCAGGTCTTCAAGGCGGAACTCGGTTTCCTGGAAGATCGAACGCAGGGATTCGTTCTGGCGCAAGCGACGAGGACGAACGGAGGGGAAACGGTTGGACATGACAGCTCCAGGGAATATGGACGGCGTACACCATATGCCTGTTGAGCCCCAGTGAAAAGGCTGAATGAAGAGATTGTGTCTTGCATCAAGGGTAATAGCCTGGATTAGCCGTGCCTCTTCGCGGGTAAACCCGGGAAGAGGCTGGTATAGGCACTTCACTCCACCAACCGCGGCGCCCCCACATCTGCCGCCTGCCGATCCAGCCCATGCGCCTCAAGTATACGGGCAATCTCGCCACTGCCATGCAACGCCTGGATGTTGGCATCCAGCGCCTTGCCCAGTTCGACGTTGCTCAGCATGTAAGGGATGCTGGTCTGCCCCGGTTGCTCGGTCGCCTTGACCCGTGGATCCGGCTCGGACACTTTGATGCTGGCGCCCTTGTACGCCCCCTTCTGCTGCGAGGCGACGGCCACCGCATGGCTGTCGATGCCGGCCTCGATGCGCCCCGAGGCCAGGTCCTGGGCCATGGCCACCGGGTTGGGGTACAGCACCAGGTCGTCGCCCAGCACCGTCTTCAGGTCACTGACCCACAGGTAGCCCTGCACCGTCCCCACGCGCTTGCCCTCCAGCTCGCTGACCTTGGCATAGCCCTGGGGCGAGATGATGCCCATCACGTCCAGGTACAACGGCGCCGACAGCCCCAGCACCTTGCCGCGCTCCGCCGTGCGGTACCAGTCGCCAATGACCACGTCGGCACGGCGGGCCACCACCGACTGGATTGCCGCCGAGGGGTCGAGCACGCTGGCCTTGATGGTCAGGCACTCCCGGGCCGCGATCTGCTTGATGATCTCGCCATCAACGCCGCCCAGTGCCTGGCCGGTGCCAGGGATCGAGTACGGCGGGAAGACCCAGGCTGCGACGGTGAGCACACCAGGGGTCAGGGTTTCGAACGTGTGGGTGGGTTTGCACTCGGCCATGGCCTGGGCGCTGCCGACCAGGGCCAGGCACAGGCTCAGGCAACGGGTAACGCGCTTGAATGGTTTCATCACGGGTACCTTTCAGGAAGTGAATGTAAAAGCAGCATCAGCAAGCAGGTTGCACGCCGGGCGCCAAGCGTCGCTCCAGGGCAGCCACGCCCAGGCTGGCCGGCGCGCAGACTGCCGCGTACATCAGCCCGGCCAGCACCAGCACCGGCATGTACTGGAACGTCGAGGAGCCGATGGCCGAGGCGCGGCTGACGATCTCAGGCAAGGCGATGGTGAAACACAGCGAAGAAGCCTGGAACATCATGATCGAGAAGCCGAGCAACGACGGCAGCGCCACCCGCAAGGCCTGGGGCAGGATCACATAGCGCAGGGCATCGACCCGGTTCAGGCCAATCACATCAGCCGCCTCGTGCTGGCCACGGGCAACCGCCTCGATGCCGCCGCGGATGATCTCGCTGGTGTACGCCGCCGTGCAGTACGCCAACGCCAGCACGGCCGCCCAGAACGAGGTCAAGGTCAGGTTCACCGACGGCAGGCCGAAGTAGAAGTACTGCAACAGGATCAATGCCGGCGCCCCCCGCCCCAGTTCGACGATGATCAACGCCGGGTAGCGTATGGCCTTGCCCCTGGCGCCTACGCCCAGGGCCAGCAGCAGCCCCAGCGCGATGCCCAGCAGCAGGCTGATGGCGGTCACCTGCAACGACAGGACAAAGCCCTTCCATAACTCCGGAAACCACTGCGCCCACAGTGTCAGCAGCGCGTTCATAGGCTGATCCTCCGTTGCAAGGTGCTCGACAACCAGCGCGAAGCCAGCGCCACCGGCACGCTGAGCACCAGGTACACCAGCGCAGCCGCGCTGTACACGCCCAGCCCCTGGAAGGTTTGCTGCGAAACCTGGTACGCCTGGAAGCTGATATCCGCGACACCCAGCGTCGACGCCACCGCAGAGTCCTTGAGCAGGCCGATGGCGTAGGTGGCCGCTGTCGGGATGGAAATGCGCACCAGCTGCGGCAACACCACATCGAAGAAACGCTGCGGCGCTGACAGGTTGAGCACATGGGCGGCTTCATACTGGCCATCGGGGATCGCCGCAAAGGCGCCCCGGTAGACCTCGGCCATCTGCGCGGCGGTAATCAGGCCAAGGCCGACCACCGCTGCGACAAACGGCGACAACGTGACATAGCCGCCGCCAATGCCGAAAAAGATGAAGAACAGCCAGACGATCGGCGGGATCGAACGCAAGGTCAGCACCAGAGCCGCGCCCAATACCCGCAACGACGGCACCTGTGACATGCGCAGCGCACACAGCGGGAACCCCAGCACCACACCGACAGCAAAGGCGCAGACGGTCACACCCACGGTCCACGGCACGCCCGCCAGCAGCATCATGAGGATATCGTTCATCAGCGGTTCCTCACGGCCTGGAGGAACTTGCTCACCCGTTCATGGCGTGGCTGGCGCATCACCTGGGCACTCGGGCCCTGTTCGATGATGCGGCCCTCGGCCATGACCACCACGCGGTCGGAGACGGTCTCGGCAAAGTGCATTTCGTGGGTCACGACGATCATCGACATGCCCTCCCCGGCCAGCTCCTTCATTACCGCCAGCACCTCCAGGCCGAGCTCCGGGTCCAGTGCCGATGTCGGTTCATCGAACAGCATCAACTGCGGCTCCAGCGCCAGGGCGCGGGCGATAGCGATGCGTTGCTGCTGCCCGCCCGAACAGCGCGCCGGATAATGCCCGGCTTTGTCCGCCAGGCCCACGCGCTCCAGCAACTGCATCGAGCGCGCATCGGCCTCGCGCTCACTGCGCCCCAGGGTTCGGACCTGCGCCAGGCTGACATTGCGTAGCACCGTCAGGTGCGGGAACAGGTTGAACGACTGGAACACCATGCCGATACGCCGGCGCAGTTTCAAAAGGTCCGCCCGCGCCATCGGCGTGGCGGCGTCGATGTCCAGCTCATCAAGGCGGATACGCCCACGCGTCGGCGGCTCAAGCTGATTGATGCAGCGCAACAAGGTGCTCTTGCCCGAGCCGCTGGGGCCAATGATGGCCACGACCTCGCCCTTGCTCATCTCGAAGTTGACGTCGTGCAGCACCTCGTATTTGCCAAACTGTTTGTAAAGCGATTCCAGGCGCAGAAACGCAGGCTTCACTGCAGGCACTGGCGGCACCTGACGCAGGGGGATACTCATCGGGTTCATGTGCAGGCCCTCCCCTCAATAGCGGTCGTCGTCGACCAGCGGCGTGCTCGACAGCTTGACCGCACCCTGGGCGGTGATCAGCACCTGCTCTTCAAGCTTGACGCCCTCGCGCCCGCCTTGCTCGCCGATGTAGCTCTCGACCGAGACCACCATGTTCTCCTCGAACACGCCGTCGTAGCCCCATTCGGCAAAGTCCACGGCGTAGGCCACGCTGGGGTACTCGTCGACCAGGCCCACCCCGTGCAGCATCATCATGTAGCGGTTGTGCTCGAACCGCTGCGGCACCGGCCAGCAGTGCGCGGCGAACTCGCGGAATGAAAGCCCCGGGCGCAGCAGCTGGAGGTTATGGCTGACCTGCTGCGAGGCAATGTCGAGCAGCGCGCGCTGGGCCCCGGTCACTGGTTTGCCAGGGCAGACGAAGCTGCGCGAGATGTCCGACAGGTAACCGCCGGGGCCGACCATGTCGGTGTCGAAGCAGACCATCTCGCCCGCCTCGATGACTTTGTCGGTGGCGTCCTGGAACCACGGGTTGGTGCGCGGACCGGAGCTGAGCAGGCGGCTCTCGGCCCACTCGCCGCCCTGGGCCACGTTGGTGCCGTGGAGGATGCTCCACAGCTGGTTTTCGGTAATACCCGGCACCAGGCTGGCCCGCATGCGGGCGATGGCCAGGTCGCACACGGCCATGGACACCCGATGGCTGGCGATTTCCTCGGCGGACTTGATCAGCCGCGCCTGCTCCATCAACGGCTGGGCGTCGAACAACGCGATGCCTTTGGCCTTGAGCTTCTCGGCCCCCCAAGGGTCACAACGGTCAACCGCCAGGCGGCGATTGCCGCCACTGTGGCGCAGCATCAGCTCGGCCACTTCCGCCGCCCACAAGGCCGCCTTCTCATCGACCCTGGGGCCGGCCAGAAAGTACAACCAGGGCAGCGCCGGGCGGATCTCGTCGATGGTCTCGACGTGCTCGCTGTTGTGCCGGCTGCTGGTGAACTCGAACAGCACCACCGGCCCTTCCGTGGGCACGAACACATAACGGCTGGGCGAGTGCATCACCCACAGGCCAAGGTTGTTGGTGTCGGTGGCATAGCGGATGTTGATCGGGTCGGCGAGCAGGATGCCGCCATAGTCGTGCGCACGCAGTTGCTGGCGAATACGCTGCAGGCGGTATTCGCGCAGGGCCTTGCGGTCGATGGCGGCCTGGGCCGCGAGCAGGCCGCTGTCTACCGGTGCCAGGGCATGGCCGGTGACGCTGGCGTCGGTGCGAAACTGCAGGGATGACGGGGTGAGCAGGCAGGGCTGCTCGGTCGATTGGGTACCAATGTGCATGGTTACACTCTCCACTGGATATCGTTGTCGTTGTTGGAGCCAGGGCAGTAACAGCGGGTGGTGCTGGGTTTATAGTTTTAAGGTGCAGCGTACCGATCAGAGGTCTTTCACCAGGCGCAGCGCGTCATAGATGGCCGCGTGGGTATTGCGCGAGGCCACCGCGTCGCCGATGCGAAACAGTTGGAAGCGCCCGTCGTTGCGCCGGGCCACAGTTTGCGGGCGGCCGGCAATGAGGTCCATGTACTCCACCGCCCCTTCATTGCTGGACAACGGGCACAGCTGGAAATACAGCTCGTCCAGCGGGCGGGTGCCATGGTTGACCACCACCTGGTCGACTTGCCGGGTCTGGCGCAGCTCGCTGTAGTCGGTGCCGATGCTGGCCAGCAGGCCGGCTTCACCCTTGTGTACCGCCTTCAGCCGCCAGGTGACGGTGAAGGTCGTGTCCAGTTGCTGCAGGGTGCGCATGTAGGGCACCAGGTTCATGCCCATGACTTCTGGCGAGAAGGTTCGGTCGGGGGTCATGATCTCGGTGCGTGCGCCGCTTTGCGCAATGAACTCGGCGGCCTGCAGGGCGGCATGGTCCCCGGCATCGTCATACACCAGCACGTTGCGCCCAGGCTTCACGTCGCCGGAGATGATGTCCCAGCTCGACACCACCAGGTCGTTGCCGTGCTCCAGCACTTCGGTATGGGGAAGCCCACCGGTCGCGACGATGACCACATCGGCGGCCTCGTCGAGGATGATCTGGCTGTCGGCCCACACGTTGTAGTGGAAGGTCACGCCCAGGCGCTCGCACTGGGCCAGACGCCAGTCGACGATGCTGATCATTTCCTTGCGCCGCTCGGACTGCGCGGTCAGGCGGATTTGCCCGCCGGCCTTGTCAGCCACCTCGTACACCACCACTTCATGGCCACGCTCGCCCGCCACCCGCGCCGCCTCCAGCCCTGCCGGGCCGGCACCGACGATGACCACCTTGCGCCGCACCGGCGCCTTGGCGATGTCGTGGGGCATGCTGGTTTCGCGCCCGGTGGCGGCGTTGTGAATACAGTAGGCGGCACCACCGTGGTAGATGCGGTCCAGGCAATAGTTGGCGCCGACGCAGGGGCGGATCTGGTCTTCGCGGCCTTCGATGATCTTGCGCACGATGTGCGGGTCGGTCATGTGCGCGCGCGTCATGCCGACCATGTCCACCAGGCCTGCGGCGATGGCATGGCGGGCCGTGGCCACGTCCGGGATCTTCGCCGCATGGAAGGTCGGGAAGCCGGTCAGCGAACGGATCTCGCCGGCGAAGTCCAGGTGCGGGGCGTTGCGCATGCCTTGGATCGGGATGATGTCGGTAAGGCCTGCGTCGGTGGCGATATTGCCGCGTATCACGTTGAGAAAGTCGATCATCCCGCTGTTTTTGAGCAACTGCGAAATCTGCAGGCCTTCCTGCCGGGTCAAGCCGCCGGCCAGCACTTCGTCGCCGGTGTAGCGGATACCGACGATGAACGCGTCGCCCACCCGCTGCCGAATCGCGGCGAGCACTTCGAAGGTGAAGCGCAGGCGGTTTTCCAGGGAGCCGCCGTAGACGTTCTGCAACTCGTTGGTCAGCGGTGACCAGAACTGGTCCATCAGGTGGCCGTAGGCCTGCAGCTCGATGCCGTCGAGCCCGGCGGCCTGCATGCGTTCGGCAGCGTCGGCGTAGTCCTTGATGATGCGCTCGATGTCCCAGATCTCCAGGCGCTTGGGGAAGGCCCGGTGCGCCGGCTCCTGGTTGTGCGACGGTGACACCACTGGCAACCAGTCGCCTTTGTCCCAGCGGGTACGCCGGCCCAGGTGGGTGAGCTGGATCATCACCGCCGCGCCATGCTCGTGGCACTCGTCGGTGAGGTCTTTCATCCAGCCGACCACCTCGTCCTTGTAGGCCAGCACGTTGTTGAACACTGGCGGGCTGTCTCGGGAAATGGCGGCGGAGCCGGCGGTCATGGTCATTGCCACGCCGGCCTTGGCGCGCTCGACATGGTAGGCACGGTACAGCTGCTTGGGCATGCCGTCTTCGGGGTAGGCCGGTTCGTGGGAGGTGGTGATGATGCGGTTGCGCAAGGTGAGGTGCTTGAGTTGGTACGGCTGAAGCAACGGGTCATTTGACATGATTGTTCTCGCGTTCAGGGCATCAGGCAAAAACGACATTAGCCCCCATGTACACAGGTGTCAATTAATTAGACACAGGTGTACATTGCGCTTGCCAGCCTGCCATGGATACGGAAGAATGCGCCCATGAACATGACTTCGAAGACCCCAGAACTCGCCGCCCGCGGTTCGCTCGAAAGCTGGCTGAACGCCGCTTACGAAACCCTCAAGGAATCGGGGGTGGATGCTGTGCGGGTATTGCCGCTGGCGAAAAAACTCAACCTTGCCCGCACCAGTTTCTATTGGTACTTCGAGGACCGCGAGGCGTTGCTGGCAGCGCTGATCGAGCAGTGGAAGCGCAAGAACACCAGCAACCTGGTGAGCCATTCACAGGCGTATGCGGCGTCGATCAGCGAGGCGATACTCAATGTGTTCGATTGCTGGCTGAACAGCGAACTGTTCGATTCGCAGTTCGAATTCGCCATGCGCAGTTGGGCCCTGCAGTCGGAACAGGTAGCCGCCGAGATCGTCGAGGCCGACGCCCTGCGCATGGAGGCCCTGAAGCAGATGTTCGACCGCTTCGGCTTCAGCGAGGATGCCGCCGCCACGCGCGCCCGCTCGATCTACCTGGCGCAGATCGGCTACATCAGCATGAAGACCTACGAACCGCTGGCGCTGCGGATGCGCTTCATTCCAGAGTACCTGCGGATTTTCACCGGGGTTGAGCCTGAGGCCCATGAACTGGAGCGGTTCTACCAGCGCAACGGGTTTGTGCCGCCAGCGAACTGAACCTCGCCAGCGCCACAGGGTTGGGCCGCCAGGCGGCCCCAATGGGCTACTGCATCCAGGGCGGAGGGGGTTCTTCACCCTTGACCGGGCCACGCTCGGCGTCCGCCAAGGCGGCGCGGCGGCGGGCGTCATCGAACCGCGCGGCTTCGATTTCACGCAGCACGCCATCCACGTCGGCTTCCTCGTCGTCGTCAGCGAACACGCCGGTCAACGGGCTGTCCGCTTTCAGTTCGCCCGCTTCGAACAACGCCCACATTTCCTGGGCATAGCGGGTGTCCTTGAGCTCCGGGGCGAAGCGGCCGAAGTAATGGGCCATGTTCGACACATCACGTTGCAACATGCTGAAGGCATGGTTGTTGCCGGCTGCATCCACCGCTTGTGGCAAGTCGATGATCACCGGGCCGTCAGGGCCGAGCAGCACGTTGAACTCGGAGAGGTCGCCGTGCACCAGCCCTGCGCAGAGCATCAGGACGATCTGGCGGATGACGAATGTGTGGAATTCGCGGGCTTCTTCGGCTTCCAGGTGCACATCGTTGAGGCGCGGGGCGGCGTCGCCGTCGGCGTCCGTCACCAGCTCCATCAACAGTACGCCATCCTGGAAATCGTAAGGCTTGGGCACCCGCACACCGGCGCTGGCCAGGCGGAACAGGGCCGCCACTTCAGCGTTCTGCCAAGCATCTTCGGCCTCTTTACGGCCGTACTTGGAGCCTTTGGCCATGGCGCGGGCCTGGCGGCTGTTACGTACCTTGCGGCCTTCCTGGTACTCGGCGGCCTGGCGGAAACTACGCTTGTTGGCCTCTTTGTAGACCTTGGCGCAGCGCACCTGGGTACCGCAGCGCACCACGTAGACCGCAGCTTCCTTGCCGCTCATCAGAGGTCGCAGTACTTCGTCGACCAGGCCGTCTTCGATCAGGGGTTCGATTCTTTTTGGAGTCTTCATCAGGCTTGAGTTCTGGGGTCCTGTGGCCGAGCCGTGGAGGTGGCGGCCATCCTCTCACAGCCTGATGGATCTTGCTCGTCTGAGATGCAACGTTCGTCTGTTACCGGCCGCCTAGGCGCCCTGCCCCACGGTGCTGCCTGGCGCCACCCGCGCCCGTCGGCGCGTGATCAGCAACCCCGAGCACACCACGAAGACCGCCAGCACCAGGGTGGAAACCACCTCAAGGCGATGGTCCGGGCGCAACAGCATCACCACCAGCACGCTGCTGATGAACAGGATCACCGCCCAGGTCAGCCATGGGAACAGCCACATGCGGTAGTTCAGTGTCTTGCCTTGCGCAGTCAGGCGCTTGCGCAGGCGCAGCTGGGAAATAGCAATCACCAGGTACACCAGCAAGGCGATGGCGCCGGAGCTTGCCATCAGGAAGCCAAACACCTTGGCCGGCACCAGGTAATTGGCGATCACCGCCAGAAACGCCGCACCGGTGGACAGCAGCACCGCGACAATCGGCGTACCGCTGCGGCTGGTCACTTGGGCACAGGCCGGCGCATCACCACGACGGCTCAGCGAATAGACCATGCGCGACGCGGTGTACAGCGACGAGTTCAGGCAACTGGTGACCGAGGTCAGCACGACGAAGTCGATGATGGCCTTGGCATGCGGCACACCAAGCGTATCCAGCACCGTGACGTAGGAGCCCTCGGTGGCCAACCGCGGGTCGGTCCAGGGCACCAGCGCGATGACGATGAAGATCGACAGGATGTAGAACAGCGTGATCCGCCAGATCACCGAGTTGGTGGCCTTGGAGATATGCTTGCCCGCCTCGTCCGACTCGGCGGCGGCAATGGTCACCACCTCGGCCCCAAGGAACGAGAACATGGTGATCAGCATGGCACTGAGTACCGCGCCGAAGCCATTGGGCATGAAGCCGCCGGTGTCCCACAGGCGCGAAACACCGCTGACGCCGGCGCTGGGCAGCAGGCCGAAAATGGCGCAGGCGCCCAGAATGATGAAGGCGACGATGGCAATGACCTTGACCAGCGCCAGCCAGAACTCGAACTCGCCGTAGTTCTTCACGCTGAACAGGTTGGTGGCCGTCAGCAGCAGCGTGATCACCAACGACAGCACCCAGATCTCCATCTGCGGCACATAGGTGTTGATGATGGTGGCGGCAATGTTGGCCTCGATGGGGATGATCAGCACCCAGAACCACCAGTACAGCCAACCGATGGTATAGCCGGCCCACTTGCCGATGGCGAGGTCGGCATAGGTGGAAAACGAGCCGGTATCCGGTGAGGCGACCGCCATTTCGGCCAGCATGCGCATGACCAGCACCACCAGCCCACCGGCCAGGATATACGCGAGGATGGTGGCGGGCCCGGCCTCGGCGATGGCCCGACCGGAGCCGACGAACAGGCCGGCGCCGATCACCCCGGCGATGGACAACATGGTGACGTGCCGCGATTTCAACCCATGACTCAAATTGTTCTTGTCTGTTTGCATGGCCTTACCTTCTTGTTCTTGTCATGCCCGCGCTGCGCCGTCTAGCGAACACGGGCGCGAAAAAGCCCACCCGGCCCTAAATGGTGAGTAGGGCCAGGCGGGTTGAGTAAAACGAAACGCAGATCCGCTGGGGTTGCCGGCCTGCTCAGCCGGCAGCGCGCTGCTTGCCGGCCAGGTCTGGCTTGGGCAAGCCGCCCCCCTGCAGGGCGACTTGTGCGCAGACCTTCTCGACGATGTAGGCGCCGATCGGGATGGCCGAGGTGGCGGCAGGCGATGGCGCATTGCAGACGTTCACGCTGCGCGCCGAATTGACGAAGAGGAAATCGTCGATGAGCTTGCCATCGCGTGACACCGCCTGTGCCCGGACACCCGCCGGGTAAGGTGTGAGGTCATCCTTGGTGATGCTCGGGCAGTACTTCTGCACCTGCTTGAGGTAGCCGCCCTTGAACAGCGAATTCTTCATCTCGATCAGGCCCGGGCGCAGGTTCTTGGCCAGCACCTTGAGGA
The DNA here is from genome assembly GCF_900187555.1 of Pseudomonas sp. Irchel s3f19. Lineage (NCBI taxonomy): Bacteria > Pseudomonadati > Pseudomonadota > Gammaproteobacteria > Pseudomonadales > Pseudomonadaceae > Pseudomonas > Pseudomonas sp. Irchel s3f19. Next base: position 16,927 of record NZ_FYDW01000011.1, on the reverse strand, counting down.
TGCCGGGAGTGGTCAGGGTCTGGAACATGTCCGCCACGCTGACGTCGGCCTTGCGGTAGCCTTCGCGCTTCATCGCCAGCACCGCGTTGGGGCCCACGGTCACGGTGCCGTCGATCATGCGCGTCAGGTGCACGCCCAGAAACGGCATGGACGGGTCCGGAATCGGGTAGATCAGGTGGTTGACGATCTGGTTGTGCTGCTTGGGCAGCAAGTAGTACTCGCCGCGGAACGGGCAGATCACAAAGTGGGTGCGGATGCCAAGCATGCTCACCACGCGGTCGGCCATCAGCCCCGAACAGGTGACCAGGAAGCGGCTGTGCACCTCGTCGCTGCGGGTACGCACGACCACTTCGCTGGCGCGCTCCTCGAGGCCGACCACTTCGGCGCTGTAGCGGATCTCGCCACCGGCACGCTGGAATTCACGGCCCATGGCCGCCGTCACCTCGGCGTAATTGACGATGCCGCTGGAGGGCACGAAGATCCCGCCCAGGCCGACGATATTGGGCTCGCGCTCATGCAGCTCGTCGGCCGACAACCACTGGCGCTCCAGGCCATTGGCCGCGGTGCGTTCCCACAACGCCTTCATGCGTTGCATTTCCAGGTCGTTGGTGGCCACCAGCAACTTGCCGCATTCATCGAAGGCGATGCCGTGCTGGGTGCAGAAGGCCTTGGTTGCCTTGTTGCCTTCCAGGCAGAAGCGTGCCTTGAGGCTGCCGGGGGTGTAGTACACCCCGGCATGGATCACCCCGCTGTTGTGCCCGGTCTGGTGGCGCGCCGGGCCGGACTCCTTCTCCAGCAGGAGAATCTTGGCGTCCGGGTACACCTTGATCAGGTGCATGGCGGTGGACATGCCCACAATGCCACCGCCGATGATGATGAAATCGTACACAGTGTTACCTCCCGCGCCGTGTTTACTGGCCGCGTTGGTACAGCGGCTTGGGGAAGGCGACATAGCCGCGTTGGCGCATCAGCTCGCGGCGCAGGCCGTCGTGCGGTGTGAAGCGGTCGCGGCCGTGGAGCCAGAACAGATTATTGATCAAGACGAAGCTGCCCACCGCCACCGGCACGGACAGTTTCTTGTCGCTGCCCTCCAGCGATTCGGACAAGGCGTTCAACCAGACGCCTTCCTCGAAGTTTTCCGGCTGCACGAACTGGTCGATGTAGCGCATGGTCGGCCGGCCTTCAGCGTCGTTGTCGAATACCGAATGGAACACGTCCTCGGCCACGTTCTTGCTGGGCGGCGCGGTCCAGCGCATCTCGCGGCGCGCCAGCGGGTGGCGGAAGAACGCCTCGCACTGCTCCCAGTCGTCCAGGTGCAGCAGCAGCGAGTTGCCGCCTTCCATGTTCCTTTCGTCGATTTTCAGCATCAGCACGTAGTCGGTGATCTGATTCACGAAGGTGCCGTCGTTGTGCAGCTCCATGACGCGGTGCGGCTGGCGCAGGTAGCTGTCGGAGTTGTCGCTGTTCACCACCACGAAGCGGGCGTAGTACTGGCCGCTCATGGCGTCGTAGTTGGAGCGGCCGATCAGGTGCGCACAGGCGGTGGTGAACTTGACCATGTCCTCGGCCTGGCTCACGTCATCCAGCCCCAGCGGGGTGATCAGCATGCCGCCACTGGCGCGGTCGAGGATGGTGTTGAGCAGTACCGGGCGCAGCGTGCCCTGGCACAGCTCGTCGAGGATCTCGCCCACCCGAAAACGCAGAAACGACTTGTATTCCAGCGCCTGCACCGGCCACTGGGCCACAGCCTCGACGAACGCCTGCACGGTCTCGCGGGCAAAGGTCAGTTCAAGCAGACGAGGCGACTGCTTCGACGGGGCGATGGTGTAACCACGCGGTTCGAGCGGCAGCGGCAGCACAGGTTGGTTGATCTGCGTAAAAGCGTTCATGGCTAGGTCCTGGCAGAAAAAGGAGATAGCACGGTCCAGTCGTGATCTGGATCAGTGCGGGCGAAGCAAAAATATCGCCACCCGCTTAAAATGTCTACATTTTTATAAAACGAAGATACTCCGCCTGTATGTCCATTGTTTTTCGTCCGCCAGCGGTTTCGGTATGATCGGCAAAACGTTTTGAGGAACAGGACTTTGGAAGCGCTCGCTCCCCGACAAAACTCAGCATTCAGCGGGTATGAGAGGCTCAAGAAGGACATCATCCGCGGCGTGTTCAAGCCTGGGGAGAAGCTCTTGATGAGCACCCTCAAGGACCGCTACGAACTGGGAGTGGGGCCGCTGCGCGAGGCGCTTTCGCAGTTGGTGGCCGAGCACCTGGTGATTGTCATCAGCCAGAAAGGCTACCGTGTCGCGCCCATGTCACTGGCGGAGATGAACGACATCTACGATGCCCGCGCCAACCTGGAAGCCATGATCATCAGCCTGGCCATCGAACGCGGCGACGACGCTTGGGAAGCGTCGGTGCTGGCCTGTTCGCATACCCTGGCCAAAGTGGTGGAGGTGAAAACCCGCGAGCAACGGCTGGATGTGTGGGATGAACGGCACAAGGCGTTTCACACCGCCATCGCCTCGGGGTGCGGCTCCAAGCACCTGCTGCAGGCCCGCACCTACCTGTTCGACCAGGCTGAGCGTTACCGCCATTTGTGGCTGACGCAGACGGTGTTTTCCGAGCAGGCGCTTGAGCTCAAGCGCCAGGAGCATTCGGCGCTGGTCGAGGCGATCCTGGCCCGCGATGCCAAGCGCGCCAGCGCCATGATGCACTCGCACCTGATGACCCCGGTGCCGATCATTGCGCAGATCATGCACACCGAGGGCATCGGGCGGTCGTAGCGGCGGCCTTCAGGCCGCTGCCTGGCGCTGGGCCACAGGGTTCAGCGTTGGCGCTGAGATGTACATCGAACCAGGTAATGGTCGGCGTATCAGCTCGTCTTGTTTCGGCCAACCGAGAACTTCCCACCAAAAATCACGAGCAGGGTGCCGACTACCAGCAACGTATTCAACGTTTCTCTGAACACGAAAACACCGATCAACGAGGCAAATACCAACAACGCGTAATTGAATGGCTGCAGTGTCACGGCAGTCGTGAATTTCAATGCCTGTAGCAATAGCCCGTTGCGCACCCCTCCATTGAATGCCACATAACACAAGGCGAAGAGCAGGAAGACCCAGTAACGGACCATGACTAGTGTGGTGTTTCAGAAATAACGCTCATATTTTGGGCTAGACTTTTGAGCACTCAAAAGTACTGGAGCAACGATATGAAAACTGGCCGACCTGCTGTTCCCATTGAGTTGAGCGATGAAGAGCGCTCTGAGTTGCTTCGTCGCTCCCGGCAACGCAAGGGGCCTGCCGAATCACGAATTCGAGCCGAAATTATTTTGGCGTGCGCAAGCGGTGAGTCGGGTACTTCTATAGCCAACAGATTCGGTATTGGGAACACACCGTTTCGCGTTGGCGAGTGCGGTTCAGCCGACTGCGGCTCGATGGCCTGAATGACGAACAGCGCTCAGGCCGGCCTCGCAGCATCACTGATGAGCAAGTGCAAGCTGTCGTGGATCAGGTGCTGAAGTCCAAGCCGAAAGATGCCAGCCATTGGAGTACTCGCTCAATGAGTCAGGCGACTGGCATCTCTCCTGCCAGCGTGATGCGGATATGGCACGCTTTCGGACTAGGCCCTGACGAAAAGTTTTGTGGGAGCGGGCTTGTCCCGCGATGGAGTGCGAAGCGCTCCTGTACCCGATATCAAATGGTGTCAAAGAAGCCGCGAACTCAGGCTTTGCTGCCGCGTTGCGGCAGATCGCGGGGCAAGTCGGATCGCCGCACCGCCGCTCCCACAAAACTTTTCGTACAGAGCCAGTTGCGCGATAGGAAGGTCCTTGACCAGCACCTTGGTGATACCGTCCTGGGCTGCGAAGATGAACATTGAGAGCAGACAAAGGCAGAGGCCTATTCGCCTGCCACTGGTGTGGTTTGACACACTCGTTTGCTGAGTAACCGCGGTCATGCTTCGCTCCCCTGCCCTGTCAATCCGATGCCATCATGTTTTGAATTGCTTCAAGCGTGAGCGGACTCTGACGCGATCAGGTCACCCAGCGCAGCCTCAAGGGCAGCAAACTTGCCGCTCACCAGCCGCGCGAGGGGGCGACGCGGGATACCAGCACCGTAGCCGGTCAGTTCGGCAGCTGCGTACACAGACTGCACGTAATCACCCTGCCAGATCAGCGACATCACTGGCTCCAGCTTACGCCAGATCTCCCGGGCACCTACCCAGTCACCAGCCAGTGCGGCATTGACGAAGGCAACGCAGGTACGCGGCGCCATGTTGGCGCCACCCCAAATCAGTCCTGCGGCGCCCGCATACAAAGCGTAGGCAGCCAGGGGATCGGCGCCGTTCATGGTCGGCAAGCCCGTGCGCACCAGCGTTGCCTGGGCGATCAGGTCGCCACTGCTGTCCTTGACCGAAATGAAATTGGGGATTTCACTCAACTTGACGAACAGTTCAGAGCTCACTTCCACCCCGACCGCCTGCGGCACGTTGTAGCCAATGATGGGCAGGCCCGCCTGGGCAACGCTGCTATAGAAATCGATGATGCCCTGGTCGTCAGTCGGCCCCTCGAAAAATGGGGGTAACACCATTACCCCATCAGCACCGCAATCGGCGGCATGACGGGTGCGCTCCACCACTTCGTCAACCAGCAATGCAGAGGTCTGTACTATCACCTTGGCGCGACCATCAATGGCCTTGGCGCCGAAGGCTACGAGTTGCCTCGACTCTTCTCTGGTGAGGTACACATGCATGCCAGTGCCAGAGCTGAGCACAAAACTTTGTATGCCTGCGTGGAGGTAGCGCTCTATCAGATGTTCAAAACGGGCGAAGTCGATTTTGCCATCCGCGTCAAAGGGGGTGGTAATCGCCAAGTTGATACCGGGGAATGGAAATGCGGACATGCGCTACCTCTTGTAATTGTTAGCAGTGGGCAAATTCACACAACGTTGCGTGCAGTACCGAAACGTCTCTTGTATCAGGCACTCCGGACAGGATCAGGGATGAAGAATCGAGAGGGGCGTAGGGCCGGCCTTATCTATATCGCGGCATGGACAGACACGAGATTGATTCACACAGAAGCGGGTTCGACTCGCTCAAGGTCGCGCCGAACCCAATCAGGGCTTAACTCACGGACCGCAGTGCAATGGGGCCCTGCAGCCGCGTCAGCATGGTCTCGCAGTACCAGTCATCGAACTGGCAAACACCATTCTCGGCAATGTCGGAGAAGGGGCCAGGCTCGTACGTCGGCGAACTGACACCGGCATGGGTCCCCTCTACCAACTTGCGATCCTGATCATTGGTCGCGAGCCACACTTTGGTGAGCCGGTCTAGATCGTAATCAACGCCCTCCACGGCCGTTTTCGGCACCAGCCATTTGGTGGTGACCAAGGTTTCACCAGGGCCGATTGGCAGTACGCGGAAACTCAAGGCATGGTCGCCCAGGAAGTGGTTCCAGGTAGACGGATAATTGAAGTACAGCAGCGCGCCAATGTTCTCTTCGCCGCTCTGGTCCAGCCGGCCCGCAACGGCAGGCTTGCCATCCATGGTGTAGCTGACAGCACCCGCCGACAGCGGAATTCGTGTCATCCGGAAGCGGCCGTTCGGGTCCATAACCAATCGGCTAGGCATCCCCGCACGCTCACAACGATCCCAGTGCATAGCCAGTTCCGGGTCATCTTCCCCGCCGACGCCGGCTACCGAAAGATTTTCGACGAAGGAGTTCATCAACTCAGGGTGGGTACCATCGCAGTGGAAACACTCGCGGTTGTTTTCAAAGACGAGCTTCCAGTTGCCTTTTTCGATCAGGTTCGACTCGAATGCGACCTTGCAGTTATCCAGGAAGTGAGGGGCGATGAAAGGGCTTACCGAACTGCGGAAACTGTCAAAATCTGGCGCCGTTTCTGCGACGCACACGTAAATGTACGTGTGGACGATTTCACAGTGAACCGTCTTCAGGCCGTACTGAGTCTTGTCAAAATCGCTACCCATGTTACCTGCAAACAGCAGGCTGCCATCTAGCTCGAACGTCCACTTGTGGTAAGGGCAGACCATCTTGGCAACCTTGCCCTGAGCCTGCTCACAGACCTTTGCGCCGCGGTGACGACAGGCATTGTGGAAGGCACGAACCTTACCGTCCTTGCCCATTACCACGGCAACAGGATAGTCGCCAATCTGCAGGGTGAAATATTGACCCGGCTTCTCAATTTCAAAAGTATGGCCAGCGAATACCCAATCCGTGTGCCAGATATGTTCGAGATCGGCACGGTACACATCAGGGTCTATATAGAGTTCGCGGGGCAACGCATGGCGCGCTTTGCGCTTGTTAATCAGGCCAACAACGGACGCTTTGCTATTCATTATTATCCTCGCTTCATCAACCGCTCGGGCATGATAAACATGCCCTACTCATTATTCTTAGACTGCCATTCCGAAATGATCAGCTACCGGCCTCGGCGCTAACACCGTGAACACATAACAGCCATTGAACACGGCGTGCGGGCAATATTGACCCATGCTTGGATCAAGGCTAAGGCAGGCGCTGGAGTGCCGACAAACGACTTTTTCAACCCCGTATGGATAAGGGCAGGTTATGGGTCACTCGCTGGCCCAGACTGGGCGCTCAGACACTCCAGCGGGTGAATTTCGACAACACCCAGTCACGTACCCTGCGACACGCCTCGTCATAGTCCGTGCCTTCGCGGCATGCCAGATAGTGCAGGCTATTGCGCAACGTGACCTGCTCACGCACCGGGCGCACCAAAACCCCTCTGTCCACCATCGCGCTCACCAGCTGATTCCAACCCAAGGCGACGCCTTGATGGGTAAGCACCATGTTGATGATCAGGTTGTAGTCGTTGGCATGAAACAAAGGCGGGCTTTCGGGCGGGCGCTCGTCGATATCAATGTTCTGAAACGCCAGCCACACACTCCAATCCACATGCTCGGAAACGCCCGACCTGCCGAAAGGACTGAGATCAAGCAATGAACTGTCGCGCAATCCTTCAAGCGTTGCGACCTCTGGATGTTGCGCCAGGAAGGCGGGCGAGCAGACGGGATAGATGATGTCATGGCAAAGCGGATAACTCTTGTAGCCTGAGCCCACCTTGGAGACTTTGGAAATAATGATGTCAGGCTCAACACCTGGTTCCATGTTGACGAAATTCTGGGTAGTGAACAGATTGAGTTCAATATCAGGATTATTGATTCGGAATTCGGGCAGATGGTGCGAAAGCCAGAACGCTGAAAAAGCGGGCGAACAGCAGATTGTAAGTACGTGTTTGTCGGTCGGCGTACTGCGGATTCTATCCGCAGCGTGCGCGATGTTGACGAATGACATCTGAGCGGCCTCGAAGAAAATCGAGCCTGCGGGCGTCAGCTCAACCGTTCTCCCTACCCGGACGAACAGTTGCGCCCCCAAGAATGTTTCGAGCTCACGAATCTGGCGACTGATGGCCGCTTGGGAAACGCACAGGGCTTCGGCGGCACGGGTAAAACTTTGGTATTTGGCGGCGGCGACAAATGCCTTGACTGCCCTCAAAGATGGCATACGCAGCAGCAAGGTGTCTGGGTCAACGTGCCGGCTCAACATAATAGCTCCCTTACGATCAGGTCCAAAGGCGGCCGAGGTTATCCCAGCCGCTGCTTGGATGACTACACGGCTGTCGCGATTGCACTGAAGCTGTCGCCCGCATCACCGTCTATAACCTTAAGTTATCCATGAAGGCGTGTAAATGTTGGTGGTACTACACCCGAGATGCTTATAGATTTTTAAAAAAGCCCGTTTCCAGGCACACAACAATAAAAACCAGGAAAGCCCCTCATGTGTAAAACACACGTTCCACACTGCCCTTCCATGCCACTACCGCGCGTTATCAGTTCGTCAACGATAACGTCAACGGCACAAAACCCTGGAGGGAAACGATGACTCACGCTGACGAAATCCTGTCCGTCAAAAACATTTATAAAGTTTTTGGTCCCCACGCGGACGTCGCAATGAACATGGTGCATGCGGGCGCCAGTAAACATGAGGTATTCGAAAAAACCGGCCAAGTAATCGGCGTTTTCGATGCCACATTCTCAGTTAAACGCGGCGAAATATTCGTCATCATGGGGCTGTCTGGCTCCGGCAAGTCCACGATGGTTCGATTGTTCAATCGTCTCATCGAGCCTACGTCGGGCAGCATCTACCTGAACGGCAAGGAAATTACTGGCCTCTCGGACAAAGCCCTGCTGGACGTACGCCGCAAGGAAATGGGCATGGTGTTTCAATCTTTCGCCCTCATGCCACACATGAGCGTGTTGGAGAACACAGCCTTTGGCCTGGAGATTTCCGGCATCAGCGAGACCGAGCGCAACAAACGTGCTCGTGAAGCCCTTTGCCAAGTTGGCCTTGCTGGCCACGAGCACAGTTACCCGCACCAGCTCTCCGGGGGCATGCAGCAACGCGTGGGCCTCGCGCGAGCATTGGCTAATGACCCAACGATTCTGCTGATGGATGAGGCATTTTCTGCTCTCGACCCGCTGATCCGCAGTGAAATGCAGGGTGAACTGATTCGTCTGCAGGCTGAGCAGAAACGCACGATCATCTTCATTTCCCATGACATTGAGGAAGCCATCCGCATCGGCCATCGCATCGCGATCATGGAGGGTGGCCGTGTCGTGCAGATAGGCACCCCGCAGGAGCTCATCAACCAGCCGGCGAATGACTACGTGCGCACCTTCTTCAAGGGCTTCGACAGCTCGCGGGTATTGAAAGCAGGCGATGTCGCACGTTTGGATCCGTCAGCAACCTGCCGTGCCAATGGCAACTTACCCACCTTCGCAGCGGGCATCGACTTCGGTTACCTGCTCGGCGATCACGGGCAACTGCTGGCGGTTGTCGATGCACACGATGACAGCGCGAGCGAGGCCATCCGGCACCACGCCCACGAGCAGCACCCCGTCTACCTTGACACCCCTTTGCATGAAGTACTGAACATTGCAGCCAGCCTGCCATACCCCGTGCCGGTACTCGACCACCACGGAGTCTTCAGGGGAACAGTGTCGAAAAACCAACTTCTGCAGACCTTGAGCCGCAATTAATTAGCCACGGTCCTGAACGTCAAATACCCACAGCCGGACTACCGCTGTCTGTGGCAACGATTCACGAGGAGTGTGCAGATGTCCGAGTTCAGTTTCCTAGACCCTTTTCAGTCGGTTGCTATCCCGCTTGGCGATTGGGTCACCCATACACTCAATTTCCTGGTGCATCACTTCCGCGATGTCTTCCGTGGTATCCGCTGGCCGATCGATCAGGTGTTGAACGGCATCGAGTTCATTCTGCAAAGCATTCCGCCCAGTATCGGCATCCTGTTGTCGTCGCTGCTGGGCTGGCAGCTGGCGGGCAAGCGCATGGCACTGTTGTGTTTCATCACGCTGACCTTGCTCGGGTTGATCGGTGTCTGGTCTGCTTCGATGACCACCCTGGCCCTGGTACTGACCTCGGTATTTTTCTGCGCGCTTATCGGCATTCCGTTAGGGATCCTGTGTGCTCGCAGCAACCGCCTGGAGCAAGTGACACGGCCATTACTCGATGCCATGCAAACACTTCCCGCGTTCGTGTACCTGGTACCCGTGGTCATGCTGTTCGGTATTGGCAACGTGCCCGGTGTACTGGTCACCATCGTGTTTGCTCTGCCGCCGCTGGTACGCCTGACCAACCTGGGTATCCGACAAGTGCCGGAAGACAAGATCGAAGCTGCCCGCGCTTTCGGTTGCACACCACGGCAGATGTTGACCCGGGTGCAGCTCCCCCTTGCGACCTCGACCATCATGGCAGGGCTCAATCAGACGCTGATGCTGTCGCTGTCGATGGTCGTCATCGCCTCGATGATTTCGGTCGGCGGCCTTGGGCAGATGGTACTGCGCGGCATTGGCCGCCTGGACATGGGGCTCGCCACGGTTGGCGGTGTCGGCTTGGTGTTGCTGGCAATTTTCCTTGACCGGCTAACCCAAGCCATGGGTGCGCGTACCGCTGCCGACCCTAGCCTGCGCTGGTATCACACTGGCCCGGTGGGCCTGATCACCCGCCTGTATGGTGCGGGCAGACCCGCAAGGCAGCCGCACTCAGCCTGACCGCCCAACAGGCCTGCATTCAAAACAATGACCAAAACAAGGTAAGCGACGATGTCTGAATTCAAACTTCTGCGCGCCCTCCTGCAAGGCGCGGGCGCCGTGTCACTTTCACTGGCAGCATTGTGCGCAAACGCGTCAGCAGACCAACCCGGTGAGGGCGTCAAGGTCACACCGATCTTCCCACCTATCGCAGAGGAACGTTTTCGCGGCGAGGTAGCCATGGCTGGCTTGAGGGCGCTCGGTTACAAGGTCGAGGAACCCAAGGAAACCGAGTACGGCGTGATGATGATGGCGCTGGCCAACGGTGACGCAGACTTCACCGTGCACCTGTGGGACACGTTGCACGGCAAGTTCTACCAGCAGGCCGGTGGCGACGACGTGATGGTGAAAACAGGAGAAATCATGCCTGGGGTGCTTCAGGGCTACCTGATCGACAAAAAAACCGCCGATGCCCATAACATCAAGTACATCACAGACTTGAAAAACCCGGAGATCGCCAAGCTGTTCGACACCGATGGCGATGGCAAGGCAGACCTGACCGGCTGCAACCCGGGCTGGGGCTGCGAGCTGATCATTGATCATCAGATCAAAGCCTATGGCCTGAGCAAGACCGTACACGTCAACCAAGGCTCCTACTTCGCCCTGATGGCAGACACCATCACGCGTTATAAGGAAGGAAAGCCCATCCTCTACTTCACCTGGGTGCCGCAATGGATAGCCACCGTGCTGGTTGAGGACAAGGATGTGGTTTGGCTCGAGGTGCCGAAAACGGATCTGCCGGACGGCAACAACAATGTCGATACCACGTATAAAGGCAAAAACCTTGGCTTCGCGGTCGACAAGGTAGAAGCCGTGCTCAACAAGGACTTCGCCAAAGAGAACCCTGCAGCGCTGAAATTCCTGTCGCTCATGCAGATCAGCACCGCAGATGAGAGTGCGCAGAACCTCAAGATGCAACAGGGTGAGAAGAAACCTGCCGATGTTCAGCGCCATGCGCAGGAATGGGTCGCAGCGCACCGCCAGCAATTTGATGCATGGCTGCAGTCTGCCCGCGCCGCAGCCACGCAGGCGAGTAACTGAAACCGCAGAAGTGAAGCAGGTTGAACCTGCTTCACAGCCCTCACCGCTCGTCCCGGCCAGCCCTGCCGCGCGATTCTGCAAGCGGCACGCCCACCCGATCCGGCGTCAGGGAAATTCATCAGAACAATAAACACATAGCCTGGAGACCATGATGTCATCGCCTTTTTCCATTACCGCTGATGCGCGTCGTATCGATCCTGCCAGGCGCCGTGCTACAGCGCTCAAAGCAGATGGTTCGGTTGATGACAACGATCGGAGCGAGATCGGTCCGACACCCTTGGCCTTTGCCGAGTGGGAGCAACTTGGGTTGCAGCCCCCTCACCTACCGACCATGAGGGAGTACCGGTTGGCTCGCATTCGAGCACAACTGGTCGAGCGCGACCTGGCGGGTGTGTTGCTGTTCGATCCCCTTAATATCCGCTACGCCACTGACACCACCAACATGCAACTATGGACCACCCATAACCCAGCACGCGCGTGCTTCGTGGCGGCTAGCGGCCACGTGGTGCTATGGGACTTCCATGGCTGCGACCACCTCAGCGCACACCTTCCACTGGTCACGGAGCTGCGCAGCGGCGCATCGTTCTTCTACTTTGAAACCGGTGATCGTACCGAAGAGCACGCGCGTCGATTCGCCGCGCAGGTTGATGAGCTGCTGCGCGCGCACGCCGGCACCAATCGCCGTCTCGCCGTGGACCGAATAGAAGTTGCGGGCGTTCGCGCACTGGATGCATTGGGCGTACAGCTTTTCAATGGTCAAGAGGTGACCGAATTCGCCCGGCTGATCAAGGGGCCTGATGAAATCAAAGCCATGCGTTGCGCGGTAGCATCCTGCGAAGCAGCGGTGGCTGAAATGCAGCAAACCATGCGCGCAGGCCTCACCGAAAATGATATCTGGTCAGCGCTGCATGCAGGCAATATCCGCCGGGGTGGCGAATGGATAGAAACGCGCATTCTCAGTTCCGGCCCCCGCACCAACCCCTGGTTTCAGGAGTCTGGGCCGCGCGTCCTCAGCGATGGCGACTTGCTGTCGTTTGATACTGACCTGATCGGCGTTTATGGCATGTGCGTGGACATGTCTCGCAGTTGGATCTGTGGAGGCCGGGAGCCGACGGCCGAGCAAAAGCGCTTATACCGTATCGCGTACGAGCACATCATGCATAACACTGAGTTGGTCAAACCGGGCGTGCGTTTCACCGATCTCTCAGCGAGCGCCCACCGGCTGCCTGAGTCGTGTCGTGCTCAGCGCTATGGCGTGCTTTTTCATGGTGTTGGGCTCTGTGACGAGTATCCCAGCATTCGCTATCCAGAGGATGTCGAATCTTATGGTTACGAAGGGGAGCTGCAGCCCGGCATGGCATTGTGCGTAGAGGCCTACATCGGCGAGGTGGGGGGGCGTGATGGCATCAAGCTTGAGAACCAGTTGCTGGTCACCGAAACCGGGTATGAGCTACTTACGCACTACCCATTCGACGACAGCTTCCTGCGAGATTGAGTACCGTTAGAACTTTAAGCCGTCCAATGGATAACCATGAGTTATCCATTGGCGACCAGAAATGTTGCTGGACGTTAAGGGCGCTCAATAATAAATTTCAATGCATCTCTGCAGGCATCGACTTCGTGCACATAAAAACAATGTAAGCGCCTAGAGCGTAAATTGCTCACGGCCCAGCCTAGGCGGTAGCGTCATGAAAAGTTTATCCACCGGTTTCAGTGCAACCTTCGCAGATCGTAATCTGCAATATACCCGACCCGGCGGAACATCTCCGACCTTATCAAAAGTCGGCTTTCTACTTCTGGATAACTTTTCGCTGCCATGCTTTACCCAGGCGCTTGATGTTTTGGTGACCGCGAATGTCATCCGGCCCGGTTCCATCCGCATTCATACCTTTAGCCACAATCACGCGGAGGTCATGAGTGACCTTTCTATTCCTATAAGACCTGACACCCCACTTACTGATATCCGCCTTGCCGACCTTGACCTGATCATCATCTGCGGGGGGTTGAGATCACCCCGGACAGTCCCGGCTTGGATCAATACGTTGCTGCTCAAGCTCGCCAACCTTCCCATCACGCTGGGGGGGCTTTGGAATGGTGCCTGGTACCTGGGCAGAGCTGGCTTGCTGGACGGTTATCGTTGTGCCATTCATCCCGAACAGCGCCTCGCCCTGTCCGAAGGCTCACCGCATGCAAGCGTGACATTGGACAGTCTGGTGCTTGATCGGGACCGCGTCACTGCCGCGACCCCGGCCGGTGCCTTTCAGATGATGATCAAATGGTTGGAGAAATGCGCGGGCCGTACCCTTGCAGACGCCGTCATCGATTTACTTGATTACGATCAATCGCGAATCCGCAGTATAGAAACCACCCACACTAAAAAGCTGACTGGCCGCCTTCGCGAACTCGTCAAATTGATGGAGGCAAACCTGGAGGACCCTCTGGACCCTGTCCAACTTTCCCGCTGCGTCGGCCTTTCGCGGAGGCAGATGGAACGGCTCTTTCAAGGTCAGCTCTCAACAACGCCACAGAAATATTACCTGGAACTTAGAATTACCGAAGCAAGGCGCCTTATTCAGAATTCGAAGTCTTCCCTCATGGATGTGGCACTTGCCTGCGGCTTCGTGTCTTCCAGCCACTTCAGTAGAAATTACAGCCGATTATTTGGATACCCGCCCTCAAAAGAACTTCGCTATGAACTGTAGCGCCCGCTGTATCCCGCCAAGTCCATACAGCGAGAACCAGGACTCAACCCATGACAAAAATAACATCCCTGCCTGCTGACGATAACACCTGTGGCTGGTACCACTTGAGCAAGGGTCGGCAAGTAAAGCCGGGCCATCAAGGGCATACCCAAGCCCGGTGGGTAATCGTGGGCGCCGGTTACACCGGATTGGCCGCGGCTCGCCAACTGGCGTCGCATTTTCCAGACCAGCCGATCGTGCTCATCGAGGCACAGGAAGTCGGTTTTGGCACGTCCGGACGCAACGCAGGTTTCGCCATTGACCTGCCCCATGACATCGGCGCTGAAGACTATATAGGCGATATCGCAACTGCCAAGACCACCCTGAAGCTCAATCTCAGTGGTCAGTCTTACCTCAAGGCGTTGGTAGAACGCTTCAAGATCGATTGCCAGATGAAACACTGCGGCAAGTACCAGGCGGCGGTGGAAAAACGGGGGATAGCCGTACTCGACGCCTATCGAAATGGCCTCGACAAGTTGGGGCAACCCTACCAGATGATCGAAGCAGATGAGTTGCCTGAGCACATTGGAACTCGTTTTTACCGTAAGGCGTTGTTCACCCCCGGTACGTCACTGATCCAGCCGTCAGCGTTGGTCAAAGGGCTGGCCGACTCGCTTCCCGCCAATGTCACCCTTTATGAGAACACCCCAATCACCGACATCGAGTACGGTGAGAAGACCGTCCTCAAACATGCGCACGGGTCCATTACCGCAGACAAGCTGATCTTGGCCAACAACGCGTTCGGGATGAGTTTCGGTTTTCTCAAAGGTCGGATGCTACCGGTATTCACCTACGCCAGCCTCACGCGCCCCATGACTGAAGAAGAACAGCTACGCCTTGGCGGAAAACCCTACTGGGGGCTGATTCCGGCAGACCCGTTTGGTACCACGGTAAGGCGCACACCAGACAATCGAATTCTTATTCGCAACAGCTTCAGCTTCCACCCCAACGGGCGAAGTGACGCCAGATACCTGCATCGATTCGTCAACCGTCACAGGACCTCTTTCGAACGCCGTTTCCCGATGCTTCCCGGCCTCCCCTTCGAATATACCTGGGGTGGTGCGCTGGCCTTATCGCGCAACCACGAGGGCTATTTTGGTGAGCTGCGGCCCAATGTCTACGGGGCCTTGGGATGTAACGGGCTGGGTGTGACCCGCGGTACCGCGACTGGAAAGCTGATGGCTGACTGGCTGGCGGGCGAGCGCTCGGAGCTAATCGACTTCGTGCTCGGCTCTGCGGGGCCTTGTGCCAATCCGCCTCCAGCGCTGGTATCACTGGGGGTCAATCTGAACTTGAAATGGGGTCAGTACCGAGCAGGCCAGGAGAGCTGACCGCACCCGGACTGCCAGCTGTACATTCCAACAACAATAAAACTGCCATCGCTCATTGAGTTTTTGAGGAGGCCTCGACCGCACGACGGCAACGTTATGTGGATTCGCTCTGCCCTAACCAAAAAAGCAATATCAGGTACAAGAATGACAAGCCCGCATATTTCAGTTGAAGATGTTCCGCTCAATACGTTTCACAAACTACTCACCCTGCGCTCGGGTGGGGGATCGTTCGTTGATGGTTACGTCCTGAGCATTATTGGTGTGGCCCTTGCCTCTATTTCAGGATCCTTGGCACTGACCAGCTTTTGGCAGGGCATGATCGCCGCTTCGGCGCTGATCGGTATCTTCTTCGGTGGCTTCCTCGGCGGCTGGCTCACCGACCGGTTGGGCCGAAAGCGCTTGTTCTTCGTCGGCCCGATCCTGTTCGTAGTGGCTTCCGTTGCCCAGTACTGGGCAGATACAGCGTTGGCTATCTTCCTGCTGAGGTTAATGATCGGTATTGCCGTCGGTATCGAGTACCCGGTTGCCACCTCGCTGCTCGTCGAGTTCATGCCCAGGAAGTACCGTGGCCCTCGCCTGGCCATGCTGACGATCCTCTGGTTTGCAGGGGCTGCATGCGCATACATGGTGGGCGAAGTGATCTTGAGATTCGGTGGTGATGATGCCTGGCGCTGGGTGCTGGCAAGCTCGGCGATCATTGGCCTTGGTTTGTTCCTGGTACGGCTGGGCACGCCAGAATCACCCCGCTGGTTGTTGAGCAAAGGCCGGGGCGCAGAGGCCGAGGCCATCATCAAACAAGTCTATGGTGATGATTTCTCGCTGAAGAACCTGCCCGAACAGGATAGCCAGTACAAAGTTACCATCTGGAACCTGCTGTACGCCGGCTATGGCGCCAGGATGCTGTTCGTCATCGTTTTCTGGACCTGCTGCATCATTCCGCTTTTTGCTGTTTACGCCTTCGCGCCGAAGGTTCTGGGGGCGATGAATGTCAGCGGCGACAGCGCTTCGATCGGCTCCGTACTGATTACCTTGTTCTTCGTGGTTGGCTGCATCATCGCCACAAAGATCATCAACCGGATCGGCCGCCGAAGCATGCTCCTCTACAGCTTCCTGTTTTCAGGGCTAGCCTTGCTATGCCTGGGTGCCTTCCACGCCAGTGCCGGTATCTGGATCCTGCTGTTCTTTGCTGTCTATGCCTTGTTCATCGGCGGCGCACAAGTACTCACCCTGGTGTACCCCAACGAAATATTCCCGACTGAGATTCGCGCATTCGCAGTTGGCGTAGGTACATCGTTTTCGCGCATCGGAGCGGCAATCGGAACCTATCTGGTACCCATTTCACTCGACGTGCTCGGCATCGGCCAAACCATGTATGTGGCTGCAGCCATCACGTTGGTAGGGCTGCTGCTGTCCTGGATGCTGGCCCCGGAAACCCGTTCGCTCAACCTTCAGCAGGCAGCCTCTCTAGGTTGATCCAAACACCCCGCGCTGACCGGGTCAGCGCTGACTAACAGTGATAGTGACTGGAGCGATATCAATGAAATTCGAAGGCATCTACACCCCGGCAATCACTCCGCTGGCTGCGGACGGTTCGATCGACAAGGCGGCGTTCGCCGAAGTGCTCGATTACCTGGTCGAATCGAAAATCCACGGCGTGATCATCGG
>NZ_FYDW01000010.1:2490-191819 GCF_900187555.1 Pseudomonas sp. Irchel s3f19 | reverse complement strand
TTATCTCTGCGCGCAGGCGGGCATCCTGAGCGCCTTTGCGAAGTTTGATCCGGCGTAGCAGTTCCGACTTTTCAGTTTCGGAAAGGGTAATGACGGTTGCTGGTCGGCCCATGTCGATGCCCTTGGAGAGTTGGCTTCCACAGAGCCTAGCTCAGATTTTCAGCGGTATTTGTGAAACACCACACTAGCGAGAGAACGAATATCGAAGTCACCTATATAATAGTGACTTACATAGGTATGCCAGGCGAGCGCGTTACCAACCCGCAGGGTCTTTCCAGGCGTGATGTTGCGCACGCTGACCGAACGAACCTTGTAATTCCAAGCCAAGCCACAGACGTTCGCAATAAACGTGGTACGGACCCCAGCAGGTAACGCGAACGCGCAACGGTCACCTTGCATATTAAAGTTATCAAATACGGTTACCTGAACGTCAACGACCGGCATCGGCGGATAGGTATTCTCGACCGCTTCTCTGCGCTCGTTGAAAACCCGTGCGACATCATGATGTTCGAACGTCCCCATCCTCACGCCGTCGTAATAAAGCATGGGGTTGGAAAAATAGGGAATTGCGCCCCAGGTCGTCACCATGATCGTATGAAATTTCGGATTGTCATGAGCATAACCATGATTGTAGCCAGCGCCTGGGTTGCCCCCCCAACCATGCCCAGCGCCCAAATGGTGACCGAATTCATGAGCCAGTACCTGCGGGTGGCCTACGATAGAGTAACCGCCGCCGGCGACTTCGCCACCTGTCCCGGCGTAAGACGTATATAAACTTACCAAATCGGCACGGAGGCGTTCGCGTGCGGTCACAACCTGTCGGTTCAATTCACGACCGGCGGTCCTGAAGTCTGCAAACTGCTCTCCCCCCGTTTTATTGCCTTCGGCGTAATCGGGGTCAATAAAGCCTGCAAGTTCAAAGGTAATCGGAACCCGAGAATTGATCATCGCCTGATTTGCGTTCTGCATGCCCTGCGCCAATTGCGCTCTGTAGGTGGGCGTTACCCTGCGGCGCTCATTGGTGGTGAAAAAAAGCACACGAATTACGCTGTGCGCTGATTGCGCCGGCTTGCCCACGGACTCACCCAGAACCCGATTATCCAAGTTTGCAATAGCATCGGTTTCAGGCGGCAATTTGGCCTCATCTACCTTAACCAAAACATGATGCCCAGCCCCCACAGACTCCAAACGATACAGCTGCCCGTCCACATGCAAGGTGCCTACCAGTTGATCACCCTCACGGACCAGAGATATCCAGGTGAAAGGGTCAAAATCAACACCCGAGCTGGAAGTGGCAGCCTGACTGTGTTGCGTTGACACATCACCTACCCAACCCGACATACCTGGGGCTGGCGGATCAGCACGCCTCAACGTGAACTCTATCGTCTTGTCGTTGCCCACCGGAACGCGCAACGTCCTGGTGTGGGCGGATATCAAGGAAGCATTGACCTTGATGGCCTGGACTTGCTGAGTAGACGGGTCGTTCAGCAACATGGCCAGAGAGGGATAGATGCCAGGTGCCTTCTGGAGCGTTTGCAGATCGTCTGAGGCCACTTCGAACAACAGAGGGGATTGGGTTTCGGGCGTCGTGATCGGAGCGGAAGAAGAAACACAGCCTGCCAATAACGAAGTACTCAGCACTATTAACAACGCTGCACAAAACCCTGTGTTCATGACGCCACCTCGATGCGTGAGAGTTGGCAACATTTAGGGGGTATTTGGCGGGCCCGACAACTAGCAAATTTGTCAGGTCGCTGGAAAAAATAACCCCGGAAAGCCGTGAGCATCCGGGGCCAAGAGCGAGCAACATCCACTGTGAACGAGCGAGGGTGACCAAACCCTCCGTTGCGGTAGATGGCTTGAGTGTGCGCACTTCATGGCGGGGAGATTTAGCCGTAAACGACCTGTTCTTAGCCAAAGCAGTCATGCCGACATTCTGTGGTTGCGGCCCTGTCGCAGGGGACACAGAATCGGTCGTAAATCACAGCAGCACTCTCTTAGCGATAAAAGGGACAACAGCCATGATGCATGCGGATTTGATTGATCAGGACGACCTCGCCGGCCACTTGCGCGCGCGCGGTTTCGAGATTCCCGCCGGGGCCAGTGCCGAGCAGGCTTGCGAGGCGGTGGTGCGCGGTTTGACCGAGCCTAATGCACGGGCACTGAAGGGCATGGTCGAGCAGATGTATACCGGGAGCGCGACGATCCTGCCGGCGGTGCGCCAGGCGATCGATAAACAGCTATTGCCAGCCTTGGCGAGCTTCAACAACCGGGGCTGAAACATCACTTTGCAGGGTCTCTACCGGCCCCTTCGCGGCGATTCGACGCGAAGGGGCCGGTGCCGTATCAGAGCCTTACACTGGCAAACGTCGACTCGTTGCGCGCCTGGCTCAAAGCCGCCAACGGGCCGCTATGCGGTGCCAAGGTCAAGGCCTGCGGGATCGGCATCATCGCTACCTGCTGGGCCGTGTTGGAGCCCACGCGCTCATCACGCGGCGGGATGCCAAAGTACTCGCGGTAGCACTTGGAGAAGTGCGGCGTGGAGACAAAGCCGCACACCGAAGCCACTTCGATGATCGACATCGGCGTCTGCTTGAGCAACTGCCGTGCGCGGATCAGGCGCAGCTTCAGGTAGTAGCGCGACGGCGAGCAGTGCAGGTACTTCTGGAACAGCCGCTCGAGCTGGCGCCGCGACACCGCCACATACACCGCCAATTCGTCGAGGTCGATCGGCTCCTCGAGGTTGGCCTCCATCAGCGCGACGATTTCCTGCAGCTTTGGCTGGTTGGTGCCGAGCATGTGCTTGAGCGGCACACGCTGGTGATCCTGCTCGTTGCGAATGCGCTCGTAGACGAACATCTCGGAAATCGCCGCCGACAGCTCACGGCCGTGATCGCGGCTGATCAGGTGCAGCATCATGTCCAGCGGCGCGGTGCCGCCAGAGCTGGTGAAGCGGTTACGGTCGAGGGTGAACAAACGGGTGCTCATGTTCACCCGCGGGTAGGCCTCCTGCATGGCCGCCAGGCATTCCCAGTGCACGCTGCAATCGAAACCGTCGAGCAGCCCGGCGCAGGCCAGTGCCCAACTGCCGGTGCACACGGCGCCCAGGCGACGCGACTGACGGGCCTGCGCCTGTAGCCAGGTGACGTGTTCACGGGTGACGGTGCGCTGGATGCCGACGCCACCGCAGACGATCACCGTGTCGATTGGCGGTGCGCTGTGCATGGCCGCATCGGGGGTGATCTGCAGGCCATCGCTGGCCCAGACCTGGCCGCCATCGACGGTCAGGGTGTGCCAGCGGTAAAGCTCGCGGCCAGAAAGCTGGTTGGCCATGCGCAGCGGCTCGACGGCCGATGCCAGGGAAATGAGGGTGAAGTTGTCCAGTAGAAGAAACCCGATGGACTGGGGGGCTGTGCGGTTCTGGGTTGGGGTCCCGGAGGTGTACGACGTCATCGCGATTTCTCCTCACACAAATGCAGGGTGTGCCTCAGGCGGGCACTGATTTCTTGTTATGGCCCCTGTTTCGTGTTGCAGGGGCTTGTAACCAAACACAACGCAAACGCCGTGCCGGAACTTGAACGGCTATCCGAAAAAACCTGAAAACGACGCCTTCATCAGGCAAATCAGGCCCTTCGATCACGCCGGTCAAACTTCCAGAACCGGCGTACTAGGCGTGCTACGTGTAACTGCTGAGCACTTTGGTGACAGATGCCCCGGGGGTTGCCCAGAAACGACACTCTTAAGTGTCACCGACAATGCCCACACTCATCGCGACATCTGACGGCCGGTCATACACAAACGCCCCATAACGGGGCGTCGTGCTGCCATCAGAGCGAGATTAGCGCATCAGCATTCGATCGCGCTGACGGCCAGGCCGCCACGCGAAGTCTCTTTGTACTTGTCGTGCATGTCGGCGCCCGTATCGCGCATGGTGCGGATCACCTGGTCGAGCGAAATGAAGTGTTCGCCGTCGCCGCGCAGGGCCATCTGCACCGCGTTGATTGCCTTCACCGCAGCAATCGCGTTGCGCTCGATGCACGGCACCTGCACCAGGCCACCGACCGGGTCGCAGGTCAGCCCAAGGTTGTGTTCCAGGGCGATTTCGGCGGCGTTTTCCAGTTGTGCCGGCGTGGCCCCCAACACTTGGGCAAGGCCTGCAGCAGCCATGGCGCATGCCGAACCGACCTCGCCCTGGCAGCCGACTTCGGCACCGGAAATCGAAGCGTTCTTCTTGCACAGGATGCCCACCGCTGCGGCCCCGAGGAAGAAGTCGGTCACACTCGACTCATCCACCGCATCACTGAAGCGCATGTAGTAGTGCAACACTGCCGGGATGATGCCGGCCGCCCCGTTGGTAGGCGCGGTGACCATGCGCCCGCCGGCGGCGTTCTCTTCGTTGACCGCCAGGGCGAACAGGTTGACCCACTCCATGGCGCTCAGCGTCGAGCCGATTACATTCGGTTTGCCGACCTCCTGCAAACTGCGGTGCAGCTTGGCGGCGCGGCGGCGTACGTTGAGGCCACCGGGCAGCGTGCCTTCGTACTTCAAGCCGTTGCTGACGCAGTCCTGCATGGCTTGCCAGAGCGTGCGCAGGCCGGCGTGGATCTCTGCCTCGGTGCGCCAGACCTTCTCGTTGGCCATCATCAATTGCGACACGCTGAGGTCGTTTTGCTTGCACAGCCGCAGCAGCTCGTCGGCGCTGTTGAAATCGTAAGGCAACACCGTCTGGTCGGCATCCAGCACGCCACTGGCGGCCTGGGCGGCATCCACCACGAAACCGCCACCTACCGAGTAGTAGGTGTCACGGTGCAGCTCGCCCTGCGCGCCCTCGGCGACCAGGGTCATGGCATTGGGGTGGTACGGCAGGTTCTCGTCCAGCAGCAGCATGTCGCGGGCCCAGACGAACTCGATGGGCAGCCGGCCGTCCAGCAGCAGGGTGTTGGTTTCGCGCAGGTCGGCAATGCGTGGGACGATCTGGGTCGGGTCGATAGCGTCAGGCCAGTCGCCCATCAGGCCCATGATGGTGGCGTTGTCGGTACCGTGGCCGATGCCGGTGGCCGAGAGTGAACCGTAGAGCCGCACCTCGATGCGCTTGACCTGTTCCAGTTCGCCGCGCTCACGCAGCCCCTGGACAAACAGAGCGCCAGCACGCATGGGGCCGACGGTGTGGGAGCTGGAAGGCCCGACACCGATCTTGAACAGGTCGAACACGCTGATGGCCATTGTCGAATCACCTCTTGCTGGGCTTGTCTCTGCGCGCCATGCGCAGGGCGGGGCAACTGCTAGGCTGAAGCTGCGAGCCGCCATGAATGCACGCATCATCGGGCTTTTGCCTACCCCCTCGCCGTCTGCAACCGACGTACTTTTGTCCAGCTGCGCCGCGCTGTTTTTACCTGAGGTGCTGCCACCATTACGCCGCTTTCCAGTGGCCGGGTGACGCAAAAACGCGGCCGAGGGGGTGGAAAAATCCATATGCGACATCGCCCGTACTGGATACGACCCGTTGCGTACTGGATACGACCCCACCAGTAGGCGATTGCCCGGCGCTGGAGGATTATCGAAAGCGACTCGTAAAGCACGGCCACGCAACCTGCCCTCTGCAGGCCTGGTCGACCGGACCTTCAGAAAGCCCGGCGACCCATGCGAACCCGAAGACAAAATCTCAGGAGTCCATCCATGAAAGGTTCACCCTCGCTGTTGCTGGTTGCGTTGTTGTCCGCACCGATACTGGCCCAGGCCGCCGAGCCTGAGCAGTGCCAGACGGTACGTTTTTCCGATGTCGGCTGGACCGACATCACCGTGACGACAGCCACCACAAGCGTTGTGCTCGAAGCCCTGGGTTACAAGACCCACACCACCATGATCTCGGTACCGGTGACCTACAAGTCGCTGGCCACCGGCAAGGACCTGGACGTGTTTCTCGGCAACTGGATGCCGACCATGGAGAACGACATCAAGCAGTACCGCGACGCCGGCACCGTCGAGACCGTGCGCGCCAACCTGGAAAACGCCAAGTACACCCTGGCCGTACCCCAGGCGCTGTACGACAAGGGCCTGAAGGATTTTGCCGACATCCCCAAGTTCAAGCAGGAACTGGACGGCAAGATCTACGGCATCGAACCGGGCAACGACGGCAACCGCACCATCCAGAGCATGATCGACAAGAACGCCTTCGGCCTGAAGGACGCCGGTTTCAAGATCGTGCAATCCAGCGAAGCAGGCATGCTGTCGCAGGTTGACCGGGCGCAGAAACGTGGCGAGTCGTTGGTGTTCCTGGGCTGGGAACCGCACCCGATGAACACCCGCTTCAAGATGCAGTACCTGACCGGCGGGGACGACTACTTTGGCCCCGATTTCGGCAAGGCAACCGTATTGACCAACACCCGCAAGGGCTACGTGCAGGAATGCAGCAACGTTGGCCAACTGCTCAAGAACCTGTCGTTCGAGCTCAAGGATGAAAGCACCATGATGGGCTATGTCCTGGACGACAAGATGAAACCCGAAGCAGCCGCCAAGAAGTGGCTCAAAGACAACCCCGGCAAGCTGGATACCTGGCTGGCCGGCGTGACCACCGTTGATGGCAAACCCGGCCTTGAGGCGGCCAAGGCCAAGCTCGCGCAATAACGAACCACGCAATAGCGCTACCTCGGGGCGGGACCGTGCCCGCCCCGGACTGATTTCAATCTTTGCAGGTGGAAGCTCGCTATCATGCTTATCGATCAGAAAATACCCCTGGGCCAGTACATCGCGTCGTTCGTCGAATGGCTGACCCAGAATGGCGCCGATTACTTCGACGCTATCGCGCAAGGCCTGGAGTTCATGATTCATGGCGTCACCAGCGCCCTGACCTGGTTCAACCCATTCGTCCTCATCGCCCTGTTCGCCGCCCTGGCGCACCTCATCCAGCGCAAGTGGGCGCTGACCGCATTCGTCGCCCTGTCGTTCCTGCTGATCCTCAACCTGGGCTACTGGCAGGAGACCATGGAAACCCTGGCGCAGGTGACATTTGCCACGGTGGTCTGCGTGGCCTTCGGTGTGCCGCTGGGCATCCTCGCCGCGCATAAACCGATGTTCTATACCGCCATGCGCCCGGTGCTCGACCTGATGCAGACGGTGCCCACCTTCGTTTACCTGATCCCGACCCTGACCCTGTTCGGCCTGGGCGTGGTCCCGGGGCTGATCTCGACGGTGGTGTTCGCCATTGCCGCGCCGATTCGCCTCACCTACCTGGGCATCTGCGATGTGCCACAAGAGCTGCTCGACGCCGGCAAGGCCTTTGGCTGCTCGCGTCGCCAGCTGCTGACCCGCATCGAACTGCCGCACGCGATGCCGAGCATCGCCGCCGGTGTGACCCAGTGCATCATGCTGTCGCTGTCGATGGTGGTGATCGCGGCCCTGGTGGGCGCCGATGGCCTGGGCAAACCTGTGGTCAACGCACTGAACACCGCCGATATCTCCCTGGGCTTCGAAGCGGGCCTGGCGATCGTGCTGCTGGCGATCATGCTCGACCGTATCTGCAAGCAACCGGAAGTCACGGTAAGGGGTGAAGCATGAGCATCATTCGTTTCGAAGACGTCGACGTCATCTTCTCCAATAAACCGCGCGAGGCACTTTCGCTGCTCGACCAGGGCAAGACCCGTGAGCAGATCCTCAAGCAGACCGGCCTGGTGGTGGGTGTCGAAAAAGCCAACCTGGACATCGAGAAAGGCGAGATCTGCGTGCTCATGGGCTTGTCCGGTTCGGGCAAGTCGAGCCTCCTGCGCTGCATCAACGGCCTGAACACCGTCAGCCGCGGCAAGCTGTTCGTCGAGCATGAAGGCAAGCACATCGACATTGCCCACTGCACCCCGGCAGAGCTGAAGATGATGCGCACCAAGCGCATCGCCATGGTGTTCCAGAAGTTCGCCCTGATGCCCTGGCTGACCGTGCGCGAGAACATCAGCTTTGGCCTGGAGATGCAGGGCCGCCCAGAGAAGGAGCGGCGCAAGCTGGTTGACGAGAAGCTCGAACTGGTGGGCCTGACCCAATGGCGCAACAAGAAGCCCGATGAGCTGTCGGGTGGCATGCAGCAGCGTGTGGGCCTGGCCCGGGCACTGGCGATGGATGCCGACATCCTGCTGATGGACGAACCGTTCTCGGCGCTCGACCCGCTGATCCGCCAGGGCCTGCAGGACGAACTGCTGGAGCTGCAACGCAAGCTGAACAAGACCATCGTGTTCGTCAGCCACGACCTGGACGAAGCGCTGAAACTGGGCAGCCGTATCGCGATCATGAAGGACGGCCGGATCATCCAGTACAGCAAGCCCGAGGAGATCGTGCTCAACCCCGCGGACGACTATGTGCGCACCTTCGTTGCCCACACCAACCCGCTCAACGTGCTGTGCGGGCGCAGCCTGATGCGCAGCCTGGACAACTGCAAACGGGTCAATGGGTCGGTGTGCCTGGACCCGGGTATCGACTCATGGCTGGACATTGGCGAAGGCGGCTTGCTCAAACGTGCACGCCAAGGCCAGAACGGCCTGGATATGCAGAATTGGGCGCCAGGGCAGAATGTAGAACTGCTGGAGCGCAGGCCTACGGTGGTGCACGCCGATATCGGCATGCGTGAGGCGCTGCAGATTCGTTATCAGACGGGCAACAAGCTGGTGCTGCAGGATAACGACAAGGTGGTGGGGATTCTTGGGGATACCGAGCTTTATCACGCGTTGTTGGGCAAGAACCACGGGTGATGCTGTTGGGGCCGCTGTGCGGCCCTTTCGCGACGCAAGGCCGCGCCTACAGGGACTGCGCTGCTCATGAACCTGTGGGAGCGGGCTTGCCCCGCGAATGGGCTGCAAAGCAGCCCCAATCAATGGATCAGCGAACGACGATCCCGCGCGAAGCCATGTAGGCCTTGGCCTCCGGCACCGTGTACTCGCCAAAGTGGAAGATACTGGCCGCCAGCACCGCACTGGCATGCCCTTCCACAATCCCGTCAGCCAGGTGCTGCAGGTTACCCACCCCACCCGAAGCAATCACCGGAATCCCCAGCGCATCGCTGATGGCCCGGGTAACCCCCAGGTCAAAGCCGTTCTTCATGCCGTCCTGGTCCATGCTGGTCAGCAGGATCTCGCCGGCACCCAGGCCTTCCATCTTCTTCGCCCACTCCACGGCATCCAACCCGGTCGGCTTGCGCCCGCCGTGGGTGAAGATTTCCCAGCGCGGTGCTTCACCGGGTGCGGACACCTTCTTGGCATCGATGGCGACCACGATGCACTGCGAACCGAAACGGTCTGCCGCCTCGCCCACGAACTCCGGGTTGAACACTGCGGCGGTGTTGATCGAGACCTTGTCGGCACCGGCGTTGAGCAGGTTACGGATGTCCTGCACAGTGCGCACGCCACCGCCCACGGTCAGCGGGATGAACACCTGGCTGGCCATGCGCTCGACTGTATGCAGCGTGGTATCGCGGCCATCGACGCTGGCGGTGATGTCGAGGAAGGTGATTTCGTCGGCACCCTGCTCGTTGTAGCGACGGGCGATTTCCACCGGGTCGCCGGCATCACGGATGTTCTCGAACTTGACGCCCTTGACCACACGGCCGTTGTCCACGTCCAGGCAAGGGATGATGCGTTTAGCTAAAGCCATGACTTCTCCTGGAAAGGCAGCTTCAAGCTTCGAGCTTCAAGCTGCAAGAGAACAGCCTATCGCGGTCTGGCCTTTCTCTTGCGGCTTACAGCTTACAGCTTGCCGCTGCTCTTAATAGTTGTCGCAGAAGGCCTGGGCCTCGGCGACATCGAGGGTGCCTTCGTAGATGGCACGGCCGGTGATGGCGCCGATGATGCCTGGGGCCTTGGCGTCCAGCAGGGCCTTGATATCGCCCAGGTTGTGGATGCCGCCGGACGCGATCACCGGAATGCGCGTGGCTTCGGCCAGGGCTTTGGTGAAGGGCACGTTGCAGCCCTGCATCATGCCGTCCTTGGCGATGTCGGTATAGACGATCGCCGACACACCATCGGCCTCGAAGCGCTTGGCCAGGTCGATGACCTGAACAGTGCTGACTTCAGCCCAGCCGTCGGTGGCAACGAAGCCGTCCTTGGCGTCCAGGCCAACGATGACCTTGCCCGGGAACGCCTTGCAGGCCTCGGCAACGAACGCTGGCTGCTTGACCGCCTTGGTGCCGATGATGACGTAGCTGACACCCGCCTTGACGTAGTGCTCGATGGTTTCCAGCGAGCGGATGCCGCCGCCGATCTGGATCGGCAGGGTCGGGTAACGCTTGGCGATGGCGGTCACCACTTCGCCGTTGACCGGCTGGCCTTCGAAGGCGCCGTTGAGGTCGACCAGGTGCAGGCGGCGGCAGCCACCCTCGACCCACTTGGCGGCCATGCTCACCGGGTCGTCGGAAAATACCGTGGAGTCTTCCATGCGGCCCTGGCGCAGGCGCACGCAAGCACCGTCCTTCAGATCGATAGCGGGGATAATCAGCATCTTGGGAACCTGTCTATTTGTTGGGTTTCAGGGCTTCTCGAGTGCCCACAGGTCGCTCTCGATGCTCTCGAACCGCTCCTTGAGGTGCAGCTGAACATCGGCAATCGCCCTGTTGTAGTAATGGGGTGCAATCTCTTTGCTGAACAGGTCGAGGACCTCGGCCACTTCGAACGAGCCCAGCTGCAACTCGAAACGGTCTTCGAGAAAGCGCTTGAGGGTGTCGAGCGCCTCGCGCTCCTGCTCGGCGGCCAGGGTGATGACCGGGGCCTTGGTCTTCGCTCTGCTCATTTACCAGCGCCCGTCCCAGGCGACGAAGTTCTGCAGCAACTGCAGGCCATGGGTATGGCTCTTCTCCGGGTGGAACTGCACGGCAAAGCGCGAACCGTCGGCCAGCGCGGCGGCGAAGTCGACGCCATAGTGGCCGCGACCGACCACCTGGGCCGGCTTGCCAGCATCGATGTAGTAGCTGTGCACGAAGTAGAAGCGCGCGCGGTCAGGGATGTCGTGCCACAACGGGTGATGGATGGTCTGGCTGACTTCGTTCCAGCCCATGTGCGGCACCTTCAGGTGCTCGCCATCTTCTTGCAGGCCCTTGCCGAAGAAACGCACCTGGCCGGGGAACAGGCCGATGCAGTCGACGCCGTTGTTTTCTTCGCTGTGTTCGAGCAGCGCTTGCATGCCGACACAGATGCCCAGGAACGGGCGGTCCTGGCTGACCTCGCGCACCAGGCTGTCAAAGCCCAGGCGGCGGATTTCGGCCATGCAGTCGCGTATCGCACCCACGCCAGGGAACACCACACGGTCGGCCTCGCGGATCACCGCAGCGTCGCTGGTAACCAGGACTTTGCCAGCACCGACGTGCTCGAGTGCCTTGGCCACCGAGTGCAGGTTGCCCATGCCATAGTCGATTACGGCTACCGTTTGCATTTACAGGCATCCCTTGGTGGAAGGCATCTGCCCGGCCATGCGCTCGTCCAGCTCCACGGCCATGCGCAGGGCGCGACCGAAGGCCTTGAACACGGTCTCGATCTGGTGGTGGGTGTTGTGGCCACGCAGGTTGTCGATGTGCAGGCTCACCAAGGCGTGGTTGACGAAGCCCTGGAAGAACTCCTGGAACAGGTCGACATCGAAGCCGCCGACGCTGGCGCGGGTGTACGGCACATGCATCTGCAGGCCTGGGCGGCCGGAAAAATCGATGACCACGCGCGACAGCGCTTCATCCAGCGGGACATAGGCGTGGCCGTAGCGGCGGATGCCTTTCTTGTCACCGATGGCCTGGGCGAATGCCTGGCCCAGGGTGATACCGACGTCTTCGACGGTATGGTGATCGTCGATGTGCAGGTCACCCTTGCACTCGATGTCCAGATCGATCAGCCCATGCCGGGCGATCTGGTCGAGCATGTGTTCAAGGAAAGGCACACCGATATCAAATCGGGCCTTGCCGCTGCCATCTAGGTTGATCGAGGCCTTTACCTGGGTTTCCAGGGTATTGCGCTCGACGGAAGCCTTACGTTCGACCATCACCAGCTCCGCAAAATCATTGGGCGAAAAGGGTTCCATTATAGGCCCAGAACGCGCCAGCTTGAAACGCGGATGACATATGGCAGGGCAAGCAATTGCGGGCGCTGGATGCTGTTACAGGTCTATACAAGCAGGGATCCTGGGGCTGCTTTGCAGCCCCAGGCCCACCCTCAATGGAACAGCACAGCCGTCTTCTGCAGGGTAATCCACACGCCCCACGCCAACGGCACTACCACCGCCGCCCAAGCCAGCAGTACCCACGGCAAGCTCCCGGGCGCCGCATGCCACTCCAGCGACCGCGCACCATCAGCGCCCTTGTCATGGCTCAACGCACGTTCGGCAGCCAGTTGCGCGTCGCTCATGAAGTACTTGTCTGCCACCGGCCGAATCAGCATGTTGCAGATGAACCCCAGCACCAGCAGCCCAGAGAGGATGTAAAGGGTCATGTCGTAAGCCGCCGCCCGTTCCACGCCCGCCGCCAGCTGAGACTCACGCAGGTAGGTGATCAGCACCGGCCCAAGCACACCCGCCGCCGCCCAGGCGGTCAGCAGGCGCCCATGAATCGCACCGACCATCTGTGTGCCGAACAGGTCGGCCAGGTACGCCGGCACCGTGGCAAAGCCACCGCCGTACATCGACAGGATGATGCAGAACGCCGCCACGAACAGCGCCACGTTGCCCAGGTGGCCCATGTTCGGCACCAGGCTGTAGAGGCCAACGCCCAGGGCGAAGAAGGCGAAGTAGGTGTTTTTGCGCCCGATGTAGTCAGAGAACGATGCCCAGAAGAAGCGCCCGCCGATGTTGAACAGGCTCAGCAAGCCGGTGAAACCTGCGGCGATCGCTGCAATCTGCGCCAGCTGCGCGGCATTCAACTCGCTGAAACGCAGCTCGTTGCCCAGCAACTTGCCGGCGAACACTTCCTGCAACAGCGGCGACGCCATGCCGAGAATACCGATGCCCGCCGAGACGTTCAGGCACAGCACCAACCACACCAGTGCGAACTGCGGGGTTTTCCAGGCAACGCTGACGTGCACATGGCGGTCGGTGACCATGCCATTGCCGGCCTTTTTCGCCGGCGCCGTCCAGCCCTCGGGCTTCCAGCCGGTCGGTGGCACGCGGTAACCCAGCGCGCCCGCCGACATGAACACGAAGTAGATCGCCGCCATGACCACGAAGCTCTGCCATACGCCAACATCCTGCGTGCTGCCGAAGTGGCCCATCAGCGCGGTCGCCAGCGGTGCACCTACCATCGCGCCGCCGCCGAAACCCATGATCGCCATGCCCGTGGCCATGCCGCGTTTGTCCGGGAACCACTTGATCAGGGTCGAGACCGGCGAGATGTAACCCAGGCCCAGGCCGATACCACCAATCACGCCTGAGCCCAGCCACATCAGCCACAGCTGATGGGTCTTCACGCCAATCGCCGAAATCAGCATGCCGCCGCACCAGCACACAGCCGATACCAGCCCGGCCTTGCGCGGCCCGGCGTGTTCCAGCCAGCCACCCAGCACCGCCGCCGAGCAACCGAGGAACACGAAGAACAGCGTGTAGATCCAGCTCAGCATCGAAATCGGCCAGTCACACTCGGCACTGAACAGGCGGGCGATGAAGCCCATGTCGGCCGAGCAGGCGACCGGGGCGGTGATGCCGATGGCTTGCGACAGCGGCAACCAGAACACCGAAAAGCCGTAGGCCATGCCGATACACAAGTGGATAGCCAAGGCCGCCGGTGGCACCAGCCAGCGGTTGAAGCCCGGGCGGGCGATGATGCGCTCCTTAGACAGGAAGCTCGGCGCGCCGGCCAAGGTGCCCGCCGTGACGGTACTGCTCATGGGTTTGATCCTTTGTTATTGGGCCTGGACTGGGCAAGCGAACCGCGACAATGGGTCGCGGGCACACAAAAAACGGCGCAAGGTTACCAGCATCAGGTGGCATGAAAGCAATCTGATATCGTGGATTTTTCAGTCGCTGAAACGGTACGAGCGGGCTCGCCCAATCCTGTGGGAGCGGGCTGCCTCCGCGAAGAGGCCGGCTGACGAAAGCCGCACAATCTGAGCCATTCGTAGGTAAATGCCCTGTATCTCTTGTCGGATACGCAGATATAAGCACTGCGGCGCTATACTCTGCCGCTGAATTTCAAACTGGACTACAAGGACTCGCCCATGAAAGCGTTCGGCAAAATCCTGGGACTGGGGCTTCTCGGGTTGCTGCTGATCATCGTGGCGCTGGGCTTCGCCCTGACCCACCTCTTCGATCCCAACGACTATAAAGACGAGATTCGCCAGCTGGCGCGCGACAAGGCTCATGTCGAGCTGACCCTCAACGGTGATATCGGCTGGAGCCTGTTCCCGTGGCTGGGCCTGGAGCTGCACGAAGCAAGCATCGCAACCTTGAACAAGCCCAAGGAGCCGTTTGCCGACCTGCAGATGCTCGGTTTGTCGGTGCGTGTGCTGCCGCTGCTGCGCCGCGAGGTGCAGATGAGCGATGTGCGCGTCGAAGGCCTGAACCTGACCCTGGCCCGTGACGAACACGGCCACGGCAACTGGGAAGACATCGGCAAGCCATTGCCGGCTCAGAACGACGCGCCGGCCACCACACCGGCCCAGCCGTCGACCGAGCAGGCACCGGCACAAGCCGAAAGCGGCAGCGAGCGTGCGGTCAAACTCGACATCGACAGCCTGACCGTGAACAACGCCCGCGTGCAGTACACCGATGCCAAGAGTGGGCAAAGCTACAGCGCCGAAAGCATCCAGCTGAGCACCGGCCCGGTCCACGAAGGGGCGAACATTGCGCTCAAGGCCAGTGCATTCCTGAGTGCCAGCCAGCCGAACATCAAGGCACGCACCGAGCTTGCCGGCGAGCTGCGTTTCGATCGCAAGCTCAAGCGCTACAACTTCGAAGACATGCGCTTGTCGGGCGAAACCTCGGGCGAACCGCTGGCCGGCAAGACCGTGACCTTCGCCGCCCAGGGCCAGCTGCTGGTCGACCTGGCGGCCAATGTGGCCTCGTGGAACGGCCTGAAAATCTCGGCCAACCAGCTGCGTGCGCTGGGCGAGCTGAACCTGCGCGAGCTGGACAAGGCACCGCAACTGAGCGGCGGCCTGTCCATCGCCCAGTTCGACCTGCGCAGCTTCCTCGACGGCGTCGGCCACCCGCTGCCCGCCACCAACGACCCGGCTGCCTTCACCAAGCTGGAACTGGTCACCCGCCTGCAGGGCACACCAAACAGCCTGGCCCTGGCCGACCTGGCGGTGAAGCTGGACGACAGCACCTTCACCGGCCGCGTAGCCGTCGAAGACTTCGCCAAGCAAGCCCTGCGCCTGCAACTCAAGGCCGATACCTTCGACGCCGACCGCTACCTGCCGGCCAAGAGCGAAGAAGCCAAGGGCGCTACCGCCGCCCGCCAGGCCGAGGTCAAGCAACAGGAAGCCAGCGCCGTGGCCGGTGCCGGCAGCTCACCGCTGCCCAACGCCCCGACCCAGGTCGCCTGGAGTGACGACAAGCTGCTGCCGGTGGACCGCCTGCGCGCCCTCGACCTGCAGGCCGACCTGGCATTCGGCGCGCTGACCCTGGACAAACTGCCCATTCAGGACGCCCAGCTCAAGGCCACCGGCCAAGGCGGCCTGGTGACCCTGCAGACCCTGCGCGGCGAGCTGTACAACGGCACCTTCGAGGCCAAGGGCACTGTCGATGTACGCCCCGCCGTGCCGCAGCTTGGCGTCAGTACCAAGATCGACCGGGTACCGGTGGAGCACTTCATCAAGACCGAGGGCAAGGAGCAGACGCCACCGGTCAAGGGCCTGCTGACCCTGACCAGCGACCTGACCGCCACCGGCAACAGCCAGAAGGCACTGGTCGATACCCTCAATGGCAACGCCAACTTCACCATCAACGACGGCGTGCTGGTCAATGCCAACCTGGAACAGCAACTGTGCCAGGCCATCGCCACGCTCAACCGCAAAGCGCTCAGCGGCGAGCCGCGCGGCAAGGACACGCCCTTCCAGGAACTGCGCGGCAGCCTGGTGGTGCGCAATGGCGTAGCCAGCAACCCAGACCTCAAGGCACGCATCCCGGGCCTGACCGTCAACGGCCACGGCGACGTCGACCTGCGCGTACTGGGCATGGACTACAACGTTGGCGTGATCGTCGAGGGCGACCAGCGTGCCATGCCGGACCCGGCCTGCCAGGTCAACCAGCGCTATGTCGGTGTTGAAGTGCCGCTGCGCTGCCGCGGCCCACTGGAGCTTGGCGCCAAGGCCTGCCGCCTGGACCAGGATGGCCTGGGCAAGGTCGCCGCGAAACTGGCCGGCAACCGCCTGAAAGACAAGATCGATGAAAAACTCGAAGAGAAACTCGGAGACAAAGTGAGCCCGGAAGTAAAAGACGCGCTCAAGGGGCTGTTCAAGCGATGAGCCCCGAGCAGTTCTCCAGCGCCGTGCTGGACTGGTATGACGAGCACGGCCGACACGACCTGCCCTGGCAACAGGGCATCACCCCATACCGGGTGTGGGTGTCGGAAATCATGCTGCAGCAGACCCAGGTCAGCACCGTGCTCAACTACTTCGACCGCTTCATGCAGGCCCTGCCCACCGTGCAGGCGCTGGCCGAGGCGCCGGAGGACGAGGTGCTGCACCTGTGGACGGGCCTGGGCTATTACACCCGCGCCCGCAACCTGCAAAAGGCCGCGAAGATCGTCGTCGAGCAGCATGGCGGCGAGTTTCCGCGCAGCGTCGAGAAACTGACCGAACTGCCGGGCATCGGCCGCTCCACCGCCGGTGCCATCGCCAGCATCAGCATGGGCATCCGCGCGCCGATCCTGGACGGCAACGTCAAGCGCGTGTTGGCCCGCTACACCGCCCAGGCCGGCTACCCTGGCGAGCCCAAGGTGGCCAACCAGCTGTGGGCCAGCGCCGAGCGCTTCACCCCGCTGACACGCGCCAACCACTACACCCAGGCGATGATGGACATGGGCGCCACGCTGTGTACCCGCAGCAAGCCCAGCTGCCTGATCTGCCCGCTGCAGCGTGGCTGCGAAGCGCACCTGCACGGCGAAGAAACCCGCTACCCAGAGCCCAAGCCACGCAAGGCGCTGCCGCAACGCCGGACGCTGATGCCACTGCTGGCCAACCACGAAGGCGCGATCCTGCTATACCGTCGCCCTTCCAGCGGCCTGTGGGGCGGTTTGTGGAGCCTGCCGGAGCTTGAGAACATCGAGCAGCTCGACGACCTCGCCTACCAGCACGGCCTGCGCCTGGCTGGCAGCCAGGCCCTGGATGGCCTGACCCACACCTTCAGCCATTTCCAGCTGGCGATCGAACCTTGGCTGGTACGGGTCGACCCGGTCGGCCAGCACGTGGCCGAGCCCGACTGGCTCTGGTATAACCTCGCCACCCCGCCGCGCCTGGGCCTCGCCGCCCCGGTCAAGAAATTGCTCAAACGCGCGGCCGACGAACTGATTGCAGGAGACGCCCGATGACCCGCACCGTGATGTGCCGCAAGTACAAAGAAGAACTCCCAGGCCTGGAGCGCCCGCCCTACCCCGGCGCCAAGGGCCAGGACATCTTCGATCACATCTCGCAGAAGGCCTGGGCCGACTGGCAGAAGCACCAGACCATGCTGATCAACGAAAAGCGCCTGAACATGATGAATGGCGAGGACCGCAAGTTCCTCCAGGCCGAAATGGACAAGTTTTTCGCCGGCGAAGATTATGCCCAGGCGGAAGGCTACGTTCCGCCGGCCGAATGACCCCAGAAAACGTAAGCGACGGAATTAATTTAAAATTTTTTCAAAAAGTCGTTGACGGACGGTCTGGAAATCTATTTAATTCACCTCGTCGCCCAGATAGCTCAGTCGGTAGAGCAGAGGATTGAAAATCCTCGTGTCGGCGGTTCGACTCCGTCTCTGGGCACCACCTTCAGCTTCTGGTGGTTGCAAAGTTACCCGAAGCGACAACAAGAAACCCGCCAAGTGCGGGTTTTTTGTTGTCTGCGATTTTTGTGTCAGGATCGGCTCGCGAGCCTCGAAAGTTTGGGATGCCGGGTTTGTCATGGCATCTGTAGCGCTCGATCTCACAGGCGCAGAAAATTCTAGGGGAACGTGCATATCACAACCCGCCACCACCGCCACGTTGACCAACATCAAAAAGCCACCCATCGCTCACCCTTAAAATGCCAGGTGGACATTCGACTACCCGCAAGGACTTCCATGAGCGAAGAATCCACCCTCCTGCTCCCCGCCCCCAGCGAACCCACCCCCACTGCGCCGCGCCCGCGCCGGCCACGTCAGCGCAAGCCCGAACCCGCGATTACCCGGATCAGCCAGCAACCCGCCGCACTTGAAGTGGCCACGGCACCCAAAGGCAGCAACGAAGACAGCACCCGCGCACGCTTGCCTGCCAGCTACCCGTATCGCACCCGCCTGCACCGCCAGGAATACGAGAAGACCAAGCATGCCCTGCAGATCGAACTGCTGAAGGTGCAGAGCTGGGTAAAAGAAACCGGCCAGCGCGTGGTGATTCTGTTCGAAGGCCGCGACGCGGCGGGCAAAGGCGGCACCATCAAGCGTTTCATGGAGCACCTCAACCCGCGCGGCGCGCGGATCGTCGCGCTGGAGAAGCCTTCCGAACAAGAGAAAGGCCAGTGGTACTTCCAGCGCTACATCCAGCACCTGCCGACGGCGGGTGAAATGGTCTTCTTCGACCGCTCCTGGTACAACCGCGCCGGGGTCGAGAAGGTGATGGACTTCTGCACCCCGCTGCAGTACCTGGAGTTCATGCGCCAGGCACCCGACCTTGAGCGCATGCTGTGCAACAGCGGCATCCTGCTGTTCAAGTACTGGTTCTCGGTGAACCGCGAGGAACAGCTACGGCGCTTCATCTCACGCCGCGACGACCCGCTCAAGCACTGGAAGCTGTCGCCCATCGACATCAAGTCGCTGGATAAGTGGGACGACTACACCGCAGCCAAGGAGGCGATGTTCTTCCATACCGATACGGCCGATGCGCCATGGACGGTGATCAAGTCCGATGACAAGAAGCGCGCACGCATCAACTGCATCCGCCACTTCCTGCATTCGCTGGATTACCCGGGCAAGGACTCGGCTGTGGCACATGCCCCGGACCCCATGCTGGTAGGGCGCGCATCACGCGACTTCGAAGAGGACGAGGCGCCAGCCACCGCCCACTGAAAGGGGCAATCAGAAGTTGGCCATGGCGCTGCAGTATTCAGCCTTGGTGGTCTTCACCGGCTGCTCTACGCCCAGCTGGCGCAGCTCGACGCCACAAGCGTTGTAGCCGCGCACCACCACTTCGTAATCGGCGCCTTTTTGCGGCACGAAATAGAACATGCCCAGGCAATTGGTGACGCTGTTGTAGCTACTGCGCCCGCCGTCGAGAAAGTGCAAGGTGAACGGTTTGCCGGCCGGCACCAGCACTTCGCTGACCGCATCGCCCGCCGCCACAGGGGCGCTGGCAGGCATGCCCAGGGTTTCGCCATTGCGGTCGGCAAAGCCCTCCTTGGGCACTGCAATCACCCCTGCCCCGGGGCTGTACCAGTCGACGCAATCCTTGCCCGGCACAGCGCGCACCATGCCATCGGCAATCACCCGCAGGCGTGCGGTATCGCCCGACGTCGGCGAGCCATACGGGGTGTTGAACGACTTGACGGCGGCAATGTTGCCGCAGCCGGACAGCGCCACAGCCAGCAGGCCAAGCGAGATCGCTGTTTTCATCCGTGAATTCCTCATGAGTGGGTACCGGACATCCGGCAACCTGCCTAGGACCCTCGCTTGCCGCTTGGGTTTCGCAGGCAAGTACGATTCAATACGCGCACTTTTTCAGGCACCCCCAAGGACCTACCCATGGCCACCCCTACCAAGCAACAGAAACGCGCCAAACGCGCCGCCAGCAAGGCCAAGCAGAACCGCATGGTGCGCAGCGGCCAGACGGTCAAGGCCAGCGCCGGTGACAGCGCCAGCATCGAGCAGGTGTTCAACAAGGCCATGGAGTCGGACAGCTACAAAGAGCTGTTCGACAAGATGAAGGCGGCACAGGAAACCAGCCTGGTCGCGATGATCTCGGTGTTCCTGGTCGACCCGCTGCTGACCCTGGTACTCAAAGGCCACAAGGAAGAGCACGCCACCGACTACATCGTGCTGGTGTTTACCGCCTACCGCACCTGGCTCGATGGCGCCGACGAAGACACCACCATGGCCTGGCTGGAAAGCGACGCGTTCCAGGAAGCCTATATCACCGCTTCCGAAGTGGTGGCCAAGCAACAGCAGAAGCTGTACGGCTGACCTGCGAAAAGGCCAGACAAACAAAAAGGCCGCACCCAACACAGGGCGCGGCCTTTTCATTCATAGCAGCGCAGATCAGTTATCCAGCGCCACCCGCCCAGCCGCTTCGCGCTTGCGATGCACCAGCAGCCCTGCGGCCACCACACCAATGCTCAGCAAGGCAGTCGCGATGATCTCGGCACGGTGATCTTCACGCAGCCCCATCACCACCAGCACCGCAATGATGAAGGCAATGGTCGCCCAGGTCAGGCCCGGGAACAGCCACATCTTGAAGTCGATCTTCTCGCCACGCGCTTCACGCTGGCTGCGCATGCGCAGTTGCGAAATAGCGATCACCAGGTACACCAGCAGCGCGATGGCGCCGGAGCTGGCCAGCAGGAACTCGAACACCTGGGCCGGCGCAACGAAGTTGGCGAACACGCAGAGGAAGGCCGCGGCAGTGGACAACAGTACCGCCCAGTGCGGGGTGCCCGCCTTGGTGGTGCGCTGTGCAACAGCCGGCGCATCGCCACGTTTGCTCAGCGAGAACAGCATGCGCGAAGAGGTGTACAGCGCCGAGTTGAGGCAACTGGTCACGGCGATCAGCACGACGATGTCGACGATCAGCTTGGCATTCGGCACGCCGATGCGGCTCAGCACGGTCTGGTAGGAACCCAGTTCCGCCAGGGCCGGGTCGTTCCACGGCACCAGCGCCACGACCAGGAAGATCGACACCAGGTAGAACAGACAGATACGCCAGATCACCGAGTTGGTGGCGCGGCTGATCTGCTTGCCCGGGTCCTTGGACTCGGCAGCGGCGATGGTGACGATTTCGGTGCCCATGAACGAGAACATGGTGGTCAGCATGGCGGCCAGCACCGCGCCCAAGCCGTTGGGCATGAAGCCCTGGGTGTCGAACAGGTGGCTGACACCGCTCACCTGGCTGCCCGGCGCCAGGCCGAACATGGCCACGCAGCCCACCACGATGAAGCCGATGATCGCCAGCACCTTGAGCAGGGCGAACCAGAATTCGAACTCGCCGTAGTTCTTCACGCTGCACAAGTTGGTCAGGGTCAGCACCAGCGTGATGATCAAGGAGAAGGCCCACAGATCAACAGCAGGGAACCAGGCATGCAGAATGGCTGCGGCCGCGTTGGCTTCCAGCGGGATCACCAACACCCAGAACCACCAGTACAGCCAGCCGATGGTGAAGCCGGCCCAACGCCCGATGGCGCGGTCGGCATACGTCGAGAAGGAGCCCGTGTCAGGCGAGGCAATGGCCATTTCGCCCAGCATGCGCATGACCAGCACCACCAGCGTACCGGCAGCCGCGTAGGCCATCAGTACGGCAGGCCCTGCGGCCGCAATGGCGTGGCCGGAACCCACGAACAGACCGGCGCCAATTACGCCAGCGATGGACAGCATGGTGACATGCCGCGATTTGAGCCCCTGAGCGAGGTCGTTGGAATTGTTACCGCTCATAAAACTACCTTTGTAAGGAGTGGACCACGCCGACTACGGGAACGAAGCGCGCCTGGGGTTATTTAGGCGTCGCTGCAATCGGCGGTTTCCCAGTGGCAATAAGCGAGCCAGTTGCTGAATGCATTCGTCAGAAATCTCTGGCAACCATTAAGGGCGCGGCTTGCAGGGCTTTCGGCCATGCTTTGACCGAAAGGTCGCCAAAACCACCTTCCAAGTCGGGATTACGGAAATACCCACTTACAAACGCACCAAAGGTGCTCCCAGGTAACACCTTTGCACCGTTGCAATGCAAAAAAGTACAACCTTAAGGTACAACCCATTACCCACGTTGACCCTTTTGCAGGTAAACCGATTACCAGCCCTGTGCCGGCGGGTTTACCCGCGAATGGTCCAAAACCGCTTCCAAGAGCGGGCCAAAGCTGGCACCATCGCGCCTTTTTTCATCAAGGCTCTGGTGTTGGGCTAGACCTTCGCGGTCATCCTCGCGACGTTGCACTGCAGCGATGCGACAATCTGCCCCGACAGCGACCCGAGCCCCTAGCGACCCTGTTGGCCGCCTAATGCCGCTATGCTAGCTTGGCGCACGCCAGGAAGGCCGCCAACAGCTGGGA
The DNA here is from genome assembly GCF_900187555.1 of Pseudomonas sp. Irchel s3f19. Classification (NCBI taxonomy): domain Bacteria; kingdom Pseudomonadati; phylum Pseudomonadota; class Gammaproteobacteria; order Pseudomonadales; family Pseudomonadaceae; genus Pseudomonas; species Pseudomonas sp. Irchel s3f19. The sequence continues at coordinate 169,461 of NZ_FYDW01000010.1, read as the reverse complement.
ACGCACCCGAACACATGAGGACCGCACATGGCCCAGGCCACGCCCGCGCTGGAAATCCGCAATCTGCACAAACGCTACGGCGAGCAGGAAATTCTCAAGGGCATTTCGCTGACCGCGCGCGATGGTGACGTGATCTCCATCCTGGGGTCGTCCGGTTCCGGCAAGTCCACTTTGCTGCGCTGCATCAACCTGCTCGAAAACCCGCACCAGGGCGAAATCCTGGTCGCCGGCGAATCGCTCAAGCTCAAGGCCGCCAAAAACGGTGACCTGATCGCCGCCGACAACCGCCAGATCAACCGCCTGCGCAGCGAGATCGGCTTCGTCTTCCAAAACTTCAACCTGTGGCCGCACATGTCGATCCTCGACAACATCATCGAGGCCCCGCGCCGCGTGCTCGGCCAAAGCAAGGCCGAGGCCATCGAAGCCGCAGAAGCCTTGCTGAACAAGGTTGGCATCTACGACAAGCGCCACAGCTACCCCGCCCAGCTTTCCGGTGGCCAGCAACAGCGCGCCGCCATTGCCCGTACCTTGGCCATGAGGCCCAAGGTCATCCTGTTCGACGAGCCGACCTCGGCGCTCGATCCGGAAATGGTCCAGGAAGTGCTAAACGTTATCCGCGCATTGGCCGAAGAAGGCCGTACCATGCTGCTGGTGACGCACGAGATGAACTTTGCCCGCCAGGTGTCCAGTGAAGTGGTTTTCCTGCACCAGGGCCTGGTTGAAGAGCAAGGATCGCCGCAGCAGGTCTTCGAGAACCCGACCTCGGCGCGTTGCAAGCAATTCATGTCCAGCCACCGCTAACGGAGCAACACGAATGCAGACCTATAAGAAATTCCTCCTGGCCGCTGCCGCCACCCTGGTGTTCTCGGCAAATGCCATGGCAGCCGAAAAACTCAAAATGGGCATCGAGGCGGCCTACCCGCCGTTCAACAACAAGGATGCCAGCGGCCAGGTGGTCGGCTTTGACAAAGACATCGGCGACGCACTGTGCGCCAAGATGAAAGTCGAATGCGAAGTGGTCACCTCTGACTGGGACGGCATCATCCCGGCGTTGAACGCCAAGAAGTTCGACTTCCTGATCTCCTCGCTGTCGATCACCGACGAGCGCAAGCAGGCCGTCGACTTCACCGACCCGTACTACTCGAACAAGCAGCAGTTCATCGCACCGAAAAACGTCGACTTCAAGACCGACCGCGCCTCGCTCAAGGGCAAGACCATCGGTACCCAGCGCGCCACCCAGGCCGCGACCTGGCTGGACGACAACGGCGGCATGGACAACGAGTTCAAGGTCAACCTGTACGATGGCCAGGAAAACGCCTACCTGGACCTGACCTCTGGCCGCCTCGACGCCATCCTCGCCGACAAGTACGCCAACTACGACTGGCTGAAGTCTGCCGCTGGCAAAAACTTCGAGTTCAAAGGCGAACCGGTGAACGACAGCGACAAGGTCGGCATTGCCGTACGCAAAGGTGACGATGAGCTGCGTAACAAGCTCAATGCCGCACTGAAGGAAATTGTCGCCGACGGCACCTACAAAAAGATCAACGACAAGTACTTCCCGTTCAGCATCTATTGATTCGCCCCGACCGGCACGCCCTTGCGGCGTGCCGGTCCCTAGAACGACCCTACCCATGAATATCGACCTGCACGGATTCGGTCCGGCCCTGGCGGCTGGCACCTTGATGACCGTAAAACTGGCGCTCTGCGCCTTGCTGCTGGGGCTGGTCCTGGGCCTGCTCGGTGCCCTGGCCAAGACTTCCCCGGTCAAGCCGCTGCAATGGCTTGGCGGCTTCTACTCGACCCTGGTTCGCGGCGTGCCCGAACTGCTCTGGGTCCTGCTTATCTATTTCGGCACCGTCGGCCTGATGAACAGCATCGGCGAAGCGCTCAACATGCCGGGCCTTGAGCTCAGCGCCTTCGCTGCCGGCGTCATCGCCCTCGGCCTGTGCTTCGGCGCCTACGCCACCGAGGTGTTCCGCGGCGCCATCCTGGCGATCCCCAAGGGGCACCGTGAGGCGGGCCTGGCACTGGGCTTGTCCAAGGCGCGCATCCTCTCGCGCATCATCCTGCCGCAGATGTGGCGCATCGCCCTGCCCGGCCTGGGCAACCTGTTCATGATCCTGATGAAGGACACCGCGCTGGTATCGGTCATCGGCCTTGAAGAAATCATGCGCCACGCGCAAATCGGCGTGACCATGACCAAGGAGCCGTTCACCTTCTACATGGTTGCGGCCTGCATCTACCTGGGCTTGACCGTCGTCGCCATGACCGGCATGTACTTCATGGAAAAACGCGCCGCTCGCGGCTTTGCGAGGGCCGAACAATGAATTGGGAAGTCATCATCAAATGGCTGCCACGCCTGGCCCAGGGTGCGACCCTGACCCTGGAGCTGGTGGCCATTGCCGTGGTTGCCGGGTTGATCCTGGCCATCCCGCTGGGCATCGCCCGCTCGTCGCGGCACTGGTACGTGCGCGCCGTGCCGTTCAGCTACATTTTCTTCTTCCGCGGTACGCCGTTGCTGGTGCAGCTGTTCCTGGTCTATTACGGCCTGGCCCAGTTCGAGGCGGTGCGCAGCAGTGCGTTGTGGCCTTACCTGCGCGATCCGTTCTGGTGCACCGTGCTGACCATGACCCTGCACACGGCCGCCTATATCGCCGAGATTCTGCGCGGTGCGCTGCAGTCGATCCCCAAGGGTGAGATCGAAGCGGCACGGGCACTGGGCATGTCGCGCACCAAGACCCTGATCTACATCATGCTGCCGCGCGCCACGCGGATCGGCCTGCCGGCCTACAGCAACGAGGTGATCCTGATGCTCAAGGCCAGCGCCCTGGCCAGTACCGTCACCCTGCTGGAGCTGACCGGCATGGCGCGTACCATCATCGCCCGGACGTACCTGCCGGTGGAGATCTTCTTTGCCGCCGGGGTGTTTTACCTGGTTATCTCGTTTGTCCTGGTGCAGGGCTTCAAACTGCTGGAGCGCTGGTTGCGGGTAGACGCCTGCCAAGGGCGCTAGACCTCACCCCCGCTCCGACCCTGTAGGAGCGGGCTTGCCCCGCGAAGGGCTGCACAGCAGCCCCAACCCTGCCGACAACAACCATGACCCCACCTTCCATCCCCCACAGCGACCGCTTCCAGGCCCTCGACCAGTTCCTGACCGAGCACCAGCACCTGTGGAAACCCAGGCCATTCACCGCTCTGCGCCTGGACTGGGAAGCCGAACACCCCGCACTCTCCGCCCACTTGCGCCAATGCAGCCTGAACGACGCCGAAGCCGAACGGGTGACGCAAGGCGTGCCCGCCCCCTTCCCCCAACTGGCCCAACAAGCCCAGCAACTCTGCACCCTCGACGCACTCCCGGACGCTGGCCTGCCAGCCGCCGCCCACCGCCTCGACGTTGGCGTGCCCGGCCGCAAATGGCAGCAGATCGAAGCCTTCACCCGCCGGCTGGCCTTCAACGCGCCAACCCGGCACTGGCTGGACTGGTGCTCTGGTAAAGGCCACCTCGGTCGCCGCCTGCTGCAACCCGGCCAGCACCTGACCTGCCTGGAATACGACGCCGAGCTCGTGACCGCGGGCCAGGCCCTGAGCGACCACCACCACCTGCCTGCACACCATATCCATCAGGATGTCATGGCCGCAGACAGCGCCGGCCACCTGGATAGCGACAAGACCGTGGTCGCCCTGCACGCCTGCGGCGACCTGCACGTACGCCTTCTGCACCTGGCCAGCGAGCAAGGCTGCCGGCAGATGGCCGTGGCCCCCTGCTGCTACAACCGCATCCAGGCCCAGCAGTACCAGGCGTTATCCACCGCCGCGCAAGCCTCCAGCCTGCACTTGTCGCTGGACGACCTGGGCTTGCCGTTGAGTGAAACCGTCACCGCGGGCGCCCGCGTGCGTCGCCAACGCGACACCTCGATGGCCCGCCGCCTGGGCTTCGATCTGCTGCAACGCCAGCAGCGCCAGTGTGATGATTACCTGCCCACTCCCTCGCTGCCGGTGGCCTGGCTGGACAAGCCTTTCGAGGCGTACTGCCGGGGCCTGGCCGAGCTCAAGCACGTGCCCCTGAGCGGCACCCCCGACTGGGCTGCCCTGGAAGCCGCCGGCTGGCAGCGCCTGGCCGAAGTGCGCAACCTGGAACGTGTGCGCAACCTGTTCCGCCGCCCGCTGGAACTGTGGCTGATACTCGACCGTGCGCTGTTTCTGGAAGAACAGGGTTATGCCGTACGCATCGGGTTGTTCTGTGACTACCCACTCACCCCGCGCAACATCCTCATCCTGGCAGAACGCGACCGTTAGCCGCAGCACAACCTGTGGATAACTCTGTGCACAAGCTTTTGATGAATGGTTGGATCCAAGCGCTATTTCAAGCGTTTGGCTTATTCCTTCGTACAGTTCAAGGCCAGCAAAAACAGGCGTTTGCGCAAAGACCAGCGGTGTAGCAGCTCGGCATGCCTTTCGCGCAAGTTGGCAATGCTACTTGTGCATAAACTTTTCTTGTGCGCCCGCCTGGGGCCGCAAAGCGGCCCGGTGGGTCAGCGGGATTTGTTCTTGGCCAGCTCGATATCGTTCATCAATGCCTTGGCCATCGCCGTCAGGTAATCGGCCGCACCCAACAGCTTGTGGTCGTCTTCCATATCACCCTCCCTGAGCAGATGCTTGATGTAGCTGAGCAGCACAGAGACCTGTTCATAGGCATCGTCGATCGCAATACCGGGCTGCACCCGCAACAGGCCAACGGGTGGGTCGCCGACTTCCAGAAAGGTTTCCAGGCCGGCTGTGGTGATGGGCTTGGGGCTATCGTTCATGCGATTTCCCCTTAGCGCTCATGCGTTCACTGGCGTGCTGCAGCAATATCGCTGCCGACTCGGCGGCCTGGGCTGTGTGGGCCAGCCGGCTAAGGTCAGGTTCGCCGGCGTGGGCGCGGCAGTGTTCGTCGATGGTTTGGGCCACAGCGCGGATGAGCTCGCGGGCCTGGGTGAGTGCGTCGTGTGGGGAGATGTCGCTGTGGATAGAGAAGTAGGGGGTGTGGATGAGTGGGCGTGGTGGGTCAGGGACGATCTTGATCATGGCGAACTTCCATTTTTTCTCAAAAAGGAACTACCACCCGATCTTTCTCACGGATTGAAGGTGGCAGCCGTACGCGGGGTGAGAAACCGAGGAGAAAAAACGCGAAAAGACTCGGCCAGACCGAAGTCTGCCCGCGTACGGCCACCATTACAGTGCCGCCATTTCTCAATCGGGTTCTCACACCCGGTCGCCGAAGCGACCCAGAAACGGTATCCGTGAGGCATTTCCCCGACAACAGCGATACTTCAGCAGCGCGCGTAGGATAGGTCCGAAGCATGCAAACCCCGAAGCATTTGGTTTCAGGTTCAGAAATGCCCTACAGCTGATAGCTGCCTTGATTGTAGGAGCGGCCTTGCGTCGCGAAAGGGCTGCGAAGCAGCCCCAGGTTTTCGAACCAACGCAGGTATCGACGTTTGTTCACACATTGCTGGGGCTGCTTCGCAGCCCTTTCGCGACGCAAGGCCGCTCCTACACACACACGCACGCGCGACGGTTGAAGACGGTCGATCAGCGCCCGCAAAGCTCGCACTGCACACCTCCCCACGGTGTATCATTCACCCCCAAATCATTAAAAAGAGACGTCGCGCGCTGCCCGCCAGCCCCGCGACCTTCTGGCGTTGCGCCAGAACCGACAATGGACTAACGGACTTCCTCATCGTGACCCAAGCCAAACCCCTAGCCCTGTTGACCTTCGCCATGGCCCTGACCGCCTGCGCCAGCGACACCCCAAGCCACCCTTCCAGCCACCTGGGCTGGGACACCCCCGGCATGCAACTGGGTGGCGACAGAGGCCTGCCCCTGCGCGTCGAGAGCCCTTGCCGCAAGCGCGGCTGCGACAACGACAAGCTGTTCTTCAACCCCGGCAAAACCGAACCAAGCGTCAACACGATCCACCGCGGCTGGTAAGAAAAATCTCCTTTTAAGCCGGTGACTTAGGTCATTTGCAAACAATCGCAAGGAAGTGGTTTACAGGCGCCAAACGATCGTTATAATGACGCCCCATTGCCGGTATAGCTCAGATGGTAGAGCAACTGACTTGTAATCAGTAGGTCCCGGGTTCGATTCCTGGTGCCGGCACCATTCAAGGTTCCATAGAAAGCTTTGAAAATCTCTGGAACCCCCGAAAAACCCGCCTTCTGGCGGGTTTTTTCGTTTTGGCGTTCCGTCGGATTCCGGGGGTAGCCAGCGCTAATAAGGGTAGTTTTAAGGATAGAGGTCCGTTTCGATATCGGAGACTACCCTTATGGCCCGCACCACTGCCCCGCTTACAGATACCGCCTGTCGCACAGCAAAGCCCAGAGAGCGCGAGTACAAGCTCTTCGACGGCGACGGTCTTTACCTGCTTGTGCAACCCAACGGCCGCAAAGGCTGGCGGCTCAGGTACGTTAAACCCGATGGCCGCGAAGGCCTGACCGCCCTCGGCAGCTACCCGGTGGTCGGGCTCGGCGACGCACGCCGCAAGCGCTTCGAGATCAAGCAGCAGCTCGCCAACGGCATAGATCCTATCCAGTACAAGCAACAAAACAAGACCCAGGCCGTGATCAACGGGCGGACCTTCGAAAGCGTTGCGCTCGACTGGCATGCGAGCATGGTGCCGAAATGGGCACCCGGCCACGCCAAGACAGTGCTCAGCCGCTTGAAAACTCACGTATTCCCTTTGATCGGTGCCAGAGCAATCGTTGAGTTGGACACCCACGACCTCATGCAGCCACTGGAAGCCGTGACGAAGCGCGGCACCATCGACGTGGCGCTCAGGATCAAGAACTACCTGCAAAGCATCATGCGCGAAGCCAAACGGCTGCGGCTGATCACAGCGAACCCAGCTCACGACCTCGATGGCTCGATCAAGACACCACGGGTAACTCACAGACCCGCACTACCCTTATCGCGACTGCCAGAGCTACTGGCATGCATCGAGGACTACAGAGGCCGCCCGCTCACGCGCCTCACGGTGATGCTGTCGTTGCATGTATTCGTACGCTCCAGCGAACTGCGCTTCGCCCGCTGGAACGAGTTCGACCTCAAGCGCGGCATCTGGGAGATCCCCGACACCCGCCCGGCGCTGGACGGCGTGCCGTTTTCCACAAGGGGTACGAAGATGGCCGGGGACATTCACGTTGTACCCTTATCGCCGCAAGCAGTGGCCTTGCTTGAGCAGATCCACGCGATCACCGGCAAGTTCGAGCTGGTGTTCGCGGGGGATGCCAAGCCGTGGAAACCGATGTCCGAGAACACGGTGAATGCCGCGCTCAGAACGATGGGCTACGACACTAAGGTGGATATCTGCGGCCACGGGTTCCGAGCCATGGCGTGCAGTGCACTGGTCGAGTCCGGGCTGTGGTCAGAGATAGCGATCGAGCGCCAGATGAGCCACAAGGAACGCAACAACGTGCGCGCCGCCTATACCCACAAGGCCGAGTTCCTCGAAGAGCGCCGGATGATCATGACCTGGTGGAGTCGGTTTCTAGAGGCAAACCGCGAGGACCATGTGACGCCGCATGAGTTTGCCAAGCAGACGGGCGAGAACGTCACGCGGCTTCGCAGTGCCAAAAGGACCGAGTAACCCGCCGCATCACCACCTCAACTCGTAGTGAAGTTACCCACAGCACCGCATGAAGCTCCTCCGCGCGGGTCCTTTCAAACGGGGCTGCAAAGCCGCCCCGTTTGAAAGGACCATACCTAAGAAAAAAACTGCTGGCACAGAGTGCGTCTGTGGAAAACCACTGATGTCCACCGGGGGATAGTTTTATCCACAGGCGCTAAATCCCTGAAATCGCTTTGCTTGACGAATATTGTCCACAGGCGTAGACCGGGAGTTGCAGGCGCTGTCGATGACAGCACCCCAGGTGACCCGAACCTTAAAGGTCACGCCGCTCCCGCGGTGGTTCTCCCCAAGGACGATTCGCATCCGGCAGCTCGCCCGGTCACTACCCATGTGATGGATGCTCTTACACATATAGCGCTCGTGCGCCAGATACACCGTACCTCGCTGCCCTGCAGCAACCTATCCGCTTGGCCGAATATTGCGCCAACCTGTGCCCGTCTCTTTCTGTGGAAAGAGACGGGCACTTCTACCACTGCTGCAGCCCTGATAGCACATGGCTTTGCGGCAATCCTCCTCGTGACAATCGGCGTGACAAACGCCGATGTCACCAGCAACAGCCATGTAGATGATGGTGCCGCAGACCACGGAATGGACTGCACCTGACTGACAGTTAGGCATGCCCCGGTCATCGCATTGCTGCTTGCACCTGGCTCAGGATCTTCAGGCACTGGTCTCGTCAGCCAATGCTGCCTCCACCCGCCCACCGGTAACGGTGCTCAGGAGGCCAGATCATGAGATGCCCTTGCTCTTGGTCGTAAAGAGCCGCCAGTCCGCGTTAGAGGACATCCCCACAGGTCGCAGGGGCCTTGATCCCTGATAACACTCAACATTCTTGGCGGGATGACGTGGGGCGAGGATCGGAAAGCGAACGATGAGGTGACCGACATGGCATTGGTAGGTAGACGCGATGGTCGTAATTTCGGCTATGGCAGGCAATTGAGCTACGCAGGACCGCAGGCGCTGAAAGACATGTTTGGCGGTGGCCATTACGGCACGGTCAAGGCGCACAGTGATCGATGGTTGGCATTCGTGAGGTGGTGCCGTTCCGAACAGGGGCCCGGCATCAATGATGCGCGGCAAATTGATGGGAAGGTATTGGCGGACTATGCGGCGTATCTGCGCGACATGGTTAATCGCGGTGACCTCGCCGTCAGTACCGCGCAAAACCGGCTATCCAGCGTTAACAGGACCATGGCGGCGCTTCGCGGTGATCAGTGCATGAAGGTGCCAAGTCCGAGCAAGGCGTTGGGTATGCAGCGCACCGGGGTCCGACAGTCTGTGCCACAAGGCCAGGACCGCAAGCAGGTTACGCAGATCGTCGATGCACTTTGCCGCCAACATCAGCAACGCGCCGCCGCGATCGTTCTGCTAGCGCGAGCCACAGGAATGCGTTTGCGTGAGGCCATCCTAGCTGACCTACCACGGCTAAGCCGTGAGGCTAATAAGCTAGGCAAAATTAACATTCAGGATGGTACCAAAGGCGGCCGCGCCGGCGCCTCAGCCGCCCGCTGGATTACGGTGGACGATCATGTCCGAAGTGCACTTAAGTTTGCACGGCAGGCGTCGCCTTCCGGTAGCCGCAACCTGATTGCGCCAGGCGAAAGCTACCTGAACTTTTTGCAGAAAATCGTCCGCCCTGCGCGGGAAATCCTGCATACACACGACCTCAAAGGTTTCCATGAGCTACGAGCGGCATACGCTTGTGAGCGCTATGAGCAAATTACCCAACACCGTGCGCGTATCAATGGCGGGCACTTTTGCCAAGTAGATATAAACCTTGATCGTGAGGCCCGGAAGCAGATCAGCTATGAACTGGGGCACGCTCGGGATGATGTGGTCGCTGCCTACATCGGAGGTCGTAGATGAATAGGCCATTCGATATGGAACTGTTCTTGGCTGGCGTGCTGAGCGGTTCGCACACAACCCGACAACGTCATTTGCGCCAAGCGAAGATCGTTCAGGCTGAAATCGCAAAGCACTGGCTGCGAGAAAATCCTTGGACATGGAAAAGGAAGCATCTGACGTGGTTTCTCGAGTATCGCTTAAGCGAACGCAGTGAGGTTACGCGGTATTACTACGTGCTGACGCTCCGGCTACTCGCTCAACGGCTAGAAGCGCCATGGACGTTCAGTCTCTGAGCGGGATCTAATGATGAGAATCGCGACCGAAAGCACTCAGCCATCAGCGGCCAGCGGCCAGCTCGCTTTTCTACAGAACACGAGGCAAACCAACCTGAACGCGTTGCGTCACTCGTATCGAAATGCCATTACAGTGGCGTAGTATATGGTTTCGCCGGGTGAGAATGTCTCCTGAAACGACAAGTCCGCCCCCTTGCGCACAAATCTAGAATGAGCACCCACATCGTATGTCGCCTTCTCTAATGCCTCAGCCTGGCCTAGCCGACGTCCTAATTCTCTGCGCCTTGCAAGATGAGTATCAGGCCCTTCTATCCGTAACGACGGGAATTACGGGTCAAGGTTGGCAAGAACGAAAAACCAGCAGCGGCTGGCAGATTGCGGAAGCACAGTTCCTTTCCGACAATGGGTCTCCTGTGCTAGTGGTTGCGTCATTTTGCGCATTCATGGGTAAAGAGCAGGCGTCTGCGACATTGGCCCACCTCTGGGGCGAAGTACCTGCTCGTTGCATTGCCATGTCGGGAATTTGTGCGGGACGTCGTGGCAAAGTTGCTCTCGGGGACGTGCTCATTGCCGATCGCCTCTACTCTTACGACGCCGGTAAACTGATCGTCGTCGACGGCGTATCACATTTTCAGGGCGATCCGATCCAGGTTGGGCCTGGCCCTCATTGGGTCCAACGCATGCAGATCGTCGCGAGGGCTGCCCCTGGAAGCTGGATCAAAGAGCGCCCACAGTTAACTCTCGAAACTCAAGAAGATTGGGTTCTGCTGTGCGGGTTAAAGGGTATGCATCCGCAAGCCCATCCGGACTTTTGGCTGGAGTGTCCTGATTGGACGTTGGTTTTAGAGCGACTGCAGAAACGAGGGCTAATAGACGATAAGGGTTTAATCACGGCTGCTGGTAACGATCGTGCAGGCGAATTGCACCTCCAATTTAATGGTCGGCCGCGCCTAGCATCACCCTTCCAAGTACACGTCGCCCCCATCGCAACCGGCTCAGCGGTTGTCGAAGATGACAAGATTTTCTCGCGCCTTGGTGAGTCAATGCGCAAAGTGCTCGGACTCGACATGGAAGCGAGTGCGTTAGGTGCGGCTGGAGAGTTTATCCGCGTGCCGGTTATTGTCGCGAAGGGTGTGTCCGATTTTGGTGACCAGCACAAAGACGACCGCTATCGTACTTTTGCCGCTCGCGCCTCAGCTGAGTATCTCGTGTTACTGATGCGGCACTCGGTTGACCTGCTGCATGGCACCTCCAACGTACCAACCCGCGAATCCACCGAGGATAAGGCTAAATCGCTGTCTTCGCCAGCGAATGGCGGTTTCCCCAGGGATCTTATTGATTTTCTCTCGGAATCCTACCCAAGCCACGATGACGCCAGAGCTATCTGGGTGCGAGCAGGAGGCAAAGTTGGCCAAGTGCCCATCATGAATCGCTCGTTCGACACTTGGCAGCGTATGTGGACACTCACTCAACAAGGCTCGTCGGTCAGCTCAGTAAGTTTGCTGTCTGAAGTCAAACATGACTTCCCTAACAACCCGATCCTGAACCGATACCTCTCGCAAATCGGTTGTTAAACGAACCTGGCTAATAGCTAAAACCAACAGCTAAGGAGAGCCCAATGGCAAATGTGCTTCAAGAACTCTTGGCAGCAGGGTTGATTGACAAGCTCGAAGGTAATGACGAGCGTTTTAAGAAAATGACTCAAGCGGTTGAAGGCGTGGCCAAGGCATTGAGCGCGACTCCTGCGTTGCTTATTCCTGCCATCCTGACCGCTTTGGATAGCGATACCGCGACGGACGATCCGCTAATTGAAATGGCTGAAAGCGCACTACTAGCGGAGTGGGAAACCCTGCAGTCAGTCCACACCGATAAACCGATTCACATCTACCGTGCCATATTACTGGCAGCGTGTGCAGCGGTGGCACAAGAACGCAACGCTGCAATTCTTTGGCTTACTGCCAGCGACACGCTGCGATTTTCGCATCTTGGGCGCGAGAAGTCGGTGGTCGTTAAGCTAATTTCCCTGTTTGCCGAAACTACTGAGCAGCAGGATATTTCGCTTCTAGCGCCTTTGAAAAAGACTGCTCTGAAGCCTGCAGATTCGATTAAACTGGATTTGAAAGAGGTCACCATCGACAAAGTCGATCGTACGGCTCTCTTCGGCGAAATTGGTGCGGCAAGTGCTAAGCATAATGCACAAAATAACCTCTTCGTTAACGGCAAGACACATAACCGTTACATGCCAAACCAAAATCAGCATTGGGCGGAAGATTTCGCCAACTTGATGAAAGATGTGCTCGGCGAGCGATTTGATAATCTCGGAGACTCTTACGCAGCTGAACTAAACGGAATTAACGAGGCGCTAGAGAAAGCCTTAAAAAAACAGGCGCAAGAAGTTCAGAAATCCCTTGCGGTTGCCCAATCTACATCCACACGAGAGCAGGTACGGTTGGATGCGCTATGGTGGTATGAGTCAATGTACTCCGCCTCGGCCAAAATGAGCTACCGCGAAATGGATCCTTTGGCTGCCGCCATCCTAATGCCGCTAGATCTGATTTCAATAATGCCCACTGTAACTCCGACAAGCGTGGCATATCTGCTTTCGGAAGCGGTTGCTCGACTGCCCAATGCAGGGTTTGAGACCGGTTTATCATTGCAAAATGTTCTTGAGCGGACCTCCTCACTACGCGCAGTAATTCCACGCAGTATGATGGACAGCTTTAATCTGCCAACGAGGACGGGGCGTCTGTCGTTGAGAGATATCCTTCGGTTAGCGTTGGAAGATCCTGCCCCCTCTGCAGTCGGCTTACTAAAGCGCGCGCGTATAGCGGAGGACGCAACCATTAGCCTACCGCATCTTGCACGGGCACTACTCCGCCAAGAGCAGGCCGTACGCTTGACGGAGTCGATTAAGTGACGATGCGACGCTGCACCAATCCCAATTGCAATGTGCATGATGGCGAGACGTGCGTCCTTGGTGAACTTGTTCCCGAGTCATGTACTGAATGGAATTCGACGCTGAAGGAGTCGAATTCCACTACTGAAGCCGTTTCCCACCCAATAGAAACGCGTGTCCCATGGTCCGGAAGTGCGCTTGGCCTGTCTGATTTGCTGCTACTGCTACCACGCAGTAAACACATTCTGGTAGGTGTTCTAGGAGCCCATAACGGTGGAAAGACCACCTTGCTCGCGGCTAATTACTTGCTGATGCTGCAAGGGCGCGCGATGGCGGACGCTATGTTTTCCGGCTCCCGCACCTTACACGCTTGGGAATCACTCGCCTCCTGGATGCGGTTCGACGATTCGGCAAGGCCACCGACCTTCCCACCGCATACCCCTCGTGCAAGTAATCGGGTTCCCGGTTTGCTGCACATTGCGTTGCGGAGGGAGGGCGGCGATTTTCGGGATGTATTGCTTGCCGACGCTCCCGGTGAGTGGTTTTCGAGTTGGGCGGTGAGCGAAAGTGCACCACAGGCGGAAGGTGCTCGCTGGCTTTCTATGCATTCGGACGCATTTATCGTTGTCGCTGATTGCCAGAGGTTGAGTGGCCAAGAACGCGGTCTTGCCAGAAAGGAACTGCTGCAGCTTCTTGACCGATTAGCCAATCATATCGCAGATCGGCCACTAACACTTCTTTGGACTAAAAGCGAGTACGATGTACCAGTAGGTATTAAAAAAGCAATCAGTGAGGCGCTGAAGAACAGCTTCCCTAGAGCAACTGAGCACGCAGTTTCAATCAAAACGCCTGAGAGCTTTGCGACCCCAATTGATGCCACTGTAAGAGCGGCTTGGCGTTTGGCTGCGGCAGGCGAAATTCTGATCGAGACTCAGACAGACGATCCTTTTCTTTCGTTTAGGGGGCACCATGCACACGCCTGAAATTGTCTTGCTGGGACTACCGAGCAGCGGCAAGACGCATTTTGCTGGGCAATTGTATGGACGCCTGCGGCGTACTACGGGGAATCTCCTGTTGCGCCAGGATAAGGGCACCCCGCCTGACCTAACCCCGCTCGACAACGTGCTAAACAGCCTCGCATCGGGACACGCCGCCGAGCATACCCAAGTGCAAACGTGGGCTGAAATCACCTTGCCCATCGTAGACAACGATGGCAACTGCTTCGATCTTCGCTGGCCTGATTACGGTGGAGAGCAATTGACGAACGCTTTTCAGCAACGCGCGATATCTGAGTTATGGCGCGAGCGGTTGCAATGCGCGGGTGGTTGGATTGTGTTAATTCGACTCAAAACAGAGACGACCTATCCCGAAGTTCTTACACGACTTCGAGATGGTCCCCCCGAGGGTAATGTAAACACTGCGCGCGTGTCGCAGTGGGACGCTAATGCCCGTTGGGTCGAAATGCTTCAGATCTTTCTACACGTGGCAGGGCATGGAGTCGTTGATCGACTCAATAAACCAAAACTGGCCGTAATGCTGTCGTGCTACGATGAATTGAAGACCTCAAATAAGCCCCCAGCTGCAGTTCTTGCCGAGCGTCTCCCCCTCGTGTCCTCATTCATTAAAAGCAACTGGAATTCAGACAAAATCAGCGTCTGGGGGCTCTCTGCTCTTGGCGGGGAACTCGATAAAGACAGCTGTGATGAGCATTTCATTGATGAAGGCCCGGAAACACTGGGGTGGATTGTTGATCCTGCTGGCAATCGAAGCAGCGATCTCACCCTTCCACTCGCCTGGGTTTTGAAAGAAATGGATATCTAATGTCCCCTACAGAAACCGCCTACCCTATTCGCGCGACCTACGGAGAGACTAACCAGACGCATGGGCTACTCACGTGCAGCGGTGACTTGAGTCTACTGCCACCGATTTTGTTGGATCTCACCGACAAGCCGCCAGGTTACACATCGTCAGGGGAAGCGTGGGGGCCTTCGGTTGGCTGCGGGCCAATTGGCCAATGGTGGGCGCTGTGGTGGACCGAGCCAGACCCATCGGCCTTGCGAGCTGGTATGGTGATGAGCCAAGTAGCGCTATGGCCGTTAGAAGAAATTAGCGAAGTCCACGACCTAGGCAGAGAGCTTGAAGTGCTGAGCGGTGGCAAGGCCATTTCACTACCGCCACCTTCCGTCGTTGCTCTTGTGGCCGAAGCTCTTATTGCGGACGCTGCGTCGGCTCCCGTCTTTGGAAATCTGCACCTCTGGCCTGGGCTTCTGACGATGCTTTGGGAGCGATTATGGCCGGAAGCGCGTCGGGCATTCTCTGCTCGAGTTGCGATTAGCCCTTCTCAAGGTGGAGAGTCCGTTGCGCCTCCTTGGTTGTACGGCGTCGACTCCGGGCGCTTGCTTGAGTGGACCAATAGCAAAGTCATCACCTCCGCGGTGTCTGAAACAGCCAACCCCTCTCGTGCAGCACGCTGGCTGATGGGTCAGGAGGATACGGTTCTCAAGGAACTATTCGAGTCTGGTACGAATCTTGGCTCAACTCTGAGCACCCTGAGGCGAATCGCACGCGCAGCCGACCATCTAGAGACATTACGGAAGGCGCCGGATGCCACTACCGCCATATATCTGCTCCGATCTCTGCTGAACTTATCTTCTAATCGTGAAGAGCTGAAAGATTTCAAGCAAGAAGCTATTTCAGTCCTTGCTGCTACTACTCCTGATGCTTCACCAGACGTCATTGTATCCTTGGCAAACATCCCGTGTGAGCAATTGCTGGACGGAGAAAGGCTAGCCGAGATAGTAGCATCATGGATCGCGAACGTTTTACCACAAACGTCAGTTCCAAATGCGGATAAATTTCTATCACGTCTTGAAGCTGGAACGGCACAGGAATGGTGGCTTTCTGCAGTTCGTCCCGAGATCGTAAATGGACTGCGCTCCAATAGTGGACATTGGAATGTTTTTTTACTCAATTGGCTGTCAGAAAAGCTGCATGCGCGTTTTATTGTATCGTTAGGCATCATAACCGATGCAACAGAGCGGCAGTTACTGACTATCTTGCCATCCTCAGTATTGTCGGCGGCTCAGTTTTCGAAGCTTCGACAAAATGCTATCTCCTTAGGATGGTCTGGCATGCATGCGATCGCAACATTGCGAGAGACTAATGCTCTTGAGGCTCTACAAAGCCAGCTAGCATTTCGACCAGACCCATTACTTGGCCTATCAATTATGGTCGACCAAATCTACGGTGAGGAATTGGTAGAAGCAACCATTATCATTGCCAACCCAAAGCTGACCTCCTTGGTAGCAACTCGCACGTCAAAAGATCCCGATCTATTGACGAATTTAGACCTTGGAGTGCCAGCCTGGAGTGAACTATGGGCATTTCATGTTACGCTCGGCGGAAATCCCTGGCCAACGTCAGTAGATATATATTTACAGGCAAAAAAATATCTTTCTTCGGTTGAGACAAGAAATTATCGCCCTGGTATTATTGCGCAATTAGCTGAAGATTTTGCACCTATTGCAATTGACCTTGAGAATCGCAAAAATCTCTGGGACCGTTTAGACTCGACCGACGCTCGTGCACTAGCGACTGTCGTCGCACGACTGTTACTACAGCGCTCCCACACTGCATATGACTTACCAAACCCAGAGCCTTATTTGCTGAGCCACGTTATTTTGCAAGTGCCAAATAGCAGTCTAAGCTCTGCTCAAGCAAATTACCTGCTTCGCTGGGACAGCTCCATCACAGAATCAAAAGCAATCAATCTGGTCCGCAGTATACGGGACTGGTCAAAGGATTCTAAAATGCTAGGCGAAATAGTACAGGAAAGGCAATGGAAACTTATTGCCAGAGAACTCGCCTCCGAATATCGGCATAGGAAAAAAGATGTACTTCCCGCACTTCATGCCTGTTATGCACTCTTAGGTTTCTTCGACAAAATTTCAATCCCGAGACCTTCTGACATAGGATCAATAGAGATCGAGAGAAATGAAATAATTGCCAGTATCGCGGAAGTTGGCAGTGAAATAGCCCATGACCGCTTGGAGGATCTGTGGGTTCGTGCAGGAGGACGCGCGGCTTCTCTGCCCACCTCGGTAAACTCGGCAGATCGTTGGTTTCGTGCGTCAAACCAAGCGGCTTCCGGCAGCTTACCGGAAGGACTTAAGGCGCTTGTCCGTGTCTTACTTGACGACTTCCCAAACAATGAAAAGCTAAAACTATTAAACCAGCTATTGATCAACAAAAGTTTTAAGCACTAACGAACTGCTAACCTAGAAACCGCCAATGGACATTAGCCTATAACCGTGTACGTCTGCTTTGGCCGATAAAGGTGCATCGTGAGCGCGGCTTGGCACCACCTCCTGCAACTCACCATTTTGGGGAGGAAGGCAACTATCCAATTTGGATGCGCCAGCACTGCCACTCATCGAAGAAACTGCGCCTCGCCTGGACTTCCTCAACCCCACGCAATGTTCATAAAGTACCAAAGGATAGTTTTAGAGATAGATTAACTCAACCACACAGATTAAAATCATATATATTATATAGTTACGATTTTATTCGACTCCTGGTGCCGCACCATTCAAGGTTCCATAGAAAGCCTTCAAAATCTCTGGAACACCCGAAAAACCCGCCTTCTGGCGGGTTTTTTCGTTTTGGCGTTCCGTCGGATTCCTTCAAAAACTGGTGGGTTCCAACCGTTTCAGTTTGGGGATCAAGGTCACTTCGAAGAAAGGGAGTACCTTATGTCGCACCTGAGAGCCGCCTCAAAACCTACGAGGTCCCGCGCGGCACTGTCGATATGACCTCATGCAGCCCTTGGAATCGATCAAGCAGCGTGGAACGATAGACGCTGCTTTAGGGTTAGAGCTTCCCGCATAGCATCACGCACGAGACAAAACGCCTTGGCACAGACATGAAAAATTGACATGGATATCTCAACTGTACAAAGCATCAAGCTCGCGATTGTGGCGGCAACCGGACTGTCAAAAGACGCGCTGCATATCTATTTTGGCATGGCGGTCTATTTGACGATGATCGTTGGCACCCAACGATTCAGGCCATACTTTGGTTGGCTGGTTGTTTTACTCATTGCGTGTGCTGGCGAGTGGGTAGATCGGCGAGACGATATTGGCAGCTTCGGATACTGGCGCTGGCAGGCCAGCGCTCATGACGTTCTCAACACATTATTTTGGCCGACGGTGCTAACACTGCTTTGGCTTTTCAAGTGCCGCAGTAAATAAAGCGTACATCCGTAAGAATCTCGCAATCCGCTCTGGAGTTTAATTTTCGATCCAGACCCTCACCGCAAGGTGGGCCTTTGTTTGTGTGTTCGCTACCCCGCCGCGCAATTACCCCAGGGCGGAGCAAGCATGACCTATCAGGCTGCCTTCTGCTCCAACGTCTCCCAGCCCAAACAAGCCAACGCCAGTGTGCGTGGTACCGCTTCACGACCGCTACTGTAACGGCTGATACTGCGCGCACTGACGCCCAGTGCTTCGGCAGCCTGGTCGAGCGTCATCCGATGCCGCAGCCGCCAGCGAATGAATATCCGGGTGTTCTCATCCGGGGCGTTTTGGGCAAGCGCGTCCAGCAGTAGGGTGTCGGCACCGATCTGAATATCCAGCGCCGGCCATTCCACGGACCAGCCTCCATCCCCTAACGTTACGTCTTCGAACGCTTTGCGCTTAGCCAGTGGCGCCAAGCCCGGATACGCTTTAAGCGCGTCGCTCATATCCAGGGTAAACCGCTGCCCATTGGTAAAAGTCAGCTCAAGGCTAGCGCCCGACCGAGGCTGAACCGCCCGCAGGCGGGGACGTTTCATCGATGCCATTTCATCCACTCCTTCTTGTGTCAGATAGAGCCCCTATCACCTCCAGTCAGTGATACTGCTCGGACCGACTTTCGCGATCACATGCCGATCGCAGAAACGATAAGTTGAAACCTTACCGCAGACGCAGCCCGCCTTGATTTCAATCAAGGCTGAAAGCGCTGGAAGGCATAGCTTGGGCTCAGCACCCCACTTGCGAGAATGGACGCTATGGCCAAGAAATTCCCCACCAACCCCAGCCACCCTGAACGCATCTGCTGGGGGTGCGACCTGTATTGCCCCGCCAAAGCGCTGGCCTGCGGCAATGGAGCCGATCGCACTATGCATCCGGTGGAGTTGTTCGGGGAGGACTGGGACCGTATGGAGGACCGGTTGGACAAGCCGGTTCGCGAGGTTCAGCAGGCGCAATCCAACTGACCGCAGGGGGCCGCTTTGCGGCCCATCGCAGGCAAGCCAGCTCCTACACAAAACGCGCAACACCACAGGCACAGCGCTGGCCTGCGATGGGCTGCGCAGCAGCCCCAGGTGCCTCCGTCAGAACGCCGTACTCACCATCAACGACAGGTTCCGCGGATCACCATAAATCGCCCCCGCGTAGAACCCGTAGCGGGTGTAGTAGTGCTTGTCGAACAGGTTATTGGCATTGAGGCTGACACTCGTATCGTCAGTCAGCTGGTACTTGGCCATGGCATTCCAGATCGCATACCCCGACCAGTTGACGTCGGTAGCGCCCGTACTCACGCCATTGCTCGGCTGCCCAGCCGGGCTGGATACCGCGCGAATGTTGCTCTGCGCGGTCACCCCTGCGCCAAGGGTCAAGCGGTCCAGCGGGCCAGACAGCCGATACGTGGTCGAAGCCTTGAACAGGTGCGACGGGTCGCTGCGGCCATCACTGTCGATACGGCGGAAGTGCAGGTACGTGTAGCCCGCGTAAACGTTCCAGTTCGGGGTCAGTGCACCGGCGATTTCCAGGTCGATGCCGTCGGTTTCCTGGCCAGAGCCGGCTTTGTAGGCGTCGTTACCGGTCGGTGTGGTCAGGTCGCCGTCCAGCACGGCCTTGTTTTCCTGCTTGGTACGGAAGTACGCCGCCGAGGCATTCAGGCGGCCATCGAACCATTCGCCCTTGATGCCGGTTTCGTAGCTTTGCCCGCGAATCGGCTCGACCTTGCTGCCGCTGCTGGTCTCGGCGGTCTGCGGGGTGAAGATGTCGGTGTAGCTGGCATACAGCGAGTAGGTGTCGTTGAGGTCGTACACCGCGCCCAGGTAGGGGGTGACGATGCCGTTTTCTTCCTGGCTGGTGCGCACGCCGGCATTGCTGCGGGTGATTGCGGAGTAGTTGCTGGTGCGCACGCCGACGATCACCGACAGCGGGTCGGTGATGCTCAGGCGAGTAGCTGCATACATACCCTGCAAGCGGGTGGTGGTCTTGCTGTGGCGGCCGGTGCGCGAGGCGATCATGTCGTAGTCGTCATCCACGCCATTGCGCCAGTCGGTCAGCGGGAAACCGTTGTTGGCGCGGAACTGGCAACCCAGCGCCGCAGCACTGACGCGGCCGTCGCTGACCATGTTGCAGGTGTATTCCGGTGACCAGGCCACGGTGCGGCTGTCGTTGTAACCGACCATCGCCTGATGGGTACGGCCGAACAGCTGGAAGGGGCCGGACAGGTCGATCTGCGCCGACTGCTGGGTGGTGTCGCTGGCGCTGTGCAGGCCGTTGAGCACGGCGCCGCTGCCGTCCTGGTCCCAGTAGCCGCCGAAGGTGCCGCGGCCCGCCGAGTTGACCTTGGCCAGCCCGCGGTGGTTGAGGGCCTCGGCGGTGCTTTGGGCGGCCTTCAGGTCCAGCGTCCAGTCGTTGTCGAAGCGATGCTCGAGCGAGCCGAACGCCGTGCGGGTGGTGTACTCGCCAAAGCTCCAGCTGGGCACCACGTTGGTGCTGCGCGGCAGGTCGGTCTTGCTGCCGTCGCGGTACCAGATCGGGATGTTCGCACCCCAGCCGCCGCCGACGACCTTGTTGTATTCGTACTGGTAACCGGCACCCAGGGTGGTGGCGTCGTCGAGGTCGAATTCGAAGTTGGCCAGCGCAGCGCGGGCGCGCTCGGACTGGTTGTCGCGGAACGAGTTGGCGTCCTGCTGGGTCATTACAAACCGCGAACGCAGGCGGCCGTCCTCGGACAATGGCAGGTTCAGGTCGGCGCCCAGGCGGCGTTTGTCCCAGCTGCCGTAGGTCGCGTAGGCACTGCCGCCGAAGGTCTTGGTCGGGGCCTTGCGGATCAGGTTGACGGTGGCCGAGGGGTCGCCGGTGCCGCCCAGCAGGCCGTTGGCGCCACGCACGATGTCGATGCGCTCGTACAGGTCCATGTTCAGCGCGTTACCACCGCCGCTGAAGTCGGAGCCACCCTGAAACTGCAGGCCATCGACCTTCCAGTTGCTGATCGAATAACCTCGCGCCCGGTAGTCGGTGCGCCCGCCGACTTCGGCTTTGCTGGCCGTCACCCCTGGCGTGGTTTCCAGCGCCTGCTCGATGGTGTGGATGGCGCGGTCGTCCATCTGCTGGCGGGTAATGGTGGTTACCGACTGCGGCGTTTGCCGCGGCGTCAGCTTGAGGCCGGTTGAACTGCGGCTGCTCTCGACCGTGTACCCTAGCTGGCCGGCTTCATCGGCAGGCGCCAGCGCGCTGTCCTCGATCTGCGTGGCATCCAGCACCAGTGGCTTGCTGTCGGCAGCCATGGCGCTGCCGCTGATGGCCGCGGCGATGAAGAAGGCGAGCGGGGTGAGGTGACTTGCGCCTCGGCCGATGGAAGAGAAGTCGTTCATGATACTCCGAGGTTTCATTTGGGAAGGTTTCGTATTCGCAGATGATTTTTTGTTACGATTCTAGGGATCCGCCCTTGGGGCTCCAGCCCCGGCTTGTACGGGGATGTAATTGAACGTAACGAGCGCCTCCGGCCCTCACCGAACAGGTGTGTTTAGCAATGAGTACAACGCTGCTGGTTGTCGACGATGACGACGAAATCCGCGAACTTCTCTGTGATTACCTGACAGATGCCGGTTACACCGTACTGGCCGCCGCTGATGGCGAGCAGATGCGTGAGCAACTGGCTGCGCACAAAGTGGAGCTGGTGGTGCTGGACCTGATGCTGCCCGGCGAGGATGGCTTGAGCCTGTGCCGCCAGCTGCAAGCCACCCCTGGCCTGGCGGTGATCATGTTGTCTGCCAAAGGCAGCACGCTGGACCGCATCATTGGCCTTGAAGTGGGCGCGGACGACTACCTGGCCAAGCCCTTCGAGCCACGCGAGCTGATTGCCCGGATCAAGGCCGTGCTGCGTCGCCCCCAGCGCCTCGATACACCGGTGGCAAAACCGGCTGTCGAAGCGCAGCAATTTGCCGGTTTTCGCCTCGACCACGTGAAGCGCCTGCTCACCCGCCCGGACGGCGAGACACTGCCCCTGCCCCGCTCCGATTACCGCGTGCTGCGTGAGCTGCTTGAAGCCAACAACCGTGTGGTGTCGCGCGATCATCTGACCCGCAGTGCGTTCGGCCGTGACCACCTGCCCGATGACCGCTCGGTAGACATGTGCGTCAGCCGCCTGCGCCAGCAACTGCGCCGCGCGCCGGGCGCCGTCGCGCAGATCCTCACCATCCGCAACGAAGGCTACCTGCTGAGCCTCGCCCGCAGCGAGGCGGATGCCTGAGGTGCGCTGGCTCCGCCGGCTGTGGCCGCGCA
The DNA here is from genome assembly GCF_900187555.1 of Pseudomonas sp. Irchel s3f19. Lineage (NCBI taxonomy): Bacteria > Pseudomonadati > Pseudomonadota > Gammaproteobacteria > Pseudomonadales > Pseudomonadaceae > Pseudomonas > Pseudomonas sp. Irchel s3f19. The sequence goes on along the minus strand of NZ_FYDW01000010.1, from coordinate 147,195 downwards.
CGCTGTTTGGCCAACTGCTGCTGATCATGGTCAGCGGCACGCTGGTAATCCAACTGATGTCGAGCAGCATCTGGTTCGATGTGCGTTTCGCGCAGGTGCTCGAAGCCCCGGTGCGGCTGATCGCCGCCCGCAGCGCGCCCCTGATTGCCAAGGCCGACTGCCATGCCGACGCAGTGCAGGCGCCAGCCCATTATCAGCTGCGCTGTGCCGAAGCCTTGCCCGCGCAAGAAGGGGACGAACGCAGGGGGCGCAAACGCATCGAATTGCTGCTGCACCAGGCCCTCAAGTACGAACTTGGCCATGCTGTAGACGTGCGCCTGATGAAGGTGCAACTGACTGACGAACTGGGCCAGCCGATTGTCTGGCGCAGCCTGTTCGGCTTGCGCACGGCCCAGGCGCATATTCAGTTTGCCGTGCCGCTGGCCGATGGGCATTGGCTGACCATCGATGGCCAGGAGCTGCAGGGCTGGAGTGGCGAGTCTGCCTGGGCGTTGATCAGCGACTACCTGCTGCGGGTGTATGCCCTGCGTATCGTCGCCGTGCTGCTGGTGTGCCTGCTGGCGGTGCGCCTGTGCCTGCGCCCGCTGCAGCGCCTGGCGGACGCAGCGCGAGGGCTGGGCAGCAACCTGGAGCAGCCGCCCTTGGCGCTGGATGGGCCGCAGGAAGTGCGCCAGGCGGCGCAGGCTTTCAATGCGATGCAGCAACGGTTGATTGCGATGGTCAACGACAAGGCCTACTTCCTCGCCGCCGTTTCCCACGATTTGCGTACCCCGTTGACCCGCATGCGCCTGCGCCTGGAGCGCCTGCCAGACGATGAGCAGCGCGAACGGCTGCGGCAGAACATCACGCAGATGGACGACATGATCGGCCAGGTACTCGACTACCTGCGCGCCGGCGAGCAGCAGAACCTGCAACAGGTGGACCTGGACCAGCTGGTGGCGCGCCAGTGCGCAGACTTGGCCACCGCCAGTGAGCCGCTTCCCGTTGAGGGCCAGGCTGGCACCGTGCGGGTCGATGCCCTGCTGCTGCAGCGGTGCCTGCAGAACCTGCTGGTCAATGCCTTGCGCTATGGCAAAGACGTTTCGGTCACGCTAGAGCGCGCGGCCACGGGGGTTTTTATCCACATCGATGACTGCGGGCCGGGGATTGCACCCGGCTTGATGGCGACGGTTACCGACCCGTTCGTGCGGGGGGAAGGGTCGCGCAATCAGGCGTCTGGCGGGTATGGCTTGGGGTTGAGCATCGCCCAGCGCATCGCGGCCAGTCATGGCGGCGAGTTGCTGCTGTACAACCGCGACGGCGGCGGCTTGCGGGCCAGTGTGCAGTTGCCCGAATAACCTGCCATCACGGCCTTGCGTCGCGAAAGGGTCGCGCAGGGCAAACCTGCGATCAGGTAACAGTCTTTTACCGATTCACCAGGTTTTCCGCAGCCTGCCTTTGCCTATCCTAGGCCCGGTCATCCTGCCTGCGATGGACCCATGAAACATTCACTGCCCAGCCGCTACGCCTGCCTCGTCACCTGCCTGCTGTTCACCTTCGCCAGCCTGCCGCTACTGCCCCAACAGGCCTGGCTCTGGCCGTTCACCGTGCTCACCGCCCTGCTCAGCCTGGTCGGCCTCAATGACCTGCGCCAGAGCCACCATGCGGTGCGGCGCAACTACCCGATCCTGGGCAACATCCGCTACCTGATCGAAACCATCCGCCCGGAAATCCGCCAATACCTGATCGAAGGCGACGACGACAAGCTGCCGTTCTCCCGCTCCCAGCGCTCGCTGGTGTACGCCCGGGCCAAGAATGAAAGCGCCGAAAAAGCCTTTGGCACACTCAACGATGCCTACAAGCCGGGCTTCGAATTCATCAGCCATTCGATGCTGCCGGTGGCCACCCCCGACCCTGCTTCGTTCCGCATCGCCATCGGCGGGCGGCAATGCCGGCTGCCCTACTCGGCCTCGATTTTCAACATCTCGGCCATGAGCTTCGGCGCCCTCAGCGCCAACGCCATCGCTGCCCTCAACCAGGGCGCACGCCTGGGCCGCTTTGCCCATGACACCGGTGAAGGCAGCATCAGCCCTTACCACCGCGAACATGGTGGCGACCTGATCTGGGAGATCGGCAGCGGTTACTTTGGCTGCCGTACCGAAGAGGGCCGTTTCGACCCGCAACGCTTCGCCGAGCAAGCCCGCTCGGCGCAAGTGAAGATGATCGAGATCAAGCTCAGCCAGGGCGCCAAACCCGGCCACGGCGGCATCCTGCCAGGGCACAAGGTGAGCCCGGAAATCGCCGCGACCCGGGGCGTGCGCGAAGGCCAGGACTGCATTTCCCCGGCTGCGCACAGCGCCTTCCGCACGCCGGTCGAATTGCTCAAGTTCGTTGCCAGCCTGCGCGAACTGTCGGGCGGCAAGCCAGTGGGCTTCAAGTTCTGCCTGGGGCACCCGTGGGAGTTCATGGGCATTGCCAAAGCCATGCTGGCCACCGGCATCACCCCCGACTTCATCGTCGTCGACGGCAAGGAAGGCGGCACCGGCGCGGCACCACGCGAGTTCAGCGACAACATGGGCGTGCCCATGCGCGAAGGGCTGATGTTCGTGCACAACACCTTGGTCGGCCTGAACCTGCGTTCGAGCATCCGCATTGGCGCAGCGGGCAAGATCGTCAGCGCCTTCGATATCGCCAGCGTGCTGGCCATTGGTGCCGACTGGGTGAATTCGGCGCGCGGCTTCATGTTCGCCATCGGCTGCATCCAGTCGCAAAGCTGCCACACCAACAAGTGCCCGACCGGGGTTGCCACGCAAGACCCGTTACGCCAGCGCGCATTGGTGGTACCGGACAAGGCCCAACGCGTGGCCAGCTTTCATCGCAACACGCTGCACACCTTGGCCGAGATGCTGGCGGCCGCAGGGCTGGAGCACCCAAGCGAACTCAAGCCCAAGCACCTGGCACGGCGTGTCAGCGCCAGTGAAATCGGCTTGTTCTCGGATTTGCATACGTTTCTCAAGCCTGGCGAATTGCTCAGTGGCTCGATTGAAAGCGAGTTTTATGCGCGGATGTGGCGAATGGCGCGTAGCGACAGCTTTGCACCGGAGACGGGGGAAGTTGAAAAAGCAGCAGGGGTACGACGTAGACAGGCGGAGCCGGCTTGAAGGCTGGGGGCGCTTTGCGCCCCTTTCGCGGCACAAGGCCGCTCCCACAGGGGTTGCGCCGGCCTTGAAGGTTTAGAGCCAGCCAGTGTGGGAGCGGCCTTGCGCCGCGATAGGGCTGCAAAGCAGCCCCAGCGGGATCAGATCAGAAGATGCTGATCGGGTACTCGACGAATACGCGGACTTCGTTGCCGTCGTCGTTGTAGCCGTTCTGCTGTACCGCATTGTTGGTACGCACGAACGAGCTACGCAGCTTGATCGACAGGTCCTTGGCCGGGCCGTCCTGAACCACGTAACGGATCTGGTTGAAGATCTCGCGCTCTTTACCTTCACCGAAACCTTGCGGGTTGGCGACGTTGCGGGTGTTGATGTTGTCACCCACCACGTAGGCCAGCTTGTAGGTCAGGCCCGGAACGCCATAGGCGCCAAAGTCCAGGCCGTAGCCCAGCTGCCAGGAGCGCTCGTCTTCGGCGTTGAAGTCGGACCAGTACGAGTTGGCCAGGTAGATGGTCGAACCACCGTCACCCACGCCACCGGCGTTTTGGTAGAAGCCGTAGTTGTAGCCGGTGCTGCCGGTGCTGCGCTGATGCGCGAGGGTGAACGAGTGGGCACCGTACGCGTAAGTGGCAGCCAGGCTCCAGATGGTGTTGGAGTCGCCGTTCAGGCCAGCGGCCTGGACGTACTGCTTGTCGATGTCCGACTTGTAGCCGTTGAAGTCCAGGGTCAGCGACTGGTCGCTGGCGATCGGGAAGACGTAGTTCAAGCCCAGGTAGTGCTTCTTCATCACGTCTTCGTTGTCTGCGGTGTACAGCGAAGCGGTGAAGTTGTCGGTGAACTTGTAGCTACCGCCGAAGACGTTGATCGACTTCAGGCCACCACCGTCACGACGCTCGGCGCTCTTGCGCGCTTCCTGGGTGAAGCGACCGGCGTTCAGCTCCAGGCCCTCGATCTCTTTCGAGGTCAGCAGGGTGCCGGTGAAGCTTTCTGGCAGCAGACGTGCATCGTCGTACTGCAGCACAGGCAGTGCCGGCATCTGGTCACCGTACTTCAGCACGGTGTTGGAGATGCGGAATTTCACGGCAGCGCCGCCACGGGCAAGGTTATGCGGCGAGCTGGCGTTGCCCTCGGCATTGGTGGTTTCGTGCGGTTTGAAGAAGTCGACGCCGCCACCACCGTTGTGGCCCTTGCCGCCGTCCAGACGCACGGCATACAGGCCGAATGCGTCGACGCCGACACCGACGGTGCCCTGGGTGAAACCGGAGGAGAAGTTGGCGATGACGCCTTGGCCCCATTCGATCTGGTCATCGGTACCGTGCTTCTTGTCACGGTTGATGTAGGCGTTGCGCAGCAGCACATTAGCGTGGCTGTCTTCGATGAAGCCCTTGCTGTCGGCCTGCTCATTGGCCTGTGCCTGGGTCGCGGCGATCATCGCCAAGGCGACCAGGCTGATCCTGGTTTTCAACATGTTATTTTCCTTATTTCTTAATCAAAAACGCTCTGCAATATGACGCCAGGAACCAACGCCCCTTCGTAGGTTCGACGCTATGCGGATCCAAACTGGAAGGCTTTGCCGGCAATCGCACGGTGGCCTTTAACAGCAGCATGGCCATGTCATGGCCAGCAGGCGTTGGCCGAATCCTAGCGGTGTGCGATTACAAATGTCAAAAAATCGTGAAATGCAGGTTGATATAACCAAAATAACCGGCAGGTCTGGTGCATTTCCATGCCTGTTCGCGCTATCGGTGGGCAATTTTTCTCTTGTCAGGTAAGTCAGCTGACGTTGTGGGAGCAATCTTGGGCTGGGGGATTATACAAAGTACCTAGTTACAAAGTGATACATATGTAAAGACAACCCTTTACAAATACCCAAGCAACAGTAAATAGCAAGCATTACCATTCGCACCTTCTTTTCACCTGCCTCGGTCCGGATGTGTCCATGCTTGTACCCTGCCGCCTTTCCCCCCTGTCGCTGGGCCTGTCGCTGCTGTTCAGCGCCAGCCTCGCCAACGCCGCCACCACTACCCTGCCGGAACTGTCGGTCACCGCCGAAAGCGAGCGTGAACAGGACAACCCGCGGGTCAAGGAGGTGAGTACCGCGACGCGCACCTCAACGCCGGTGCGCTATGTACCCCAGGCCATCGACACGGTGAAAACCGCCAACGTGCTGGATTACGGCAGCAACACCTTGGGCAAGGCACTCGAGGGTATCCCCAACGTCAGCAGCGGCGCCGACACCCGTTTCGACAGCGTGCGCATCCGCGGCTTCGATGCCAGCAACGACTTCTATCTGGACGGTGTTCGCGATGACAGCCAGTACATTCGCGACCTCAACAACATCGAGCGTGTCGAAGTGCTCAAAGGGCCGGCCGCAGTGCTGTACGGCCGTGGCAGCCAGGGTGGCATCGTCAACCGCGTCAGCAAGGCGCCCGAGCACGGCCGCCGTTCGAGCATCGAGGCGCAAGGCGGCAGCCAAGACCTGCGCAGCCTGTACGCCGACCTGAGTGCCGACCCCAGCGACACCATCAGCCTGCGCCTGAACCTGGGCAACGAGGACAGCAACAGCTTCCGCGATGGCATCGATGGCAGCCGCCAACTGTTCGCGCCCTCGATGAGCTGGCAACTGACGCCGGACCTGAACTGGCTGGTGCAATACGAATACAGCCGCTACAACCGCACGCCCGACCGCGGCATCCCTGGCGTCAACGGCCGCCCGGCAGACGTAAGCCGCAGCACCACCTATGGCGATACCCAGCGCGACTACATCGACGACCGCGCCCAGTCGCTGCGCTCGCGGTTGAACTACCAGCTAAACGAAGCCTGGCAACTGCGCCACACCCTTGGCCTGTTCAAGCTCGACAGCGAGTTCGACAACACCTACGCCACGGGCTACAACGCCAGCAACAACACCGTCACCCGCCAGCGCTGGCAGCAAGACCTGAACACCCGCAACCTGTTCAACAACCTGGAAGCCGAGGGCGACTTCAACACCCTGGGGCTGGAGCACAAACTGCTGGTGGGCCTGGAGTTCGGCAGCCAACGGCGTGACCCGACCCTGTACACCGCCCCGACGGGTACGGTGCCGAGCCTGGACGTGGGTAACCCCAACCGTAACCTGCAGCACAATGGGCCGCTGCTGGTGTCGAGCAACAACCACACCGTAGTCGAAAGCCGTGGCCTGTACCTTCAGGACCAGGTCCGCCTGAACGATCAATGGCAAATCCTCGCGGGCGTGCGCTTCGACCAGTTCGAGGTGGAAACCACCAACAAGATCAAGGGCATTTCCGAGCCGCAGGACAGCAACACCACCAGCCCGCGCCTGGGTGTGGTGTATACGCCGTGGCGTGATCACTCGTTCTATGCGTCGTGGAGCAAGACCTTCTCGCCCGTGGGCGGTGGCCTGATCGGCATCACCCCGGGCGCGCCGGGCAACACCAACGACACCGGGCCAGAGATGACCCGGCAGAAGGAAATCGGGGTCAAGAGCGACTGGCTCGACCAACGCCTGACCACCACCCTCGCGGTGTATGAACTGGAGCTGTACAACCGCCGCACGCGTGACGCCAACAACCCGGAAATCATTGTACTCACCGGCTTGCAACGCTCGCGCGGCATCGAGCTGACCGCTACCGGCAACATCGTCGGCAACTGGTACGTGCGCGGGGGCATCGGCCTGCAGGATGCAACCATCGTCAAGGACAACAACAACCAGGAAGGCAACCGCATCAACGACGTGGCCAAGCGCAACGCCAGCCTGTTCGTGACCTGGAAGCCGGAGCTGGGCTGGTACGCCGAGACGGGGCTGACGCTGGTGGGTGACCGTTATGCCGACAACCAGAACACCACGGTAATGCCGGGGTATGGCCGCTGGGATGCGCTCGCCGGCTACCGCACGCACGATTGGGATGTGCGCGCGGCGTTGAACAACATTGCCGACAAGACCTACTACAGCTCGGCGACCAGCGCCGCGCAGATTCAACCGGGTGACCCGCGCAGCCTGGTGGTGACGAGCACTTACCGCTTCTGATGTTTACTGCCTGCACCGGTGTCAGGGCCGGTGCAGGCTAGCCCGATACGGTCAGTGCCACACCGCCATCAGCGCTTGCATCTCCGCTTCACTGATCAGCCCTTGGGGGTATCGCCCGGCAAGCAGACGTCGTGGGTCGGTCGTCCTGACCTGTTTGCTTCCATGGTGCTTCAACCACTGCGCCAGAACCTTGAGCGATTGATGATTCACTGCCGATGGGCACAAAGCCGACTCACTTGCTGCGTTCATTTCCACACGTACTCCCTTGCCCGTGAGCGGCTAATCTACGTAGGTATTGTTACAGATCCAAGCGCCCGGCCAAGCCGAGCTATCTCTTTGAAAAACAATACAAAACATATGCCATTCGCGGCGCCGGACGTCGCCTGGAAATAAAAAGCCCGTCAGATGACGGGCCTATTGATTCAGCGTGGCTTCAGCGCTTGAGCGGCGCGGGTTGCTGTTGGGTCAGGCAATGGATATTGCCCCCGCCCAGCAGCAGCTCACGGCCAGGGATCATCACCACTTCGTGGTCCGGGAAGATCTTGGCCAGGATCGCTCTGGCCTGGGCATCTGCAGGGTCATCGAAGCTGGGCGCGATGATGCCGCCGTTGACGATCAGGAAGTTCACATACGAGCCGGCCAGGCGTACCGACGGGTCGCGCTCCTGGCTACCGGCCACCTGGTCGACACCGTCACATTCTTCGGCGGTGGCATACAGCGGGCCCGGAATCGGCATCTTGTGCACCACGAACTCACGGCCTTTGGCATCGCGGGTGTTTTTCAGCACCTCCAGCGCGGCGTGGCAGCGTGCGTAGTTGGGGTCGTTGGAATCATCGGTCCAGGCCAGTAACACTTCACCTGGGCGCACGTAACAGCAGAAGTTGTCGACGTGGCCGTCGGTTTCGTCGTTGTACAGGCCGTCCGGCAGCCAGACCACGGTGTCGACCGCCAGGTGCTCGCGCAGCACCGCCTCGATCTGTTCGCGGCCCAGGTGCGGGTTGCGGTTGCGGTTGAGCAGGCATTCCTCGGTGGTGATCACGGTGCCTTCGCCGTCCACGTGGATCGAGCCACCTTCCAGCACGAAGCCCTCGGTCTGGTAGCGCTGGCAGCGCTCCATTTCCAGTACCTTGGCGGCCAGTTCCTCGTCACGGTTCCAGGGCGCGTAGAGGCCGCCCTCGAAACCGCCCCAGGCATTGAAGCCCCAGTCCACACCGCGCACTTCGCCGTGGTCGTTGATGACGAAGGTTGGGCCGGTATCGCGCACCCAGGCATCGTCATTGCTGATTTCCACCACGCGGATGTTCGGCAGGTCGAGTTGGCGACGGGCGTTTTCGTACTGGCCAGCGGAAACCCCCACGGTCACCGGCTCGAAGCGGGCGATGGCCTTGGCCAGCGTCACATGCGCAGCCTGCGCCGGTTTGCCACCCAGGCTCCAGTTGTCCGAACGCTCCGGCCAGACCATCCAGACCTGGGTCTGCGGCGCCCATTCAGCGGGCATATGGAAGCCGTCGGCACGGGGGGTGGAGTTGAGGGTTTTCATGGTTAACCTCTGCGTAGGCCCTGAGCCGATGTGCACTGGGGCGTTGGTAGTGTGTGTGTGTGTAGGAGCGGCCTTGCGTCGCGATGGGGCGCAAAGCGCCCCCGGCTATCGCAAATTTATAACCGATATATATCGGCATTAAAAGCAAAAAAACCTGCCTAAGAAAACCATTAAACCAATTATACCGATATCAATCGAAATAACCCCAAGCCTTCCCGCCAAACCCATGATATTTGTCTGCCACCACCCTAGCCGACGAGCTAGGCTGCATGCCATAGAACTTGGTTTTCCAGAGGCCACTTGAGATGCGCATACTCGTCACAGGCGGCGCCGGCTTCATTGGCTCGGCGCTGGTCCGCCACCTGATCGACAACACCGAACACGAAGTGCTCAACCTCGACAAGCTGACCTACGCCGGCAACCTCGAATCGCTGCAGAGCATCGCCAACAACACCCGATACGAATTCGTCCAGGCCGATATCGCCGACTCGGCAACCGTCAGCGCCGTGCTCGAACGCTTTCAGCCTGGGGCGATCATGCACCTGGCAGCCGAGTCCCATGTGGACCGGTCGATCGACGGCCCGGCCGCGTTCATCCAGACCAACATCGTCGGCACTTACGCCCTGCTCGAAGCCACCCGCGCCTGGTGGAGCCAGCTGCCGGCCGAGCAGCGCCGTGCGTTCCGTTTTCACCATATCTCCACCGACGAAGTCTATGGCGACCTGCATGGCGCCAACGACCTGTTTCACGAGACCACGCCGTATGCGCCCAGCTCACCCTATTCGGCGAGCAAGGCCGCCTCGGACCACCTGGTGCGCGCCTGGCACCGCACCTACGGGCTGCCGGTGCTGATCACCAACTGCTCGAACAACTACGGCCCTTACCATTTCCCCGAAAAGCTGATCCCGCTGATGATCCTCAATGCCTTGGCCGGTAAGCCACTGCCGGTGTATGGCAATGGCCAGCAAGTACGTGACTGGCTGTTCGTCGAAGACCACGCCCGGGCGTTGCTTGAAGTAGTGAGCCACGGACAGGTCGGCGAAACGTACAATATCGGCGGCCACAACGAGCAGAAGAACCTCGACGTGGTGCACGCCATCTGCGCCCTGCTCGAAGAGCTGGCGCCGCAGCACCCGCAAGGCGTGGCCCGCTATGCAGACCTGATCAGCTACGTCCAGGACCGCCCCGGCCACGACCTGCGCTATGCCATCGATGCCAGCAAGATCGAACGGGAACTGGGCTGGGTACCGCAAGAAACCTTCGCCAGCGGGCTGCGCAAGACGGTGCAGTGGTACCTGGACAACCTGCAATGGTGCCGTCATGTCCAGGATGGCAGCTACCAGGGTGAACGCCTGGGCAATACCGACATCAAGGAGCTCATTGCATGACCAAGGGCATCGTCCTGGCCGGAGGATCCGGCACACGCCTGCACCCCATCACCCTTGGGGTTTCCAAGCAACTGCTGCCGATTTACGACAAACCGATGATCTACTACCCGATTTCGGTGCTGATGCTCGCCGATATCCGCGAAATCCTGCTGATCTCGACACCTCAGGACCTGCCCCAGTATCGCCAGCTGTTCGGCGACGGAAGCCAGTTCGGCATCCACATCAACTATGCCGAGCAGCCCTCGCCCGATGGCCTGGCCCAGGCATTTCTGATCGGCGAGCAGTTTATCGGCGATGACTCGGTGTGCCTCATTCTTGGCGACAACATCTTCCACGGCCAGAGCTTCACCGAACAGTTGCAACGCGCGGTCAACCACCCGAGTGGCGCCACGGTATTCGGCTATTGGGTCAAGGACCCGGAGCGCTTCGGCGTGGTCGAGTTCGACGAGCAAGGCAATGCCCTGTCCATCGAAGAAAAGCCCCTCAAGCCCAAGTCCAGCTATGCGGTGACGGGCCTGTACTTCTACGACAACGACGTAATCGAAATTGCCAAGGGCATCCGCCCCTCCGAGCGGGGCGAACTTGAAATCACCGATGTCACCAATGCCTACCTCAAGCGCGGCGACCTGCGCGTGGAGCGCTTTGGCCGCGGCTTTGCCTGGCTCGATACCGGGACTCACGAGAGCCTGCTGGATGCCTCGCAATATGTGCAAACCATCGAGAATCGCCAGGGGCTGAAGGTGGCCTGCCTGGAAGAAATCGCCTTCAACAAGGGCTGGATCACCCGTGACCAGTTGCTGGCCAAGGCTGAAAAACTCAAAAAGACCGGTTACGGTCAGTACCTGGGCAAACTGGCTAACGAGTCTGCATGAACATCATCCCCACCGAGATCCCTGATGTACTGATCATCGAACCGACGGTATACGGTGACAGCCGAGGCTTCTTCTTCGAAGCCTTCAACGCCCGTGAGTTTGCCAAGCAGACCGGCGTTGCCGTGGACTTCGTCCAGGACAACCACTCCCGCTCCCTCAAGGGCGTGTTGCGCGGCCTGCACTATCAGGTAGAAAACACCCAAGGCAAACTGGTGCGCGTGGTACAGGGTGAGATCCGCGATATTGCCGTGGATGTGCGCAAGAGCTCGCCAACTTTCGGCCAGTGGGTTGCCGTGCACCTGTCGGCCGACAATCATCGCCAATTGTGGATTCCGCCTGGCTTTGCCCACGGTTTTGCGGTGGTCAGCGAAACGGCCGAGTTCCTCTACAAGACCACCGACTACTACAACCCAGGCGCCGACCGTTGCATCCGCTGGGACGACGCGCAGCTGGCCATCGACTGGCAACTCGAAGGGCCGCCGGTGCTGTCGGAAAAGGACAAGGTCGGCGTACCGCTGAGTGAGGCGCAACTGCTGCCATGAAGATTGTCGTATGTGGCCGTAACGGCCAGGTAGCCCAGGCGCTGCAGGCGCAGCTGGTCGGCCTTGGCGAGCTTCACGTGCTCGGGCGCGAGCAACTGGACCTGGCCCAGCCCGAGGCCCTGCGTGGCCCGCTGCGCCAGCTGGCCCCCGACCTGATCATCAATGCGGGTGCCTACACGGCGGTCGACCAGGCCGAGCACGAGCCAGAGCGCGCCTTTGCGATCAATGCCCACGGCCCTGGCGTACTTGCCGAAGAAGCGGCACGGCTCGGCGCGCCGCTTATCCACTACTCCACCGACTACGTCTTCGACGGCAGCAAGGCCACGCCCTATACCGAACAAGACGCCCCCAACCCCCTGGGGGTCTACGGCCAAAGCAAACTTGCAGGCGAGCAGGCGATTGCCGCAGTGGCCGGCCAGCACTTGATCCTGCGTACCAGCTGGGTTTATTCGCTGTACGGGCGCAACTTTCTGCTGACCCTGCAGCGCCTGCTGCAAGAGAAGCCTCAACTGCGCATTGTCGACGATCAGATCGGCGCACCGACCTGGGCCGCTAGCATTGCCGCCAGCACCCGTGTATTGGTCGAACGTTGGCAGGCCGGGCAAGCGGGCGCCTGGGGCACCTACCACCTTACCGCGCAAGGCGAGACGTCCTGGTTCGGCTTCGCCCAGGCCATCGCCGAGCAACTCAAGGCCCAAGGCCTGCCCTGCGCCGAACTGCTGCCAATCCCGTCCAGCGACTACCCCACGCCGGCCCGCAGGCCGCTCAACTCACGCCTGGACTGCTCACGCCTGGCCCACGAATGGCACATCCGCCTGCCGCACTGGCAGCAGGCGCTGATCGACTGCCTCAAGTAGCGCATAATTGCGTCAGACTTTTCTGGCGCACTTACGTGATGATTGCAAAACCCACGCCCCCACGCCGTCCCCGCTGGCGCAGCCTGGCCCTGCTGGCCCTGTGCCTCGCACCGCTGCTGTGGCCGCTGCATCACCTGGCCGAGCGCTACTACCAGGAAGAACTGGCCTCACAGAACCGCCAGACCCTCGACCTGTACGTCGCCAACCTGCTCGGCACCCTGCACCGCTACGAAACCCTGCCGCAGATCCTCGGCGACCTGCCGGCCCTGCGCGGCGTGCTGGCTGACCCGTTCCGCCTGGAAGCGGTGACCAACGCCAACCGCCTGCTCAAGGGCATCGTCCAGCAGACCGGTGCCGAGGTCATGTACCTGATGGACGTCAGCGGCAACACCCTGGCCGCCTCCAACTGGGACAAGCACGACAGTTTCGTCGGCCGTAACTTCGCCTTCCGCCCTTACTTCAACGAGGCCATGGCCGGCCACCTGGGGCGTTTCTTCGGCCAGGGCACCACCTCGGCCAAGCGTGGCTACTTCTTTGCCGCAGCGGTGCGGGACCGCGAGCGCATCGTGGGCGTGCTGGTGGTCAAGGTCGACCTGGACCACACCGAAACCCTCTGGGGCCGCACCCCAGAGCAACTGTTGCTGACCGACCATAACGGCGTGGTGATCCTGACCTCACGGCCCGACTGGCGCTTCCGTGCCACCCGCGCGCTGACCGAGGCCGAGCGCCAGGCGATCATCGCCATCCAGCCGTACCCGACCCAGGCCCCGCAGCCGCTGCTGCTCAGCCAGGATGCGTGGATCACCCAGACCCGCGACATCAAGGAAACCGGCTGGCAAGTCAGCATCCTCGCGCCACGCATGCTGGTCGACCGCTCGGTGCAGACGGTGATGGCCATCGGCGCCGGCACGCTGCTGGTGATGATGCTGCTGGCAGGCCTGGTGATGCAGCGGCGGCGCCACTACATCGACCGTATCGACTTCGAGGCCCGTGGCCGCCAAGAGCTGGAAAAGCGCGTGGCCGAACGTACCGCCGACCTCGAAGGCCTCAATACCCGCCTCAAAAGTGCCGTGCTGGAACGTGAAAATGCCCAGCAGGAAGCCGTGCGGGCCCAGGACGAACTGGTCCAGGCCGGCAAGCTGTCGGTGCTGGGCACCATGTCGGCGAGTATCAGCCACGAGCTCAACCAGCCGCTGGCGGCCATTCGCAGTTACGCCGAGAACGCCGAGATCTTGCTTGACCATCAACGCACCGACGACGCCCGCGGCAACCTCAAGCTGATCGGTGAACTGACCGGGCGCATGGCCTCTATCATCGCCCACCTGCGCGCCTTCGCCCGCCGCGACCGCCACGCCCCGGAGAGCGTGGCCCTGCAGCCGGCACTGGACGATGCCCTGGCGTTGCTGGCCAAGCGCCGCCGCGCGATGGCCGTCGAGCTGATCCGCGACCTGCCAGAGGCCACGTTGTGGGTACAGGCGGGCGAAACCCGCCTGCGCCAGGTACTGGGCAACTTGCTGGCCAACGCCCTCGACGCCCTGACCGAAAAGGCCAACCCGCGCCGTCTGTGGCTGAGTGCCGAACAGCGCGATGGCTACGTCTACCTGTTCATCCGCGACAACGGCCCTGGCTTCAGCCGCCAGGCGCTGGAGCATGCCAAGGAGCCGTTCTTCACCACCAAGACCCGCACCCAGGGCCTGGGCCTGGGGCTGGCCATCTGCGAAAGCCTGATGCGCGCGCTGGGCGGTGAACTGCTACTGGCCAACCACCCTGAAGGCGGCGCCTTGCTTACCCTGCAACTGCGCGTGGCCGCACCCGGCGCTACCCTGCCCAATTCGGAGGACCCCTCGGCATGACCCCCGAGACACTGATCGACAGCCAAGCCCAGGTCATTCTGGTCGACGACGACCCCCACCTGCGCCAAGCGCTGAGCCAGACCTTGGACCTTGCCGGGCTCAAGGTGGTGGCGCTGGCCGATGGCCAAGGCCTGGCCGAGCGTATCGAAGCCGACTGGCCCGGTGTGGTGGTCAGCGACATCCGCATGCCTGGCATCGATGGCCTGCAACTGCTGGAGCAACTGCACGGGCGCGACAGCGAGCTGCCGGTGCTGCTGATTACCGGCCACGGCGATGTGCCGTTGGCGGTACAGGCGATGCGCGCCGGTGCCTATGACTTCCTTGAAAAACCGTTTGCCAGCGACGCCCTGCTCGACAGCGTGCGCCGCGCCCTGGCCCTGCGCCGCCTGGTGCTGGACAACCGCAGCCTGCGCCTGGCCTTGAGCGACCGCCAGCAACTGGCCACGCGCCTGGTGGGCCAGTCGCCGTCGATGCTGCGCCTGCGCGAGCAGATCGGCGCCTTGGCCGGTACCCGCGCCGATGTGCTGATACTGGGTGAGACCGGTGCCGGCAAAGAGGTGGTGGCCCGCGCCCTGCACGACCTGTCCAGCCGCCGTGACGGGCCATTCGTGGCGATCAACGCCGGGGCACTGGCCGAGTCGGTGGTCGAGAGCGAGTTGTTCGGCCACGAACCTGGCGCCTTCACCGGTGCGCAGAAGCGGCGCATCGGCAAGTTCGAATTCGCCAATGGCGGCACGCTGTTTCTCGATGAAATCGAAAGCATGAGCCTGGATGTACAGGTCAAACTGCTGCGCATGTTGCAGGAGCGGGTGGTCGAGCGCCTGGGCGGCAACCAGCTGATCCCGCTGGATATCCGCATCATTGCTGCCACCAAGGAAGACCTGCGCCAGTCCGCCGACCAGGGGCGCTTCCGCGCCGACCTGTATTACCGCCTGAACGTGGCGCCGCTGCGCATACCCCCGCTGCGTGAGCGCGGTGACGACATCCTGGTGTTGTTCCAGCACTTCGCCGATGCCGCCAGCCAGCGCCACGGCTTGACGCCGCACACCCTGCAGCCCGCCCAGCGCGCCATGCTGCTGCGCCACGCCTGGCCTGGCAATGTGCGGGAGCTGCAGAACGCTGCCGAACGCTTTGCCCTGGGCCTTGAGCTTGCCCTCGACGGCCAGGCACCGGCTGCGGCAACGCCGGCGCCGGTGGTCGTGGCCGGCAACCTCAGCGAACAGGTCGAGCAGTTCGAGCGCTCGCTGATTGCCGCCGAGCTTGCCCAACCCCACAGCTCCATGCGCAGCCTGGCCGAGGCTCTGGGCATTCCACGCAAGACCTTGCATGACAAGCTGCGCAAGCACAGCCTCAGTTTTGACGGCGGCAGCGGCGGGCACGACGACCAGGAGGACAACCGTCCATGAGCACCGACAGCCAGTACCTGCAGGGCGTACTGCACAGCGACATCCCCCTCACGCGGGAAATGGGCCTGGAGGTCATCGACTGGCAGCAGCACACCCTGCGCCTGCAACTGCCGCTGGCGGCCAACGTCAACCACAAGAGCACCATGTTCGGCGGCAGCTTGTACTGCGCTGCGGTACTGGTGGGCTGGGGGTGGCTGCACCTGCGCCTGCGCGAGTTGGGCATCGATGACGGGCATATCGTCATCCAGGAGGGGCAGATCAGTTACCCGTTGCCGGTCACCGGTACGGCAGTGGCCCGCTGTGCGGCGCCGGATGAAAAGAGCTGGGCGCGCTTCGTGACGATGTACCAGCGCCGTGGGCGGGCGCGGCTGACGCTGGAGACTACCGTCAGCAATGCCGGCAGCGACGAACCGGCCGTGCAGTTCAGCGGGCAGTACGTTCTGCACCGCTGATTGCCTGCACGCACCCTAGTTGTTGTAGGCGCGGCGCGACAGGTCGATCAAGGCCTGGCGCCAGCTGGCAGCGCTGGGCAAGGCCAGGAAAAACGGGTTCAGCAGTGACTCACGCGGCGGATAGCGGAACGGCTGGCCGTCCAGCTCGATGACCTCGCCACCGGCACCTTCGACCACACCCTGCGCCGCAGCAGTGTCCCACTGCGAAGTCGGCGCCAGGCGCGGGTAGCAATCGGCGCTGCCTTCGGCCAGCAGGCAGAACTTCAGCGAGCTGCCGATATTGGCCAGCGCCAGGTCCCCCACCGCAGCCCCTAGCCCGGCCAGCAGCGCTTCTTGCTCCGGGCTGGAATGACGACGGCTGGCGACCACGGTGAAACGGCCATCGGCAGGCGGTGCATTGCGTACCTGGATCGGCTCGGCCGCTTCACCCGCCTCGGCACGCCAGGCACCCAACTGGCGGCCGCCAAAGTAACAGCGCCCGTTGGTCGGCATCGACACCACGCCAAACACCACCTCAGCATTGTCGATCAGCGCGATGTTGACCGTGAACTCTTCACTGCCTGCAATGAATTCCTTGGTACCGTCCAGCGGGTCGACCAGCCACCAACGGCTCCAGCCCTGGCGCTCGGCCAGCGATATGTCGCAGTCTTCTTCGGACAGCACCGGGATGTGCGGCGCCAGCGCCAGCAAGCCATCGGCAATGACCCGGTGCGCCGCCAGGTCTGCCGCAGTGACCGGTGAATCGTCGGCCTTGTTGCTGACCGCCACATCGGCGCGCCAGAACGGCAGAGTCGCCTGGCCCGCCACCTGGGCCAGCTTGACCACTTCGTGCATC
Source organism: Pseudomonas sp. Irchel s3f19 (assembly GCF_900187555.1). Lineage (NCBI taxonomy): Bacteria > Pseudomonadati > Pseudomonadota > Gammaproteobacteria > Pseudomonadales > Pseudomonadaceae > Pseudomonas > Pseudomonas sp. Irchel s3f19. The sequence goes on along the minus strand of NZ_FYDW01000010.1, from coordinate 130,289 downwards.
AGCTGCAGGTCGTTCATAGCTCCAGCAGCCCCCGCTGGCTCAGCAGGTCGCGCGCCAGGTAAAGCGCCGCCAAGGCGCGGCCCTCGGTGAACTGCGGGTGCATGGCCAGGGCCGACAACTCGCGCAGGTTGACCTTGTCGACCCGCATCGGCTCCGGCTCATCGCCTTCAAGCTGCTCTTCATACAGGTCGGTCGCCAGCACCACCTGGATCTTCTGGCTCATGTAGCCAGGCGACAGCGACAGTTCGGTCAGGTGCTCCAGTTGCCGCGCCCCAAAACCGGCCTCTTCCTTGAGCTCCCGGTCTGCCGCCGCCAGCACGTCCTCGCCCGGTTCGATGAGGCCCTTGGGCAACGACAGCTCGTATTCGTCCGTGCCGCCGCAGTATTCCTCGACCAGCACAGCATGTTCGGCGTCGAGCATCGCCACGATCATCACCGCCCCGTAACCGTTGCCCCGGCCGACCAGGCGCTCGTAGGTGCGCTCGGCACCATTACTGAAGCGCAGTTGCACGGCCTCGACGCGGAACAGGCGGCTGCTGGCGACGATTTCGCGGTTGAGGACGGTGGGTTTCTGGCGCATGGGGCAGCTCCTTGGCGTGAACGGGTTACTATACCGTGGCTAGCCGACTGAACGAGAGTTTCCCATGTCTGTTCTTCCCTGGTCTGCCATCGATACCGTCCTGCTGGACATGGACGGCACGCTGCTCGACCTGCACTACGACAACCGATTCTGGCTGGAGCACCTGCCCCAGCGCTATGCCGAGCTGCATGGCGTCAGCCGGGCCATGGCAGAAATGGAGCTGCAGCCGCTGTTCGAGCGCAATGCTGGCACGCTCAACTGGTACTGCCTGGACTTCTGGAGCCGTGAGCTGAAGCTGCCGATCCGTGAGCTCAAGCGCGAGATCGCCGACCTGATCGCCCTGCGCCCGGATGCCGACACCTTCCTGGCCGCCATCCGCCAGGCGGGCAAGCGCGTGGTGATGATCACCAATGCCCACCGCGATTCGTTGTCACTGAAGTTGGAGCGGGTAGAACTGGCGCCGTACTTCGAGCGGCTGATCAGTTCGCATGATTATGGCTACCCCAAGGAAAGCCCACAGTTCTGGCATGCGTTGCAGGCGGATATCGGCTTCGACCCGGCGCGCAGCCTGTTTATAGACGACACCCTGGCCATTTTGCGCAGCGCACGGCAGTTTGGGGTCGGGCACCTGCTGGCAGTGAGGCAGCCGGACAGCCAGGCAGCGCCGCGCGATACCCAGGAGTTTGCCGCGGTAGAGGATTACCGGGATTTGTTGTCGGGGCTTTGAGGGCCTCTTCGCGGGGCAAGCCCGCCCCCACAGGTAAGCAAAACCCTTGAGCATTGCAGGGTACCTGTGGGAGCGGGCTTGCCCCGCGAAAGAGCCAGCACGATCTATCAGTCCGGAATGCGCAACACCTGCCCCGGATAGATCTTGTCCGGGTGCGACAGCATCGGCTTGTTGGCCTCGAAGATCTTGTTGTACTGGTTGGCATTGCCATACACGACTACTGCAATGGCTGACAGCGTGTCACCCTTTTTCACGGTAACGAAACGCGCAGCCTGAACGACCGGCCCTGTTACGGTGATCTGATCATCAACGCTGGCCACACCGTTGATGTTGCCCGCCGCCAGAATGATCTTCTCTTTCTCCTCCTGGCTGGCAACCTCGCCTTTGAGGATGATCGTGTCGCCCTCTACAGTGGCGGTGATGTCCGGATTACCCAGGCCGACGCTTTCCACGTGCTTTTTCAACTGCTCCTCGGCATTGGCATTACCGGGGGTCAGCAGGTCGATCAACTTCTCGCCGGCTTCCTTCACGAAACTGAACAGGCTCATTGCGTTCTCCTTGTTGATAAAACCTCGGAGCCAGGAGTCTAGGCCAGGATTACCCGACCTGCCCCTGCCGCGACCAATCGACGCGGTCTATCAAGGCATAGACCCTAGCGATTAGACGAGACCGTCCCACAGGCCTAGGCTTGGGCTATCAAATCGCCGCCGGTAGCCAGCCCCGATGAACAGCAAACCTCCGGTCTGCGCGGCCTCATCGCCTTTGGCCTTGCCCGCCGCCAGCAACACCTACGATTATGCCCAGCTCGGCGACGCCGAGCGCGCCAGTACGCCCCTGGCCGAAGAAGTGGCCTTGGCCATTGCCTACAACGGCCTCAACCAAGCGGTGATGCTGGTCAGCCCTACCGACCTTGAAGACTTTGCCGTCGGCTTCAGCGTCGGCGCCGGGCTTGTCGAAGGCACCCACGAGATCTATGACCTCAAGCTGTCCGGCACCGGTTCGGCCCTGTACGCCGACCTGGAAATCTCCAGCCGGGCCTTCTGGAACCTGAAGAACCAGCGCCGCCAGCTGGCCGGCACTAGCGGCTGCGGCCTGTGCGGGGTCGAAGCACTCGAGCAGGCACTGCCCGAGCTGGCCGAACTGCCCGGTGCGCCCTTGCCGCCTGCGCACTGGCTGGCAGGCCTGCGTGGGCGTATCGACGCCTTCCAGCCGCTCGGCCAGCATTGCGGCGCGGTGCATGCGGCACTGTTCATGGACCGTAACGGCGAACTGCTGCTCGGCCGCGAAGACATCGGCCGGCACAACGCCCTCGACAAACTGATCGGAGCCCTGCTGCGCCAAGGCATCGACAGCACCGGCGGCCTGGCCATCGTCACCAGCCGCTGCAGCCTGGAGCTGATCCAGAAGGTGCTGCGTGCCGGCATCCAGACCCTGGTCAGCCTCTCGGCACCCACCGGCCTGGCCCTGCAATGGGCGCGCAAGCACAACCTCAACCTCATTCACTTGCCCAAACACAGTGCACCGCGGGTCTACAGCCCAGCGGCGGAGTCGTAACAGCCGTGACCTCGTACCAGCCCCTCCCTGACAACGCCCCAGCCGCCCCCCCTCGCTACAAGCCCTACCACGGCCCCGCCGGAGGCTGGGGCGCGTTGCGCAGCGTGGCCAAGGCTTGGGTCGGCAGCGATAATGCACTGAAGAACCTCCGCGCGCTGCTCAAGACCAACCAGAACGGCGGCTTCGACTGCCCCGGCTGCGCCTGGGGCGATTCGCCGGAAAGCGGCATGGTCAAGTTCTGCGAGAACGGCGCCAAGGCGGTCAACTGGGAAGCCACCAAGCGCCGCGTGGACGCCGCCTTTTTCGCGCGCTACAGCGTCAGCGCGCTGCGCGAGCAGAGCGATTACTGGCTGGAGTACCAGGGGCGCCTGACCGAACCGATGGTCTACGACGCACAACAGGACCGCTACCAGCCCATCAGTTGGGATGCCGCCTTTGCCCTGATCGCCCGCGAACTGAACAACCTGGCCACCCCTGACCAGGCCGAGTTCTACACCTCGGGCCGGGCCAGCAACGAAGCCGCCTACCTCTACCAGCTGTTCGTGCGGGCCTACGGCACCAACAACTTCCCCGATTGCTCGAACATGTGCCACGAAGCCAGCGGCGTGGCCCTGGGGCAAAGCGTCGGCGTCGGCAAGGGCACGGTCACCTACGACGACTTCGAGCATGCCGATGCGATCTTCGTCTGGGGCCAGAACCCGGGCACCAACCACCCACGCATGCTCGACCCGCTGCGCGATGCGGTGAAACGCGGCGCCCAGGTGGTGTGCGTAAACCCCCTGAAAGAGCGTGGCCTGGAGCGTTTCCAGCACCCGCAGAACCCGCTGGAGATGTTGACCAACAGCGACCGGCCGACCAACACCGCGTTCTTCCGCCCGGCCCTTGGTGGCGATATGGCGCTGCTGCGCGGCATGGCCAAGTTCGTCCTGCAGTGGGAACGTGAGGCCCAGGCCAACGGCGAACCTGCCGTGTTCGACCACGCCTTCATCGCCGAGCATGGTCACGGCATCGATGACTACCTGGCAGTGGTCGATGCCACGCCGTGGGCGCATATCCAGACGCAATCCGGCCTGGCCCTGGCCGACATCGAGCTGGCCGCGCGCATGTATTGCCGTGGCAAGCGGGTGATCATGTGCTGGGCGATGGGCATCACCCAGCATCGCCATTCGGTGCCGACCATCCAGGAAATCGTCAACCTGCAGATGCTGCGCGGCAACATCGGCGCGCCAGGCGCCGGCCTGTGCCCGGTGCGTGGCCACAGCAACGTGCAGGGCGACCGCACCATGGGTATCAACGAGCGCCCGCCGCTGGCACTGCTCGACGCCCTCGAGAAGCGCTTCAACTTCCCCGTGCCGCGGCACAATGGCCACAACACCGTCGAAGCCATCCACGCCATGCTCGACGGCCGTGCCAAGGTGTTCATCGGCTTGGGCGGCAACTTCGCCCAGGCCACGCCAGACACCGCGCGTACCGCGCAGGCGCTGCGCAACTGCGAGCTGACCGTGCACATCAGCACCAAACTCAACCGCAGCCACCTGGTGCACGGCAAGCAGGCACTGATCCTGCCGTGCCTGGGCCGTACCGATATCGACCTGCAGGCCGACGGGCCACAGGCGGTGACCGTGGAAGACTCGTTCAGCATGGTCCATGCCTCCAACGGCCAGTTGAAGCCGCTGACGACGCAGATGCGCTCGGAGCCTGCGGTGGTTGCCGGTATCGCTGCCGCCACCCTGGGCAAGCAGCCGGTCGACTGGCACTGGCTGGTTGCCGACTACGACCGCATCCGCGACCTGATCGGCGACACCATTGCCGGGTTCAGCGGCTTCAACCAGCGCCTGCGCGAGCCGGGTGGCTTCTACCTGGGCAACAGCGCCGCCAACCGCGAATGGCAGACCAGCACCGGGCGCGCCAATTTCAAGGCCAACTTGCTGCCGGACACCTTGCTTGATGAGCGCGTGCGGGCCAGCGGCCAATTGCCCGACCTGGTCATGCAGTCGATGCGTTCGCACGATCAGTACAACACCACCATCTATGGCCTGGATGATCGCTACCGAGGCGTGCGCGGCCAGCGTGAGGTGCTGTTCGTCAACGAGGCCGACATCATCCGCCTTGGCTTCCAGCCGGGGCAGAAGGTCGACATCGTCTCGTTGTGGGGGGATGAGCATGTGCGCCGTGTGCACGGCTTCACCTTGCTGGCCTTCGATATCCCGGCCGGGCAGGCGGCGGCCTATTATCCAGAGGTGAACCCGCTGGTGCCGTTGGAGAGCATTGGCGATGGCAGCCATACGCCGACGTCCAAATTCATTGCCATCAAGCTGGAACGTGCGCGGGACGACGGGCGTATTCTGTAGCGCTCGAAAGGCTTACGGCAAAAACGAAAAAGCCCTGTTCCGTAACGGTTCAGGGCTTTGTCATAAGTACCTCTGACAGCCAAAAAACAATAAAGTTTCACCTAGAAAACAGTAACTTAGAGAATTGTGTACAACTCGTGCTACTCGTCGGATTTCAATTGCCAGCCGCCCTCCAGAGCCTCAAATTCGCCTCGTCATCCTTATGAGGCTCTCTTGATGAAGAAGTACTCCTCGATTCTGTTGTTGTCTTTCAGCTTGCTCAGCGGCGTTGCCATGGCCGGCGGCAATACCGAGGCCGGCATTGGCGGCGCATTGGGTGGGGTACTCGGCTCCGTAGTGGGCAACTCCATCGGTGGTAGCACGGGCGGCGCTATTGGTGCCGGCCTGGGCGGCGCAGCCGGCGGCGCCCTGGGTGCCGACAAACGCCAGCGTGGCGAAGCCGCCATCGGTGGCGCGCTGGGCGCCGCAGGCGGCAACGTGGTTGGTCGCTCGGTGGGCGGCACCACCGGTAGCTATATTGGTGCGGCAGCCGGCGGCGGTGCCGGTGGCGCGCTGGGTAACTACATGGGCAACAAGGCCGACGACGACGAACGCCATGACGATCGCCGCTACCGCCGTAGCTACGACGACCGTCGTCACTATGACCGTGGCAACCATTACGGCCACCGCAAGCACAAGCGCCACTGGCGCCACTGATGCCTGAGGGCTTGGCCCTGGCAGCAAAAGCCCCGCCCCGCCCGGCGGGGCTTTTTTATGCCTGCGGGGCGAGCTGAAGGCCGCTGAGAATGGCCTGCAGTGCCTCAGGCAGCGGCACAGGCCGGCCGCTTGAGCGCTCGATGAACACCTGCACCACCGTCCCCGCCGCACACGCATCCCTTTCGCCAGGGCGATACAGCGCCAACCGGTATTCCACGGTACTGCCGGCCAACCGCGTCACCCCCAGGCCCACCTCAAGCACATCCGGAAAACCCGGCAGCGCGAAAAAGTCCGCAGCCGAACTGACCACGAACGCGGCCAGAGCACCTTCACGCAGGTCCAGCTCAGCTTGCTCGACGAGGAAGGCCTGGATGGCGGTTTCGAAAAAGCCATGCACGGTGGCACCGGCGATGTGGCCGTTCAGGTCGTTGTCCTGGGGGCGGGTGAGGATGGGATGGAAGTGGGCGAATGCACTGCGCTGTGGGGCTTCGGTCATCTGTCTGTCTCGCGAGGTCGCAATGGATGCTAACAGTGAAACAGAAAATCCAGACTGGAGGATGTCTTTACGTCCTTTTTGCGGGCAGCCCGCGAAAAGGCCATTAGTAATCGTGCAAAAGCATCAGGCACAAAAAAGCCGCCATCTCAGGCGGCTTTTCTTTACAGCTAACGACAGCTTACAGCTGTGGGCCAGCAGCCTTGATGGCGTCGGAAACTTCGAACTTCTTGAAGTTTTCGATGAACAGCTTGGCCAGGCCTTTGGCGGCCTCGTCGTAGGCAGCTTTGTCAGCCCAGTTGGTGCGCGGGTTGAGCAGCTCGGTATCAACGCCCGGAACGGTTTTTGGCACGTCCAGGTTGATGATGTCCAGGTGCTCGGTGTCGGCACCTACCAGCGCGCCGCTCTGGATCGCAGCGATCACCGCGCGGGTGGTCGGGATGCTGAAGCGCTTGCCAACGCCGTAGCCACCACCGGTCCAGCCGGTGTTGACCAGGTAGACCTTGGAGTTGAAGCCGTTGATGCGCTTGATCAGCAGCTCAGCGTACTCGCCAGCCGGGCGCGGGAAGAACGGCGCGCCGAAGCAGGTGGAGAAGGTCGACTTGATGCCGCCGCCCGAACCCATTTCGGTGGAACCGACCAGCGCGGTGTAACCGGACAGGAAGTGGTAGGCAGCCTGTTCGTTGTTCAGGATCGAAACCGGAGGCAGAACGCCGGTCAGGTCGCAGGTCAGGAAGATGACCGCGTTAGGCTCGCCGCCCAGGTTCGCTTCGGAACGCTTGGCAACGTGCTCCAGCGGGTAGGCCGCACGGCTGTTCTGGGTCAGGCTGACGTCGGTGTAGTCGGCGTGCTTGTTGGCGTCGAGCACGACGTTTTCCAGCACTGCACCATGCTTGATGGCTTTCCAGATGACCGGCTCGTTCTTCTCGGACAAGTCGATGCACTTGGCGTAGCAACCGCCTTCCATGTTGAAGACAACGCCTTCGCCCCAACCGTGCTCGTCGTCACCGATCAGGTAACGGCTTTCGTCGGCCGACAGGGTGGTCTTGCCAGTGCCGGACAGGCCGAAGAACAGGGTCACATCGCCTTCTTCGCCGATGTTGGCAGCGCAGTGCATTGGCAGCACGTCGGCAGCCGGCAGCAGGAAGTTCTGCACCGAGAACATGGCTTTCTTCATTTCACCGGCGTAACGCATGCCAGCGATCAGCACCTTCTTCTGGGCGAAGTTGATGATCACGCAGCCGTCGGAGTTGGTGCCGTCACGCTCAGGCTCGCAAACGAAGTTGGCAACGTTGAGGATCTGCCACTGGTCACGACCAGCCGGGTTGAACTGCTCAGGGTTGATGAACAGGCAACGGCCGAACAGGTTCTGCCAGGCAGTCTGGGTGGTCATCTTCACCGGCAGGTAGTGCTCGGCGGCCGCACCTACGTGAACGTAGGAAACGAAGTGATCCTGGGCGTTGTTGAACGCCTCGACGCGGTCCCACAGGGCATCGAACTTGTCGGCCGGGAACTTGCGGTTGATCGGGCCCCAGGAGATGGCAGCCTGGGTGGAAGGTTCTTCGACGATGAAACGGTCAGCCGGCGAACGGCCAGTGCGGTGACCGGTCTCGACCACCAGTGCGCCAGTATCGGCCAGCACGCCCTCACCGCGTTGCAGCGCTTCTTCTACCAGCTTATCGACGCTCAGGTCGGTGTACACGGTGTTGTTGGCTTGCGTCATGAGATACCCCATCCGGCCCGAGGCCGAGTGCTCCAAACGTTTTGTAGTTGTCTGTAAAAAACTACTACAGCGAAAAAAGTGGCCGGATTATGCCAGAAACGCCCAAAAAAAGTAGGCCCCTCCTGTCGTTACTGCGCTTTTGCGCAATTCGACAGCAGAATTCCCTGTAGTTAATCGTTTCAGTGCCGAGTTTCTGACGCCGTGTCTGTCCCGCCACCGGCAAACAGTTGCGCGACATCGCTTGCATCGAAGAAATAGCGCTCGTTGCAGAACTGGCAATCGATTTCCACCTTGCCACCGCACTCTTCGACCAACTGCTCGGCGTCGTGCTGGCCGAGGCTAACCAGCGCATTGCCGGAGCGCTCGCGCGAGCAACTGCAGTGGAAGCGCAGCGGCTCGATATCGAACAGGCGCACGGCGTCTTCATGGTAGAGGCGGTGCAGCAGGGTTTCGTTGTCCAGCACCCACTCTTCGGCTTTGAGCGTGCTGGCGAGGGCCGTTACATGCTGCCAGCTCTCGGCGCGCTCTTCTTCGTCGCGCTGGCGGTCTACCGGCAACTGTTGCAACAGCAGGCCGCGCGCCTTGCCGTCCTTGGCATCAAGCCAGAAACGGGTATTGAGCTGCTGCGACTGAACGAAGTAGTTGGTGAAGCATTCCGACAGGTTGGCGCCGTCCAGGTCGACGGTACCCTGGTAACGCTGGCCGTTGACCGGGTCGATGGTCAGGGTCAGGTGGCCGTCGGGCATCAGCTGGGCCAAGGTCGCCTCTGCGCCGATCTGGTCCGCCTCGTAACGGGCAACGCCGCGAATCTCGCGATCACCGGAGCATTCCACCATCAGCAGCGGGATCGGCCCCTGGGAACGTGCCTGCAGGATCAGCAGGCCATCGAACTTCAGCGCGCCCACCAGCAATGCGGTGGCAGCCATCAGCTCACCGAGCAGCGCGGCCACAGGTTGGGGGTACGGGTGACGCGCCAGCACTTCGGCATAGCTGCGGTCGAGCCCCACCCACTCACCGCGGATATCGCGGTCGTCGAAGATGAAGCGTTGGGTGAAATCGGTATCCGGCAATTCGCTCATAGGTTCTGGCTATCTAAAAATGATGACAAAATGGTTACACGGGATTTCGAAACACTTGCGAAGCCCGTGACAGAGCGCTCACAAGGCGCTCCGATTCCTGTTGGCAATAGAGGTATCTTATGGACAATCGACCACTGTTCCAAGCAAGGTGGTCCTTGGGACCCTTGGCAGCCTGCACGCTGCTGCCCATCGCTCTAATGTGTTTCTGGTTATGGCCTATTGGCCAGATCCTGTGCCTGACTTTCGACGAATGGCTGTTTCACAGCCTCAATGCGCCGCTGGCCGACAACACCGCCTGGCGCTACATCTGGACCCTTGGCAGCCTGCGCCCGTTCGACATCGTGGTCGGGTTGATCCTGCTGGCAGTGCTGATCCGTGGCAACTGGGTGTTCAAAGCCTGCCAGGTGCGTGAGGCCTTTTTCGGCTTTTTGGTCACCCTGGTTCTATTAGTGGTGATTCGCGCGCTGTTTTCCAAGTGGGTCGATGCCGCTGGATGGCAACACAAGAGCCCGTCGATGATCTTCGATGACGTCGTGCACCTCAGTGACTACTACCCGAACCTGGAGGCTGCCTGGGAACTCAAGGACCGCTCCAGCAAGAGCTTCCCGGGTGATCACGCCTCGGTGTTGCTGATCTGGGCGTTGTTCATGAGCCTGTTCAGCCGGCGCCTGGTGCACTACCTGGTGGTCTGGGGGCTGGCGGTGGTGTTCATGCTGCCGCGTTTGGTGGCAGGCGCCCATTGGGGCCAGGATGACTACATCGGCGGGTTGCTGATGGCGATACTGGCGTTGGGGTGGAGCTGCTATACACCGTTGGCGGCCAAGGGCAGTGCGGCATTGATGCGCTGGACGGCGCCGCTGTTCCGGTTGGCAGCCAAGCTGCCGTTGGTCGGGCGGTTGGCTGTGGTTCGCTGATGCTTGGGGCCGCAATGCGGCCCCGTTCACTCGAAGCTGCCGTGCAGCTGATGAATCTGCCGCCGCTGTTTCTTGTTAGGCCGGCCGTCGGTGGTCACACCCATCGCACCGGCCTTGCGCAGCTCGGCAGCCTGTTCACGGCGCCGCACGCTCTCTTCGGTTTCGGCGTACAGCGCCTGCGCCTCCGGCGCCCCACGGCGCACTACCGACAGCGCCTTTACCACGACCGTACGCTCGTCGAACCCGGTGCGCAGGACGAACTCATCGCCTACCCTCGGCTCCTTGCCTGGCTTGCAGCGCTCGCCCCGGCAATGCACCTTGCCACTCTCGATCGCCGCCTTGGCCAGCGCTCGGGTCTTGTAGAACCGCGCCGCCCACAGCCATTTGTCCAGGCGAACCTTGTCGTCTTCTTCCGCCTTGTGTGCCATCCCGTTACCTCGAATTCAGTCTTTCATCGAACTGTACTACCGTATCTTGCGGATGCAAAAAGTCCACGCCGTGCTTACAGTTCACCACCTTATCCCCTGGGTGCGCTTCGTGAAGACATTTGACCATTTGACTGTGATCGGCCTGCGCGAGTGGGTGGCCCTGCCCGACCTCGGGCTGGCCGGGCTGCGCGCCAAGATCGACACCGGGGCCAGCACCTCAAGCCTGCACGCCACCGAGGTGGAACCATTCGAGCGTGACGGCCAGCCGTGGGTCCGTTTTACCGCGCACCTGGGCTCGGTGGTTCAGTTGCGCCACCGCCGTTGCGAAGCCCCGCTGGTGACCATGAAGACTATCAAGAGCTCCAACGGCCATGCCCAGGCCCGTTATGTGATCCGCACTTCGCTGGCATTGGGCGATGCTGTATGGGAAGTGGAGTTCACCCTGGCTTGCCGCAAGGACATGCGCTACCGCCTGCTGCTCGGCTCCAAGGCACTTATTCACGGCCAACTGGTGGTCAACCCTGGCCTGAAGTACGTACAAGACAAACCGGCCTTTCCGGCCACCCTTTCCCCTGTCACAGGTGCTGCATGAAGATCGCTGTGCTGTCGCGCAATCCGCGTCTGTATTCCACCCGCCGCCTGGTCGAAGCCGGTACCCAGCGTGGCCACGAAATGGTGGTGATCGATACCCTGCGGGCCTACATGAACATCGCCAGCCACAAGCCGCAGATCCACTACCGGGGCAAGCCGCTGGAAGGCTTCGATGCGGTAATCCCGCGCATCGGTGCCTCGGTCACCTTTTACGGGTGCGCGGTATTGCGCCAGTTCGAAATGATGGGCGTGTACCCGCTCAACGAGTCGGTGGCCATCGCCCGCTCGCGCGACAAGCTGCGCTCGCTGCAGTTGCTGTCGCGGCGCGGCATCGGCCTGCCGATCACCGGCTTCGCCCACTCGCCCGACGACATCCCGGACTTGATCCAGATGGTCAATGGCGCCCCCCTGGTGATCAAGGTGCTCGAAGGCACCCAGGGCATCGGCGTGGTGCTATGCGAGACTACCCAGGCGGCCGAGTCGGTGATCGAAGCCTTCATGGGCCTGAAGCAGAACATCATGGTGCAGGAATACATCAAGGAGGCCGGCGGTGCCGACATTCGCTGCTTCGTGGTGGGCGACAAGGTGATTGCCTCGATGAAGCGTCAGGCCAAGCCAGGGGAGTTTCGCTCCAACCTGCACCGGGGTGGGGTCGCCAGCCTGATCAAGATCACGCCAGAAGAGCGCATCACCGCTATTCGTGCGGCCAAGGTGATGGGTTTGAGCGTGGCGGGGGTAGACATTCTGCGCTCCAACCACGGGCCGTTGGTGATGGAGGTGAACTCATCGCCGGGGCTGGAGGGGATCGAGGTGACCACCGGCAAGAACGTGGCCGGGATGATCATCGAACACCTGGAGAAGAACGGCGGGCCGAATCAGACCCGGACCAAGGGTAAGGGCTGAGATTCGGGGCTGCTTTGCAGCCCATCGCGACACAAGGCCGCTCCTACAGGGGATCGCGTAACCCTTGTAGGAGCGGCCTTGTGTCGCGATGGGCCGCAAAGCGGCCCCGGCAATCACACGGCATTACGCGGCAGCAAAAGCCCCAACGGCAACCTCACCCGCGCCTCGATCCCGCCACCGGACCGATTGCGCAGCTCGACATTGCCGCCATGCTGGGCCGCGATCCGCTTGACGATCGCCAGGCCCAACCCGGTGCCCTTGCCACCCCGGGCGCGGTCCCCACGAATGAACGGGTTGAAGATGGTCTCCAGCTCCGACTCGTCGATCCCCGTGCCCCGGTCCAGCACGCTGAGCACCACGTAAGGCGCGCTCTCGTCACCCGAAACATAGGCGGCCACTTCGACCCCTTTGCCGGCATGGTGCAAGGCGTTGCCGATCAGGTTGCCCAGCATGCGCTTGAGCGAAACCCGGCGCAGCGGGAACGGCGGTATCGGCTCAAGGCACAGGCGTACCCGCTCGTGCGGCTGGTTGTACGGCGCCACCACTTCGCGCACCAGGTCGGCCAGGTCGACCTCCTCCACCGGCTCGTCACGGCCATCGCGGATGAACGCCAGGAACTGGTCGAGAATCGCGTCCATGTCCTCGATGTCGCGAACCATGTCATCGCTCAAGTCGTTGTCGCTGTCCAACAGCGAAAGCGACAGGCGCAGCCGCGTCAGCGGTGTACGCAGGTCGTGGGAAACCCCTGCCAGCATCAACTCACGCTCACGCCCTGCCTGCTCGACATCCTCGGCCATCTGGTTGAACGCGCGGTACACCTCGGTCATTTCGCTGGGAGTGTCGCTGATCGGCAAGCGCACGCTACGCCCCTGGCCCAGTTGCCGGGCGGCGAACACCAAGCGCTTGAGCGGCTGGTTCAGCTGGCGTACGAAAATCCAGGCCGACGCGGTGGACAGCAGGCCGATGGCCAGGAACCAGCCGAGCACGTTCCAGATCTTCTGCCCACGCAGCGGATGCGGGTACAACGGCACCTTGAGCCAGCCAGGGCCGAGGCTCGGCGCATTGACCCACAACGCCGGTGGCGCGTGGATGCGCAGACGTACCTCGGTGTCTTCGCCCAGCTCGGCCTGCATCTGCCGCTGGTAAATCTCGCTGTAAGGCCAGTGTTGCTCGCCTTCGGGTACCCCAGAGCCGGTCACCCGGATCAGCCCTGCGGCTTCGGCGATCTTGTCGCGGTTCTCTTCATCGGCAGCCCAATAGGCGCGCAAGGTCAGTGCCACACCATGGCTGTACTGACGGTCGACCAGCACATCCTCGTTCATCAGCAGATAAACGAGGGTCAGCGCCTTGGAAAACAGGACGACGATCAGCACCAGCCACAGCGTGCGGGCGAAGAAGCTTTGCGGAAACCACAGCGGTGTTTTCATCGACGGCAAGGCATCATTTGCCGGCGTTTCCGTCTGGTACGAAGACGTAGCCCACGCCCCAGACCGTCTGGATATAACGTGGCTTGGACGGGTCCGGCTCGATCATGCGGCGCAGGCGCGAGATCTGTACGTCGATGGAGCGCTCCAGGGCGTCCCATTCACGGCCACGGGCCAGGTTCATCAGCTTGTCGCGGGTCAGCGGTTCACGCGCATGCATGACCAGCGCCTTGAGCACGGCGAACTCACCGGTGGTGAGCATGTGCACTTCGTCGCCGCGTTTGAGCTCGCGGGTAGCCAGGGACAGCTCGTAATCACCGAAGGTGACCGATTCGTCCTCGCTGCCCGGGGCGCCGGGCACACTCGGCGCCTGGCGGCGCAGCACGGCCTTGACCCGGGCCATCAGCTCGTCGGGGTTGAACGGCTTACCCAGGTAATCGTCGGCGCCCAGCTCCAGCCCCTTGATGCGGCTGAGCTCGTCGCCCTTGGCGGTGAGCATGATGATCGGGATCTGGTTGTTCGACTGGCGCAGGCGCCTGCACGCGGTCAGGCCGTCCTCGCCAGGCAGCATCAGGTCGAGCACGACCAGGTTGAAGACCTCACGCGACAGCAGGCGGTCCATCTGCTCGGTATTGGGCACCGCGCGGGCACGGTAGCCCTTGCTGGTGAAGAAACGTTCCAGCAGGCTGCTCAGCCCGGGATCGTCGTCGACGATGAGAATCTTGTCACCTTCAGCGGTGTTTGCAGTGCCGGTCATGAATAACTCCTCTGGTATCGCCGCGCATTATGGCGTAGCCATTGCAACGCGTGCCGTGAGCATTGTTAGCAGATTTTTCCCCCAGCGCCAGTTCCGGGCCTCTCGGGCTGGCTTGGCGCCATCACCGCAAGCCGATCACGATGGGTATAATGCGCGGCTTTCATCCAGCGCCGTCAGGCTCCGAGCCCGCGCGCGGCCCCCGTATTCACAATTGTCAGGTGGTTTACATGGACAGCATCAACAGCCGTATCGCCGAGGAACTGGGCGTACGCCCACAACAGGTCGAAGCGGCCGTGGGCCTGTTGGACGAAGGCTCGACCGTGCCCTTCATCGCCCGTTACCGCAAGGAAGTGACCGGCAGCCTGGACGATACCCAGCTGCGCCACCTGGAAGAGCGCCTGCGCTACCTGCGCGAACTCGACGAGCGCCGCGCCAGCATCCTGTCCAGCATCGAGGAACAGGGCAAACTGACCCCGGAGCTGGCCCGCGAGATCAAGTTGGCCGACACCAAGACCCGCCTCGAAGACCTCTACCTGCCGTACAAGCAAAAGCGCCGCACCAAGGGCCAGATCGCCCTGGAAGCCGGCCTTGGCGAGCTGGCCGACGGCCTGTTCAACGACCCGCAGCTGGCCCCGGAAACCGAAGCGGCACGCTTCGTCGACGCCGAAAAAGGCGTGGCCGATGTCAAGGCGGCCCTGGAGGGCGCCAAATACATCCTCATGGAGCGCTTCGCCGAAGACGCCGCCCTGCTCGACAAGCTGCGCAACTTCCTCAAGCAGGAGGCGGTGCTCAGCGCCCGCGTGGTGGCCGGCAAGGAAGAAGAAGGCGCCAAGTTCCGCGACTACTTCGCCCATGACGAACTGCTGCGCAGCGCCCCGTCGCACCGTGCCCTGGCGATTTTCCGCGGGCGCAACGAAGGCATCCTCAGTGCCTCGTTGAAGGTCGGCGAAGAACTGCCCGGCACCCTGCACCCGTGCGAAGTCATGATCGGCGGCCACTTCGGCCTGGAAAACCGCAGCCGCCCGGCCGACAAGTGGCTGGCCGAGGTGGTGCGCTGGACCTGGAAGGTCAAGCTGTACACCCACCTGGAAACCGACCTGTTCGGTGAGCTGCGCGACAACGCCGAGGGTGAGGCGATCAACGTCTTCGCCCACAACCTGCACGACCTGTTGCTGGCCGCCCCGGCCGGGCCGCGCGCCACCCTGGGCCTGGACCCGGGCCTGCGCACCGGCTGCAAGATCGCCGTGGTCGATGCCACCGGCAAGCTGCTGGACACCGCCACCGTCTACCCGCACGCACCGCGAAACGACTGGGACCGCACCCTCTCCGTGCTGGCCGCCCTGTGCGCCAAGCACTCGGTGGAGCTGGTGGCAATCGGCAACGGCACCGCCAGCCGCGAGAGCGACAAGCTGGTGGCCGAACTGGTCAAGAAATACCCGGCCCTGAAGGTCACCAAGGTCATGGTCTCCGAGGCTGGCGCTTCGGTGTACTCGGCCTCGGAACTGGCCGCCCGCGAATTCCCGGACCTGGACGTGTCGATCCGCGGCGCTGTTTCCATCGCCCGCCGCCTGCAGGACCCGTTGGCCGAACTGGTGAAGATCGACCCGAAATCCATCGGCGTCGGCCAGTACCAGCATGACGTGTCCCAGCTCAAGTTGGCCCGCGGCCTGGACGCGGTGGTCGAGGACTGCGTGAACGCCGTGGGGGTGGACGTCAATACCGCCTCGGTGGCGCTGCTGACCCGTATCTCGGGCCTCAACGCAACCTTGGCGCAGAACATCGTGGCGCACCGAGACGCCAACGGCCCGTTCGCCACCCGCGCAGCGCTGAAAAAGGTCAGCCGCCTGGGTGAAAAAACCTTCGAACAGGCCGCCGGCTTCCTTCGTGTAATGAACGGTGACAACCCGCTCGACGCCTCTGCCGTGCACCCGGAAGCCTACCCGCTGGTGCAGCGCATCGCCGCCGGCACCGACCGCGATATCCGCTCGCTGATCGGCGACAGCAGCTTCCTCAAGCGCCTCGACCCGAAGAAGTTCACCGACGAGACCTTCGGCCTGCCGACCGTCACCGACATTCTCCAGGAGCTGGACAAGCCCGGCCGCGACCCACGCCCTGAGTTCAAGACCGCGACCTTCCAGGACGGCGTCGAAGACCTCAAGGACCTGGAGCCCGGCATGATCCTCGAAGGCGTGGTCACCAACGTCACCAACTTCGGCGCCTTCGTCGACATTGGCGTGCATCAGGACGGCCTGGTGCACATCTCGGCGCTGTCGGAAAAGTTCGTCAAGGACCCGCGTGAAGCGGTCAAGGCCGGCGACGTGGTCAAGGTCAAGGTCATGGAAGTGGACATCCCGCGCAAGCGTGTCGGCCTGTCCATGCGCATGGGCGATACCCCGGGCGAGAAGGTCGAAGGCAACCGGGGTGGCGGCCGTGGCAACGGTGGCAATCGCCAGCAGCAGGCGCCACGCCCGCGTGAAACCACCACCGCAGCCCCGGCCAACAATGCCATGGCCTCGTTGTTCGCCAACGCCAAGCAACTGAAGAAGAAGTGATGGACGTCCCGCGCGAATACGTCGAAAGCGCCTTCAGCCAGTTGCTCGGCTGCCGCCTGCAACGCCTGGACACCGGCGTTGCCGAAGTGGCCCTGGCGCTTGCGCCGCAATTGCGCAACAGGGGGCAGAAACTGCACGGTGGGGCGATCTTCAGCCTGGTGGACATCGCCATGGGCCTGGCCTGCTCGGCCAGCCATGGCTTCGACCAGCAAAGCGTCACCATCGAATGCAAGATCAACTACATGCGCGCCGTCAGCGACGGCGAGGTCCTGTGCAGCGCCCGCGTATTGCACGCCGGGCGGCGCACACTGGTGGTCGACGCCGACGTAGTCCAAGGCGACAAGCTGGTGGCCAAAGCGCAAGGAACCTTCGCGGTTCTCTAGCTCACCAAGCACTATCTGCGGTATTTTCAGCAGTGCGCTGGCACTGCTGGAACCGCGTAAACCAGGCGACAACGCCAGTTCCTTTCTCCCTACCCTTGTAGACCGTTATCTCCACCCCCATATTGGGGCGACTGACGCGTGAAGGAATCCATCTTGAGCGACCTCCTCAACCGCCGCCTGAGCCTGCTCGGCGCCAATCTTCCCCTGCTCAAGCAGTGCCTGCACGGTATTGAGCGAGAATGCCTGCGCGTGACCGATGAAGGTCGCCTGGCCCAGACCCCGCACCCGGAAGCGTTGGGTTCGGCGCTGACCAATGAGCAGATCACTACCGATTATTCCGAGTCGTTGCTGGAGTTCATCACCCCGGCCCTCGCAGACCCGGCCCAGGTGTTGGAGAACCTCGAAGAGATCCACCGCTTCGTCTACACCAAGCTGGGTGACGAATACCTGTGGAGCCCGTCGATGCCCTGTGCGTTGCCGGCCGAGGAAGACATCCCGATCGCCGAATACGGCAGCTCCAACATCGGCAAGCTCAAGCACGTGTACCGCAAAGGCCTGGCCCTGCGCTACGGCCGCACCATGCAGTGCATCGCGGGTATCCATTACAACTTCTCGTTGCCAGAGGCGCTGTGGCCCTTGCTGCGCGCAAGTGAAGGCAGCGAAGAAGACGCGCGCGACTATCAGTCGTCGGCCTACATCGCGCTGATCCGCAACTTCCGCCGCTACAGCTGGCTGCTGATGTACCTGTTCGGCGCCTCGCCGACACTGGACAAAGGCTTCCTGCGTGGCCGCCCGCACCAACTCGAAGAGCTGGACGCCGACACCCTGTTCCTGCCCTACGCCACCAGCCTGCGCATGAGTGACCTGGGTTACCAGAGCAACGCCCAGGCCGGCCTCACACCCTGCTACAACAACCTGGCCAGCTACACCGACAGCCTGCGCAAGGCGGTGGGCACGCCCTACCCGCCCTACGTCGAGGTCGGTACCCACGTGGATGGCGAGTGGGTGCAACTGAACACCAACATCCTGCAGATCGAGAACGAGTACTACTCGAACATCCGCCCCAAGCGCGTCACCTACACCGGCGAGCGGCCGATCCAGGCCCTGACCTCTCGTGGCGTGCAGTACGTCGAAGTGCGCTGCCTGGACATCAACCCGTTCCTGCCCGTCGGCATCGACCTGCCCGAGGCGCGTTTCCTCGATGCATTCCTGCTGTTCTGCGCGCTTGAAGAAAGCCCGCAACTGGACAACGGCGAGTGCGGCCAGTGCACCAGCAACTTCCTGACCGTGGTCAAGGAAGGTCGCCGTCCTGGCCTGCAACTGCAGCGCGATGGCCAACCGATCGGTCTGCAGGCGTGGGCCGGCGAACTGATCACGCGCATTCGCGCGCTGGCCGACCTGCTCGACCAGGCACACGGCAGTGACGAGCACGCCAAGGCACTGGATGCCCAACAGGCCAAGGTCGACGACGCTTCGCTGACCCCATCGGCCCAAGTACTGGCGCGCATGACCGAACACGACGAGAGCTTTATCCAGTTCTCGCTGCGCCAGAGCCGTGTCCATGCCGAGAGCTTGCGCGAACAACCGTTGAGCAGCGCACGCCAGCAGGCCTTCGAAACGCTCGCCCGCGAGTCCCTGGCCAAGCAGAGCGAGCTTGAACAGACCGAAGTCGGCGACTTCGACCTGTTCGTCGGTGCCTACCAGGCCAGCATCCTGGCGATCAGCAACTGATGAGCCGCACCGCCTCCCTTCGCAAGCCGCGCGCCAGCAGCCAGGCCAGGATCGAAGCGATCCTGGCGGCGGCTCGCGAGCTTCTGGCAGAGCAAGGGGTCGCGGGGCTGTCGATCTACAGCGTTGCCGAACGGGCACAAATCCCGCCTTCGTCGGTGTATCACTTCTTCGCCAGCGTGCCCGCCTTGCTCGAGGCGTTGACCGCCGATGTGCATCGGGCCTTTCGCGAAGCCCTCAGCGCCCCCATCGACAGCGCTGCGTTCAATACCTGGCACCAACTGTCACGGCTGATCGAGCAGCGCATGCTCGACATCTACAACGAAGACGCCGCAGCGCGCCAACTGATCCTTGCCCAGCATGGCCTGAGCGAAGTGGTGCAGGCTGACCGCCAGCATGACATGGAGCTGGGCGAGCTGATGCACAGGCTGTTCGACCAGCACTTCCAGCTGCCGACAATGCCGACCGATGTGGATGTGTTTGCCTTGGCCATGGAATTGAGCGACCGGGTGTATGCCCGCTCCATGCAGCTGCATGAACAGATCACCCCGCGTATGGCCGAGGAAGGCATGCGGGTATTCGAAGCGTATCTGGGGCTCTACCTGCCGCCGTTCCTGGGAAAACGCCACACACACTGAACGAGCAACATGTAACGCAGTTCGCCTCCGATCGAACGTTGAAATGGGCGCTCCTCTCCAGCACTCAGCCAACGTGGATCACGACCATGCCTCAATCTTTCGACTTGTCAGCCGACACCACGCCCATCGGCCTGGACGACTTCGCCAGCCCCCTGCCCCTGCCCACCACCCCCTGGATTATCGCCGGACGCGGTAATGCCCTCGGCAAGGCCGACCTGCGACGACGCCAGGCGGTCAAGGCACTGAATAGCGTGTTCAACCAGGCGCAGTTGCAGCCTTCGCCTGGGCACACCAGCTACTGGGACGCACGTATGCCCGGGCAGTCGATAGCACGCAGGGCCTTTGCCGAGCAGCAGTTGCACGCGCATTTCCAGAGCGCGCTGGAGCTCAACTACGGGCTTGACCGAATCGCAACGAAGGCCTGGAAGCTGGGCCAGCTGGACAGCAACAGCCGGTATGCGCAACTGCACTGGCATCAGCCAGGCATCCCCGTAGGGGCCTGCCCCACTGCGCTACTGATCACGCCCCCTGGCGATGACGAGCCCTGGCTGCTGTACCGGCCCGACGGCCACAACCCGGTACGCGCCTTCCACAGCGAAGCGGCCCTGCTGCAGTGGGCCCACGAGCATCGGGACCGCCTGTGGCGCACCCCGCCCACCGCGCTGGCCAGCGACAGCGACAGCACGTTCATCGCCGTCATCGCGCTCCCGGGTGATGGCTTCGCCGGCCTGCTGAACAGCCTGCTGACCGGCCAGGGCCTGCAACTGCAGGTCGAGCTGCCCGACGCATTGAGCGAGGAGCTGGCTCGGCTGGTCAGTGCCGATGAAGCGTTGGCGGAGGACGAGGTGCATTTCGATTCACTCGACGAACGCTTGCCGCTCGGCTGGCGCAAGCAGCGCATCGACCGCCAGGAACAGCTGCTGGCCGCCTACCTGGGGAGCGATACCGGGCCAGGCTCTGCACGCCTGGCGGAGCTGCAGGCCCAGCAAGCGAAGCTCGATGCCCAGGACGCCATACTGCAACAAGTGCTGGCTGCGCTTCCCGAGTCGCCCACGCCGGAAAGCTGGGGGCAAATGTACGGCGAAAACAGCAGGTTCGAACATCTCAGCCAGCACTTTGCAAAGGCCTTGCTGCTGGAGGCCGAGTTCCAACAACACTTGGGGGACCTGAGCGAATCGCGCCTGCAATGGGTTCGCCAACTGGTGGAGCGGCCAAACCCCAGCCTGCAACGGCAGGTCGTGCCCAGCGCTCTGAAACTGGTGGTGGGCCCTCGCAGTTGGGCCCTGACGGGCTTCATCACCCTCCGGGCGATACCCCAGGACGCCACGGGTGAAGCAGACAGCGCCTTGCTGCTCTACAAACCCGGGCACGACGGTGGCCTGGCCTGTTACCCGGACCAGGCCCAGCTGGCCGAACGACTGCTGAACACGTTGCAGGGCGCCTGGCCAGAAGTGCTGCTGGAAAGCGTCTGGCCGCAGGACATCGATGCGCTCCTTGAGCTGATCGACAGCGGCGAGCACACTCCAGCCCTGATCAGCGAACCCATCACCACCCACGCTTTCGATTACCTGGCCTCGACCCACCTGGCCCTGCTGACCCAGGCCGCCCCCTCCTCGCGCCTGCAACTGCGCTGGAAACTGGGCGCCAGCAACAACGCCGCCAGGATCCAGGCGTTCGAACGGCTGGCCGAGCGTAACCGCACTGCCAACCTGCACACCCGCCTGCATTCACTGAGCCACCTTGATGCGCCCCAGCGCGAGACACTGGCGGCGCAGTTCGACGCATTGCGCGTCAGCATGCTGGCTGCCAGCGGTTTACTGGCGAGGGACCTGCCTGAGCGCGGGGCGTTTTCACGCAACCTGATGAACGGGCACCTGCGCCAGTCACTCGGCCTGACGACGCTGCCCCAAGTCACCCTGGACATCGCCGACCGCACAGGCAAGCAGCGTATTCCGCTGCCGGAGTCCGGCTTCGCCAATGCCTACAAAGAGGTCACGACGTTCAGTGCCGAACGTAGCCACGTGCCCCTTGAGCAATTTCTGCTGTGGGCATTGGACGACGACCTGACCTTGCGCCTGGCCAACGCCAACATCGTAATCGAAGACACGACGGCGACGCCTGACCTGCAACAAAAGCTCAACCACAGCTACATTGCCAACTTGGTGCAGACACTGGATGTGGCTGGCGCCTACGAGCAGCAGATACGCGATACCTTCAAGGGCAACGCGGAGCAATCCGACTGGCAGGCACAATGGCGCCAGGAAACGCTCCGCAGGCCCTTCGAGCACCAGTTGAAGATCCTGCTGTTGAGCCGGCCCGATACCCTGGATGCATACGGCATGGAGGTATTCGAGCGGTTCTGCCGCGAACAGCAGGGCACCACGCTTACCCGCACCATCGATCACCACGCACTCGACCTGCGGCCTGGCGTAGCTGCGGACGGTAGCAGCGACCGCGTGACGCTTTCCGGCATCTTCCTGCTCAAACCAGCGAGCGGGCCGTGCCTGCTGTTGCTACCCGACGCCCCCAACGGCAAGGTCATCAGCCAGTACGAAAACAGCGAGCAGGCATGCCAGGCGCTGGAGGACATGGCCATCGACGAGGCCATGCGCACCTACCTCGCCAGCCGCCCGCTGGAAGGCGACACACGCACGCACCTGTCCTATATCAACCAGGCGCTGCTCAAGCGGTTCACCGGTTTCATCGGCGTGGGTAATGCCCGTTCAGAGCCGATCGCCCAGGTGCGAGCCAACCTGCAGATGGGCCGGCTGATCCTCGAACACCGCGCCTCGTCGCGCAGCCAGGTCGACCTGTACCTGGAAAGCGAGGCGATGCGCCACGGGCGGGTATACGACTACCTCAAACTGGCGCTGGGCTTCGTGCCCGGCGTAGGTACCGCGATTGCCCTCTACGATGGCTGGAGCGCCGCCAATGCCAGCGTCGAGGCATTTCTGCGGGGTGACCCTGGCGAGGGGGTCGAGCACCTGAACAGCGTGTTCCTGTCGTTGGTCGATGCGCTCTTCGATGTGGTGCCTGCCGCCTCTGTGTCGCGCTCGTCCACTGCACTTGCACGCACCCGCACCCACTTGCGCCAGCGCCTCGAAGGGTTGCGGCCCACCACCGTGACCCGCCGGGGGCGCACCGACCCCTTCAGCGGTTATGAAACCGAAGCGCCCTCGGGCCACTGGCGCGACCACCCCGAGGTTCACGGCAAGGGTGTCAACCGGCATGCCGAGACCGGCAACGACTTCATCGTCAGCCAGGGGCTGCACTATCAGGTCGAGTGGGACGCGACCTATCGCACCTGGCGCCTCAAGGGCAGCGCAGCACGCAGCTACAAGCAGCCTGTGAAGCTCGACGAGCTGGGCTCCTGGCAGCCCCACGGCAGCCTGAGTGGGCGTATCGTCGACGGTGGGCTGGCAGGCGGTGGCGCCTACCTCGGCAGGCTGTACCAGCAGGGCTGGCAGCACCTGCGCGGCTACCTTGGCCGGCAGCCCGCGTTGCTATCGCCTAGGCAGGTGGTGCAAGACATCGAAAATGGCCGCGTTGCACACCAAGCCCGTCTCACCGAAAAAGTCTCGGCCTGGAACACCGCACGCGGAGTTGGCCCCAATGGCCCTCAAGGCACACCGGCGCCGTTGCCCGCCATCAGGCAGGCGCTACAGGAGTCCATCGAGCAATTGGAAGCCTTCGTGACATTTCATGAGCAAAGCCTGGAGCGACTGCACAGAATCAAGCCACAGCTGGGTCGCCACTACCAAGGCATGCACAACCAAATGGCCTATAACCTGGGCAGGCAGCACCCCAGCTTGATCGTACAACTCAATCTGCGGATGCAGGATGAATACACCCGGATCAAACAGCTCGAACAAGCCAGCGACAACTCCTTTGAGCTCCTGCGGCAGATGAGGGGTGCTCAGGAGCGCTTCTGCCACACACTCGGCAAGCTGGAAGACGAATTCCATCGAGTGGCAAGGGTCACCCAAAAACTGCGCGGCAATGAGCTCACCGTTTACCAACAAACACTCGATAGACTGCAGATGCCGATGCACCCTCATGAGTACCGAACCGTAAGACTGGCCATCGAACTGAGCCACATCGTCCCGCTGCCAAGCCGGGCAAGCTATGACTACCTGTTGATGCAACGTCAGGTGAGGCAGGAAATCACCGACCTGAGGAGCCTGTTGTTCAGCCATCAAGATCTGGCGACTGCGGGCCTGAGCCGCACCCAGGAGCACCGTTTCCTGCGCCAGCTCAAAGACCGCTATCAGCGCTTTGGCAACTACATGACCAGTTGGCAGGACGACTTCCCTGATTACATCACACCGCAAAGCACCCAGCGAATGCGCCATTCGCTGGCCCAACTGATCGCCGAAGTCGAGGCAGGCATCGACGCCTCAGCCCCCATCACGCGAAAGCCAAACCGTCATCGCGGGCCGAGCAGGCCCCGTCTGTTCGAAACCGTGGACCAACAGTTGTTGATAGGCAGTGAGATCACCATCGACGGCCAGCCGCAGATGCAGGTCAGCAACAGACTGAACCAGGAAACACACATCACCTTCACCCGTACCGCCGATAACTTGTGGCAACCCAGAAGTGTGCAGCCTGCCGCGGCCGCAGCCGACCTGATGGTACTGGTGGCCGCCGCGCGCAAACGATTGGGCAATGTCGCCGCGCAGCAAGCCAAGCTACAGCAGTACAAGGCCCTGAACATGGCCCCTGCCAGCCTGCAAGACCTGGCCATTGGTTATGCCACGACGCTGGAGGATCTGGCGCGGGACATCGCCCGCCGGAGAGGGAGCGCGCTGACCGAGGCTCAGCGCCAGCTTACAGGCAGTGTCGAACAGGCTGCAGGCGAACTGCGCAGGGTGGGTCGGCAATTGCGCATCGACCAGACCAAAGCCACACAGCGCCCTGAGCCTGGTCATCTGGATTACCTGCAAAGCCAAGGTGAGGTGCGGATCGGTTGGTCACGCGTGCTGGAGCCGGCCAAGAACAGGCAGGGCCAACCTATCGAGTATCTGGAGGAGTACCGCATCGACGATGCGGCCACTAGCAGCCCTCTGTGGTATGCGCACTTCCACTTCAAGCGCAGGCCAGCACAAGGCTTTGCACGGCTCGAGGCCGGTCACATCAAGCTTGCCCACGAACGCAATCTGGGCGCGGGCGCCTGGCGCGGCGCCCTCACGGAAAGCCAGGCCAACAAACTGTTTGGCGGATTGCGACCCGCTTAGGGCTGAAGGGTACGGGCCGCCTGGCGGCCCATTCGCGGATCAAGCCCGCGACTGGGTCGCACAGCGCCGCCACTGCCATTACAGCTTGGCGATGGACACTTCGGTGGATTTGACGAACGCGATCACTTCACTGCCCACCTGCAGCTCCAACTCTTTGACCGAGCGGGTGGTGATCACCGAAGTGACGATGCCGGAGGCAGTCTGTACGTCGATTTCCGACAGTACCGGGCCTTCGAGGATTTCTTTCACGGTGCCTTTGAACTGGTTGCGGACGTTGATGGCTTTGATAGTCATGGCTTGATTCCTTCTCTTTGGCTTCAGTGAGGTAAGTGGGTCATTCAGTGCGCCCAACGCAGTTGCGTGGGTAAAGGGGCTACAGGGTCCGGCTCGGGCGCAGTGCCCGGTACCGACAGAACACGGTTGAGCACTTCGCTTTCCAGCACCGCCAGGCGGTGCGAACCCCGCGCTCTTGGCCGGGCCAGGTCAACAGTGAGGTCGAGCCCGACCTCGCCGTCTTCGATCAAAATCACCCGGTCAGCCACGGCAACCGCTTCGCTGACATCGTGGGTAACCAGCAACACGGTAAAACCGTGCTGACGCCAGAGGCGTTCGATCAGTTGCTGCATCTCGATACGGGTCAGCGCATCCAGGGCACCCAGCGGCTCATCGAGCAGCAACAGGCGAGGCTGGTGGATCAGTGCCCGGGCCAGCGCTACACGCTGCTTCTGGCCGCCGGAAAGTGCCGCCGGCCATTCATTGGCGCGGTCAGCCAGGCCAACCGCCTCCAATGCGTCCAGCGCACGCGGGCGCCAGTTGCCAGACAGGCCCAGGCCGACGTTGTCGATCACCTTCTTCCACGGCAGCAACCGAGCGTCCTGGAACATCAGCCGCGTTTCCTCGCGGGCTTCGGCCAACGGCGCGGCGCCGGCCAGCAGCTCACCGGCGCTTGGCTGGTCGAGCCCGGCCAGCAAGCGCAGCAAGGTGCTCTTGCCGCAACCGCTGCGGCCGACGATGGCGACGAACTGGCCGGCCGGGATGTGCAGGTCGATGCCTTTGAGCACTTCACGCTGGCCAAAGGTCTTGCGCAGGCCGTTGGATGCCAGGGGGATGCCACGCAGCAGGCGTGGCGGCTGTTCCTTGAGCACGGTCATGCGCCCTCCTTCCTGGCAACTTGATAAGCCGGGTGCCAGCGCAGCCAGACACGCTCCAGGCCGCGGGCGGCGAGGTCGGCCAACTTGCCAAGCACGGCGTACAGAACGATGGCCAAAACCACCACGTCGGTCTGCAGGAACTCACGGGCGTTCATCGCCAGGTAACCGATGCCGGCATTGGCCGAAATGGTTTCTGCCACGATCAGGGTCAGCCACATGAAGCCCAGGGCAAAGCGCACGCCGACCAGAATCGAGGGCAGCGCACCGGGCAAGATCACCTGGCGGAACAGGCCGAAACCGGACAGGCCATAGCTGCGCGCCATCTCCACCAGCGCCGGGTCAACGTTGCGGATACCGTGGTAGGTGTTGAGGTAGATCGGGAACAGCGTGCCCAGGGCGACCAGGAAGATCTTTGCCGACTCGTCGATACCGAACCACAGGATCACCAGTGGGATCAGCGCCAGGTGCGGCACGTTGCGGATCATCTGCACCGAGCTGTCGAGCAGGCGTTCGCCCCAGTTCGACAGGCCAGTGATAAAGCCCAGCACCAGGCCGATGCTGCCGCCAATGACGAAACCAAGCCCGGCACGCCAGCCACTGATAGCCAGGTGGGTCCAGATCTCGCCGCTGCGCACCAGCTCGACACCCGCGCTGACCACCGCGCTGGGTGCCGGCAGGATGCGGGTCGACAGCCAGCCCGCGCTGACCGCCAACTGCCAGGCTGCCAGCAGCAGTACCGGCAGGGCCCACGGCGCCAGGCGCTGAGCCAGCGTGGAAGAAGTTGCACGACTCATGGTCCGGCCCTCAGCTCTGCGACACGGACTTGGGCAGGATGTCGTTGGCCACCATCTCGCCGAACGGGCTCACGTAACCACCGGCTTTCGGTTGCTCCGGGCGCTGAACGTCGAGATGCGGGAACAACAGCTCGGCCACGCGGTAGGACTCTTCCAGGTGTGGGTAACCCGAGAAGATGAACGTATCGATGCCCAGCTCGGCGTATTCCTTGACCCGGGCCGCCACGGTCGGGCCATCACCGACCAACGCAGTACCGGCACCACCACGCACCAGGCCGACACCCGCCCACAGGTTGGGGCTGACTTCCAGGTTGTCGCGATTGCCGCCATGCAGGGCAGCCATGCGCTGCTGGCCAACCGAGTCGAAGCGCGCCAGCGAGGCCTGGGCACGGGCGATGGTGTCATCGTCCAGGTGCGAAATCAGGCGGTCGGCTGCGGCCCAGGCTTCTTCGTTGGTTTCACGCACGATCACGTGCAAGCGGATGCCAAAGCGTACTTCACGGCCTTGGCCGGCAGCCTTTTCGCGCACCTGGGCGATTTTTTCGGCCACGGCGGCAGGTGGCTCGCCCCAGGTCAGGTACAGCTCGACCTGCTCGGCAGCCAGGTCCTGGGCCGCTTCGGACGAACCGCCGAAATACAGCGGCGGGCGTGGTTGCTGAATTGGCGGGTACAGCAGCTTGGCACCCTTTACCTGAATGTGCTTGCCGTCGTAATCGACGCTTTCGCCTTCCAGCACCTTGCGCCAGATGCGAGTGAACTCGACCGAGGCTTCGTAGCGTTCTTCATGGCTCAGGTGCAGGCCGTCACCGGCCAGTTCGTCCGGGTCGCCCCCGGTCACCAGGTTGAACAGTGCACGGCCATTGGACAAGCGGTCCAGGGTCGCGGCCTGGCGCGCCGCCACGGTCGGCGAAATGATGCCGGGGCGCAGGGCAACCAGGAATTTCAGATGCTGGGTCACTGGAATCAGCGACGCCGCCACCAGCCAGGAATCCTCGCAAGAACGCCCGGTAGGGATCAGCACCCCACCAAAACCAAGGCGGTCGGCAGCTTGGGCAATCTGCTGCAGGTAGCCATGGTCGACTGCGCGCGCGCCGTCGGACGTGCCCAGGTACTTGCCGTCACCATGGGTCGGGAGGAACCAGAAAATGTTAAGGCTCATTGGAGTTGTCTCCTCAAGGGTGGCTCAAGCCGGAGCGGCGCCCCGGCGCAGGCAAATCAATCAAGGCGCACTGGCGACCTTGGCCGGGGGTGTCCAGATCACGTCCTTGATGCTCAGCGGCTTGGGAATAAGCTTGAGTGCCTGGAATGTGTCGGCGATCTTCTGTTGTGCGGCCACCACCTCAGGGGTGAGCGGCGCGGCGCCGTAGCCTTGGCGCTTGACCGAGGTCAGGGTGATGTCGGCAGGCAGCCCCAGCAGCGGTGCGACCTGGTCGGTGACTTCCTGCGGGTTGGCCTGGGACCACTCGCCCACAGCGCGCACTTGCTCGATCAAGGTGCTGATCACAGCCGGGTGCTGAGTGGCGTAGTCACGGGTGGCGAGGTAGAACTGATGGTTGTCGACCAGGCCCTTGCCGTCACGCAGGGTGCGTGCCTGCAGCTGCTGCTCGGCGGCAGCCTGGTAAGGGTCCCAGATCACCCAGGCATCGACGCTGCCGCGCTCGAACGCAGCACGGGCATCGGCTGGAGGCAGGTAGACCGGTTGGATGTCGCTGTACTTGAGGCCGGCGTCTTCCAGCGCACGCACCAGCAGGTAGTGAACGTTCGAGCCCTTGTTAAGCGCGACCTTCTTGCCTTTGAGTTCTTTCACCGACTGGATCGGCGAACCCTTGGCTACCAGGATCGCTTCGCTGTGCGGCGCAGGCGGCTCGTAGGCGACATAGAGCAGGTCGGCACCGGCGGCCTGGGCGAACACGGGCGGTGTTTCGCCGGTGACGCCGAAGTCGATGGAGCCGACGTTCAGCCCTTCGAGCAGCTGCGGGCCACCGGGGAATTCGGTCCATTGCACTTGCACGCCCTGTTCGGCCAGGCGCTTCTCCAGCGTGCCCTTGGCCTTGAGCAGCACCAGGGTGCCGTATTTCTGGTAACCGATGCGCAGGCTCTCCGCCTGGGCTTGGGTGATGGCGCCGAAGGACACAGCCGCCGCAAACAGGGCGACCAGACCACGACGCAAGAAGACTGTGCGCATGGCGCTCTCCTGTGCGAATAGGGTTCGGGTTGCACCTGCTTGCCTCGTTGACGGGCGAGTAAGGTGGTACAGCAGTAAGGCGGGTCAGATGCTCCAGCGGGCGCTGATCAGCCGTTCATTCAATACACCGGGCGCTACCGGCCGCGGCCGACGGGCCAGGGCAACATGGAACGTTTCCAGCGAGTCATGCAGACGTTCTTGCAGGGCGCTCGCCAGTTGGGCTGGCTTGCTGCCTTCTGCGTAGACGACCTGGCTGTCGTCGGCGAAGATCCCTTGCAGGGTCTCTTGCGCCTTGAGTGCCGACAGCACCGGTTTCAACGCGTAATCCACCGCCAGCATGTGGGCGATGCTGCCGCCGGTGGCAATTGGCAGCACGATCTTGTGCTCCAGGGCGCGTTCGGGCAGCAGGTCGAGCAACGTCTTCAGCGCACCGGCAAACGAGGCCTTGTACACCGGGGTGGCGACGATCAGGCCGTCGGCTTGAGCCACCAGTTGCTGAAAGTGCTGCACCTGCGGGCTGTCGAAGCGTGCATGCAGCAGGTCTTCGGCGGGGAAGTCACGGACCTGGAACGTCACCACTTCAACGCCGCGGTCCTGCAGCCACTGGCGCGAGCGCTCGAGCAGCACGCCAGAGCGTGAACGGGTACCAGGGCTACCACCGATTGAGACGACCAGCATTGCAGCGCTTCCTTGTGTTCTGTTGGAGTGACATTAACAGCCTGTTTATATATCTAGAAATCATATTTTTTCATTTGTTTATTCCTTATTGTTATTTAGATGGTTTGCGGTTTTGAGGCTGCTCTGCGGCCCCAAGCTGCACAAATCCCAGGCAAAAAAAAGGGCCGTCGAAACGGCCCGAAAAACCCTGCATGGCTAAGAGCAATACAACGAGGATCCTTTAACGATTAGGCTGCGGCGTCAGGCGCAGGTAGGGCTTCACCGCTCGATACCCTTTGGGGAAGCGCTGCTTGATCTCTTCCTCGTCTTTGAGCGAAGGCACGATCACCACCTCATCACCGTCCTGCCAGTTACCTGGCGTGGCGACCTTGTAGTTGTCGGTCAGCTGCAGCGAATCGATCACCCGCAAGATTTCGTTGAAGTTGCGCCCGGTACTGGCCGGGTAGGTAATGGTCAGGCGCACCTTCTTGTTCGGGTCGATGACGAACAGCGAGCGCACGGTCAGGGTGTCGTTCGCATTCGGGTGGATCAAATCGTACAGGTCGGAAACCTTGCGGTCGGCGTCGGCGATGATCGGGAAGTTGACCACGGTGTTCTGGGTCTCGTTGATGTCATCGATCCACTTGTGGTGCGAGTCGACCGGGTCCACCGACAGCGCGATGGCCTTGACCCCACGCTTGGCGAAGTCGTCCTTGAGCTTGGCGGTCAGGCCCAGTTCGGTGGTGCACACCGGGGTGAAGTCGGCCGGGTGAGAGAACAGCACACCCCAACTGTTGCCGAGCCACTCATGAAAACGGATCTTGCCTTCACTGGAATCCTGTTCGAAATCGGGGGCGATATCGCCGAGTTTGAGGCTCATGGGGTGCGGCTCCTGTGCTGTGTTCTGGCCTTGTGACGTTCAATGTGCCTGCATTCGGTTAAAAACAAAAAGAATAAATACTGATTTATTTATAACCTAATAGCATACGAAATTGCAGGCACAAAAAAGCCTCGCACTAGGCGAGGCTCCTTGTTCAGCTACGGCTTACAGGAAGTTGTAAGTGTAGTTGAAGATCAGACGGGTCTGATCCTGGTCAGCCAGGGAGCTGGTGCCAGTACCACGGTAGACACCGTGACGCAGGCTGGCGCCCAGGCCCTTGAAGGTGCCTTCCTGGATGACGTAGTCGACGCGGGCGTCACGTTCCCATTCGCTGAAGGTACCGTTGCCGTTGGCGTTCTTGCCGTCTTCACCTTTCAGGTAGGAGACCGAGGCTTTCAGGCCTGGCACGCCCAGACGCGCGAAGTCATACGAGTACTGACCGAAGGTGGTGTTTTCACCGGCCTTGGCGAACTGGTTGATCATGCTGTCGGTGAACAGGTAGAAGCTCGAACCACCGGCGCCTTCGTTGCGGCCATTGCCGTCAACCACGTTGCCTTGGTTCAGCCAGACGAAGCCACCGTCGTCATTGACGCGCTGGTGGCCCAGCATCAACGCATGGCCACCCAGGGTGTAGGTGAACATGGCGGTCCAGGTCTTGTTGTCGACCTCGCCAGCGTTCTTGGCATAACCGCCGTTGTTGCTGAAGCGGTAGCCGGCTTCACCGTTTTTGCCGTCGCTGCTGCTGTCGAAATAGCGCAGGTCGGTCTTGAACGACTGGTCGTCAGCGATCTTGAACACGTGGGTCGCGCCCAGGAAGTGCTGCTTGTAGAAGTCTTCCAGGTTCGAGTAGTAGTACTGCAGGGTCAGGTCTGGAGTGAGCTTGTAGTCCAGGCCGCCGTAGCGGAACTTGTTGCTGTCCTGGGTAGCGCCCGCCACGGACAGGCCGGTACGGTTGCTCGAAGCACGGCCCATGGCGTGGGTCAGCTGACCGGCGTTGACGGTCAGGTTGTCGATTTCCTTCGACTGGATGGTGCCACCCTCGAAGGTCTGCGGCAGCAGACGACCATCGTTGGCAACCAGGATCGGCAGGTTCGGCGCCAGGGCGCTACCGTAGTGAACCTCGGTCTTGGAGAAGCGAGCCTTGGCGTTACCGCCCACGCGCGCCCACTGGCTCACAGCAGAGCCGTCGGTATCGCTGGGGAAGAAGCTGCTGTTGTCAGGGTGCTTGCCGCGGCCGCCATCCAGGTGAATACCCCACAGGGCCTGGACATCGACGCCGAAACCAACGGTGCCTTCGGTGAAACCGGACAGGTAGTCGAGCTTGAAGCCCTGACCAGACTCGCGGTTGTCAGCACCGCCGTCACGGTTGTCGTTGTTGAAGTACATGGTGCGCGAGCTGAGCGACAGTTTGCTGTCTTCAACGAAACCGGCAGCGCCTGCTTGTTGGGCGAGAACCCCCAGTGCCACGGCCAGAGCCAGGCTGGACTTGTACATGTTTTGCTCCTCTACGTTCTAATTCTTGTGTATCTCTGGCGGCGGGATCTGCTGCCCTGCTCACCGTGGATTGGCGATTTAGTCCCAAAGCGTGACCATGAAGTCAATCATTTCTAAACGTTTCGCGACTTTGGTCTAAGGCCACCTGCGCTACAGGATAATGACAATCCTATAAATCCAAAATGACCGTTTTATGAATTTGTAAGATTATTCCGGAATATATTAGGAACCTTTACTGCCATTTGTTGTAGCCAGGTGCATCATTCATAACTTTCAGTTATTTGCAAACGTTTGCTCATAACCTAATTCCATCATGGTCTAAGGGCCAAAGAGCCTAGCAGTGCTCTCGGTTTTCGCCATGGCGACAGGTTACCTTCCATTCCCCGCTCGGGCCGCACCTGCCTTACAGCAATTGGCTCCTAAGCTAATTCTAAAAAGTTATTTATTTTCGATTTCTTAGATCATCTAGTCTTCTCGCCATCCATCACATCGATTGCCTGACGAGAGGTTCACCATGATCCCGCACGCTCCGCTGCGCCTGTTCGCCGCCCTGACTCTCGCCAGCACCAGCTGGTTGGCCCAGGCTGCTGACCTGACCGTGGCTTACCAGACCACAGTCGACCCGGCCAAAGTGGCCCAGGTCGATGGCGACTACGAAAAAGCCAGCAAGGCCAGCATCGACTGGCGCAAATTCGATAACGGCGCCGATGTGATCACCGCCGTGGCCAGCGGTGACGTGCAAATTGGCTACCTCGGCTCCAGCCCCCTGGCCGCCGCCGCCACCCGCAAGCTGCCGGTCGAAACCTTCCTGATCGCCACCCAGATTGGTGCTGGCGAAGCGCTGGTGGCGCGCGACACCATCAAGACGCCACAAGACCTGATCGGCAAGAAAGTCGCCGTGCCCTTCGTCTCCACCGGCCACTACAGCCTGTTGGCGGCGCTCAAGGCGTGGAACATCGACCCCACCAAGGTGCAGATCCTCAACCTCGCACCACCGGCCATCATTGCGGCCTGGAAGCGCGGTGACATCGACGCCACCTACGTCTGGGACCCGGCCCTGGGCGTGGCCAAGGAAAACGGCAAAGTGCTGATCACCTCGGGTGAACTGGCCGCAAAAGGCGCACCTACCTTCGACGCCTGGATCGTGCGCAAGGACTTCGCCGACAAGCACCCCGACGTGGTCAAGGCCTTCGCCAAGGTCACGCTCGACGCCTACGCCGACTACCGCAAAGACCCGCAAGCCTGGCTGGCCGACAAAGACAACGTGGCCAAGCTGGTCAAGCTGTCCGGCGCCAAGGCCAGCGATATCCCGGTACTGCTGGAAGGCAACGTCTACCCCTTGGCCGCAGACCAGGCCAACGCCCTGGGTGCGCCAACCACCAAAGCACTGACCGACACGGCTAACTTCCTCAAGCAGCAAGGCAAGGTCGACGCCGTGCTGCCGGACTACTCGCCGTACGTCAGCGCCAAGTTCCTGCCTAATTGACCCGGAGCCAGCCATGGCCTTGCTTGAACTGGAGCGCATCAGCGCACAGTACCCCGGCGCCAGCACCCCGGTACTGGCCGACATCAACCTGAGCCTGGGGCCACGCCAACTGCTGGTGGCCTTGGGGCCGTCCGGCAGCGGCAAGACTTCGCTGCTCAACCTGATCGCCGGCTTCGTGGCCCCCAGCGGTGGGCGCATCAGCCTGGACGGCGTGCCGGTCAAAGGCCCAGGCGCCGAACGCGGCGTGGTGTTCCAGGACGACGCCTTGCTGCCCTGGCAGAACGTGCTGGGCAACGTCGCCTTCGGCCTTGAGCTGGCCGGCGTGCCGCGCGCGCAACGTGAAGCCAAGGCCCGCGAGATGCTGGCCCTGGTCGACCTGGAAGGGTTCGCCGAGCGGCGCATCTGGCAATTGTCCGGTGGCCAGAAGCAGCGTGTGGGCCTTGCCCGCGCGCTGGCGGCCGACCCACGGGTACTGCTGATGGACGAACCGTTCGGCGCACTCGACGCGTTCACCCGCGAGCAGATGCAAGAGCTGCTGCTGCAGGTCTGGCAGCGCACCGCCAAGCCGGTGTTCCTGATTACTCACGACATCGAAGAAGCCGTATTCCTCGCCAGCGAGCTGGTGTTGCTTGCCCCCAATCCCGGCCGTGTGGTCGAGCGCCTGCAACTGGACTTCGGCCAGCGCTATGCCGCTGGCGAGTCGGCCCGGGCGATCAAGTCCGACCCACGCTTCATCGAAACCCGCGAGCATGTGCTGGCGCGGGTCTTCTCCCAACGCCAAAGCCTGCAGGAGCGCGCATGAGCAGCTTGGATCTGCCGGTCAACGGCAAGCACGATAGCCACACCCGGCCTGCCGAAAAGACACGCCGCCCGCTTTCCACCCGCTGGATCAGCACCCTGACCCTGGCCAGCCTGCTGCTGGTCTGGTGGCTGGTGACGGCAGCTGGCTGGATCGAGCCGCTGTTCCTGCCCTCGCCCGGCGACATCCTGGCCAGGGCCTGGACCCTGCTAACCCAAGGCTACATGGATGCCAGCCTGTGGCAGCACCTGGGCGCCAGCCTGGGCCGCATCGGCCTGGCCCTGGTGGCCGCGACCCTGACCGCCATTCCGGTCGGTATCGCCATCGGTTACAACCGCGTGGCGCGGGGCATTCTCGACCCGCTGATCGAGTTCTACCGCCCTATCCCGCCGCTGGCCTATCTGCCGCTCATCGTCATCTGGTGCGGCATTGGCGAGCTGTCGAAAGTGCTGCTGATCTACCTGGCGATCTTCGCCCCGATTGCCATCGCCACCGCTACCGGCGTGCGCACTGTCGACCCGACCAAGCTGCGCGCCGCGCAGTCGCTGGGCGCCAGCAAGGCGCAGTTGATCCGTCACGTGATCCTGCCCAGCGCATTGCCCGACATCCTCACCGGCATCCGTATCGGCCTGGGCGTGGGCTGGTCGACCCTGGTGGCCGCAGAACTGATCGCCGCCACCAGCGGCCTGGGCTTCATGGTGCAGTCGGCGGCGCAGTTCCTGGTCACCGACGTGGTGGTGCTGGGCATCCTGCTGATCGCCCTGATCGCCTTTGCCCTGGAGATGAGCCTGCGCGCCCTGCAACGCAAACTGGTGCCCTGGCACGGGCAAAGCCACTGACCACGCCGGCATTTCGGCGCCCATAGAACAGATCGAGACCGACATGAGCCTGACCATCACCCCTCTCAGCCCGGCGCTCGGCGCGCAGATCAGCGGCGTGGACATCAGCCGCGCTATCACCGCCGAGCAGCGCGATGCCATCGAACAGGCGTTGCTCAAGCATCAGGTGCTGTTTTTCCGCGAGCAACCGCTCAACCCGGAGCAGCAGGCCAGCTTCGCTGCCCGCTTTGGTGACCTGCACATCCACCCGATCTACCCCAACGTGCCCGAAACCCCGCAGGTGCTGGTACTCGACACGGCGGTCACCGACGTGCGCGACAATGCGGTATGGCACACCGACGTGACCTTTCTGCCGACCCCGGCCCTGGGCGCGGTACTCAGCGCCAAGCAGCTGCCGGCGTATGGCGGCGACACCCTGTGGGCCAGTGGTATTGCCGCGCTGGAAGCCTTGTCGGCGCCGTTGCGCGCGATGCTCGACGGGCTCACCGCTACCCACGACTTCACCAAGTCATTCCCGCTCGAACGGTTTGGCACAACGCCCGAAGACCTGGCGCGCTGGGAGGCGACACGGCGCAACAACCCGCCGCTGTCGCACCCGGTGATACGCACCCACCCGGTGAGCGGGCGCAAGGCGCTGTTCGTCAACGAGGGGTTCACCACGCGCATCAACGAGTTGAACGAGTATGAAAGCGAAGCGTTGCTCAAGCTGCTGTTCGCCCATGCGACACGGCCGGAGTTCAGCATTCGCTGGCGCTGGCAGGAAAATGATGTGGCGTTCTGGGACAACCGCGTGACCCAGCATTTTGCGGTGGATGATTACCGGCCTGAGCGGCGGGTGATGCACCGGGCGACGATCCTGGGGGATGCGCCGTTCTGAAAATTGATGGGGCCTGCACCGGCCTCTTCGCGGGGCAAGTCGGCTCGCCGCACCGCCGCTCCCACAAGTACCCCGCTGCTCTCAGGCATTGTGCGGAATCTGTGGGAGCGGCCCTTGGGGTCTAGCGGACCAGGTGCAGGTACTGCATGTGCCGCTCGTACTGGTCGAGGATGTCGTTGATGATCTGCTCCTTGCTGTAGCCCACCAGGTCGTAGTTCTGGCTGCCCTCGCTCAGGTGCACCTCCGCCCGGTAATAGCGGCGGTTTTTCAACTCTTGCGTACCCAGCCCACCCAATGCAAACGACGGCGTGAAATAGCCACGCATCTGCACCTGGTAGATGAACGGTTGCTCTTCACCATGGCCGATCTTCAGGCTGACGTTGTCATGGCTGGGGTCGTCCTGGGTAATCAGCACCAGGCCCTTCTGCTCGAACACTTCACGCACATCGGCAATCGCCGGGCGCACCACGTCGTCCATGAAGCGGTACACCTCATCACGCGACGGAAAGTGCACCGCCTGGCTCAGGCGCTGACGCCAGCCACCACGCCCGCGGCGTGACTGGGCGAACGGGGCCAGCGAATGCATCTGCGCGATCTGCCGCTGGGACTCCAGGTAGAACGCCTTGTGCAGCCCCCACATCATGCACAGCAAGATCAGCGAGAACGGCAGCGAGGTCAGCACCACCGCCGACTTCAGCGAATCGATGCTGCCGGCAAACAGCAGTGCGCTGGTGATCAGCGCGGTCATCGCACCCCAGAAGATCCGCAACCAGTTAGGCCCGTCTTCATCCGGGTCACCGCCCTTGGCCGACAAGGTCGACAACACCACGGTGCCCGAGTCGGCCGAAGTGACGAAGAACACGAAACTGATGAACACCGTCGTCGCGATCACCGCCTTGCTCCAGGGATACGTTTCCAGCAGCAGGTACAGGCTCATCGACGGGTTATCCAGGGCAGACTGGCCAAGCGCGGTCATGCCGTGGTTGATGACCTGGTCCAGGGCGCTGTTGCCGAAGATCGACATCCACGCCAGGGTGAAGCCCAGGGGGATCAGCAACACGCCGAAGACGAATTCGCGGATGGTGCGGCCACGCGAGATGCGCGCAATGAACAAGCCCACGAAGGGCGCCCAGGCAATCCACCAGGCCCAGTAGAACACCGTCCAGCCGCCCAGCCAGTCGCGGTTTTCACCGTAGGCATAGACGTCGAAGCTCTTGCGTGGCAAGGCGCCGAGGTAATCACCCAGGTTCTGGATGAGCGTATTGAACAGGTGCTGGGTGGGGCCGGCGAACAGCACGAACAGCAGCAGGGCGCAGGCCAGGAACAGGTTGATGTCGCTCATCACCCGCACGCCCTTCTCCACCCCGGCGACCGCCACGGCCACCGCCGCACCCATCATCAAGGTGATCAGGGCCACCTGCACCCACTGGCTGTGGCTGATACCGAACAGGTAGTCGAGGCCGGCGTTCAGGTGCAACACGCCAAAGCCCATGTCGGCGCCCAGGCCAAACACCGTGGCAATGATGCCGAAGCCGTCCACCGCGTAGCCGATCGGCCCGTTGATACGTTTGCCGATCAGCGGGTACAGCGCCGAGCGCAGGGCCAGTGGCAGGTTATGCCGGTAGGCGAAGTAGGCCAGTGCCATGCCGACGAAGGCAAACACACCCCAGCCGTGCAGGCCCCAGTGCAGGAACAGGATCTGCATCGCCTGGCGCCCGGCCTCTGCCGTGCCCGCTTCGCCCTGGGGCGGCTGCAGCATGTGGGTCAGGGGTTCGGACACGCAGAAGAAGAACAGCGTGATGCTGATGCCGGCGGCAAACAGCATGCCGGCCCAGGACAGGTAGCTGAACTCGGGTTCGTCGTGGTCGGCACCGAGTTTGATCTTGCCGTAGCCGGACAAGGCGGTGACCACCACGAAGACCAGGTACAGCGTCATCGCCAGCATGTAGTACCAGCCGACCGTGTTGGCCGCCCAGTTCTGCGCCGCCAGCAACCAGTCGCCGGCAGCTTGCGGGTTGATGATGACCACCAGGCCGAAGAGAAGGATGAAGCTTGCCGCGAAATAGAACACCGGGGGGTTCATGCGGATCTTGCCATTGGCAAGGGATGGGTTCGGTGCACTCATCGGGCATGCACCTCGTCGAGTGACGAAAGGTTCGGAATGAACGGGTTCAGCAAAGGAATCCTCCTGTTGAACACCGGCAGCGGACCAGCGTTTATCATTGAACAAGCGTTCAAGTTAAACATGGATCGGGATTTGATGCGAACCGGGGTGCTGATCGGTTTATGCCTGTACCGTCCCTTTCGCGGGGCAAGCCCGCTCCCACAGGTGCCCCACCAGACCCGAGATTGGGGGGCTCATGTGGGGGCGGGCTGGCCCCGCGAAAGGGACGGCCAAGACCGTAGATAGCTTAGGTCAGTTCTTGTCCTGGCAATCGAGCTGCAGGTTCGCCTGGGTAATGTTGCTCTCGGCCGGCACGCTGCGGGTCAGCCACACGTTGCCGCCAATGGTCGAGCCCTTGCCGATGGTAATGCGCCCCAGGATCGTCGCCCCCGCATAGATCACCACATCGTCCTCGACGATGGGGTGGCGCGGCAGGCCTTTGTGCAGCGTCCCCGACTCATCGCTGGGGAAGCGTTTGGCGCCCAGGGTGACTGCCTGGTAGATACGCACTCGCTCGCCGATGATGGCCGTCTCGCCAATCACCACCCCGGTGCCATGGTCGATGAAGAAGCTCGGCCCGATCTGCGCCCCGGGGTGGATGTCGATACCGGTTGCCGAATGCGCCAGCTCCGAACTGATACGGGCCAGCAGCGGCAGGCCCGCCTGGTACAGATGGTGCGCCAAACGGTGATGGATGATCGCCAGAATGCCGGGGTAGCACAGCAGCACTTCGTCAACACTGCGCGCCGCCGGGTCGCCGTGGTAGGCGGCCAGCACGTCGGTGTCGAGCAGCACGCGCAAGTTGGGCAACGCCGCGGCAAAGGCCTGGATCAGGCGCAGGGCCTGGGCATCGACGGCTGCCAGGTCGCCCTGGCTTTGCCGGGCGGCGTAGCGCAGCTCCAGGCGGGCCTGGGCCAGTAACGCGGTCAAGGCGGCGTCCAGGGTGTGGCCTACGTAGAAATCCTCGCTCTCTTCACGCAGGTCAACCGGCCCCAGCCGCATGGGGAACAGCGCCCCGCACAACTGTTCGAGGACTTGCCGCATGGCCTCGCGAGAAGGCAGTTCGCGCCCACCCTGCTCGCCAATGCTGCGGCCATTGCGGCTGCGCCACTGCTCGCGGGCGCTGCGCAAACCACTGACGATGCTGTGCAGCTGCCAATGGGCGGATGTTGGTTGTTCGCTCACGGTGTTCTCCTGCCTGGGGCCAATCTGTCGTTATGCAAACCACTCTACGGCAAATCCATCCCTTGGAAAAAACAACGCTTTATTCCATCCTGCGCTAAGTAGGGCATAAGCCGCGATGACGGCGCCAGCATCCTGGCCTAACCTCAAAGCTGACTTACATCGACAGAAAAACAAAAAAGGAATAATAAGATAATTTTTTATTATTTCCTGGCCTAAGCGGCCAACTCTATAGTCGCCACCCACCACTTCCACAACAAGCGCGGGGCCTGACATGTCGAAATTCGCCAAACCGCTACTCAACGCCAGCCTGGCCATCCTGCTGGGTGCCGGCCTGCTCAGCCAGGCGTTCGCAGGCGAGCAGTTGAAGACCATCCAGGAAAAGGGCGTGATCAACGTCGGCCTGGAAGGCACCTACCCGCCCTTCAGCTTCCAGGACGAAAACGGCAAGCTGAGCGGCTTCGAAGTCGAGCTTTCCGAGCTGCTGGCCAAGGAGCTGGGGGTCAAGGCTAAAGTTCAACCGACCAAATGGGATGGCATCCTCGCGGCACTGGAGTCCAAGCGGCTGGATGTGGTGATCAACCAGGTGACCATTTCCGAAGAGCGCAAGAAGAAGTACGACTTCTCCGAGCCCTACACCGTCTCTGGCATTCAGGCGCTGATCCTGAAGAAGAAGGCCGAACAGCTGAACATCAAGACCGCGCAGGACCTGGCAGGCAAGAAGGTCGGCGTGGGCCTGGGCACCAACTACGAACAATGGGTGAAGCAGGACGTGCCGAAAGCGGACGTGCGCACCTACGAGGATGACCCGAGCAAGTTCGCCGACCTGCGCAACGGCCGCATCGACGCCATCCTGATCGACCGCCTGGCCGCGTTGGAATACGCGCAAAAAGCCAAGGACACGGAACTGGCCGGTGACGCCTTCTCGCGTCTGGAAAGCGGCGTGGCCCTGCGCAAGGGCGAGCCTGAACTGCTGGCGGCAATCAACAAGGCCATCGACAAGCTCAAAGCCGACGGCACGTTGGCCAAGCTGTCGGAAAAATACTTCGGTGCTGATGTCACCAAATGATCGCTGAAAGCCTGCAACTCGTTGTCGATTCCACGCCCTTCCTGCTGAAGGGCGCGGGTTATACGGTGCTGCTCAGTGTCGGCGGCATGTTCTTCGGCCTGGTGCTGGGCTTTGCCCTGGCCCTGATGCGGCTGTCGAAAATCCTGCCGCTGGACTGGCTGGCACGCATCTACGTGTCGTTCTTCCGAGGCACGCCGCTGCTGGTGCAGCTGTTCGTGATCTACTTCGGCATGCCGCAGATCGGTATCGAACTCGACCCGATCCCGGCCTCGCTGATCGGCCTGTCGCTGAACATGGCCGCCTATATCTGCGAAATCCTGCGGGCGGCGATTTCCTCGATCGACCGTGGCCAGTGGGAGGCCGCCGCCAGCATTGGCATGACCCGCACCCAGGCCATGCGCCGGGCAATCTTGCCGCAGGCTTTGCGCACAGCCTTGCCGCCGCTGGGCAACAGCTTCATCTCGCTGGTCAAGGACACCGCCCTGGCGGCGACCATTCAGGTGCCCGAGCTGTTCCGCCAGGCCCAGCTGATTACTGCGCGCACCTTCGAAGTCTTCACCATGTACCTGGCTGTGGCCGTTATCTACTGGATACTCTGCAGTATCCTCGCGCACTTCCAGAACCGCATGGAAGCGCGGGTCAACCAACATGACCAGGAGCACTGAGCATGATCGTAGTCAATGGCCTGTCCAAGCAGTTCAAGGGCCAGACCGTGCTCAACGGCATCGACCTTACCGTGCAGCCAGGCGAAGTGGTCGCCATCATCGGCCCCAGCGGCTCTGGCAAGACCACCTTCCTGCGCTGCCTGAACCTGCTGGAAACCCCCGACGCGGGGCAGATCCAGATCGGCGCCATCAGCATCGATGCCAATCGCCCGCTGGGCGGTCAGCAAAGTGCGATCCGCCGGTTGCGTCAGCAGGCCGGGTTCGTGTTCCAGAACTTCAACCTGTTCCCGCACCGCACTGCCCTGGAGAACGTGATCGAGGGGCCGGTGATCGTCAAGAAAACGCCCCGCGACCAAGCCGTGGCGCTGGGGCGTAAGCTGTTGGCCAAGGTCGGCCTGGCGGGCAAGGAAGATGCCTACCCCCGGCGCCTGTCCGGTGGCCAGCAGCAGCGGGTAGCCATTGCCCGTGCCCTGGCCATGGAGCCTGAGGTGATCCTGTTCGACGAACCCACCTCGGCGCTCGACCCCGAGCTGGTCGGTGAAGTGCTCGCCACCATCCGCGGCCTCGCCGAAGAGAAGCGCACCATGATCATCGTCACCCACGAGATGGGCTTTGCGCGGGATGTGGCGAACCGAGTGATCTTCTTCGACAAGGGGGTGATCGTCGAGCAGGGCGAGGCCAAGGCGTTGTTTGCCGCGCCCAAGGAAGAACGTACTCGGCAGTTCTTGCGCAAGTTTCTCGGTACTGCGGCTTCCGAGTAAGCCTGCACCGACCTCTTCGCGGGTTTGCCCGCGATAGGGGCCGGCACACCCGCTGCACATCTCGACTTCTATATATATTCCAAAAGGTTAGTTCATAATCTTTTAATAAGCCATTAGGGTATATACACCGGACCACCGGACCAGCAAACGTCTGTCGCCATCAGCTGAAGCGACACAACTACTTTTGTGAGGTTAGGAATGGTCAGGATCACAATCACCCCAGTGCGTATCGCCAGGGCATTGAGTGCAGCCAAGGAGCGGTACTGATGTCCAGCCAGCCAAATACCCTTTTCCACAGCGACCTCGACAGCTCGCCCCTGCTGCTGCCAGCCAAGGTGCTGCGCAACGACGCCGAAGCCCTGCAAGCTGCTCGCGAGCTGGCCGATGTGGCCCGTGAGCAGGCCGCGCGCCGCGACCAGCAACGCAAGCTGCCATGGGCAGAGATCGAGCAGTTCACCCGCAGCGGCTTGGGCAGCATCAGCGTACCCAAGGCCCACGGCGGACCTGATGTCTCGTTCGAAACCGTCGCCGAAGTATTCCGCCTGATCAGTGCCGCCGACCCGGCCCTGGGGCAGATCCCGCAGAATCAGTTCGGCATGCTGCAGTTGCTGCGCCTGACGGCCACCGAGGCACAGCAGGCGGTGATCTTCCGCAGCGTGCTGGACGGCTGGCGCATCGGCAACGCCGGCCCCGAGCGCGGCACCAAAGACACCCTGACCCTGAAGGCGAAGATCACCCTCACGGGCGACGGCTATCGCATCAGTGGCGAAAAGTTCTACTCCACCGGTGCCCTGTTCGCCCACTGGGTGGCGGTCAAGGCGCTGGATGACGAGGGCCGCCAGCGCCTGGCCTTCGTCCGCCGTGGCAGCCCGGGCCTGCGCATCGTCGATGACTGGTCCGGTTTCGGCCAACGCACCACTGCCAGCGGCACCGTGCTGCTTGACCAGGTGCCGGTGGACGCGGAACTGGTGATCGACAACTGGCGCCAGCGTGACATCCCCAATATCCAGGGGGCAGCCTCGCAGTTGATCCAGGCCGCCATCGACGCCGGCATCGCCGAAGCAGCCATCGAAGAGGCCATCCGCTTTGTGCGGGAGAAGTCGCGGCCGTGGATCGAGGCCAAGGTCGAGCGCGCCAGCGACGACCCGTATGTGATTGCCGATATCGGCCGCCTCAAGCTTGAGCTGCACGCTGCCGAGGCGCTGCTGCGCAAGGCGGCGCGGGTACTCGATGAGGTCAATGCAGCGCCAGTGGACGCAACCGCTGCGGCCCGCGCTTCGATCGCCGTGGCCGAGGCCAAGGTGTTGACCACCGAAATCAGCCTGCAGGCCAGCGAGAAGCTGTTCGAGCTGGCCGGCAGCCGCGCCACCCTTGCCGAGTTCAACCTCGACCGCCACTGGCGCAATGCCCGGGTGCACACCCTGCATGACCCGGTGCGCTGGAAGTACCACGCGGTGGGGGCCTACCACCTCAACGGCACCCTGCCTGCTCGGCATTCCTGGATCTGATTTTTTGGCCCTGGGGGCTGCTGTGCAGCCCTTTCGCGACGCAAGGCCGCTCCTACAGACAGCCCCCGATCCCTGTAGGAGCGGCCTTGCGTCGCGAAAGGGCCGCGAAGCGGCCCCAAAGGCCCCGGAGAAACACCATGACCACAAACATCATCACCCACGACACCCAAGCCCTGGCCATCGCTGAAGACATCGCCCAGCAACTGCGCCGCGACAGCGCCCTGCGCGACCGCGAGCGCCGCCTGCCCCTCGCCGAACTCGACCTGTTCACCCGCTCTGGCCTGTGGGCCATCAGCGTACCCAAGGCCTTCGGCGGCGCCGGTGTCTCCAACGTTACCCTGGCCAAGGTCATTGCCCGCATTGCCCAGGCCGACGCCTCGCTCGGGCAAATACCGCAAAACCATTTCTACGCCCTGGAAGTGCTGCGCGTAAACGGCAGCCCCGAGCAGCAACAGCGCCTGTACGCCGAAGTGCTGGCGGGCCGGCGCTTCGGCAATGCCTTGGCCGAGCTGGGCACGAAAACCGCCAACGACCGCACCACCCGCCTGACCCGAGATGGCGACGGCTTTCGTATCAATGGCCGCAAGTTCTACGCCACCGGCGCCCTTTACGCCCAGCGCATCCCCACCTCGGTGATCGACGAAGACGGCGTGCAGCAACTGGCCTTCGTCCCCGCCGACAGCCAGGGCCTGCAGGTGATCGACGACTGGAGCGGTTTTGGCCAGCGCACCACCGGCAGTGGCTCGGTGGTATTCGACAACGTGTGGGTGCGCACCGAAGACGTCGTGCCGTTCCAGAGCGCCTTCGACCGCCCGACCCCGGTCGGCCCACTGGCACAGATCCTCCACGCTGCCATCGACACCGGCATCGCCCGCGCCGCCTACGAGGATGCCCTGCACTTCGTGCGCACCCGCAGCCGCCCCTGGGTCGACTCGGGCCTGGACAAGGCCAGCGAAGACCCACTGACCCTGAAGAGCTTCGGCCAGCTCGCAATCCGCCTGCACGCCACCGAAGCCCTGCTGGAACGCGCGGGCGAATACCTCGACCGCGCCCAGCAGGACAGCAGCGCCGACAACGTCGCCGCCGCCTCCATCGCCGTGGCCGAAGCACGCGCCATCAGCACCGAAATCTCCCTCGCCGCCGGTACCACGCTGTTCGAACTGGCCGGCAGCCAGGCCACCCTGGCCGAGCACAACCTCGACCGCCACTGGCGCAACGCCCGGGTGCACACCCTGCACGACCCGGTGCGCTGGAAGTACCACGCCATCGGCAACTACTACCTCAACAACGAAAACCCGCCGCGCCGGGGGACCATCTGATGGCCAAGCAGATGCTGCTCAATGCCTTCAACATGAACTGCATCGGGCATATCAACCATGGCCTGTGGACCCACCCGCGGGACACCTCGACCCAGTACAAGACCCTCGCCTACTGGACCGACCTGGCCCGCCTGCTGGAACGGGGGCTGTTCGACGGGCTGTT
This sequence comes from Pseudomonas sp. Irchel s3f19, assembly GCF_900187555.1. Taxonomy (NCBI): domain Bacteria; kingdom Pseudomonadati; phylum Pseudomonadota; class Gammaproteobacteria; order Pseudomonadales; family Pseudomonadaceae; genus Pseudomonas; species Pseudomonas sp. Irchel s3f19. The sequence continues at coordinate 85,541 of NZ_FYDW01000010.1, read as the reverse complement.
CATCGCCGACATCGTCGGCACCTACGACATCTATGGCCAGTCGCTGGAGGTGACCCTCAAGGAGTCGATCCAGCTGCCGGTCAACGACCCCTTGCTGCTGGTCTCGGCCATGGCCGCAGTCACCCGCCACCTGGGCTTCGGCCTTACCGCCAACCTCACGTACGAAGCGCCCTACCTGTTCGCCCGCCGCCTCTCCACCCTCGACCACCTGAGTAATGGCCGGGTCGGCTGGAACATCGTCACCGGCTACCTCGACAGCGCTGCCCGCGCCATGGGCCTGGCGCAGCAACCCGAGCACGACCGCCGTTACGACCAGGCCGACGAATACCTGCAGGTGCTGTACAAACTGCTCGAAGGTAGCTGGGCCGACGATGCCGTGGTCGCCGACCGCGAGCAGCGCATCTACGCCCAGCCCGACAAGGTGCGCAAGGTCAGCCACCACGGCGAGTTCTACAACGTCGAGGGCTACCACCTGAGCGAACCGTCACCGCAGCGCACACCGGTGCTGTTCCAGGCGGGCAGCTCCACGCGTGGCCTGGCGTTCGCCGGCAACCATGCCGAATGCGTGTTCATCAGCGGCCAGGACAAAACCGCCACCCGCGCCCAGGTCGACAAGGTACGCGCCGCCGCCCAGGCAGCCGGCCGCGATCCGCAGGCCATCAAGGTGTTCATGGGCATCACGGTGATCGTCGCCGCCACCGAGCAACAGGCCCAGGCCAAGCATGCCGAGTACCTGCGTCATGCCAGCCCAGAGGCTGGCGTTGCGCACTTCGCCGCCTCCACCGGCATCGATTTTGCGGCCTATGGGCTGGACGAGCCGATCGGTTTCAGCAAGGGCAACGCCATTCAGTCGGCCACCCGCCAGCTGCAGGAAAACGCCTGGACCCGCCGCCGTCTGCTTGAGCAACACGCCCTGGGCGGCCGCTACGTGACCTTGGTCGGCACACCCGAGCAGGTCGCCGATGCGTTGATCGCCTGGCTCGACGAAACCGGGCTGGACGGCTTCAACCTGACCCGCACCGTCACCCCGGAAAGCTTTGAAGACTTCATCGACCTGGTCATCCCGCAACTGCAACAGCGTGGCCGTTACAAGACCGCCTACGCCGAAGGCACCCTGCGCGCGAAGCTGTTCGACACCGACCACCCGCACCTGCCCGCCAGCCACCCCGGCTCGGCCTACCGCTTCACCCCAACCCCTGCCCCGACTGGAGCCTTGCACCATGCTTGAGAAACTGTTCCGGCCCGTCGCGGCCATGGCCTTCACCCTCGGCCTGTGCGCCAGCGCGATCGCCGCCGAGCCCTTGAAGATCGGTACCACCTCAGCCTTCGCCATCCCACTGGAAACCGCCGTGGAAGAGGCTCACAAGCAGGGCCTGGAGGTCAAGCTGATCGAGTTCAGCGACTGGATCGCACCCAATGTCAGCCTCAACAGCGGCGACATCGACGTGAACTACTTCCAGCACATCCCGTTCCTGGAAAACGCCAAGGCCGCCGCAGGCTTCAACCTGGTGCCTTACGCGCCGGGCATCATCAACAACGTCGGCTTGTACGCCAAGCGATACAAAAGCTTCGCCGAGCTTCCCGAAGGCGCCAGCGTGGCCATCGCCAACGACCCGATCAACAGCGGCCGTGGCCTGCAGCTGCTGGCCAAGGCCGGGCTGATCACGCTCAAGCCGGGGGTCGGCTACAAGGCCACCGAGGACGACATCGTCGCCAACCCCAAGAAACTGAAGATTCTGCAGGTCGAGGCGGTGCAACTGGTGCGCGCCTATGACGACGCCGACCTGGTCCAGGGCTACCCGGCCTATATCCGCCTGGCCAACACCTTCGACGCCACCTCGGCGCTGCTGTTCGACGGCCTGGAAAACAAGGAGTACGTGATCCAGTTCGTCATCCGTCCGCAAAACAAGGACGACCCCCGCCTGGCCAAGTTCGTCGACATCTACCAGCACTCGCCCGCCGTGCGCGCGGCGTTGAACAAAGCCCACGGCAACCTCTACCAGGCCGGTTGGGAGGGCTGACATGAGCCAGGCCAGCGCACTCAGGGCGCCGACACCACAACCATTGCCGCCAACGGCCAAGGAACAGGCCCTGCGCCCCGAGGTCAATGAAGCCCATGTGCGCTTCATCGGCCTGGGCAAGACCTACCCTGGCCAGGCGCAGCCCGCCTTGCACGGCATCGACCTGAACATCCGCCGGGGTGAGATCTTCGGCATCATCGGCCGCAGCGGCGCCGGCAAGTCATCGCTGCTGCGTACCATCAACCGCCTGGAGCAGCCCAGCCAAGGCCGCGTGCTGATCGACCAGGTGGACATCGCGCCATTCGACGAGGACCGCCTGGTCACGCTGCGCCGTCGCATCGGCATGATCTTTCAGCACTTCAACCTGATGTCGGCCAAGACCGTGTGGCAGAACGTCGAGCTGCCGCTGAAGGTGGCCGGGGTGCCCAAGGCCGAACGCCAACGCAAGGTCCGCGAACTGCTGGAGCTGGTTGGCCTGCAGGAAAAGCACCAGGTCTACCCGGCGCAGCTTTCCGGCGGGCAGAAGCAGCGGGTCGGTATTGCCCGGGCGCTGGTGCACGACCCCGAGATCCTCTTGTGCGACGAGGCCACATCGGCACTGGACCCCGAAACCACGGCCTCGATCCTGGAGCTGCTGCGCGACATCAACCAGCGCCTGGGCCTGACCATCGTACTGATCACCCATGAGATGGCGGTGATCCGTGATATCTGCCACCGCGTGGTGGTACTGGAGCGTGGCGAAGTGGTCGAACAGGGCGAGGTCTGGCGGGTATTCGGCGCGCCACGTCACGAGGTGACCCGCACCTTGCTCGCGCCGTTGCAGGCCAAGCTGCCGGCTAGCTTGCAGGCCAGCCTCAAAGCCAGCCCGGTGAGCCGCGACAGCGCCGTGGTACTCAAGCTGACCCTGCTCGGCGAGCCGGAGCTGTCGGCCCTGTTCAACGACCTGGGCGGGCGTGTACGCCTGCTGCAAGGGGGTGTTGAAACCATCGGTGAGCATGCGCTCGGGCAGTTGATCCTGTCGGTGCAGCACTCGCCACACGAAACCCACCAGTTGCTGGCGCGCGCCCGCCGTTGGGCCGAAGACGTGGAGGTATTGGGCCATGTGGTTTGATCGCCTGCTTGAAGGCTTGCTCGATACCCTGCTGATGGTCGGCGTGTCTTCGCTGATCGCCCTGTTGGTCGGGGTACCGATGGCGGTGCTGCTGGTCACCAGCGACAAAGGCGGGATATTCGAGGCGCGCCTGCTTAACCGGGTGCTGGGCGCGTTCGTCAACCTGTTCCGCTCGATCCCCTTTCTGATCCTGATGGTCGCGCTGATACCGTTCACCCGCCTGTTGGTCGGTACTACCTACGGCGTGTGGGCGGCCGTGGTGCCGCTCACCATCGCCGCCACACCCTTCTTTGCACGCATTGCCGAAGTGAGCTTGCGCGAAGTCGACCATGGCTTGGTGGAAGCCGCGCAAGCCATGGGCTGCCGGCGCTGGCACATCGTCTGGCATGTGCTGTTGCCCGAAGCGCTGCCGGGCATCGTCGGCGGGTTCACCATCACCCTGGTGACCTTGATCAACTCGTCGGCCATGGCCGGGGCGATTGGCGCCGGTGGGCTGGGGGATATTGCCTATCGCTATGGGTACCAGCGCTTTGACAGCCAGATCATGCTGACCGTGATTGCCATGCTGGTGGCGCTGGTAGCGGTGATTCAGCTGGGTGGGGATCGGTTGGCGAAGGGATTGAACAAGCGGTGAGCCATTTGGGGGCCGCTGTGCGGCCCCATTACAACTGAACTAAATTATCCTTTAGCCTAGGTCGCCAGAGCATGTTGAAAGCAGGCTAGCGAAACAATACTTTCGTTTTTATCTTGAAATCTTCATAAACAAGAAAAACGAAATAAAACCTTAGTTTTCCTTGAATGATGCCTGTTCGGAGCCATAATCGAAATTATTCCTTCGACCCGGTTGAACACTCCATGGGCATCCTTCAACAGATCCAGACGCCAACCGATTTGGGTAACGCAATACGTCAGGTACGGAAAAGCCAGGCAATTACCCAATCGGATCTAGCCCTCATTGTCGGCAAGAGCCACGTTCTGCTCAGAGACATTGAACGAGGCAAAGGCAGTGTCTCGCTCGCAAGCGTACTGCAGGTAATGCAGGAGCTCGGCATTCGGGTCTACGTGGATGTACCTGGCAAATGAGAGCCCTCCACATCCTGATCAACAGTCACCACGTGGCAACCCTCACCGACAATGCAGGTGTCTGGAGCCTTGAATATACGCCAGAGTGGATGGCCCGAGCCGATGGCTACGACCTGTCGCCTGCACTTCCTCGAGCCAAAGGATTGCTTGTTGACGGATCATCGGAGCGCCCCGTGCAGTGGTTCTTTGACAACCTGCTTCCCGAAGAGCAAGCACGGTCACTACTGGCCAACGATGCAAAGCTTGACTTCGCAGACGCTTTTGGCCTGCTAGGCTACTACGGCTCAGAGTCTGCAGGTGCGATCACATTGCTACCTGAGGCTCAGTGCGAACAGGCCAGCGGACTGAAGCCCCTCTCGAATGCTCAGTTGAGTGAAAGGATTCGCAACCTGCCTCGAGTTGCACTGACGACGGGTGCCCCGAAGCGAATGTCACTCGCCGGCGCTCAGCACAAGCTACCGATCGTCATGGCGAAAGATGCGCTGTTTGAGCCCGTCGGCAGCACGCCGTCGACCCATATTCTCAAGCCCGACCACCCTGACCGTGATCTCTATGATGCGACCGCAGTAAATGAATGGTTCGTGATGAGTGTTGCACGCGAGGTAGGGCTGGAAGTTCCAGAGGTTACGGTTCGCCGCGTGCCTGAGGCAACCTATCTGATAGAGCGCTTCGACCGGACACAGGTGAATGATGGGCTCGAGCGCGTGCATACGCTCGATGCTTGCCAATTGCTCACACTCGACAAAAGCTTCAAGTATCAACAAGCGACTGCAGAAACCTTGCAAAGGATTCTGGGGCTGGTCCGAAATGTGGCCCAGACACGCATTCAGCTATTCGAATGGCTGGTTTTCAACGTACTGGTCGGCAACAACGATGCCCATTTAAAGAACCTTTCGTTCTTCGTTCGCCCCGATGCTTACTACCTCGCGCCGCACTATGATCTCTTGTGCACGGCCGTCTACGGGGAGTCTGCTGCGCCTTGGCTTGAGGCAGAACTGGTGTGGAAACCCGAGGGTATCCGCACCCATGCCGACGTAACCAGGGCCAGTGTTCTCAGCCTCGGTGAGGCCATTGGAGTTCGTGCGCCTCTAGGCAACAAGATCATTGATGGACTGGTACCGAGCGTGGAGGATGCGGCAAGAGCGCTTCTGGAAAAGCATGCTCATACTTGGAGTGCCGGTGAAAGCAGGCTGATCAGGCGCATCGTCCATGGCGTGATTCGCGATATGACGGAAAAGCTGCGGCGTTGACCCATCACTCCCAATCCAAATCCCCAGCCGGCACCGGCCGCCCAAACCAGTACCCCTGCCCCAACTGACACTGTTCCTGCAGCATAAAGCTGGCCTGTTCCTGCTGCTCGATGCCCTCGGCATGCACCTGCATGCCCATGCTGCGGGCCAGGGCGATGATCACCCGCACAATCGCAATGTCATCGTCGTCATGCGGCAACCCGGCGACAAAACCCTGGTCGATCTTCAACTTCTGCACCGGCAAGCGCTTGAGGCGCAGCAGCGACGAATAGCCTGTACCGAAATCGTCGATCGCCAAGGTGACCCCCAGCTCACGCAAGCGATGCAGCTGCTCCAGCGCCACTTCCGGGTCTTCCATCACTGCGCTTTCGGTCACTTCCAGTTCGAGCAACGCCGGGTCAAGGCCGGTTTCGTGCAACACCTCGGCCACCTGCCGATACAGCGCGTGCTGGCCAAACAGACGGCTTGAGATATTCACCGCCACAAAGGCCATTTGCCGGCCTTCACGCTGCCACTGCACCATCTGCCGACACGCCTGGCGCAGCACCCAGGCGTCGATCTCGGCAATCAGCCCGGTGCGTTCGGCGATCGGGATGAATTCGCTCGGGGGCACCAGGCCGCGTTGCGGATGCTGCCAGCGTACCAGCGTCTCGACCCCAACCCGCTTCGCCGTGGCCAGGTCGTGCACCGGCTGGAAGTACGCCCGCAATTCGTCCTGCTCCAGCGCCCGGCGCAGCTCCCCCGCGGTTTCTACCCGGTGCTGGGCGTGCGCGGTCAGCTCCTCGGTGTACAGCGCATAGCAGGCGCGCCCGCTGCTCTTGGCCTTGAACAGCGCCGAGTCGGCGTTACGCAGCAGCTGCTCGGCGCTCAAGGCATCGCTGGGGAACAGGCCGATGCCCACGCTGACACTGATGAACAGGCGATGCCCATCAAACACGAACGGCTCGCGCATACGCTCGATGATGCGCTGCGCCAGCTTGCCGGCCTGGCCGACCTGCTGGCAGTTCTCGGCCAGCACACCGAACTCGTCGCCGCCCAGGCGCGCCAGGGTCACACCGCTGCCCACCACCTCACCCAGGCGCTCGCCCACCAGCTTGAGCAACTGGTCGCCAATGGTGTGGCCAAGCCCGTCGTTGATGCTCTGGAAATGGTCCAGGTCGAGCAGCAGTAAGCCGCAACCGCGCTTGTTGGCTTGCGCCGTCACCAGTGCCTGTTCGACGCGGTCGGTGAACAGCAAGCGGTTGGGCAGGCCGGTCAGCGGGTCGTGATGCGCCAGGTAGGCCAGCTCTTGCTCGGTATGCTTGATCGCGCTGATGTCGCTGAACACCGCCACGTAATGGCTCAGCTCGCCGGCGTCATCGTGTATGGCACGGATGGTTTGCCATTGCGGGTAGATCTCGCCACTTTTGCGGCGGTTCCAGATCTCGCCGCTCCACTCACCCTTCTCGGCCAGGGTGGCGAAGATCTGCTGATAGAACGCCACGCCATGGCGGCCCGACTTGAACTTGTTCGGGCGCTGGCCAACGACCTCGTCCTGCTGGTAGCCGGTGATGCGCATGAAGGCGCGGTTGACGTGCACGATCAAGCCTTGGCGGTCGGTCACCAGCACGCCTTCGAGGGTACTGTCGAACACCGCCGCCGCCATGCGCAGCCGCTCGCGGTCCTCGCCGCGCAGACGCACGCCGATGCCGATGAAATTCAGCAGCCGCGCGCGCGAAACGAAGATCAGCACCGCGCTGAACAACACCCAGATAACCACATTGATCTGCTGCCCCACGGTCAGCGCCAGCGGGTCGTCAGTCATACCCTGCAGCAGTACCTGGGCCAGCACCAGCCAGAGGATCGACAGCACCACATAGAGCGCTGCCATGCGCAAGGCGTCGCGAACGGAAACAGACATGTCGGGGGGAGTGGCCCTTGAACGAAGATCAGGCATTATAAAGGTTGAAACATGTCGTGACGTCCTATCTGAATGGGTGACTGGTTTTATTTCCCTGCCAAGGGATAATCATGCACTTCCCCTGTGTTCTCGAGGGTTTTAACACCTATGTGGTACAACGGCCTGCTCGACTTGTCGGCCTGGCAACTGGTCGGCATCACACTGCTGATGACCCATGTGACCATCGTCAGCGTCACGGTTTACCTGCATCGCTACTCCGCGCACCGGGCCTTGGAGCTCAATGGCGCGCTCAAGCACTTCTTCCGCTTCTGGCTGTGGCTGACCACGGCGCAGAACACCCGCGAGTGGACCGCCGTCCACCGCAAGCACCACGCCAAGTGCGAAACCCCGGACGACCCGCACAGCCCGGTTCACAAGGGCTTGAGCACGGTCCTGCGCAAAGGCGCCGAACTCTACCGCGAAGAGGCGCGCAACCCCGAAACCTTGCGCATCTACGGCAAGAACTGCCCGGACGACTGGATCGAGCGCAACCTCTACTCGCGCTACAAGCTGGGCGGCATTGCCCTGCTGGCAGTGATCGACCTGCTGCTGTTCGGCACCCTCGGCATCACCGTCTGGGCGGTGCAGATGATGTGGATTCCGTTCTGGGCTGCCGGTGTGGTCAACGGCCTTGGCCATGCGGTGGGCTACCGCAATTTCGAATGCCGTGACGCCGCCACCAACCTGGTGCCGTGGGGCATCGTCATCGGTGGCGAAGAGCTGCACAACAACCACCACACCTACCCCAACTCGGCCAAGCTCTCGGTCAAGCGCTGGGAGTTCGACATGGGCTGGGCCTGGATCCGCCTGTTCTGCATGTTGCGCCTGGCCAAGGTGCAGCGCGTGGCACCGATCGCCCACCGGGTAGAAGGCAAGGCCAACCTGGACATGGACACCGCCATGGCCATCCTCAACAACCGCTTCCAGATCATGGCCCAGTACCGCAAGCTGGTGATCGGCCCGCTGGTCCAGCAGGAACTGGCCAAAGTCGATGCGTCGGTACGCCACCGCTTCCGCCGCGCCAAGCGCCTGCTGTCGCGCGAGACCAGCCTGCTGGAAGACCGCCACCACGTACGCATCGAGTCGCTGCTCGCACACAGCCAGGCGCTCAAGGTCATCTACGAAAAGCGCCTGGCCTTGCAGCAAATCTGGGCGCGCACCAGCGCCAATGGCCACGACATGCTCGCCGCCATGAAGGACTGGGTGCACGAGGCCGAAGCCAGCGGTATTCACGCCCTGCACGACTTCGCCGCACAGCTCAAGACCTACTCCCTGCGCCCCACCGGCGCCTGAAGGCCATTGATCGGCACGCCCTGCTGTCAGGGTGTGCCGCTCGGAACTTCCCCCTCTGGTTTCGACTCCAACCCGGCACATCGCCCGCGTGGCGGGCCTGATGCCGGCCGCACGCTTCCTTGTCGAGACTCGCTCCGTGCACATGGCCAAAAAATTTCCAACATCGCTGCCCGGCACCCCACGTCCAGAAGCCGCCCAAACCTTGCTGGCCCTGCTTCACGCCCAAGGCGAAGTCGCGCGCCTGAGTGAGCGCGAACAGCTGTTCAGTTCATTGCTCGACAGCGTCAACGCCGTGCTTTGGGCGTTCGACTGGGAAGCCCGCCAGGTGCTGTACGTCAGCCCTGCCTACGAACGCATCTTTGGCCGCCCGGCCAGCCTGGTGCTGGCCGACTACAACGAGTGGCGCGACAGCATCTACCCCGACGACCTCGAATACGCCGAGCGCAGCCTGGCCCAGGTGCTGCTCAAAGGTTCGGTGGAAGACCGCGAGTACCGCATCCTCAATGCCGAAGGCCAGGTGCGCTGGCTGAGCGACAAGTGCTACATCAACCAGCAGCGCGAGGGCGAGCAGCGGGTGATCGTTGTCGGCATCGCCGAGGACATCACCGAGAAGAAGCAGCTTGAAGGCGAACTGCATCGCCTGGCCACCACCGACGTGCTGACCCAAAGCAGCAACCGCCGGCACTTCTTCGAATGCGCCCAACAGGCGTTCGAAAGCGCCCGCGAGGACGGCACGCCCCTGGCATTCCTGCTGCTGGATATCGACGACTTCAAGCAGGTCAATGACAGTTACGGCCACCAGGAAGGCGACCAGGTACTGCAGCGCATCGCTGACAGCGGCAAAGCCGTGCTACGCCGGGGCGACCAGTTCGGGCGTATTGGTGGCGAGGAGTTTGCGGCAGTGTTCCCTGGCTGCAATGCGCAGGTGGCAGAGCAGATTGCCGAGCGTTTGCAACGCGAGATCCAACGGCTGAGCTTCAGCCATGGCGATCATGAATATGGCGTGACCGTGAGCCAGGGGCTGACGGCGTTGAGCGACGAGGACGAGTCCCTGGACAGCCTGTTCGCCCGCGCCGATGCGGCGATGTACCGGGCCAAACGCCAGGGGAAGAACCAGATCGTGCGGGGGTAGTTAGGTGAAATCTTTCTCGCCTGCGACACGCTCAGAGTCGCGATTGAAATTCCACAAAACAATACATAGATCGCTGTAGGAAACTTCTGAAAAACCAAGTCTATTAATATAACAACAAAAGTTCTTACAGTGATTCAGCGGTGTCGCGTGGGAAAAATCTAAAATTAATTCCTGAGCACCACTGAGCAAACAACTGCTTAATACCATGTGACATCATCAAGCCTGTCGTAAAGGTCTCTAGGTGACACATGGCTATCAAATTCGAGCCGAGGGTAGGGCAAATACTGGAATGCAATTATGGGGAGTACAGGATCGGTAGATCAGCAGCGGATCCCCCCTGCCTTTACGATTTCCGCTTGAAACCTGAAATGGTAAAAAATCGACTGGTGGTGGTCCTTAATGGCAAAATCGATTCCAACGCGTGCATTGTGGTGCCGCTCTCGTCCACAAGAGATGCCGGAAAGCTGAGTCGAGGGTGGCATGTAGAGATACCTGCACACCTGATTGAAGAGCTGCCTTACTTCAAACAACGAATCCGCTGGGCAAAATCTGACTTGGTGGCGCAAGTGAGCAGAGAGCGCTTGTTTAAACCCAGACAGATTGGGCGGGGTCATCTTGACCTGATACTGACTCGCGAAGTTGTGGAACATCTACAACGCGCCGTGATCAAAGTCATGAATGCAGCATCCTTACTCAAGATTTGACAACAACAGCCTTCTCGATTATCGTGCCCACGTAGCCCTTAGAGGCACTTAGCGTTTTATTCCCCTTGAGGGACCTGCAAAACCCAGCCTAGGCTGGGTTTTGTCATTTCAGGCAGACCCCGAACGGGTGCAAGCGTGAACCCAGAGGGCGGTTCATGCGGCTTTCTCATGATCTCAGGTATCCGCCCCATTTTCGTTCACAGGTGATTCTTCACCCTGCGGCTTCACCTCAGGGTTTTCCACCTTGCGCAACCGGCTCAGCTCCGGCAAGCCGATCTTCAGCAGCCGCGCAGTCTTGTTACTGGCAACCGACTCCAACCCATGACCCGCCGGCAGCCGCGACAATTGCCCGGCCAGGTTCATCGCCAGGATCTCCCGCGAATACACGCCACCGCCCAGTTGGTAAACCGCCGCGATCAATTCGCGCAGCGCCAGTGGCAAGCGCCAGCGCGTGCGCAATGCCGAACCAAACGCTGCGCCGTATTCATCCAGTGACTGCTGCACCCTGCCCTCGTCCAGCTCCCCACCGGCCAGGCGCCACTCCTGCAGGCAACGCAACACCGCCAGGTCACCCAGGCAGTGCAGCAGCCCCGCGCAGTAGCAACGCCCTTCGTCCAGTTCGAGCCTGCGCGCCAGGCTGCGACCGTATTCGGCACAGTGCAGCGAGAGGTTCCAGTAGTGGGCCGCATGCTGCGCCAGCAGCGGGTCACTCAGCCGTGCGCTGCGCTTGAGCGTCATGCCCAGGATCAGGTTCATGCTCTGGGTACTGCCAAGCTTGTTCAACGCCTGCAGCAAGGTCTGCACGGGCGCATCGCGGTGCAGGGCAGCGCTGTTGGCGGCGGCGATCAGCACCGCAGTGACCTGCGGGTCGTTGCGCACTTCCTCCTCGAGCACCTTCAGGTTCAGGCCCTGGGGGTTCAGCGCCCGCTTGATCGCCACCTGCACATCGGCCAGCAGCGGCCCACCATCGGCGGTAGCGCGGCGCTGTTCCAGGTAACCAGGCAGGCTGGCACCCGGCTGCAAGTGCGGCACCGGGCAGGCGATTTCCTCGCCCACGGCCAGCAGCAGCTCTTCAAGACGCTTGCGCAGGTTTTCCAGGTTCAGTGGCTTGCTCAGATAAGCCGTGGGGTGCAACGGCAACGCCTCGCGCACACTGGCGCTGTCGCTGCGGTTGCTCATCAGAATGAACGGCAACCCAGGGCCCTTGGCGCGCACCTTGCGCAGCAGGTCGAGGCCATCGACGCCGGCCAGCTCACGCGCAGCGATGATCAGGTCGGGCTTGCTCGATAGCGCGGTCAGTGCCTGCGAGCCGTCGGCGCAGACCTGCAGCCGGGCATCGCAACGCACGCTGAGCAGCATCTCCTTGAGCATGTCACGCACCCACGGGTCGCCTTCGACTATCAATACGCAAGGTGGGGTGGGGTCTACAGCGCTCATGGCCAACTCCTGAATATCCCTGACACGCAATCCGTCGCAGCTTCCTCGGCAAGTCCTGCGTCAACCATAGCGCCCCTCAGGTTTTCTGGGCACAAAAAAAACCCGCCGAAGCGGGTTTTTTCAGAAGCGCGTCACATTAGGCGAGTTCAGCGAAGCACTCTTCGATGATGGCCAGGCCTTTGTCCAGCAGCGCGTCTTCGGCGGTCAGCGGGACCAGGATACGCAGGACGTTGCCGTAGGTGCCGCACGACAGCAGGATCAGACCCTTGTCACGTGCCTTGGCAACTACTTGGCCAACGGCAGCGGCATTCGGGGTGTGAGTGCCTTTCTCGAAGACTTCGACAGCAATCATCGAGCCCATACCACGGATGTCACCGATGATCGGGTTTTTGTCCTGGATCTTGCGCAGGCCGGCAACCAGGTGCTCGCCAACGGCCTTGCTGCGGTCCAGCAGTTTTTCTTCTTCGAACACTTGGATCACGGCCAGGGCCGCGGCGCAAGCGATCGGCGAACCGGCGTAGGTGCCGCCCAGGCCACCTGGGGCGATGGCGTCCATGTACTCGGCCTTGCCGCACACACCGGCCAGCGGGAAGCCGCCAGCGATCGACTTGGCGAAGGTGGTCAGGTCAGGCGCGACGCCCATCTGCTCCATGGCGAAGAAGGTGCCAGTACGGCCAGCGCCGGTCTGTACTTCGTCGGCGATCAGCAGGATGCCGTGCTGGTCGCACAGGGCGCGCAGGCGCTGCATCAGCTCTTTCGGCGCCGGCAGGAAACCACCTTCACCCTGAACGGGTTCCAGGATGATCGCGGCGATGTCCTTAGGCTCGGCATCGTTCTTGAAGATGCGTTCGACCGAAGCGATGGCGTCGTCGACGCTCACGCCGTGCAGTTCGTTCGGGAACAGTGCGCGGAAGATGCCGCCTGGCATCAGGCCCATGCCAGCGGAGTACGGCACAACCTTGCCGGTCAGGCCCAGGGTCATCATGGTACGGCCGTGGTAGGCGCCGGTGAAGGCGATCACGCCAGCACGGCCAGTGGCGGCACGGGCGATCTTGACGGCGTTTTCAACGGCTTCGGAGCCGGTGGTGACCAGCAGGGTCTTCTTGTCGAAGTTGCCTGGGACCAGCTTGTTGATCTTCTCGCACAGCTCTACGTAGGGTTCGTAGGCCAGCACCTGGAAGCAGGTGTGGCTGACTTTGGTGAGCTGCTCTTGCACAGCTGCAACCACTTTCGGGTGCAGGTGGCCGGTGTTCAGTACAGCGATGCCGCCGGCGAAGTCGATCAGTTCGCGGCCTTCAACGTCGATCACGGTCGAGTTCTTCGCGGTATCAACGAAGATCGGGTGAATTTGGCCGACGCCACGTGGGACGGCAGCTACACGGCGTTGCATCAAGGATTCGTTGGTCTTGCTCATAATGCCCTCATTGCGCCGATCGGAATGGCGCTTTTATTCGGGGGTGGCTGGGAGTGCTCGCGCACAGTATTCGTTGATCGACTGCCGTGAACGCCCTGGCCACCAGGTATTGCATGTAAAAAAGGCCAGCGAGACGTCGCTCTCGCGCCCCGCTGGCAGAGGTAAAGCCTTTTAACCGGTGATCAGACGCTGATGCACAGGTATTTGATTTCGAGGTAGTCCTCGATACCGTATTTGGAACCTTCGCGGCCCAGGCCCGAAGCCTTGATGCCGCCGAACGGCGCGACTTCGTTGGAGATCAGGCCGGTGTTGATGCCGACCATGCCGTATTCCAGGGCCTCGGCAACACGGAACACACGGCTCATGTCACGGGCGTAGAAGTACGAAGCCAGGCCGAACTCGGTGTCGTTGGACATGGCGATGACTTCGGCTTCGTCCTGGAAGCGGAACAGCGGCGCCAACGGGCCGAAGGTCTCTTCCTTGGCGACAGCAGCAGTCTTCGGCACGTTGACCAGGATGGTCGGCTCGAAGAAGTTGCCTTCGATCAGCTTGCCACCGGCCAGCACCTTGGCGCCTTTGGCGACCGCGTCTTCGATGTGCTCCTGGACCTTGGCGACAGCCTTGCCGTCGATCAGCGGGCCGGTGGTGGTGCCGTCTTCCAGACCGTTACCGATCTTCAGCTTGGCCACTGCGGCGGCCAGCTTCTCGGCGAACGCGTCGTACACGCCGTCCTGCACGTAGATACGGTTGGCGCAGACGCAGGTCTGGCCGTTGTTGCGGTACTTGGAGATGATCGCGCCCTCGACGGCCTTGTCCAGGTCGGCGTCGTCGAACACGATGAACGGGGCGTTGCCGCCCAGCTCCAGGGAAACCTTCTTGATGTCCTTGGCGCATTCTTGCATCAGCTGGCGACCGATTTCGGTCGAGCCGGTGAAGGACAGTTTGCGTACCAGGGAGTTGCCGGTCAGCTCGCCGCCGACTTCGCCAGCGCTGCCGGTGACGACGCTCAGCACGCCAGCCGGAATACCGGCACGGTGAGCCAGCTCGACCAGGGCCAGGGCGGAGTACGGGGTCTGCGAAGCAGGCTTGAGCACCATGGTGCAGCCCGCGGCCAGGGCCGGGCCGGCTTTACGGGTGATCATCGCCGCCGGGAAGTTCCACGGGGTAATGGCCGCGGTAACGCCGATTGGCTGCTTGATGACGATCAGGCGCTTGTCGGGCTGGTGGCCCGGGATGGTGTCACCGTAGACGCGCTTGGCTTCTTCGGCGAACCACTCGATGAACGAGGCCGCGTAGGCGATTTCGCCCTTGGCTTCGGCCAGTGGCTTGCCTTGCTCGGTGGTCATCAGGCGAGCCAGGTCATCCTGGTTCTCGATCATCAGTTCGAACCAACGACGCAGCTTGGCCGAACGCTCTTTGGCGGTCAGGGCACGCCAGGCCGGCAGGGCCTTGTCGGCGGCTTCGATGGCGCGGCGGGTTTCCGCGGTGCCCATCTTCGGCACGGTACCGATGACTTCGCCGGTGGCCGGGTTGGTCACCTTGATGGTCTGGCCATTGTCCGCATCCAGCCACTCACCATTGATATAGGCTTGCTGGCGGAACAACTGAGCGTCTTTGAGCTGCATGTCGGCTTCCCGAATTGTTGATTGTTGAAAAGCGCCCAAAGCAGGGCATCGAGCGTTTGAAATCTCAAACGAATGCTAAGCGGCTGCTGGGGTGTAGGACAATAGGCTGTTCGAAAAAAAGAACGAATGGTTGAACAGCCCATCTGAAATCGCCCGCAGAACGGCCGCTACAGGGTAGACGATCGGGCGGGGAGAAATGTGAAAGGGGGGTGTTTGGCGTGAGATTTTCAGCGCCTGTGAGATCGAGCGCCGCGCGGGCGGCGCTCGATTTGCGCCCCACCTCAAAACCCAAGGCAAGCGCCCGAAAGCCACACCTCTCTGATCACAAAACGATCAAACCTCAAAACGCCGTGGCCAAGTCGATCACCAACGCCCGATACCCCACGCTCCCCGGCTGGCGGCTGTGCACCTTCAACTCCACCAGCACCTCCTGCGTCCCACGCCGTACCTCGTTCAGCACCGTAGTGGTCAGTTTCTCTGGCGTGAGGAAATTCACCGAAGCCGAGTAAATGAACTGGGTATCGGTCTCGGGCCGGTACGCCACCACTGACGTCACCGGGCTGTACCACTCGTCACCGCGCTGCTTGCCGTACTCCCACACCTGCTCGACCGTGCCCTTGGCCTCGTCGACCTTGTATTCCACCGCGCGGCTGTAGTTGCCGGTCAGTTTGGTCGGGGCAAAGTCACGCCCCCAGCCGTTGTCGAACACGGTCAAGGTGCCTTTGCCGGTCAGCCAGGCCGTGTGCTGGGTCCACGACCAGTCAAAGCCCTCGCTTTCAACCGGCGTCAGCACCTTGTCCCGCAGCCGCTGCGGCCAGCCTTGGGGCGCGGCGAGGATCCACTTCACCGCCTTGTCGCGGCCAATCTTCACCACCCCTTGATGGCGTGCTGAAACGATGATGCTGTCGTCATCTGCGTCGTAATCGATGGCATTGACGTGCGCCCAGTTGCGCCCGGTACCCACCCCAGGGGTGTCGCCGAACGGCAGGTCGCCTTCGGCCAGCTCGTTGGCCAGCCGGTCGTCCTGCTTCTGCACCCCGTAGGGCAGCTGGATCGCAGCCTTGCCAAGGGTTTCCAGCAGGTCACCACGGTACGGGTCGAGGATCTGGTTCAGGTCCCAGAAGTCCAGTACATCCCCCGCCTCGTTGACCTCGATGATGTGGTCGCGGATCGAGCGCACGCGCTTGCCGTCCGGGCGGCGGTAGTCGCTGGTGCCCACCCGCAGCAGGTAGCTGCCGTTGGCGGTCTCGCGGATTTCGTGGGAGAAGTCGGCAAACTTGTCCGGCAAGCTGCGTTGCCAGATACGTCGGCCGAGCAGGTCGTACTTGGAGTAGGTCTGGCCCTGGCCCCAGATCAACTTGCCATCGCGGGTCTGCTGGAAGCCCATGGTGCCACCCAGGCCGTCACGGCGGTTGGAATCGTGGATCTGCTCGATGTCCAGGTACCAGCGCACGTCGCCATTAGTGTCAGCGATCCAGTTGTTGCCCACCTGGTCCCACTCGGCCGCCCCCCCCAGGCCATTCCACTTGAAGGCCCGGCCACCGGGGATATCACCCTGCAGGTGGTTGAACAGGTACAGGCGCTGCTCGAAGCCTGGCGCGACCTTGACCGGCTCGACCTCAGGCAACGCCGCAGTCTGCCTGGCCACCACCGGCAGACGCACCGCCGGCGCGTAGACCTGATAACGCTCGCGGATGCGCTCGCCGTCGAGCTTGTAGGTCACTTCCACCTGGTTGACGTAGTCGGGGTAAAGGCCGAACACCGGGATGCCGCCATAGGTCCAGAGCGAGCGGTCGGACACCTCGTAGGCGATATCCACGCCCCGCTCGCCCCGGCCCAGCACCCGCACATGGGCCGCGCTCAGTGCGCGCCCGCCGTCGCGGATGATGGCCGTCAGCGGGGCCAGGCGGTACGGGTTGACCAGCACATCGCCCAACAGTGCCGCATCGGGTGCAGGGACCTTGGCGGTGAGGCAGGCGCCTTCAGGCAGTGCGGGGGTTTCGGTTTTGGCATTCATGGCAAAGCTCCTTGTGCTCAGAAGTCGTAACGGGCGGTGGCGCCGAAGGTGCGAGGCGTGCCGAGTACCCCGGCATAGCCACCGTTGGCGGAGTTCCACAGGCTGGTGAAGTAGGTCTTGTCGCCGGCGTTTTTCACCCACAGCGACAGGTCGAGCACGCCGTCGCCCTGGTCCAGGCGCACGCCGGTGGACAGGTTGACCAGCGCGTAACTGGGGATCTGGCCGAAATCGGAATCGTCGATGGTGCCCACCGCCCTGGAGCGGAAGGCATAGCTGGCGGTGACATAGGGCTCGATGCGCTCGGCCAACTGCCACTTGTACTGGGCATTGAGGTTGGCGATGTACTTGGAGGCGCCGACCACCTGGTGGCCCGACAGGTCGCAGGTAGCGGTGGCATTGGCCAGGCTGACCTCTGGCGGGCATGGCGCATCGTCGTACTCGGTGTAGCGCACGTCGTTCCATGAGCCGTTGAAGTTGACCGTGAGGCCGCGCACCGGCAGCGCCGTGGCCTCGAACTCCAGGCCCCGCGAACGCACGCGCCCGGCGTTGGCCAGGTACTGCACGCGGTTGACCTGGTCATACACGTTGGCCTGGTAGCCATGCACTTCGGCCCAGAACAGGTTGGCGTTGAGCTGCAGGCGATCGTCGAACAGCGTGCTCTTGACCCCGACCTCGGCATTGTTGACCCGCTCGGTCCCCACCAGCAGCGAGTCAGTGCCCAGGCGCGGCGCAGCGCCGACGGTCAGGTTGATACCACCGGACTTCTCACCGTGGGTCAGGGTGGCGTAGCCCAGTACTTGGTCGTTGAAGCGGTAACTCAGGCCAAGCAGGCCAGAGGGGCTGAAGCTGTACTGGTTGAGGTCGCCCGAGTCATAGGCGCCCACCCGGCCCTGACGCGCCGCTGCTGCCGCGCCGGTGACCGCCGCGCCGCCGGTTGGTGCATCGCGGGTCACCCAGGCACTCTTCTCTTCGTAGGTGCCGCGGATGCCGGCGGTGAAGTCGAGGCGGTCGGTGACGTGCCAGGTGCCCTGGGCGAACAGCGCATAGCTGTCGGTGTCGATGTGCCCGTCACCCAAGGTGTTGACGTTGTTCAGGGCGCCAGCCGGAGTGAGGTTCCAGGTATCTGCCTGGGGGCCGTAGTAAGTGAACGATGTGTTGTCCAGGTCCTGCTTGAAGTAGTACGCGCCCAGCACGTAGTCGAAGGCGCCACCGGTGGGCGAAGCCAGGCGAATTTCCTGCGAATACTGCTTGTCGCGCACCGACACCCCGGCGCTGTAGAACACCGGCACGTCCAGGCCATCGTCGTTGCGCGGGGTGAAGTCCCACCAGCGGTAGGCGGTGATCGACGTCAGGGTGAAATCATTGGGCAGGGTCCAGTTGGCCTCTACCGAGGTGCCCCCCTGGAACACCGTTACCTGCTGGTCGGCGTCGAAATTGACCTTGCGGTCCTTGCCCGACACCAGTGTCGCGCCGGCCTGGGCGGCCAGGCTCTCGTAGCGGTTGACGCCATTGAGGGTGGGGCCAGTGCTGTACAGGCTGAGGATGCCGTTGTTGGAGTCTTCTTCGTTGTACTCGCCGATCCAGCGCAGGTTGAAGGTTTCGCTGGGCTTGAACAGCAGTTGAGTGCGAAAGCCCTGGCGCTTGCCGCCGTTGAGGTCGTCGCCGTTGTGGATGTTTTTCACATAGCCATCGTCTTCGCTGCGGTAAGCGCTGATGCGCCCGGCCAAGGTGTCGCTGATCGGCCCCGAGAAGCTGCCTTGGGTCTGCAGGTAACCGTCCTCACCGATGGACTGCTGAATGCTGCCCTCGCGGTGGAAGGTCGGCTTGCGCGTGGTGATGTTGAGCACGCCGGCGGTGGTGTTCTTGCCGAACAGCGTGCCTTGCGGGCCGCGCAGCACTTCAAGCTGCTCGACATCCAGCAGGTCGAATACCGCCATGCCGGGGCGGCCGAGGTAGACGTTGTCCAGGTAGATGCCAACGCTGCCTTCCAGGCCATCGCTGGCCGGGTTGTTACCCAGGCCACGAATCGAGATGCTCGACTGACGCGCATGCACATAAGCGACGTTGGTGCTCGGCACCAGCTGCTGCAGGTCCTGCACGCGGTAGATGCGCTGGGTTTCCAGGGTTTCGCTGTTCAGCACGCTGATCGGTGTAGGCACGCTTTGCGCGGTTTCCTCACGCCGGCGGGCGTTGACGGTAACAGTGCCAAGTTTGGCTTCCTGCTCCACGGCGGGGGCGGTAGTGGCAGGCGTTTCGGCGAAGCTGCCACTGGATGCCGCCAGCAGCACGCCGGCGGCCAGGGGTTGCAGGGTGAACCGCGATGCGCGCGCAGGCCAACGGGAAACTCGGGACATGCTGATGCTCCTTGAGGCATGGGCCCTGGGCGAGCATTTCCGTTGGCGGAACCGAATCGCGGTCAGTCGGGCTTATATTCTTTTAAGTGATATAAATATTTGTAATTCATATTTAGTGGAATAAGTAAGACCCTTTATAAGGGGACTCACCCTTGTCAGCAATTGCATTTGACCGAAGGTTTTAATGTAGAAAATGCATATCGATCTCCGTCAGCTGCGCCACTACATTGCCCTGGTCGAGCACCGCAGCTTCGTGGCTGCGGCGGCCGCGGTTAACCTCTCGCAATCGGCCTTCAGCCGCAGCATCCAGACCCTTGAGCACAACATCGGCTGCCGACTGGTAGACCGCGCCAGCAAAGAGCTGGCCCCCACCCGCCAAGGCTTGCTGGTGCTGGAACATTCGCGCCGGCTGGTGCACGGGGCGCACAACCTGGTCAACGAGATCCACCAGTTCAACGGTGCCACCACCGGTGTGGTGCGCTTCGGCTCCGGCCCCGCGCCGGCCGGGGGCTTGGTGCCGCGGGCGGTGGCGCGTTTCGTGGCTGAATACCCGGCGGCGCGCACGTGTTTTCAGGTGGATAACTGGCAGGCGCTGAACCGTCGGCTGATTGCCGAAGAGATCGAATTCTTTGTCGCCGACACGCGCCAGTTCGAGTCAGACCCGGATTACCGCGTGCACAAGCTGACGCCGCAGCGCTGGCACTTCTGCTGCCGCGCCGGGCACCCGCTGACCACCCGCCCGGCCGTGCAGGCACGGGACCTGTTCGAGTACCCGCTGGCCACCACCTTGCGCCCACCGAACATTCGCAAGATCCTCAGCGACCTCAGCGGGCGACAGGACTTTCTGCCCTCGGTGGAATGCGAACACGGCTATGCGCTGCTCAACGTGGTGATGCATTCGGACACCATCGGCATTGCCTGCAATGCCAACCTGCGGCCGTATCAGCGGGATGGGGGACTGGTGGCGCTGAAGCTTGCAGACCTGGCGCCGGAGCAGGAAGAGGCGTTCTATACCCGCTATGGGGTGGTGAGCCGAGTGGGGTATGGGCTGTCGCCGTTGGCGCAGGGGTTGGTCAGGCAGTTGATTGCCTGTGATACAGAGGTATGACCGGCATACCCCTGTAGGCGCGGCCTTGCCGGGGCGCCGGACCGGTCGGAAAGGGCCGCAAAGCGGCCCCAACAGGCTCACCCCTTCCGCGTGGTGCGGCTCAGTTGCCCATCCACCCCAACCGGCACCTCACCCGCCAAGGTGACCCGCCGCACGATCCGCGGCTGGGTGCCGTAGTCATCCACCGCATAATGCTGGGTCGCGCGGTTGTCCCAAATCGCCACATCCCCCGCTTGCCAGCGCCAGCGCACGGTATTTTCCAAACGCGTGACATGCCCTTGCAGCACCGCAAACAGGTGCTGTGAGTCGGCCAGCGAATACCCTTTGATGCGTTTCACGAAGTGCCCCAGCTGCAGCGCCCGCTCACCGCTGATCGGGTGCACGCGCACTACCGGGTGCTCGGTCTCGTACACCGTCGAGGTGAACACCTTGCGATAGCGCTCAAGCTTGGCCGGGTCGACGTCAGGTTTGATGGATGCGTAGTCGTATTCGTTGCTGTGCACCGCCCACAGCTTGTCAGCCAGCTCGCGCAGCGGCTCGGGCAGTTCCTGGTAGGCTGCCGCCGTGTTGGCCCAGACGGTATCGCCACCGGACGTCGGCGCCACCACGCTGCGCAGGACCGAAGCCTTGGGGTAGGCATCGACGAAAGTCACGTCGGTGTGCC
The DNA here is from genome assembly GCF_900187555.1 of Pseudomonas sp. Irchel s3f19. NCBI lineage: Bacteria > Pseudomonadati > Pseudomonadota > Gammaproteobacteria > Pseudomonadales > Pseudomonadaceae > Pseudomonas > Pseudomonas sp. Irchel s3f19. The sequence goes on along the minus strand of NZ_FYDW01000010.1, from coordinate 64,389 downwards.
AGGAATTGGCCCGCTGGCCCTCGGCACCGTCAAGCTGCAGCAGGTAGCTGGTGCCATCTACCACCGGCACCGTGGGGTGCGCGACCGGCTCGCCAAGCAGCTTGGCGAAGCCTTCCTGGCTCTGGTCGTCCAGGTGCGTCTGGCCACGGAAGAAGATCACCTTGTGCTGGACCAAGGCGGCCTGAATGGCCTCTACAGTGGCGGCATCCAGGTCGGCAGAAAGCTTCAACCCGCGGATCTCGGCGCCGATACGGCCGGCAACCGGGTGAATATCGAGTTCAAGGGCGAGTGGCGCGGTGGCCAGGGCGGCATTGCTCATGGTCGTGGTCCTTACGGTTGTTGTCGGTTCAGAAGGTCAGCGGGCGGCCTGCACGGCCTGTTGCTGTTGCAGTGCGGCGTCGAGAAAACGTGGTTCGACCCAGTCGGCAACCTGGAAGCCGCGGCGGATCAGGCGCTCCTTGGCAGCCAGGTCGACGCCCTGCTGCAGCTGGGCCAGGAAGTCGGCGTCCAGGCGTGGGTCGAAGTAATGCGCGAGGCTTTCCTGGGCCAGGTCGTCGCTGAGAATGCTGCGCGGCCAGCTGGCGTTATTCGCCACCAGGTCGACGTAGGCATCACGGTTGTGTTCGTCGCGCAGCCACTCGGTGGCCTGTTCCTGGGCATTGACCAGGCGCTGCACCAGGTCGGGGTGCTGGCGGATGAACGCGCCGGTACCCAGCAGTACCGCCTGGGTGCTGCCGGCGCCTTGCAGGTCACGCGAACTGACGGGCAGTTCGACCAAGCCGCGTTCACGCAGCGAGAGCAGATTGGACAGGCCCCAGGTGGCGTCGATCTGCTTGGCGGCCAGTGCGGCGTTGGCGGCGTTGAAGTCCAGGTTGATCACCTTCAGGTCACGCTCGGACAACCCCTGGCTGGCCAGCGCGCTGGCGAACGACAGCTGGTTGGCGGTACCGCGGAACACCGCCACGCGCTTGCCCTTGAGGTCGTGCAGGGTGTTGATGCCAGACCCCGGCACCACACCCAGGTAGCTTTTCACCCCACGCACACCGGCCGACAGCACGCGGGTATCCAGGCCATTGGCCTTGCCGACGATCGCAGCCAGGTCGCCCAGGTAGGCGAAGTCGGCCTGGCCGTTGGCCAACGCCTCATTCACCACCGGGCCCGCGCCCTTGAAGAAGTGCCAGTCGATGCGGATGCCATCCTTGGCGAACTCCTTCTCTAGAAGTTGCTGGTCACGCAACACATCGACCACGCCGCCGGCACTGTGCTTGCTGCCTGCGCTCAGGTCGGGGACGGCGATGCGGATGCTCTCTGGCTTGGCCGATTCAAGCGCGTGAGCGTTGAGGGTGAAGACCAGCCCAAGGGCGGTGATCAGGTGGCGGATGGGGGTGTTCATGGCAAGGCTCCTTGGCAGGCTGCCACCGACGATGGCCGGCGCTTTGGGCAGAAGCTAGGCGGGACTGGTTAGAACATACAAAGATCAAAACTTCATTTTTTAGTAACCAGAAGGCATAAACCAAGCGGTGTGCGGGGCCGCGGAGGGCTTGCGGAGAACGCATGGAAAATATGAGGAAAACGCAACGGCAGAGGGCTTCCGTAGGCGGGGTGTGCGTGTTCTTATCTCTTGAAATGCGCACTGATTAATTTTTTATTCCATTAGTGCATAACGTGAAAACGCTTTGAGAGATGGCGATGAATGGAATTCTGAATTGGGGGCGGGGGCGGCGTCGGGGGCCGCTGCGCAGCCCTTTCGCGACGCAAGGCCGCTCCTACAAGGGCGCATACCTTTCGTGGGTATTGCCGGGGGTGATCGCGCTGTTGTGGGGGGTCGCCAGCCAGCAACACTGGATGAGCGAGCAGATACTGCCGGCGCCGGCGCTGGTGTGGCAGAGCGCGGTGGAGTTTGGTTCGGGGGAGCTTTGGGGGCACCTGTGGATAAGTTTGCAGCGGCTGTTCTGGGGGTTGGCGGTCGGTATTGCCAGCGGGCTGCTGCTGGGCACCTGGCTGGGGTCGTCGCGGCGGGCACAGACGCTGGTGCTGCCGACCTTCGTGGCGCTGGCGCAAATCCCGACCCTGGCCTGGATTCCGCTGTTCATGCTGTTCTTCGGCATCGGCGAGTTGCTCAAGCTGGTGGTGTTGGTAAAAGCCGTGGTGGTTCCTGTCACCCTGCACACCTTGGTTGGCGTGCGCGATGCCCAGCCCAAACTGCGTGAAGCCGCAGCGGCCCTGCGCCTGCCACGCCACTTGTGGTTCCTGCGCCTGCTGCTGCCTGCCGCCCTGCCCGCCTTTCTGACTGGCGTACGCCTGGCCCTGGCCACCGGCTGGACGTCGTTGCTGGCCGTGGAGCTGCTGGCCTCCAGCGAAGGCATCGGCTACCTGATGGTGTGGGGCCGGCAACTGTTCATGCTCGACCTGGTGTTGCTCTGCATCCTGGTCATCGGCCTGGTCGGAGCGCTGATGGAGCAAGGCTTCTCGCGCCTGGAGAAACGCCTGTTGTTCTGGCCGCAACCCGCCACCGGCGAGCAACAGCGCGGCCCCATCCCCAAGGGTTGGCAGAGCCTGCTGCTGCCGGCCGCGCTGCTGGCCCTGTGGCAGGCCAGCAGCAGCCTTGGCTGGATCGACCAGAACATTCTCACCTCGCCCCTGGGCGTGCTGCGGACCCTGTTCAGCGGGCTGGCGGACGGCACGCTGACAGAGGCGTTGCTGCTGAGCCTGCAACGTACCCTGAGCGGCCTGGCCCTTGGCGGCGGCGCGGGCTTGCTGGTGGGCGTGCTGCTCGGGCTTTCACACCATGCCGAACGCGTGTTCGGGCCAAGCCTGACCGCCGTGCGCCAGGTGGCGTTGTTCGCCTGGGTGCCGCTGCTCACCGCCTGGTTCGGCCTGGGCGAAGGCGCCAAGACCGTGTTTGTGGCCCTGGCTGCGTTCTTCCCGCTGCTGATCGCTACCCAGCGTGGCATCGCCGGGTTGTCGCCACAGCTGGGTGAGGCGGCCCGCACCTTGCGCCTGGGCCTGCTGGAACGCCTACACCGGCTGGTGCTGCCGGGCGCCGCACCGGCGATTTTTGCCGGCCTGCGCCTGTCGCTGATCTATGCCTGGCTGGGCACCATCGGCGCGGAATACTTCATGCCCTCAGACGGCGGCATCGCCAGCCTGATGATCGGTGCGCAACAGCTGTTTCGCATGGACCAGGTGATGGCTGCCATGGTCTTGATCGGCCTGGTCGGCGCCCTGCTCGGCACCCTCGGACAACGCCTCGAATCGCGCGCCACGCGCTGGAGAACTGCATGAACGCCTTCAACACCTCGCACCTGCCCGCCGCCAACCAGGCCGACGTCTCCCCGCCGCTGGTCAGCTTCGAGGGGGTCGGTAAAGTCTTCAGCGTCGATGGCCAACCGTTCGAGGCCATCCGCGATTTCAACCTGGCGATCAACCAAGGCGAGTTCATCGCCATCGTGGGTGCGTCCGGCTGCGGCAAGTCCACCCTGCTGCGCCTGCTGGTCGGGCTCGACACCGACTACAGCGGCAGCATCCGCGTCGATGGGCAGCCGGTCAGGGGCATCGGTGGCGAGCGCGGCATCGTGTTTCAGGAACACCGCCTGTTCCCTTGGCTGACGGTGGAGCAGAACATCGCCCTGGGGCTGGTCAACGAGTTGCTCACCCAGGGCGAACGCGCCAGGCGGGTGCATGAGTTCGTTTTGCTGGTCGGGCTCAGCGGGTTCGAATCGGCTTACCCACACCAGCTTTCCGGTGGCATGGCCCAGCGCGTCGCGATTGCCCGCGGGTTGGTGGCAAGCCCGCGTATTCTGCTGCTCGACGAGCCTTTCGGTGCCCTCGATGCACTGACCCGCCAGCAACTGCAGGATGAACTGCTGGCGATTCGTGAACGCGCCGGCATCACCACCCTGTTGGTGACGCACGATGCCGAGGAGGCGACGTACCTGGCTGACCGGGTGGTGGTGCTGGAACCACGGCCGGGGCGGATCAAGTCGGTGGTCGAGATTGATCTGCCGCACCCGCGGCTGCGTACGGGCGTGGCATTGCATGGGCTGCGCGAAAAGGTGCTGCACCAGATCACCGGTGACGGTGGTTACCTGCCGCAACCGGCGCGCCGGGTCGAAGGGCTGCGGCCTGAACTGATTGCGCTATGAATGGCTAGCGCGCGCTGCCACAGGATCACCCCGGGGAAAAACAGCCACAGATCAAGGCGATGGACGCAACCGAAACAGATGGGTATCATGCGTGCGCGTTGCACTCGTAGCTCAGCTGGATAGAGTACTGCCCTCCGAAGGCAGGGGTCGTGGGTTCGAATCCCGCCGAGTGCGCCATCTTCGAAAGCCCTGGGATTATTCCCGGGGCTTTTTCGTTTGTGCGACATGTCGCGTTTCTGGTACTCCCGTACCGCAGAGCATTGGTGTTAGCGTGGGCACCTTCCCGTTTTTCGAACGGGTACCTCCCTACAACGATTCGCGAAGGAATGCGCGCACCCATGCACCTGAAAAAACTCACCGCAACCTCACTGCTGCTGGCCAGTATCGGCCTGTTCAGCGTGCCGGCCCAGGCCAACCTCTCCCAGCAACAATCTGCGGCCATCATCAAGGCCTACGACGGCACCGACCCTGCGGACTTCAAGCAGTTCATCGGCAAGCTCAACGGCAGCGACCTGGCCAAGGCCGACAACCTCGGCGATACGCTGAGCGCCTACCTGGCCAACAAACCCCTGGCCGTCGAACAGCAAAACGAGATCAACCGCCTGCTGGGCCTGTATACCCGCATCAAGTACGGCAAGGCCGCCACCGAAACCCTGCGTGAACTGGTGGCCATCCCCACCTTCAGCGTCGACGGTGTGCCGCAGCACGAGAACCCGCAATTCCTGAAGATCGCCGACAAGATCAAAGCCCTGGCCGAAGGCTTTGGCCTGACGTTCCGCAATGTCGACAACCGGGTCTACGAGATCACCCTCGGCGAAGGCAAGGAAGTGGTCGGCATCCATGCCCACGCCGATGTGGTGCCGGTCAACCCGGACAACTGGAAGCTGGACGATGGCACCCGCCTCGACCCGTTCAAGGTCACCCTGGTAGGTGACCGCATGTACGGCCGTGGCACCGAAGACGACAAGAACGGCATCGTCGTGGCGCTGTATGCACTGAAGGTGGCCAAGGACGAAAACCTGCCCCTGGCCCGGCAGCTGAAACTGCTGGTGGACACCACCGAAGAGACCAGCGGGGATGCCATCCCCTACTACTTCGAGCGCAACCCGACGCCCGACTACAACCTGGCGCTCGATGGCGGCTACCCGGTGGTGATAGCCGAGAAGGGCTACGGCACGGTGATGGCCAGCTTCGACAAACGCGCCGCCAGCGGCCAGGGCGCTGAAATCACCCACCTCACCGGCGGCCTGGCCACCAACCAGATCCCCACCACCTCGGTAGCCACCCTGGCCAGCGACAAGCCGGCTGAACTGGCAGCAAGCCTGAACAAGGCCGGTGCCGAGTACGTGAAGGGCAATGGCGGTGACTTCAAGATCGACGCCAAGGTGGCCGGCAAGGACGTGCTGCTGACCGTCACCGGCGTCTCGGCCCACTCTTCGGAGCCCGAATCTGGGGTCAACCCGGTGGCGCGCATGCTGGTGTTCATCGATGGCCTGGGCCAACAGGTGCCGCTCAAGCACAACCAGTTCACCGACGCCGCTCGCTATGCCAACGACAACTGGGGCCTGGACTACCTGGGCAAGAAGCTGGGCGTAGGCTTCGAAGATGCGTTCATGGGCCCGCTGACCGCCTCGCTGACCTTCGTCGGCGTGGATGACAAGGGGCTGAAACTGGCGGTGAACCTGCGCATCCCGAAAGGCAAGCCGGTCGCCACGATCAAGCAGGAACTGGTAGCCAGACTGGGCAAATGGACCAGCACCCGCCATGTCCCGGTCGCCTTCGACTACAGCCTCGACGAGCCGATGTTCCGCAACCCGGAAGGCGAATGGGTCAAGGCCCTGCTGGCCGTGGCCAGCGAAAACCTGGGCATGAAACATGAGTTCGGCACCTCGGCGGGTGCCACCTCGGTGCATGACCTGCCCAACGGCGTGCAATTCGGCCTGGCCATGCCTGATGTGAAGTACACCGGGCATAACGACAACGAGTTCAAGACCGTGGAGCAGTTCATGCTGGATCTGCAGGTAGTGAGCGAGATGGTCGCGCGCATCGGGCAGATGCCGAAGCTGTAAGCAAGCGCACTGGGGCCGCAGCGCGGCCCCAGTGTCTGATTACCGAAGGTCGGTGCTCAGGCTCGGTGTACCAAAGCCTTCCAGCGTCGCGTTGGACGCATTCAGGTACTGCGCCCAGAAGTTGTTCAGCGCATCCATGGTCTTGCCGGAACGGTAGGCATGCTTCACCGCGTCGGTGACCAGGCCTGCGCCAGACACATACACCCGTGCACCCTGCAGGTCCGCATACAGCCCCTTGCTTTGCGCAAGCTTGAGCTCGCTGGCGACATCCAGCTGCTTGATCTGATTGGCGGCGTAGAAGCTGGTGTAGTCGGAATGCTCGAGCATGTCCGAAATCAGGTACACCACCCGCTCCTGGACACCCTGCTCCTTGCCCATGTCTTCACCCACGCGGCGCAGCGTGTTCATGATCTCGCTCTTGGGGATGTCCTGGCGGGCTTCACGCAGGCCTTTCACGAACAAGCCGCCAAAGCCTGCCTGAAAGGCTTTTTTCTGGGTCGCCAGGCACTGGTCCAGGCCACGCAGTTTGCGCATGTTCACATCGTCACGCACCTCGCCCTGCAACGGCATGTCCAGCTCCCCGGCATACACCAGGCGCTGATACTCACCCGGCAGGAACGCCGAGAAGGTATACAGCCTGACGCGATCGCCCGGCTGCACGAACCGGTCGATCTGGCCCCAGCTGCTGCGCTGCAGGTCTTCAGGCATCGGGATGGTCTGATCGATGATCACCACCAGCTCGCGGCCGGTCCCTGCTGGCTTGATATCGGCCAGGCCGTTGCGCGTGTAGCAGCTCTGCAGGTCGTTGCGTTCGGCGGCCAGCGCTGCACACGGCAGCGCCAGCGCAAGGATCAGGGCCTTGGCAAGCCTCATGACAGCATGCCCTCCTTGTTCGCCGGGAACAGGCCAAGCGCCTTCAGCGCCTGCTGTTGCTCGCGGATATCACGCAGTTGCGCCTCACTGACATTCAGCGCACGGCTGGCGGCGGCCAGGCTTTCTTCCGGCAGGCCGGTGACATCGTGGAAGTCCGACGCCTTGATAGCGGCCGGCTCGACCACTGCCGCAACTGGGGCAGCTGGGGCAGCTGGGGCAACGGCAGGCCGGGGCTCGACCGGCGCTGCTGCGACGGCGACCGCAGCTGGCGCAACGGCTTCAACGGGCCGAACTGGCTTTTCCGGCTTCTCCGAGATTTTGTCTGCCTTGTGCTCGACGAAACTCAGGAAATTGCGGCGGGCGGTATTTTCCCCGTCCAACGCAGTCAGCACGTTGGCATCGGTGTGATCGCGGCTGGACAACAAGGTCTGCAGGCGACGCAGCTTGTCATCGGCATGGCTGGCGATGGCCGAACGCTGCTGATCCATTGCATCGAGCATCTCTTCGGAGGTGGCGTACTTGTGGGTACGCTGCCAGGCGGTATGCGAGTGCGTACCGGCGAAGAAGTAGCGGCTCGCCAACCACAGGCTGATGCCTTGAATCGCCACGTAGATCAGCGACAGCATCACATAGGTGGTCAGGCTGGCCTTGCGGATCGCCTGCATCTTGTCGTCGATGGTGGCGTTATCCGCTTCATCGTTGATGGCCTGGGACTCTGCCGGCAGGTCGAATGGCGAACCTGCAGTGCTGCTTTGCGAGGACGCTTCGGCACGCATGCCGTTGACCATTTCGGTCTCGATGCTGTCCAGGGTGGCCGAACGGATGACGAAGGCGCCGATGGCCATGGCAACCACGAACACACCACAAGTGATCAACCAGAAGAACTTGCGCGTGACGTTGGCGTTTACATCCTTTACGCGGGCCAGCAGCTGCTCGTAGTCAGGCTTGTCCGAGTCGTCGAACGAGTCTTCCAGGTTGATCGCTTTGTTGGACTTCAGGGAGCGGGAGCGCTTGGAGGGCTCTTCACCTTGCCACCAGTGGCGGGCGCGGGCGACCAGGCTGTTGTGGTGCAACGCGTGCCCGGCGGCTTCGGCAAGAAACGCCGAGGCGACGGCCAGCAGGATCGCCACAAAAGCGGTCAGCCAATGACGGTCGTTGGTGGAGGCATCCATGTTCACCCAGCCGGCGACCACATAGGCGAAGCCCATGGCCTCGACCACCACCAACATCAGTACTACCGCCAATACCCACCACGGGCGCGCAGAACGCCCGGCCTCACCAGCCTTGGACAGGTAATCGAGGTAGGCGCTGTAGGCGTTCGCGTCCTTGGCGTACAGCTTGAATTTTTTGTTGTACACGTTCGCCAGGTTGACTTCGTGGTTGATCCAGCCGTCACCGTCGACCGAAGCTGGCTTGCGCGACAAGCGCGCCACCGTGCCGATCAAGGGGAAGCTGTGCCAGACACGGATCAGAAAGTAGGACACCTCTTCCCAGTAGTTACGCACGATCACCGCCGTGATCAGCAGCGAAAGCAGGCCAGCGGAAAGCAACTGATTAGCGAGAATCAGCGATTTGAGTGCAGCAAGCGAAAAGTCTTCCATTCAGGACGTCCTTGACGGGGATTTATTTTTTGGCCGGGATCGGCTTGTAGGAAGCGACATACGCGTCACTGCCGGCGGCATAGAACAAGGCACCCTCGTTGACTTCGGCGTTGCCTTTGCTGAACACGATATCCATGCAGGAAATCGAGGCCTGGGCATCACTGGCGAAGACCCGGTACAGCACTTCGCTTTCGCCTTCATAGGTGTTGGCCACGGCGTTCATCGTCCGCGTCTTGTGCTGGGTGGGCAGCTTGTAGTCTTCGACCAGCTGAAGGATCGGCTGGCGATCGACCCGGGCGTTCTCGCGCAAGATCGAGACCGGCGACACGGTCACCAGGTGCCCGTTGACCAAGTTGGCCCAGACACGGTTGTTGTAGCCCGGCAGATAGTCCTTGGTGGCGCGCCGCTGCAAGGGCTGGTCATTGGCCATGCTCAGCACTTCACCGGCATTGCGTGGCCGGTCGGCTTCGCAGCTGGACATCGGCATCTGCGCCGCGTAGGCGCTGCTGATCAGCGTGAAACCGCTCTGTTTCGGCTTGATGTTCTGGGCCATGGTCCAGTTGTAGCTGGCAACCGGCGTACCCGCGAAATCGACTTGCGGTCGTGCGCCAGCAACGGCCTTGGCAGTGCTGGTGCTGGTGCTGGTGCTGGTGCTGGTCGCGGCAGGCGTACGCTGCGCCGTGGTGGCTTTGGTCGGCGCAGGCTTGCTGCTCGCTTGCGCCGTGGTGGCCGCCTGACGGGGCTTGGCGGCGGTCGAGGTGCCGTAGTGCAGGTAGCGGGTGTTGCTCGCTTCGGCCTGGGCACGCATTACCAGGGCCTGTTCGTTTGCCAGCTCGACGATTTCCACGCGGCGGTTCTTGCCACGCAGCAGCGGGTCGCTGTTGTCGGCGATCGGGCGCGATGCCCCAGCCCCTTGGTAGTAGATCGCGCCGGCCGGGATGCCGGCCTGCAGCATGACCTTGCCGACCGTCTTGGCGCGGCGCTCGGACAGCTTCTGGTTGAACTCGGCATTACCCACCGCATCGCTGTGGCCAACGATCAGCAGGCGACGTGCTTGCGCCTCCTTGGCGGCAGCCTGCTTGTCGCTGGCCGCAGGCTTGGCATACATCTGCGCCAGCTTGGCCACGGCCCGCTGGCCGCTTGCGGTCAGTTGGTCGGAACCGGTGGCGAACATGCCGGTGTCCTCGATCTGAGTCACCAGGCCTGCCTGTTCAGGCACCGCCGTTACCACGGCGGCCGAGGCGACCGTCAACTGCTCGGTGGTGATCTTCAGGTTTTCTTCCTTGGCGATGCGGTCAAGCTCCTGCAGGCGGGACTGCCACACATAACCGACGACGCAACCCAAGGCGCCGCCAGCTGCGGCGCCGGGCAAGATGCCGTCCTTGCCTTTGAGGGCATAACCGGCAGCCCCCCCGGCCACGGCCCCGACACCACAGAGCACTGGCAGGCCGTAGTCCTTGCCAATGTCTTTTACAGTCTTGGAAATACTCTCCCTCTGTTGGCTGCTGCAACCGGCAGCGATCATGAAGGCGCAGCTTAGCGCTGTAAGGCGAAACATACTTTGCATTGCGGCTCCTTGCCGAACGAGGTCTAGATGATGGCAACTTGACATGCATTGTCACAGATTATTGGGAACATTGCCGCCCCCAGGAAGGTCGCCAGCACACTATATCTGGCCTGCCTCCTGCGCGAAGTACGCAATCGGCTCAACCATGACGTTTTTCAATCGCCTCCATGCCGTTTCCTGCATTGCCGTGCAGAGCGCCGTGCCGGATGCTTTATTTACTTGGAGACAACGCTTTTTCCACCGCAGAGGCCCGTATGAAAAACGTCGAACAAATCCTCAAAACCAAGTCGAAACACCAGACCGTTTACACCATCGGCCCTGACGACTCGGTGCTGGAGGCCCTCAAGCTGCTCGCGGAGAAGAATATCGGCGCACTGCCGGTGGTGGAGAACAACCAGGTGGTGGGCATCGTCAGCGAACGCGATTACGCCCGCAAGCTGGTGCTCAAGGGCCGTTCGTCAGCGGCAACACCGGTGCGCGAGATCATGAGTGCCCCGGTAATCACGGTCGAACCCAAGCACAACCTGGAATACTGCATGAACCAGATGACCAACCTGCATTTGCGTCACCTGCCGGTGGTCAGCAACGGCGAGCTGCTCGGCCTGTTGTCGATCGGCGACCTGGTAAAGGAAACCATTGCCGAGCAGGCCAACCTGATCCTGCAGCTGGAGCAGTACATCCGCGGCGAATGAACCGCGTCAATGGTAGGCGCGCTCCAGTTCGTCCAGTTGATGGTCGAAGCTGCGCAGGCGCGCCGACCAGGTATACACCAGCACTTCAAGGTCGCGATTGAGCACTGCGGTGGTACCGTTGCCGGTACAGGTGGGCTCGCCCAGGTCGAGCTGGTAGCGCTCACGGGCCATGGCCGCCGCCACACTGGATAAGTCCCGCGCGTTGGCCAGCCAATGGTGTTGATGATCGTGGATTTCGCGGTCGAGCGCCCGGCACTGGCGCTTGAGGGCATCCAGGCTCTGCTCCAGGGGCGTGCCCTTGAGCTCGCCCATGACCTCTTCGAACGTACGCCCGGAATGCCAGTAGCTACCCCAGAAATAGCGGTCGAACACCGTTTCGACCCGGCGCAGGGCCACCTTGGTGTTCCAGATGGTCAGCAACGTTCGCCCCTGAATCACTTCGCGCTTGTTCAGGTGCAAGTGCTGCCAGGCGATCCAGGTCAGCGCCACCAGCGCAACCGCCACGGTGACCGCGGCGGCGGCGTAGAGAAACTGCACCGCCTGGTTCATCTGTTGCGTCTGCCTGATGCCATAGAAGTAACTGGCCGTCAGCGTGCCCAGGATCGTCACGGAGCACCAGAAGCCTGGTGCGTAGGGATCTTTCATCGCGCTATCCCCTTATTGTTTTCCTGAGCATAGCAACGGCCAATCACTCGTCAGGTGCCGCTCGGCGCTTTATTTTCGGGGGCGACGTAACGCTTCGTTGAGTTGGTCAAAGGGCACCGCCCAATCGGCATCTTCATTGATGCTGTCCTTCAGGAAATTGCGCTGGGCGTCGGTCCAGAACGGGGCATCCACCAGCTTGATCTCGTTTTGCAGCGGTGAATGGCTGGTGATGAATTGATCGATACTCAAGGCATCTTCAGGCAAGCCCAGCTGTTTGAAAAGGTCTGCAAATGGGTGGGTAGGTGCTTCCATGGTTCCTCCTGAAAGCCGGCCAGGCCGTCCACGACGCCCGCCCGGCATTGGTTTGAGAACATCAGCACAGCTCACGCACTTCGGCGTGCGGTACCAGCTTCATGAACTGCTCCATGCTCATGTGGATCAGGTGATCGTGGTCACCTGCCTCCAGGTAGACATCACCTTGGCGGGTAAGGGTCGGGTCGAGCATCATTTTTATCGCGTAGGCATCGCCAAGCGCCGGTACCGCCCCCCGTTCGCAATCACCGAACAGGCTCGGCAAGCCGCTTTCGCGGGTCAGTTGCCAGGCGCCGGACATGCGTACCTTGCTCATGTCCAGGTGCCGGTTGGCCGGTAGCACGGCCATGATGTAGTTGCCATGCCGGTCATCGAGCATTACCGACTTGGCGACCCGCTCGGCGGGTACGCCGGCCGTGCGGGCCGATTCCAGGCTGGTGGCCGAATGTGGATGGGGAATGATGTCGTAGTCGCAGTTGGCCTTGTCCAGGCGAGCCTGCAGCGTCTTTGCCATGCGCATGATGCACCTCCGCAGTTACCCCCAATCTTCAATTTTAGGCCTTGGGCCGCCAGCCATGACTAAACTTGTGTAATAGAGGCGAACGAGGTGACGACAGGTGGCCGCTCGCTGGTGGCGCTGGCTGTTGCTGTTGATGCTGCTCGGGTTGACGCCGAGCGGCCAGGCCGCGCCCGGAGCGGTCTGGGTGTTGAGCATCGACGATGCCATCGGCCCGGCCAGTGCAGACTACCTGGTGCGCAGCCTGAACCAGGCCCAGGCGCAGGGCGCGCAACTGGTGGTCATTCGCATGGATACGCCCGGCGGCCTGGACAGCGCCATGCGCCAGATGATCAAGGCAATACTCGCCAGCCCCGTGCCAGTTGCAAGCTTCGTCGCCCCCAGCGGGGCGCGGGCTGCCAGTGCTGGCACCTATATCCTCTATGCCAGCCATGTTGCAGCCATGGCCCCAGGGACCAACCTGGGGGCTGCCACACCGGTGCAGATCGGCGGCGCCCCCAAGGAGGACAAGGCCAGGCCCGGTGACGATGAGCAAACCCTCGCCCGCAAACAGGTCAATGACGCCGCCGCCTACATACGGGGCCTGGCGCAGCTGCGCGGGCGCAATGCCGATTGGGCGGAGAAGGCGGTGCGTGAAGCGGTCAGCCTGTCTGCCAGCGAGGCTATGCAGCTGAAGGTAATCGACTGGGTGGCGAACGACCTGCCCGACCTGCTGCGCCAGCTCGATGGCAAGACGCTGGAGGTTGCCGGCCAACCACGGCAACTGCACACCCGCGATGCCAGCCTGGTCGAGCACCTGCCGGACTGGCGCACGCGCTTGCTGGCGGTGATCACCAACCCCAGCGTGGCGCTGATGCTGATCATGGTCGGCGTGTACGGCCTGCTGTTCGAGTTCATGAGCCCTGGCTCCGCCGTTGGCGGCGTGATCGGCGGCATCTGCCTGCTGTTGGCGCTGTATGCCCTGCAGTTGCTGCCGGTGAGCTACGCCGGGGTCGCGCTGATTTTGCTTGGGCTGGCCTTTATGATCGCCGAAGCGTTCTTGCCCAGCTTTGCCGTGGTCGGTTTTGGCGGCATCGTTGCGTTCGTGGTCGGTGCGGTCATCTTGATGGATACCGATGCCCCCGGCTTTGGCATCCCCTTGGCGTTGATCGCCAGCCTGGCGCTGCTTTCGGCGCTGTTCATCGGTGGCGTGCTGGGCATGGCGCTGAAAACGCGCAAACGCGCCTTGGTCAGCGGTGATGCCGGGCTGGTCGGCAGCCTGGTCACCGTCACCCAGGTGCTGGCAGACAACCCGTACTGCGGCTCGGTACAGGCGCAGGGCGAACAGTGGCAGGTACAGTGCGCGACGCCACTGCAACCTGGCCAACACGTGCGCGTCATGGCGCGTCGCGGCGTGATGCTGGAGGTAAGCGCCGCTGCACCTTCGGCGCAAGGAGAATGACGATGTTCATGCAATTGGGTTTCGGCGCCCTGCTGATGCTGCTGGGCGTGCTGTTGCTGTCGGCGTTCCGTATCTTGCGAGAGTACGAGCGCGGCGTGGTGTTCCAGCTGGGGCGCTTCTGGCAGGTCAAAGGGCCGGGGCTGATCTTGCTGATCCCGGTCATCCAGCAGATGGTCCGGGTAGACCTGCGCACGGTCGTGCTGGATGTGCCGCCGCAGGATGTGATCACCCGCGACAACGTCTCGGTAAAGGTCAATGCGGTGCTGTACTTCCGCGTGCTCGACCCGCAAAAAGCCATCATTCAGGTCGAGGACTTTCTCGTCGCCACCAGCCAACTGGCCCAGACCACCCTGCGCGCAGTGCTCGGCAAGCACGAACTGGACGAGCTGCTGGCCGAACGCGAGCAGCTCAACGCCGACATACGCCAAGTGCTGGATGCGCAAACCGATGCCTGGGGCATCAAAGTGGCCAATGTCGAGATCAAGCACGTCGACCTCAATGAATCGATGGTGCGTGCCATCGCACGCCAAGCCGAGGCCGAACGTGAACGGCGGGCCAAGGTGATCCATGCCGAAGGGGAATTGCAGGCGTCCGAGAAACTGATGCAGGCGGCGCAGATGCTCAGCAAGGAGCCGGGGGCCATGCAATTGCGCTATATGCAGACGCTGGGGGCGATAGCCGGGGACAAGAGCTCGACCATCGTGTTTCCGCTGCCGTTGGATTTGCTCAAGGGGTTTGTGGAAAAACCGAAATAGCGGCGGTGCGGCGATCCGACTTGCCCCGCGAACACCGGCGAAGCCGGTGCCATCACTCGCGGGCTTTTTTCAGATAGGCGCGCGGCGCAGGGTCGCCAGGAAGGTCGCCGCGCCGAGGAACAACCCGGCAAAGGTACGGTTCAGCCGCTTCTGCTGCTTGGGCGTACGCAGCAGGCGCAGCACGCGCGAAGCCAGGCCGGTGTAACCCGCCATCACCAGCATGTCGACGGTGATCATGGTCACGGTGATTGCCACGTACTGCGGCAGCAGCGCTTCATGGGGATTGATGAACTGCGGCAGCACCGCCAGCATGAACACCAAGGCCTTGGGGTTGCTGACGTTGACCAGAAAACCACGGAACACCAGGCTCAGCGGTTTGCCGATGGGGCGTACGGCAGGCTCGTCACTCATGTCCATCGGCAACGCACGCCATTGCTTGTAGGCGAGGTACACCAGGTAGGCGACGCCAAACCACTTGATGATCGTGAAGGCAGTGGCGGACGCAGCAAGGATGGCGCCGACACCGGCGGCAATGATGGCGATCTGCACAATCAGGCCAATCTGCAGGCCCAGGGCGTTCCAGTAACCGCGCCAGAAACCGTACTGCAGGCCGCTGGACATCGAGGCAATCGCCCCGGCCCCCGGTGAAAGGCTGATCACCCAACACGCAGCAAAGAAGCCCAACCACACTTCCATCGACATCACACACCTCGCTCGAACATATGTTGCAAAACGTTAAGCTAAGGTGTTGGTGAAAAAATAACCAGCGATTTTTTGAGTGTGTGCGGGGGTTGTAGCGGCCTCTTTGCTGGCCAATGTCAGGGGGTCAGTCAGACTCGCTCGACAAGTCCCTGTTCAGGCCCTGCACTTCAGCCCCCCGCCAGCGCCGCACCGACTTCTGGAAGAACTGGCTGTTGGGCACTTGCACCAGCGCCCCGCCCGCCTCGGGCAATTCCATCAGCGTGGTGAACAGCAGGTTGATGGCTATGACCCGGCCTTTGACCCCAGGCTTGTCCAGGGTATCGACCAACTCCACCACATCGCCGATGCGAAACGGCCCGACGGTGAAGATCAACACTGCGCACAGCAGGTTGGAAAGCACGCTCCACATGGCGAAGAAGGCCACCGCGGCCACCGCGACGAAACCGGACAGCGCCGTCCACAGCACCGTCGCAGAAACCCCCATGCGCTCCAGCACGAACAGCAGTGCGCTGCCCATGATCAACCAGCGCAGGCTGCCACGCACCGGCACCAGCAACTCCGGCGGCAATGGATAACGCTGGCCCAGACGGCTGAGGCCACGGGCGATGACGCGCTGCAGCACGAAGGCGGCGGCCAGGATCAGCAGAATCTGCAACCCCAGCCAGAAGGTATCCATCCATTGCCCCGGCAGCAGCGAGCGCAACTCCTCCATCAGGACAGCGCCTCGAGCTCGGCCTGCATGCTTTCGAGGGTTTCCAAGGCTTCCATCCAGCCCTCTTCCAGCTCGCCTTCACGCTGCTTGAGCTTGCTCTGGCGGGCCAGCAGGTCACGCAGTTCATCCTTGCGCGCCGCCTCGTAGACGCCACTGTCGCCTAGCGCGGTCTCGATCTCGGCCAGCTGGCCGTGCACTTGGTTGAGCTCGGCCTCCAGCTTGTCGGCCGCTTTCTTGTGCGGTGCCAACTGCTGACGCAAGGCCGCTGCCGCCTGGCGCTGGGCCTTCTTGTCAGTCTTGTCCGGGTTGGCTGGGGCGTTGCTGGCCGGCGCACTGCGCTGACGGTAGTCGAGCAGCCAGCGGCTGTAGTCTTCCAGGTCGCCATCGAAGGTACCGACCTTGCCGTCGGCCACCAGCAGGAAGTCGTCGGTGGTGCTCTTGAGCAGGTGACGGTCGTGGGAAACCACCACCACGGCACCGGCGAACTCCTGCAGGGCCATGGTCAGGGCCAGGCGCATTTCCAGGTCGAGGTGGTTGGTCGGTTCGTCCAGCAGCAACAGGTTCGGCCGCTCCCAGGCGATCAGCGCCAGGGCCAGCCGGGCCTTCTCGCCGCCGGAGAAATTCACCACCGGTTCGTCGACACGGTTGCCATGAAAATCGAAGCCGCCGAGGAAGTCGCGCAACGTCTGCTCGCGCTCTGTGGGGGCAATGCGCTGCAGGTGAAGCAGCGGGCTGGCCTTGTCGTCCAGGGAGTCGAGCTGGTGCTGGGCAAAATAACCCACGGCAAGGTTCTCGCCACGGACCAGGCGCCCCGACAGCGGTGCCAGCTCGCCGGCGAGGTTCTTGATCAGGGTCGACTTGCCCGCACCATTGGGGCCGAGCAGGCCGATGCGCGCACCCGGCACCAGCTGCAGCTTGACCTTCTCCAGGATGGCTTTGTCGCCATAGCCCAGACAGCCCTCGGACATGTCCAGCAGCGGGCTGGAAATTTTCTGCGATTCGCGGAAGACGAAATCGAACGGCGAATCGACATGCGCCGCCGACAGTTCTTCCATACGTTCCAGGGCCTTGATTCGGCTCTGTGCCTGGCGGGCCTTGGTGGCTTGCGCCTTGAAGCGGGCGATGTACTTTTCCATGTGCGCGCGCTGGGCCTGCTGCTTCTCGTAGGCTTGCTGCTGTTGCGCCAGGCGCTCGGCACGGGTGCGCTCGAACGCGCTGTAACCGCCCTTGTACAGGTTGAGCTTGCGCTGCTCGACGTGCAGCACGTGGTCGACCACAGCATCGAGGAAATCGCGGTCGTGGGAAATCAGCAGCAAGGTGCCGGGGTAACCCTTGAGCCAGTCTTCCAGCCAGAGGATCGCATCCAGGTCCAGGTGGTTGGTGGGCTCATCGAGCAGCAGCAGGTCGGACGGGCACATCAGCGCCTGCGCCAGGCTCAGACGCATCCGCCAGCCACCGGAGAAGTCACCGACACGGCGGTCCATCTGCTCGTTGGTGAAACCCAGGCCTGCCAGCAGCTTGCGCGCGCGGGCATCGGCGGTATAGCCGTCGGCACTTTCCAGCTCACTGTGCAGGCGGGCCAGGGCGGTGCCGTCATGCGCCGTTTCGGCTACGGCAAGCTCGGCCTGCACCTTGCGCAGGCGCACGTCGCCATCGAGCACATAGTCCACGGCCAAGCGGTCGAGGGTGTCGACCTCCTGGCGCATGTGGGCTATGCGCCAGTCGCCGGGCAGCTGGCAGTCGCCGGAATCGGGCGAAAGCTCACCGCGCAGCAAGGCGAACAGGCTGGATTTTCCGGCGCCGTTGGCGCCGATCAAACCGGCCTTGTGGCCGGCGTGCAAGGTCATCTCGGCGCCTTCTAGCAAGCGCTGCGGACCACGCTGTAAAGTGAGGTTGGATAGTCTGATCATGATGGTCGCGGAGTCTACCAGCTTCCTCGGC
Source organism: Pseudomonas sp. Irchel s3f19 (assembly GCF_900187555.1). Taxonomy (NCBI): domain Bacteria; kingdom Pseudomonadati; phylum Pseudomonadota; class Gammaproteobacteria; order Pseudomonadales; family Pseudomonadaceae; genus Pseudomonas; species Pseudomonas sp. Irchel s3f19. The sequence goes on along the minus strand of NZ_FYDW01000010.1, from coordinate 46,417 downwards.
CCGTAGCGTGAGTGGAATCATGTGCACCGACCTGTGGAATCACGCCTTGGCCTTGTATGCCAGGCCCGGCGTGGAAGAGGCCTGCCTTGGCGTGCAAGCGCTGGGCGGCGACGTTTGCCTGTTGCTCTGTGCGACCTGGCTGCAAGCACGCGGCGTGGCCGTGACTGAGCAGCGCGCGCAAGCCCTGGTTGATATCGCCGAACCTTGGCAGCGTGAGGTGGTGGCCCCGTTACGTGGCCTGCGTCAACAATGGCGCACGGCAGCGCACAACGATGCGCTGTTGGCGGCATTGCGTGAGCAGGTAAAGGGGCTGGAATTGCAGGCCGAGAAGACCTTGCTGGCACGCTTGCAGGCGCTTTCGCAACAGTGGCCCGCAGACTCTCACGAGCCCACGGACGACTGGCTGGCCCGGCTAGCGCCGGACCAGGCCCGAGAACACCGCGCGCTGCATCAATTGCGCGTCGCGGCGGCAGCGCTTCAGGAGGCCGAAGACGGCGCCTGAGCCGGGGTGCTGGCAGGTGCCGAAGCGGCCGGGGCCGGGGCGGCCGAATTGGTCGCGGCAGCAGGCGTGCTGGTGGCAGCCGTGGCCGGCTTGGTTTCGGCTGGCTTGGCGGCTGCTGGCTTGGCGGCTGCTTTCACCGCCGGTTTTGCAGCGGGCTTGGCGGCGGCACGCGCGGGTGCCTTGGTGGCAGCGGCCGGTTTCGCCGCAGGCTTGGCCGCAGGTTTGGCCGCTGCTGTTTTAGCCGGGGCTTTGGCAGCAGCTGGTTTGGCTGCAGGCTTGGCGGCAGCGGCCTTGGCGGGTGCCTTGGCAGCAGCTGGCTTGGCTGCGGGTTTGGCAGCAGCAGCCTTGGCCGGGGCTTTGGCAGCAGCTGGCTTGGCTGCGGGTTTGGCAGCAGCAGCCTTGGCCGGAGCTTTGCCAGCGGCTGGTTTGGCGGCTGGCTTGGCCGCAGGCTTGGCGGCGGCGGTTTTGGCTGGCGCCTTGGCGGCAGCGGGTTTAGCGGCAGCTTTGGCTGGCGCCTTGGCAGTGGCGGCTTTGGCGGCTGGCTTGGCGGCGGTGCGAGCGGCTGGCTTGGTAGCGGCGGCTTTCGCCGGTGCTTTGGCAGCGGCCGGTTTTGCAGCCTTGGCGGCTACGGCGCGCTGGTCCAGTGCTTTGCTGGCGGCTTCACGCACCTTGCCCACACCCTGGGCCAGCTTCAGGCTGTCCTGGGCATCACGTTTGAGTTGCTGGATATAGGTGCGGGTCTGGGTCTGGCGGTCCTTGAGCGAGTCGAGCAACCCTTCAAGTTCACCAATGGCTTTCTGGGCCTTGGACTGCGCCTTGGCTTTACCTGCCTTGGCCGCGTCCTGCATTTTCAGGCGACCATTGTGCAGTTTCTCTTGTGCCTTGCCCCGTTGCTTTTCCAACTTGGCCAGCAGTTTTTCCGCATCAGCCAGCGCTTGCGAGCAGGCATCTTCCAAATGTTCGAGCAGGCTGCCCGAAAGTTGCTGGAGCAGGTGCAACGGCGTACTTACTGGCTTCTTTTTGGCCGACATGGTTTACCTCCTGGCTGACGAGATTGCGGCTCATACTATGCTTCTGCTGCTACCGCCGCTAGGGCATGTTGACAGTAATATTTACGCCGCGTTGCATGCCTGGGCAAAGTTGTTATCTTGCAGCTCCGTGAAAGTGTAGTTGCTGAATTAAGCGTTGCTCATATTTGGCTGATACTGGCCCACCCCGATGTTGGCTGTAACGGCCCGTTCATTGCGCAGGAACTGCCCATGCCTCGTTTTCTTGTTTTAGGTTTGTGCCTGGTGGCGCCCTTTGCCCTGGCCAATGCGGACGACCACGACCTGGCTTACAGCCTGGGCGCCAGCCTGGGCGAGCGCTTGCGCACCGAGATGCCTGGCTTGCAACTGGACGCCTTGGTCGAAGGCCTGCGCCAGTCCTATCAAGGGCAGCCGCTGAAGCTCGACAAGGCACGCATGCAGGCCGTACTGCAGCAGCATGAGGCGCAGGCAGACAGCACGGCGGAGCAGGCCGAGGCAGACAAGCTCAAGGCGGTGGAAACACGCTTCATGGCCAACGAGCGGGCACGGGCCGGTGTGCATGAGCTACCCGAAGGCGTGCTCTACAGCGAACTGCAAAGTGGCGCCGGGGCACAGCCCAAAGCGGGGGGCAAGGTACAGGTTCGTTACGTAGGCAGGTTGCCGGACGGCTCGGTGTTCGATCAGAACCAACAGCCGCAGTGGTTCAGCCTGGGCTCGGTGATCGAGGGGTGGCAGGTGGCCTTGCCTCGGATGCATGCAGGCGCCAAATGGCGCCTGGTGATTCCGTCGGCACAAGCCTACGGCGCAGAGGGCGCGGGTGACCTGATCGCACCCTATACGCCTTTGGTATTCGAGATCGAACTGCTGGCAGTTGGCGACTGACGCCAAGCCTCAGGCTTCGACTGCGCCCTCTTCCTTGTGCGCGTTGTGCAGCACCTCGATCAGGCAATCTTCCAGCTCGAAGCGCTCGTGCAGCAGGCCGCCCAGCTTGGCCAGTTTTTCGGCGAAGCGCTCAGGGTCCTTGCACTCGCCCTTCTCGCAATGGTCATTGAATGCCAGGGCGATCTGGGTACTGTCATCGATACGTGGGTTGATCTGTGTGGCCAGTTCAAGGCCACGCGTATCACCGAAGGCCTTGGCTTCGCTGACCAACTGTTCGCTGACCTCGAAGTGCCAGGCCGACACGTAGTCGACCAGGACCGCACAGAAATCGCGGTTCTTGTCCTTGTCGGCGAAGGCCGGCTTGGCGTCGCGCAACGCGCGGAAAGCCTGCACCAGCTCCTGGCGCTCCAAAAGCCAACGGTCGATCAGCTTATGAACCCCGCCCCAGCGTTCCTGGGCGTTCTGACAACTATCGAGCATGGCGATCTCTTCCCTTCTGGGTAGATGCCGCTGCACCTCGCACCACGACCGCGCAGCACAAAGGTGACATCAGCAGGACGGCATCGAGCAGTTGTATTTTCGGTATGCGTGCTGGGAGATTATTCCCGCGCGTGCTGACCATCAAGGTACTCAGCAGACAAAGTTCATACAAGTGTTTAATACCCCCTGGCAACGCCATTGGTCGCGATGGCGCCCCAGGCGTGCGCCAGGTCAAGTACCGGACAGGGTGCGGAAACGATACGCCAGCAGGTGGCTCAAGGGCAGCGCAGCCAGCAACAGGAACGCCAACAGGCTCCATTCAGGCAGCGTCAGGTCGAAAAAACTCCAGGTCAGCGAGTGGCAATCCGGCCCACCCAGCAGTAACTGCCGGGCAGCCTCGCGCCAGGATTGCTCGAACACCCGCCAGATCGGCGCCGGGCATACATGGACCGCCCCACTCGCCCCTTGCAGCCAGACATGCCGGGCGGCCAGCAGCGCCCCCGTCAGCGAGCAGGCCAGCAGCGCCCGCGTGTAACCGCGGCTGGTCGAAGGCGCCTGTACCACTGCGCCCAGGCAAAGCATCGCGTACAGGCCCAACAGCAGGCGCTGGGTGAAGCACAACGGGCACGGTATCAGCCCCAGCGTATATTCCAGGTAATAGGACCCGACCAGCACCGCCAACGAGGCCAGGCAGGCAGGGACAAAGAAAGTGCGTAAACGGGCCGGCAGCATGGGCAATGGTGGTCCCGGGGAATGAAGTGGCTTGAAACGGTAGAGGAAACAACCGCTTTGTTTCAAGGCACTACAGGGACGACAAGTCGCTGAATAGCAAAGGAAGTTTCCATTCTGTAAGTAGGAAACGTCTTAAGAAGTGGATTGCAGATCTAACTTACATTGCCAGACAAGTTACCCAGCCCCTGAATCCGCACTTCGGCGCGGGCTCAGGGGTGGCTCAGGCAAAGGTTCAGGCGCGTACGGCTTCTGGCAACGGCAGCGCCAACAGACGCTCATCCAGCAAACCAAGGCCTTCCTGGAACAGTTGGTTGCTGCGCTCGGTCTCGCCAAGGCCGGCGAGCAGGCGGGCCAGCTCGGCGCAGGTTTCCGGGTTGCGTTCCATCCGCAAGCTGCTTTCCAGATAGTCACGCGCCTTGCCCCACAGGCGGTTCTGCAAGCTCAGGCGGCCGAGGGTCAGCAACAGGCTCGGGTCTTGAGGGTTGGCTTTAAGCCAGCCTTCGGCAGCCTGTAGCTGACGTGCCGGGTCATCACCGCGCACCAGGCCATACAAACGGGCCAGGTGGCTTTCGTATTCGCGCTTGAGGGCGGTGCGCAACACCTGCTCCGCCTCGCCCTGGGCGCCCACCTGCCGCAGTTGCTCGGCATAGGCCAGCACCAGTTGCGGTTCCTGGCGCTGGGCGGCGGTAAGCTGTTGCCAGGCGCGCTCCAAGGCCTGACGCGCACTTTGCGCATCTTCGCCCCGGGTCGTCGCCAGGCTCAGGTTCTGGCCCCAGGCGCGTTTTTCCAGTTCGGCGAGCTCATCGGCCGGCAGCACCTTGCCCTTGCGCAGCTCAGGCAGCAGACGAATCAGCGCCGACCAGTCGCCGCGCCCCAGGTGCAGGCGCTGCAGCAGGCGCAGTACCTGGCCGTTGTGCGGGTGTCGCTCGTGCATGACCAGCAGGGTTTCCAGGGCGCCGTCGGTATCACCGCGGTCCATCTGCAACTGGGCATGGGTCAGGGCAATGGCAAGCTCGGCCTGCGGCTGACGCTCCAGAGCACGCTCGAGCAACTGGTCGCTGTCTGCCGTGCGGCCTTGCTCGTTGGCCGCGCGGGCGGCACCGAGGTAGTACAGCAAGGGTTGGCGCTCGGCTTCGGCGGCGCGGTGCAGATGGCGTTGGGCGCTGGCCCAGCGGCCCTCGGCGAGGTCCAACTGGCCTTGCTCGATGGCCACCCGGATGCGACGGCTGCGGTTGCGTCGCGACCACGGGTTGACCACACCACTGGAGGTCAGCACCAGGCCGACCAGGTAGCGCAGCAACCAGAGCACGGCGATTACGGCGATCAGCCCGGCCAACGCCGCCCACAGTCCCGACTGGTAACGGAAGCTGCCATAGGAGATCAACACATAGCCACTGTGCTTGGCCACCGCGATACCCAGCGCGGCGGCGATCACGATCGCCAGCACGGCCAGCAGGTAGACCCGCTTCATGGTTTGCCCCCTTCACCCTCGGCCGGCAGGTGACGGCGCTGGATGTAGGCCTGCACCGAGGCCAGGCTCTCGCTCAGGTCAGGGGTGACGACAGACACCGGCTGCTCGGCCAGGGCGTTGAGGCTGTCGAGCATGGCCTTGCTCTGCGGGTTGTCGGCGTTGAAGTTGGCCAACAGCACAGAGCGCGCATCATCCAGCGCCTGGGTGTAGACCTTGGCCTCGCCGTTGAGCGCCGCCCACTGGGCCTGCTCGATGGTCAGGCTGAGGGCCAGGCGCAACTGGTTGAGCGACTGCCCGGCCAGCAGCGGCCGCACGTTGTCATCGGCATTGAAGTCGATCTGGAAGTACTTGGAGATTTCCGCCCACCACTGCGACCAGCGACTGGCGCCATCGCCGTCGGCAGTCAGCGCGCCAAGGGCATCGGCGTTGCTGTCGAACTCGGGCGACTGGGCGCTGAGCTGCTGCACCAGTTCACGTTGCGCGGCCAGCTTGAGGTACAGGCCGGTGCGGTCGGGTTGCTGGGTGCTGTTGAGCGTTGCCAGGCTGCGTGCCAATTGCTCGCGGGCGGCGAAGGCGCCTGGGTCGCTCTGCTCGCGCAGGATTTCGTCGGCGCCTTCGACCAGCGCCTTGGCACTGGTGATGTCTTGCAGGGCCGAGAGGCGCAGGGTGGCCAGGCGCAGCAAGTGCTCGGCCTCTGCCAGGCGCCATTCCTTGCGGCTTTCGCCAAGCACGGTTTCCAGGCGCTGGCTGAGGCGCTGCTGGTCGCCTTGCAGCTGCGAGACCAGCCGGCGGCGGTCTTCCAGCTCGCTGGCGGCCGGCAGGCTGGCCAACTGTGCACTGATCTGCTGCTCACGCTGCTGCAGCGCTTCGGCGCGCTGGTTCAGCGCTTCAAGGTGCTGCCCTTGGTTGAACTCGTTGCCTTGCAGTTGACGCACCTGCCAGACACCCCAGCCACCTATTGCGACCCCGGCCGCTCCCAGCAGCAGGGCCAGTGCTGCCAGACCACTGCCGGAGCGCTTAGCAGGTGGGGCTGTGACGGGGTCCGCCGGCGTCTGGGCCGACGGCTGATCATTATTGGACAAGACAGTTTCGCTCACGTATCCATCCTTTGCATGGGGGCGCTTGGCGTTCAGCTTAGCGCCTTAAGAGGCAGGTGCAGCGCGGCGCTGCACAGCTGCCAGCAAGGCCGTGGCACTGGCGCCACGGCAATCCACAACCTGTTGGGCCCCGGCGGCCCTGGCCTGCTCGGCAACCCGCGGGCTCGGCACGAACAGCGGCAGACGCGCTACCTGCGGCCAATCGGCGCCGGCCATCTGCTGCAAGTGTTCAAAGCCCTGCCCACTGCTGACCACCAGGCCATTGAGGCGTTCCGCTTCGATGCGACGCATCAAGGCGCCCGCCGGGTATTCCGGCAGGCTGCGACGATACAGTTCCAGATAATCGACACTAGCACCTTGCTCTGCAAGACGCTCTGCCAGCAGTTCGCGACCTCCGACGCCGCGGACGATCAAGACACGCGGCGCAGGCACGCCGATAGCCTCGCGCAGGGCCGCCAGCGCGAGCAAGGCTTCACTGTCGTCACCTTGCGCTGGGCAGGCCACCTCAAGGCCCGCGCCCTGCAGCACCGCTGCGGTCGCCTCGCCCACCGTGAACCAGCCTTGAGCCGGTGGCTGTAGCCCGGCCTGGGCCAGCCGTTCGAGCAGCAACCTGGCTGCCGGCTTGCTGACCACGATGATTGCCTGAAAGCCCTGCAGCCCAGCCAGCAACTGGCGTTGCCGCTCGTCCACGGCGACAGCGTCTATCGCCAGCAGCGGCAGACAACTGCTAGCCACCCCCGCCGCCGCCAGCCGTTGCGCCAGTGCTGTGCAGTCATCGGCGGGCCGGGTCAGCAACAGGCGCCAATCACTCACGGGTGCCCGGCCTCGCCATAGACTTCCTTGAGGATGGCTTCGGCGCCCTGGCCCAGCAGGTCTTCAGCAACCTGCACGCCCAACGCCTCAGCCGCTGCGCGCGGCGCCCGGGCGTCGGCCACCAGCAAGGTGCCACCGCTGGGCTGGCCGACCAGGCCACGCAGCCACAGCTGGTCGCCTTCAAGTACCGCGTAGCAGGCGATCGGCACCTGGCAGCCGCCATTGAGGTGTTTGTTCAATGCCCGTTCGGCCACCACCCGGTCGGCGGTGTCGAGATGGTGCAGTGGCGCCAGCAGCGCATGGATTTCGCTGTCAGCGCTGCGGCATTCGATGCCCACCGCGCCTTGGCCGCCCGCTGGCAGGCTGTCGTCGACGCTGATGCTGGAGGTGATGCGGTCTTCGAAACCGAGGCGGATCAAGCCGGCCGCAGCGAGGATGATCGCGTCATATTCGCCGGCATCGAGCTTGGCCAGGCGGGTATTGACGTTGCCCCGCAGGAAGCGGATTTCGAGGTCCGGGCGGCGCGCCAGCAACTGGGCCTGACGGCGCAGGCTGGAGGTACCGACGATGCTGCCGGCGGGCAAGGCTTCAAGGCTTTCGAAACGGTTGGAAACGAACGCATCGCGCGGGTCTTCGCGCTCGCAGATGCAATACAGGCCCAGGCCTTCGGGGAAGTCCATGGGCACATCCTTCATCGAATGCACGGCGATGTCGGCTTCGTTGTCCAGCAGGGCGGTTTCAAGCTCTTTGACGAACAGGCCCTTGCCGCCGATTTTCGCCAGCGGCGCGTCGAGCAGCTTGTCACCGCGGCTGACCATGGGCACCAGGGTCACGATCAGCCCAGGGTGAGCCTGCTCGAGGCGGGCTTTGACGTATTCGGCCTGCCACAGGGCCAAGGCACTTTTACGGGTGGCAATGCGGATTTCGCGAGTGGACATGGAACGCCCCGATGCAGAGAAATACCGCCGATGATAACAGCTCCGATGGCATCGCTAGCAGATACGGGTCAAAGGCGGTGCGGTGGGGGTGGCTGTTGTGTTTGTGCCCACGGATGTCTGTTTGTAGGAGCGGCCTTGCGTCGCGAAAGGGCCGCGAAGCGGCCCCGGCAATCTGTGCGGCGAAGCTGAAAACCTGGGGCTGCTTTGCGGCCCCGGCAATCTGTGCGGCGAAGCTGAAAACCTGGGGCTGCTGCGCAACCCTTTCGCGACGCAAGGCCGCTCCTACAACACGCAGCGCACGGCGGGTCAGAGCGTCTGCATCATCTTGCGCACGCCAGCCACGTGGCGCCGGCTGACGGTCAGCGCATCACCGTCAAGGCCCTTGAGAAACAGCTGAAAATGCCCCAGCGGCGTGCGCTGCAGGCGTTCGATACGTTCGCGGGCCACCAGCGCGTTGCGATGGATGCGCACAAAGCGATCGCCAAATTCATCTTCCAGGGCCTTGAGCGGCTCATCGAGCAGCACTTCCCCGGTCTCGTGGCGCAAGGTCACGTATTTGTGGTCAGCAATGAAATAGATGACCTGGGGCAACGGAATCAGCTCGATGCCTTTTCGCGTTCGCGCGCTGATATGGCTGCGCGGGCCTCCGCCTTCATTGGCAGGCCGGGTAAGCGCCGCCAACTGGGCGCGGTTGGGCTTCTCGGCCTTGCGCAAGGCATCACGCAGCGCCTGGGGCTGGAAGGGTTTGGTCACATGGCTGAGGGTGCTGTCCTTGAAAGCCTCGGTGCCGTATTCGTCGTCGCCGGTGCAAAACACCACCGACGGCGGCGCCTCGCGTTCGCACAGGCGAGCGGCAACCTGCAGGCCATCCAGGCCGGGCATGCCGATGTCGAGCAGGACGACATCAGGCTTGAGGCTTTCAATCAGCGCCAGGGCTTCCTCGCCGTTGGTGGCGCTAGGCTCCAGCACGGTGTAACCCTCCAGTTCGCCGAGCAGCCTACTGAGGCGTTCACGGCCTTGGGGTTCGTCATCAACGATCAGGACATTCATAATTGCGCTGGATTCCTGAATGAGTCTCGCACAGGTATAGCGTAGACAGATGTGGTTCGAGCGACACTGCGGTCACGCTCTAGACCGGTGCGATGGCCAAAGATTCACTCGGCCGGCAGATTCACTGCCAGTCCTCTGTCCAACTGTAGACGGTCCATGGAACACTGCCGTTCAATCCTGCAAATCCTTGTGTGCGTGTCTGCCTGCCGTTTTCGGGTCATTTCTCTCGACCGGCGCCCTGCGGCAGCAAGCCCAACCCTGCTATCATCGTTGCCACTTTTTCGTTCACGCCTGCAATGAGTGAATCCATGAGCACCGACAAGACCAATCAGTCCTGGGGCGGCCGCTTCAGTGAGCCCGTCGACGCCTTCGTCGCCCGTTTCACCGCTTCGGTCGATTTCGACAAGCGCCTGTACCGCCACGACATCATGGGTTCGATCGCCCACGCCACCATGTTGGCGCAGGTCGGCGTGCTCAGCGATGCCGAGCGCGACACCATCATCGATGGCCTGAAGACCATCCAGGGCGAAATCGAGGCCGGCAACTTCGACTGGCGCGTCGAGCTTGAAGACGTGCACATGAACATCGAGGCACGCCTGACCGATCGCATCGGCATCACCGGTAAAAAACTGCACACCGGCCGTAGCCGAAACGACCAGGTGGCCACCGACATCCGCCTGTGGCTGCGCGACGAGATCGACCTGATCCTGGCCGAAATCACCCGCTTGCAAAAGGGCCTGCTGGAGCAGGCCGAGCGTGAAGCCGACACCATCATGCCCGGCTTCACCCACCTGCAGACGGCCCAGCCGGTCACCTTCGGCCACCACCTGCTGGCCTGGTTCGAAATGCTCAGCCGCGACTACGAGCGCCTGGTCGACTGCCGCAAGCGCACCAACCGCATGCCCCTGGGCAGCGCCGCGCTGGCAGGCACCACCTACCCGATCGACCGCGAGCTCACCTGCAAGCTGCTGGGCTTCGAGGACGTGTCTGGCAACTCGCTGGACGGCGTTTCCGACCGCGACTTCGCCATCGAATTCTGCGCTGCAGCGAGCATCGCCATGATGCACCTGTCGCGCTTCTCCGAAGAGCTGGTGCTGTGGACCAGCGCGCAGTTCCAGTTCATCGACCTGCCTGATCGCTTCTGCACCGGCAGCTCGATCATGCCGCAGAAAAAGAACCCGGACGTACCGGAGCTGGTACGTGGCAAGAGCGGCCGCGTGTTCGGCGCGCTGACCGGCCTGCTGACCCTGATGAAAGGCCAACCGCTGGCCTACAACAAGGACAACCAGGAAGACAAGGAACCGCTGTTCGACGCCGCCGATACCCTGCGCGACTCGCTGCGTGCCTTTGCCGACATGATCCCCGCGGTCAAGCCCAAGCACGCGATCATGCGCGAAGCGGCCCTGCGTGGCTTCTCGACTGCCACCGACCTTGCCGACTACCTGGTACGCCGTGGCCTGCCGTTCCGTGATTGCCACGAAATCGTCGGCCATGCCGTGAAGTATGGTGTGGACACCGGCAAGGACCTGGCCGAGATGAGCCTGGAAGAACTGCGCCAGTTCAGCGACCAGATCGAGCAGGACGTGTTCGCCGTGCTGACCCTGGAAGGCTCGGTCAATGCCCGTGACCACATTGGTGGTACCGCGCCGGCGCAAGTGCGTGCGGCGGTGGTACGCGGCCAAGCCTTGCTGGCTTCGCGCTAAGACCATGGCGAGGGCTTTGCCCTCGTTCGCGGGGCAAGCCCGCCCCCACAGAGAAACCGCTAACTCATTGATTTAACGGAACCCTGTGGGGGCAGGCTTGACGCTTGTGCAAACCTCAGCGCTTGCCGCTGCGAATCATCTCCATGAAGGCCGGCATCGACGCCTCCTTGTCTGCCAAAATCCGCGCCATGTGCGGGTTCTCGCCCATTCGCTGCAACAATGCCTTCGCCTGCGGGAAATCCGCCAGGAAGTCGACGTTCAGCACCTTCTTGCCCACCGCGTAAGCCAGGTCGACCGAGAAGCAGAACATCAGGTCGGCAATCGTCAGCTGCTCACCCGCCACATACGGCGCGAAGCGACCATTGCGCTTGAGCGTGGCAAAGCCCGCCAACAGGTCGGCCCGCGCGCGCTCCTTGATCAACGGCTCTACCGCCATGCCAAAGAACGACTCGGCGTAGCAGGTGCGTGCCGGCAGCTCGATGTACAACTCGATTTCTTTCAGCAGCTCGCGCACCTTGGCCTGCTCGAACGGGTCCGCAGGCAACAGCGCTTTGCCGCCCTGGGTCTGCTCGATGTAGTCGAGAATCACACTGGTCTCGCTGAGGAAGCCGTGTTCGGTTTCCAGCACTGGTACCTTGCCCCGTGGGCTGACTTCCAGTGCATGCGGCGCCTGGCCGCCATAGAAGGTGACCTCCTCGAAAGGCAGGCCTTTTTCCAGGAGTGCCAGCTTGACCATGTTGTAGTAGTTGCTGACTGAGAATCCGTGAAGCTTGAGCATGGGGTAACAGCCTCCAGGCCGTATGGGGATGGCCCGGCTTTTATAGCCCCTCAGCCTGCGCCTGACCAGCGTCATGCACCCGGTCAATGACCGGACATTGCCGCCACAGGCGTGGCAAACTGTATGCCCAATCACAGGAGTACCGCCATGAGCGAGCCCACCGACATCGACAATGACGACGAAGCCTTCGCCGAGGCAACGCTGACCCAGGCCATCGAGAACCAGATCGAAAGCGACGAGCCGCCAGCGGCCAAGGCCACCTTCAACAAACTCACCCTGGTTGGCTATGCGCGCGAGGAAATCCTCAACCTGATGGCCCATGTGCTGGCCTTCGAGATCGACAACATGCTGGTGGAAGACCGCGCGTTCAACAGCGAATGGTATGAAAACGCCCTGCGTGCCCTGCCCGAGCTGCCACCTGAGATGGATCAAGGCGACGACGAATAACCCGACTACACTCGAAGGTCAGGCACCCATGAAGGTGCCGCCATCCTCGTCTGGAAGTCAGGAGTCGCCATGTCCTTTACCCCCGAGCTGATCGATGAACTGGAAGTACTTGCGCTGTTCAAGCACGACAGCAGCCAGGAAGGCATCAAGATAAACAGCCAAGCCCCCACTAAACTCATCGCGGCAGCTAAACGCCTGCACGAAAAAGGGCTGACCGATCAACCCGATGGTGGCTACCTGACCAGCCTGGGTCATGACGCCGTCGAAAGTGTGCAACTGCTGCAGAACATTCTCAAGGCGCCACAACCGGCCTGACAGACTGCCGCAATCCTTGTAGGAGCGGCCTTGCCGGGGCGCCGGACCGGTCGGAAAGGGCCGCAACGCGGCCCCGGCAATTTGTGCAGCACTGCTGAAATCCTGGGGCCGCTTCGCGGCCCGTTCCGACCGGTCCGGCGCCCCGGCAAGGCCGCGCCTACAGGGGGTTTACACACCTTTGCTAGTTGGCCGCCGCCCTGCGTTTCTCTGCCAGCCACGAGCGCCCGTACAGGAACACGATGGCCAGCAAGGCCACTGCCTGCGCTGCCAGCGAATAGGCATCGGCATGAATGCCCAGCCAGTCAAACTCGAAGAACGCCACCGGCCGCGTGCCCAGCACCCCGGCTTCCTGCAGCGCCTTCACGCCATGCCCGGCGAACACCACCGACAGCGCGCACAGCAGCGCGGCGTTGATGCTGAAGAACAGCGACAGCGGCAGCTTGGCCGAGCCGCGCAGAATCACCCACGCCAATCCCACCAGCAGCACCAATGCCGTGGCGCCCCCCGCTAGCACGGCTTGATGCCCGGAAGGCCCGGCCTGCAGCCACAGGGTCTCGTAGAACAGGATCACTTCGAACAGTTCGCGGTACACCGAGAAGAACGCCAGCATGGCAAAGCCGAAGCGCCCGCCACCACTGACCAGGCTGCTCTTGATGTAGTCCTGCCAGGCAGCGGCGTGGCGGCGGTCGTGCATCCACACCCCGAGCCACAGCACCATGACCGCAGCAAACAGCGCTGTGCAGCCTTCCAGCAGCTCGCGCTGGGCACCGCCGACGTCGATCACGTAAGCCGCCAAGGCCCAGGTGGCAAAACCTGCGACCAGCGCCAGGCCCCAACCGACGTTGACGCTGCGCACCGCCGACTGCTGGCCGGTGTTGCGCAGGAAGGCGAGGATCGCCGCCAGCACCAGAATCGCTTCAAGGCCTTCGCGCAGCAGAATCAACAAACCGGAGATATAGCTCAGCGACCAGCTCAGGCCATCACTGCCCAACAGCTTGGCGGCCTGGTCGAGCTTAGCCTTGGCTTCGGCCAGCCGTTGCTCGGCCTGGGCCACAGGTAAGCCGTCCTGCAGGGACTGGCGGTAAGCCATGAGGGTTTTTTCGGTGTCCTTGCGCGCCTGGGTGTCGATGTTGTCCAGCGAGCTTTCCACCAGCTCGAAGCCTTCCAGGTAAGCGGCTACCGACAGGTCATAGGCCTGGTCGTGATCGCCCTCGCGGTAGGCCGCCAGGCTTTTGTCCAGGGTGCTGGCGGTGTATTCGAGCAACTGCGCCGGGCCGCGTTTGGCTTGCGGCGGCTGGGCACGCTGGGCGCGGAACGCCGCTACTGCATCGGCGCCTTCGTTGGCCGCGACTTCGGCCGGGGTCTGGCGCGCCAGGTCTGCCAGGTTCCAGGCTTTATCGCCCTTGGCCGCCTCGGGGTTGGCAGTGAAGCTGGCCACAAAGGCGGCCACGTCCCAGCGCTGACGCTCGTCGAGCTGGTCGGCGAACGATGGCATCTCGGTACCTTCGATGCCCAGGCCGAGGGTGTTGTACAGGTCGAACAGGCTCAGCTGGTCTAGCCGCTCGACACTGCGCAGGTTGGCTGGAGGCGGCTCCAGGCCAACGCCGGCTGGGCCATCGCCGGCGCCGCTATCGCCATGGCAGATCGCGCAGTTCTGCGCGTACAGCGAAGCCCCACGGGCCGGGTCCGGAGTAATCACCGGGGCCTGGCTGACCTCGTAGGCCACCGCCAGGCGTGCGCCCAACTGACGGGCCTGACGGGCTACAGCGGCGCCGTCCTGACGCTGGTCGATGGCTTGGCGCAACGCCTGCACGCCCTGTACCAGAGCGGCTTGTTCGGCATGCGCCGGCAGGTTCTTGACCAGGTCGGCCAGGACCGCGCTGAACTCCTGTTGCTCGCGGTACTCGCCCTCGTCGATCACCTTGCCTTCGCGCACGGTCGGCGGGTAGTCGGCGCCCATGTAGTCGAGCAAGTGCAGGGCCTTGGTAGCTTCGGCAGGGGCTTCGGCCAACGCCAGGGTGCTGCACAGCGCCAGCATTGGGCCCAGCAGTAAAGCAGGCAGCCAGGCAAGCAGACGGGAATGGGTATTCATGGCCAGTCTCGGAGGGAATGCGAAAGAGAACATTGTTCACTTCCACTCTTCTTCTCTCAAGGTGTGCGGGCAGATTTCATGAAAAATCTTGTGACAAAACAGGAGGGGATTGATCGTGAAATGAAAGCGCTTTTTGATCCACCAAGCACTATGCCGTGCTGGAGCATTGGACAATGGCTTACTGCTGCCCATGTCAGTAGCTATTCAGGTGGCGGATACAGGGTTGCAGGCGGAACAGGTCGAAGGTTTCCTCGCCTGCGGTGGAAGACGCTCTGGGCTCGTCGCGCATCTGTCGTGCCTCGCTTCAGGCGGTGGCGCGGGAGTGGTCGCACAGGGCGTTGATCATTGCGCATAGCAGGCAGGGCGGTGGTGGTCTGTTCCACGGTCAGGGTCAGGGCGCGGATCAGCAGGCCGCAGCTTTCAGGTTCGGAAATGTCTTACGGCTTCAAGGTGTTCACCGTGAGAGTTTCAGCGCCCTTGAGATCGAGCGCCGCGCGGGCGGCGCTCGATCTCAAGGGCGCCGCGGCTCTGTCGTCAAACCCTACCCACAACCCTCAAGGCTTGCCACCACCCCCCTTCCACCCCCCACCCAACGCCAGAAACACCCCAATCTGCCCCATCGCCACCTGGCTATTCGCCGCCGCCAACTGCGCCCGCATATCGGTATACGTCCGCGTCGCCTGCAAATCCGCCAGGAACGACTCACGCCCAGCCTGGTAATACCGATGCGTCTGGTCTGCCGCTTCCTTGGCCGACTGCTCCGCCTCGGCCAGAGCATCACGCCGGTCCAGCAAGGCGCTGTACTGCGCCAATCGGGTCTGGGTCTCGCGAATGGCGTTCAGCACCACACCATCAAAATGCGCCAGCGCCGCCTGGGTCGAGGCTTCGGCCATGCGGATGCGGGCACGGGTGCCATTGGTCGGGATGCTCCAATTGATCTGCGGGCCAAAGCCCCAGCGGTTGGTGGCCGGCTCGCCAAGGTTCTCGAGAATACCAATGGTGCCGACCTGGGCGCCGATGCTGATATCCGGGTACAGCGCGCCGGTGGCCACGCCGATGTTGGCGGTAGCCGCCGCCAGTTGGCGTTCGGCCTGGCGCACATCGGGGCGGCGCTTGAGCAACGCGGCGCCGTCGCCCACCGGGACCAACTGAGCCAGGTGCGGCAGCTCGGCGCAGTCGGCGGTGCCGGCAGGCAATTGCTCAACTGGTTTTGCCAGCAGTGCAGCCAGGGTATACAGGCCGGTCTCGCGCTCGGCCTTGAAGCGCGGCAACTCGGCGCGCAACGATTTGAACTGGGTCTGCGAGCGGGTGACCTGGGTTTCATCGCCACGGCCGGCATCGCGCAGGCGTTGGTTCAGCTTCACGCCTTGCTCCTGCAAGTCCAGCGACTCGCGGGCAATGTGGTATTCCTCGTTGGCCGAGCACACTTGGGTGTAGGCCTTGACCACATCGGCCACCAGGGTGATGCGCGCGGTGTCTGCGGCAGCTTGCACCGCGTCGGCGTTGGCCTTGGCCGCTTCGGTGCCGCGCTTGAACGTGCCCCACAGGTCAAACTGGTAGGAGGCGCTGATGATGGCCTCACCGATATTGGCCACGGGCACCTTCTCAGGCAGCAGGAAGGCCTCGCCGGACTCCTGCAAGCGCTGCGCGCCGGCCTTGATGCCACCGCTGAAGCCGCCCTGCGATTCGGCCACTTCAACCTGCGCACGGGCCTTGGCAATGTTGGCTGCGGCCACGCGCAGCTCGGTATTGGCGCTCAATGCCTGGCGTACCAGTGCGTTGAGGCGCTGATCCTGGTACAGCTGCCACCAGTCTTCAGGTACCGGCGCCGACACCACACTGTCGGCATCCTGGCGCAGCGGGCCGTTGAGGTCGCTGCGCTGCACGGCCGCGTCTTTCGGCACTTCATAGTCCGGGCCAACCAGGGCACAGGCACCGAGGGACAAGGCCATGCCCACCAGCATCAGGCGTTTCATGGGCGCTTGTCCTCGATGATCGATACCGTGGCGGTGCGCCCGGCGATCATGCGGAAGTCTTCCGGCACTTCATCGAAAGCGATACGCACCGGAATCCGCTGGGCCAGGCGCACCCAGCTGAAGGCCGGGTTGACGTTGGGCAACAGGTTGGCGCCGCTGCTGCGGTCGCGGTCTTCGATACCGGCGGCGAAGCTTTGCACGTGGCCGCGCAGGCGGGTGTTGTCGCCCATCACGCGGATGTCCACGGCATCGCCGATATGGATGCCTCCGAGCTTGGTTTCTTCGAAGTAGCCATCGACGTGGTACGAGGCGCTGTCGACCACCGACAGTACCGGGCGGCCGGCGGTGACGAACTCATGGTTACGCGGGGCGCGGTCGTTGAGGTAGCCGTCCACGGGGCTGCGCACCACCGAGCGGTCGAGGTTGAGCTGGGCAGTATCGACCGCCACCTGCGCCTCGTTGACCGCCGAGCGGGCGCGGGCCTCGCGGGACTGGCTCTCTTCCAGCTGCTCGGCCGCCACCAGGTTGCCCAGTTTGCGGTTACGGCGCGTTTCACGGGCGGCCTGGGCCAGGGTTTCCTCGCGCTCGGCCAGGGTTGCCTGTGCCTGGCGCAGGGCCAGGCTGAAGCGGTCTTGGTCGATGGTGAACAGCACGTCGCCGCGCTTGACCACCTGGTTGTCACGCACCTCGACCTTCTGGATCAGCCCGGACACATCCGGGGCGATCTGGATCACGTCGGCGCGGATATGGCCGTCGCGGGTCCAGGGGGCGAACAGGTAGTACACCACCATCTGCCAGACGAGCACGGCGGCGAAACTCACGACCAGCAAGGTCAGGACCACACGGCCCAGGGTCAGCAAAGGTTTTTTCATGGCAGCATCAGGTTTCGGCAAAAGTGGTCGACCGCGCCCAGCATCACGGCGTAGAGGGCAACGTTGAACAAGGCCCGGTGCCAGACCAGGCGGTAAAAGTGCAGGCGCACCAGTACAGCGTGCACGCCCAGGAACAACAGGTAGGTGAACAACATCATCACCAACAGCGTGGGCAGAAACACCCCGCTGATATCCAGATCACCGATCACAGTGGGGCTCCATCGATGCCGGGGGGCAGTTGCGGTTGTTCGGTGGGTTCGAGCATCACTTCGACACCGGGCAGCAAGGCCAGGCGCAGGCCACTCAAGGCGTGCAGCAGGTGCACACGGGCATCGCCGCGGTCGTTGTGATCGTCCAGCGCCAGCCCTTGCCGCGCACGCTCCATGTTGCGCAACAGCGCCGCCGGGGCGTGCAGGCGCTGGTTGGCGCGCAGGCAGGCGGCGTAGTGGGCGCCGACTTCTTCGATGACCAAAGCCAGGCGCTCGCGGGCCTGCGGGTTGGCGCGTGGCAGGTAGGCCAGCAGGTCGAGCAGGTTCAGGCCCACGCGCAGGTCACGCAGCGCCACACCGCTGTCCTGGCCGGTCTGCGACAAGCGTGGCAGGTGCTGCATCAGGCGGTCGAGCATCTGTACGCCCACCTGGCGGTGTTCGGCCAATGTCGCGGGCTGGGTCATTTCGACGATATCGCGCCAGGCGAAGCGGGTCATGCGCTTGGCCGCCAGTTCCACGCCGAACGGGCGTAGCAGCAAGGTCCAGATGAAGGCGAACAGCAGCCCCACCGGGCCTGCCAGGTTGGCGTTGATGAAGGTCAGGAAGTCCGCATCATAGACGCCCTGGATGCTGATGAAGGTGGCGGTGTTGACGATGGTCAGCAAAGTACCGAGGTAGAAACGCGGCTGCACGGTCAGCGTGCCGACGCAAATGAACGGCACCGCAAAGGCCAGCACCAGCATCGGGAAGTCGTGCAGGTTGGGCAGCACCAGGAACAGGTAGACGCTGGAGAAGATCACCGACATCAGTGTCCAGAAGAAGAACCGGTAGATCTGCGGCGCCGGGTCGTCCATCGCGGCAAAGAAGCTGCACGCCACGGCGGCGAGGATGACCGCACTGCCACCGTCGTTCCAGCCGAGCAGAATCCACAGGCCACTGGCGACAATGATCGCGGTAACCGTGGAAAACACCGAGTAGAGCATCAGGCCACGGTCAAAGAACGGCGTCAGCCGGCCCAGGCGCCAGTGGCGGTAGGCGGCGCGCCAGGGCGTGGCGTCGTCCTTGCGCAAGGCGTGCTGGAGGGTGCAGCAGTCTTGCCAGAGGTCGACCCATTCGGTCAGGCGATACAGGGCGTTGGACAGCAGCAGGCCGGCGCGCTGGTCCAGGGCGGTGGCGCTGGGTTGCAGGCGGGTGATCTGCTCGTGCAATGCGGTCCAGGGGGCCAGGGAGGCATCATCAGCGGTGCCTTTGAGCCATTCGCGGGCCTCGGCCAGCAGCGGTTGCAGCTGGGCGAACTGGGCCGGCGCACGGCCTTCGAGGGCGACCAAGGCGTCGTCCAGGGCGTCGATCACCGGCAGCAGGTGGATCATGCGCCCACGTAGTTCACTGGCGTTTTTCAGGGTGTGGGGGCCGGCACCTTCGTGGCCGAGCTGGCCGATCATCATTTCCAGGGTATTGAACGTGGCCACCATCGAGACGCGCATGCTGCCGACCTTGTCGGCGGCAACGTCGCGGGCCAGGTAGGTGTCGCTGTAGCGGATCGCCTCGGCGAACCAGTTGCCGGTCGAGCCGACCACCACCGGGGCCAGGCGCCGCGGCCAGAAGATTGCGCCGACCACCGCCGCGCAGACGATGCCCAGGCAGATTTCCTGGGCCCGCGACGAGGCCACATCGAACACCGCCGTAGGGTTGTCGACCACCGCCAGGGCAATCATCGGCAGGGTGTAGCCGGCCAGCATCAGCACGTAGTTGTTGGCTGTGCGCAGGTTCAGCGAGAGGAACAGCAAGGTGCCGGTCCACAAGGCGATGGCCACGCTCAGCAACAGCGGCGACTGCACCAGCGGTGGCACCAGCAATACCGCCCCGCCGGCACCGAGCAATGTGCCCAGGGCGCGGTACAGGGCCTTGGAGCTGGTGGGGCCGACGAACGGGCTGGAGACGATATAGACGGTCGCCATCGCCCAGTAAGGGCGTGGCAGCTGCATGAGCAGGGCAATGTACAGGGCGATCATCGACGCGCCGAAGGTGCGCACGCCGTAGAACCAATCGCGGGCCGGGGGCACCGAGCTGAAGAATCCGTTCATGCTGCCCCGCCTGGTGTGCCGAGGCCGACGGCTTCGAAGGCGCGCAGTACGCGCAAGGTGGCCTCCAGGTCGGCCTGGTCGATGCCCTGCAGCACATCACGGCGCAGGCGCACCAGCTCGGCTTCGATGGACTCGGCCAGGGCGCGGCCTTCGGCGGTCAGGCTCAGGGCCTTGGCGCGGCGGTCCAGAGGGTCCTCGCTGCGGCACACCAGCCCGGCTTTGCACAGTTGGTCGAGCAAGCGCACCAACGACGGGCTTTCGAGGCCGGCGGCCTGGGCCACCGCCACCTGATGCACGCCGTCGCCCAGGCGCACGATCATCAGCAACGGCGCGGCGCAGGCTTCGGAGATGCCGTAGCTGGTGAGGGCCGCATGGCAGATGCGCCGCCAATGGCGTGCGGCAACCACCATGCCGCTGCTGACTTGCAGGCGCAGGAGATCAAGGGTCATGAAAGGAACCAAGGATATTCATAGTTTGCTAACTATCAATATACGCCTGGCCCTCCCCCTGTCGTCAACAGCGGGCGACGGATAGCGTCGATGAATTGTTGTTCATGTAATGCCCTTTCGCGGCGCAAAGCCGCCCCCACAAGGGGCTGCACTTTGCCGCGAATATGAGGCAACGGTCAGGGCTGCACCTGGTCTTCCAGCTTCATCGTCAGCGCCAGCGTGCTGCCCATCTGCACTGCCCGGTCGCGCCATTCCAGGTACCGTGTGCCGTCGCGGCTGCTGAAATGCACCGCCAGCTCCTCGGCCGCCTGCATCACGCCCGCCGCAGCCGCCAGTTCCAGCCAATACAGCGCGCCTTTGATATCGGCTTCGACGTGCAGGCCATGCATCAGCCGATAACCGACTTCAAACCGGCATCGCGCTTCGCCCCGCTGGGCGCCGCGCTGAAACCACTGGTAGGCCTCTACCAGGTCGACCTGCCAGTCCAGGTCGCCATCGCACACTTCCTCTTCATACAAGTCACCGAGCGCAGCGGCAGCATGCAAAATGCCGCGGTCGAATGCCTGCCGATAACACTCGGCCGCCTGCACGTACGATGCCTCGATGCCTTTGCCGAAATAGTGCTGCTGGCCCAGGTTGAACCAGGCCGCGGCGTTGCCCTGCAAGGCCGCCATGCGCAGCAGGTGGCCGGCCAGCACCGTGTCGGCACGCCAGTACTTGCCATTGAGCCAGATCCAGCCGAGGTCATTGAGTGCCGCTACGCTGCCTTGCAACGCCTGGCGGCGCAGGTCGGCATACACCACCTGCAAATCGCTGGCCTCATCCAGGCGGCTGACCAACAGCGACCGCTGGCTGGGCAACCCGACCCCGGCAAACAACCGATGACGCCTCCCCGCAGGGGCTGGTGGGGCGATGACCCGCTCTGGCAGAAGACGGGCGAGCAGCGAATGGATATTGCTGGCAGCAGACATGTTCATCCTCATTGAACGACACACAACCCCAACCTCAGCTGTGATGAGGCGTGATTCTGCGTGACGTCACGACAAAACCTGTCGCGAACGATTCGGCACGAGGCAACCAAATGCGACTTCCTTGATCTGAGCAGGCTGTGGCCAATTGCCATGCCCCGCTCGTGCCGCCATCCTATTGCGGCAAGCCTAGACAAGGACGTTATCTTTTGCCGTTCGCCACCACTCGCGCCACCCTCAGCCGTCAGTGGGCGCTGCTGCGCCAGCTGCCCAGCCGCTCCCCAGGCATCACCAGCGCCGAGCTGGTCTGGCGCCTGCGTGATGTGGGCTTCAATGTCAGCAAACGCACGGTTGAGCGCGACCTCAACGAGTTGTCGCTGATTTTTCCGCTGGAGCGCAATGACAAGAGCATACCGTTCGGCTGGCACTGGTCGTCGACTGCCGTGGGTGAGCTGCGCGGCAATTTCGACCTGTTGACCTACCTGCGCGGTGACGCGCTGCAGCCGGCCCAGGGCGAGGGGGTGGAGCTGGTGGCGCGGATCAGTGACACATTGGCGCGGCAGCTGCGCGAGACGCCACTAAGCACCGACATGCAGCTGACCGCGCAGGAGCATGGGCATCGGGTACGTGCCACGGTGAGCGATGGCTGGCCGTTGCGCTGGTGGCTGCTGAGCCAGGGGGATGGGGTAGTGGTGGAGCAACCGGAAGGGCTACGCGAAGAGATTGGCAAGATGCTGAGCAATGCGGCTGCCCAGTACCAGAACCCATAACCTGTACCGGCCTCTGCGTGGCGGTTCGGCACCCCGATAACCCCGCCCCCACAGCAGCCGGTGCAGGCTTGCCTGCTAGCGCTGCATGCCCCAACGCCGCACCGTCAGCCGCTCCAGGGTATTGAACACCAACCCTTCGACCAGCAAACCGATCAGGATCACCACGGCCAGCCCGGCGAACACCTTGTCGGTGTACAGCTCGTTGCGGTTCTGGAAGATGTACCAACCCAGGCCGCCCTTGCCACTGCTGGCGCCAAACACCAGCTCGGCGGCAATCAGGGTACGCCAGGCAAACGCCCAGCCGATCTTCAACCCCGACAGGATCGACGGCAAGGCCGCCGGAACCAGGATATGCAACACCAGGCGCAGGCCCTTCAGGCCATAGTTGCGGCCGGCCATGCGCAGGGTTTCGGACACCCCGAGAAAGCCCGCGTAGGTGTTCAGCGCCAGCGCCCACAGCACCGAGTGCACCAGCACGAAGATCAGGCTGTTGTCGCCCAGGCCGAACCACAGCAGCGCCAGCGGCAGCAAGGCGATTGCTGGCAGGGGGTTGAACATGGAGGTCAAGGTGCCCAGCAGGTCACGACCGAGCTGGGTCGACACCGCCAGGCTGGTCAATCCAAAGGCCAGCACGATGCCCAGCACGTAGCCCTTGAGCAAGATCACCAGCGACACGCCGACCTTGGCCGGCAGTTCACCGCTGATCAGGCCATCCCATAGCGCAGCGGACGTTTGCAGAAAGCTCGGCAGCAGCAGGTCGTTGCCTTGATAGCGGGCTGCGGCCTCCCAAAGCGCGGCGATCACAACCAGGATGACCGCCTTGCGCAGCCAGCCGTGCTGCCACAAACGCTGGGCCAATGGCAGTTGGCGTTCCAGAGGCACACTGCGCAGCGGCTCCAGCTGCACCTCGTATTCCTGACGTACAGGGGTAGTGGTCATGGCTGAAGCTCCTGTCAGTAGGCGATACGGATATCGTTGAAGCCGAGTTCGTCGGCTTGCTCGGGCGTTTGGGCCTCATCGAACAGCAGCCGATGAATGCGGCGGGCACTGGCCTGGAAATCCGCTGCGCCCAGGCTGCCAAGATCGTACTGATGGCTGTGCACCTCGGCCCGCACCCGCCCCGGGTGCGGCGACAGCAGCAAGATGCGGTTGCCGACCACCAGCGCCTCTTCGATGGAGTGGGTGACGAACAGCAAGGTGAAACGCACCTCTTCCCACAGCAGCAGCAGCTCTTCCTGCATCTTGCGCCGGGTCAGCGCGTCGAGCGCGGCGAACGGTTCGTCCATCAGCAGAATCTTCGGCTGGGTGGCCAAGGCCCGGGCAATCGCCACGCGCGCCTTCATGCCGCCAGACAGGGTGTGGGGATAGGCATCGGCAAACGCCGCCAGGCCAACCTTGTCCAGGTAATGCAGGGCCCGTTCCTCGGCCTCGGCGCGCTTGAGCTGGCCCGAGACCAGCAGCGGGAACATGACGTTCTGCTTTACCGTCTTCCAGGGCGGTAGCTGGTCGAACTCCTGAAACACCACGATACGGTCCGGCCCTGGGCCTTTGACGGGCTTGCCCTGCAGCAGAATCTGCCCTTCCTGGGGGTTGATGAACCCGGCCACGGCCTTGAGCAAGGTGGACTTGCCGCAGCCCGAAGGCCCCAGCAAGACGAAACGGTCGGCACGGTCAACTTCGAAGCTGACCTGGTGGGTGGCCCGCACCACGCGCTGCGCGGTTCGGTATTCGAGGCTGAGGTTATCCACCTTGAGCAAGGGTGGCGTGGCGACACGGCTCAGGTTGCTGGCCGCGTGGCCTGGCAATGGGGCGGTCATGATCGATCAGCTCCCCTGCAGCGGGCGTTCATCCTGGAAGAAGTAATCCTTCCACGACTCAGGCTTGTGCTTGATGGCGCCGACCCGATAAAGGAAGTCTGCCAGCTTGTAGGTGTTCTTCGGCGTGACGGTGAACTCGTACTGCGGGTTGTCGATCAGCTTGATCAGCACGTCGCGGTCGATCTTGGCCTTGGTCACGCGGATGTAGGTATCGGCAGCAGCAGCCTTGTCCTTCTGTGCAAAGTCCGCAGCCTCGGCCAGGGCGTCGACGAAGGCCTTGTAGGTCTTGGGGTTTTCGTTGCGGAATTTTTCGGTGGCGAACAGCAGGGTCGGCGAGTTGGGGCCGAGCAGGTCGTAGCTGTTGAGCACGACGTGCACGTCCTTGTTGGCCAACGCCTGGTCCTGGAACGGCGGGTTGGAGAAGTGCCCGTTAAGCTCGGTGCCACCGGCGATCAATGCGGCCGTGGCATCGGGGTGCGGTACGGCCAGGGTGTACTTGTCGAGGCGGTTGTAGTCCTTGTCGCCCCACTGCTGGGCTGCGGCGTATTGGAGGAAGCGCGACTGCACGGAGACGCCTACCGCCGGCACGGCGATGCGGTCTTTCTCGGAGATGTCGGCGATGGTCTTCACGTTGGGGTTGCTGCTGACCAGGTAATACGGGAAGTTGCCAAGCGAGGCGACGGCCTTGACGTTCTGCCGGCCCTTGGTACGGTCCCAGACGGTCAGCAGTGGGCCAACGCCGGCGCCGGCGATGTCCACCGAGCCGGACAGCAGCGCATCGTTGATGGCTGCACCGCCAGAAAGCTGGGCCCAATCGACTTTGATGTCGATGCCCTGCTCCTTGCCGTGCTTCTCGATCAAGTGCTGGTCACGCACCACGTTCAGCAGCAGGTAGACGATGCCGAACTGTTCGGCGATGCGGATCTCGCCTTCGGCCTGGGCCACGGCAGGGGCCGCCAGGCTGCCGACGACCAGGCTCGCGCCCAGGCCGATGCTTGCCGCCAGGCGGCTGATGGATTTGCGCATGATGTGTTTCCTCAGTCGTCAGAACGGGGCATCGCCCTGGATGGTGGTGCGGTACAGCTTGCGCCGCAGGTGCGCGGGGCAGCCGGTGGCGAGGTGGATCAGCGAGCGGTTGTCCCAGAACACCAGGTCGTGGGGCTGCCACTGATGGCGGTAGATGTTCTGTTCGAGCACGCTCAGGGCATACAGCTGTTGCAGCACGTCGTGGCTTTCATCCGCTGGCAGGCCGACGATGCGGGTGGTGAAGCCTTCACTGACGAACAGCGCCTTGCGGCCGTTTTCCGGGTGGGTACGT
Source organism: Pseudomonas sp. Irchel s3f19 (assembly GCF_900187555.1). NCBI lineage: Bacteria > Pseudomonadati > Pseudomonadota > Gammaproteobacteria > Pseudomonadales > Pseudomonadaceae > Pseudomonas > Pseudomonas sp. Irchel s3f19. The sequence goes on along the minus strand of NZ_FYDW01000010.1, from coordinate 21,626 downwards.
ACCACCGGGTGGATGACTTCCTGCACCTGGGCCAACTGCTCGGCGCTCAGGGTCGGGCGCCAGTTGCCCTCGAACTTGGTTTCGGAATAACGCGCCGTGTAGGAATGAGCGGCCGCGCGGCCCTCGATCACGGTGCGCAGGGCTTCGGGTACGGCGTCCCAGGCCTTGTGCATGTCGGCGAACAGGGTATCGCCGCCCTCGCTGGGCAGTTCCTGGGCATGCAGCATGGAACCGAGGCTGGGGAGCGTCTTGTACGACAGGTCCGAATGCCAGAACTTGCCAGCATCACCCAGGCCAATGTTGTGGCCATCTTCGATGATGTTGGAAACGATCAGGATCTCGGGGTGCCCGGCCAGCAGAAACTGTTTGAGCACATGGATCTGCAGCTCGCCGAAGCGGCGGCTGAAGCTGATTTGCTGTTCAGGGGTGATGCGCTGGTCGCGGAACACCAGTACATGGTGATCGAGGTGGGCACGATGAATGCGGGTGAAATCCTCGGCGTTGACGGGTTTGCCAAGGTCAAGGCCAATGATCTCGGCCCCGACGGCACCGGAGAACGGGCGGATTTCAAAGTGTTGCGGCTGGGCGCTGTCGATGGACGACAAGGCGTTCGAGGCGGCGGACATGGTTCACTCCCACGCAGTGCGCGACGTCAAAGTACGCGCAACGATCAGAAACGCACGGGGATTTCCCGTGTGGGTTCAAGTCGTGCGGCGCATCGATTGGTCGACGGGTACGCAGTGGGAGTGACTATAAAGTCATAAGAAGGATATTTTAAATACCTTTATTGAATAACCATATCACCGAGGATCGGGGGCTGATCCAGTATCAGATCAACCCGCCCTGCTCTTCTTCATCGATCAGGTTGTTCAAGCTGCCGAGCGCCTTGCGCGCCTTGGAACGATTGAGCAACTTGGCCTGTGCCCCGGCAGGCAGGTCGGTGATGCTGAAGACGCCCTTGGCGGTCAGCACATCGATCAAGTCCTCGAGCACGCGGATCATGTCCAGGTCGCTTTGCTTGAGCTGCTTGAGGCTGTTTTCCACTTCGTCATCGCCGAACCATTCCTGGATTTCGGCATTGTCGGCGGGGAGTATCTCGCTGAACCCTTCGTATGAAGCGGCTTCTACCCGCAGCAACTGGCCGGTGGCGTCGCGTTGCACGTAGAACATGGCGGTGTCCCTCGTCACGTTGATTCCTTGTTGGTAGACAGCAGCATAGGCAAAGATTTCCGGGCGCGCAGGCCCGGCGCAGGAGTATGCGCTGTCACGGGAAGGCAGGAAAGAGCCGGCGCCCACCCGGGCGGTCATACAGACCGCCCGGGTGGGCTGGGCATCAGCTGTCCTTGTTGTCGATACGGATGGTCGGGTCGCCACCGCTGATCAACGAGTTGATCGAGGTATTGGACCAGTTCACCCCTTCCAGCTTGATCGTCACATCGGCGTTGGCCAGGCCACCGGCGGCGTTGAGCTTGCCTTCGCTGCTGACCTGCAGCGTCGAGGAGCCGTCCACCGTGGTGATCTTCAGGTAGTTGTCGATGGTGCTGCCCTTCTCGAACTGAAGCAGATCCTTCAGGTCGATACGGTCGCCTTCGGCCACCTTGAAGTCCTTGATCACGTCATTGCCGAGGTCGCCCGACTTCCACACGAAGGTGTCGGCACCGCTACCGCCGATGAGGATATCGTCGCCCTGGCCACCGATCAGGATGTCCTTGCCAGTACCGCCCAGGAGGATGTCGTTACCTCTGCCACCATCGAGGGTGTCATCGCCGCCTTGGCCGAAGAGGATATCGTTGCCATTGCCGCCCGACAGGAAGTCCTTGCCGTCGTTGGCGCCGGAGATATCGAACTCGGTGTAGTGCTCGGTGATGTATTGGTGAACGTTGTTGGTGGTGATGGCACTGGCCTCGACACCGCTCTTCTGCGCAACGTACGCCTGCAGGGCCTGGTAGCCCTCGCTGACGACACCGTTGAGGCTGATCAGGTCACCGAAGATGATGTCGTTGCCGTTGCCGCCATCGACCTTGTCGGCGCCTGGCAGGGTCGCCTCGGAATGCCCGAGGATCGCGCTGGCCAGGTTGGATGGGTCGATATTGGCCTGCGGCTTGCCGGCGCTGTCGTATGGCTTCAGGTCGGTCAGGCTGACATCGTTGTTCAAACCAATTGCCTGGACCTTGCTTACGCCGTTAGTCCCGCCCAACAGGGCGAAGCTGGCAGAGGTGTTGTTCGCCGAATCCCAGTAGTTCCAGGAATCGGCATAACCGGTACCGCCCAGGCCGGAGAACTCGTAGGTGCCATCCCCTTGAGCATGAATCGTCCCGACAGTGCGGGTGGAATCAAGCACCAGGCTGCCCCAACGGTTTTCTGTGTAGGTCAGCACTTTGAGGGTGCCTTCGCTATTGATTTCAACTTTGTGCGTTGCGTCGGCCCAGACACTGAAGGTGTCACCCACCTTGTAGTTGTTGACGTTGACCACGTCATCCAGGTACTTGCCGCCGCTCCACAGGCGGTAATTGGTCGTCTCATTGGCCTGGTAATAGGTCGGCTTACCGTCGGTGATGAAGTAGGTCAGGTTCTCCGCGCTGCTGTTACCGGTAGCCATGGTGCTCTTGAAGAAGTTGGCCGTGGTCTTGAACACATCCTCATAGTTGGTACCACCGCCGTAGCTTGAACCACCCACCATTGAGTCCAGCACCGCCTGAAGCTTGGCCAGTGCGTCGGTATCGGCAAGGTTGACCGCCACGTTCTTGTTTACCTGGGTGTCGAAGTCGGCGATGAAGATATTCACCGTCCCCGAGGTATCCGAGCCCAGGCTGGCTTTCAGCGTCTGGAATACCGCAGCCAACTGCGCCTTGGCGGCATTGACGGACTGGGTGCTCATACTGCCCGAGCTGTCGACCATGAAGGCAATGTTGTAGTTCTTGCCCGCCACCACGTTCAGGCCAGCGACGTCGGCGACGATGATGTCGTTGCCTTCGCTGCCATTGATGGTGTCATCACCCGAGGTGCCCACCGTGGCCTTGTAGTTGGCGCCGTAGACAGTCACCGGGATCTTGCCGGTGATGCTGTCCGAGCCGCCGAGGCTTTCGGTGGCGGTCGATGTGACGGTGATGTCGAACGAGCCCTTGTAGTAGGCCGGCGGGGTCAGTGTCAGGCCGCTGAGTTTCCAGCCTGTCACGTCCACCGGCGTGCCGCCGACAGTCACGGTGTGGCCCGCACCATCGCTCAGCACAGTCCCTTTCGGAATGCCGCTGAGGGTCACGCTCAAGGTCTCGGAGCCATCGGTGTCGGTCAGGTTGGTGGTGATGCCAACCAGTTTGACCGAGCCACCTTCCGGCCCTTCGTTAAGCTTGTAGCCGTCGTAGTAGCTTTGGCCATTGACGTTGTGCAGGTCGGACACGCCCAGGCCAGCGTTGGCCATCTCGGTCACGTTCTGGTACATCGGGATGTTGCTGCTGCTCAGGTCGGTGACAGCACCGGAGCCCACCTGGATGTTCAGGTCATAGCTACCAGGGCCAGACTGGTTGGCGTGGTACACCTCGATCGGGTAGTAGCCGCTGGACGTTGGGGTGAAGGTGCCGGAAATCTGGCCACCTGCGCCCCAAGTCGCGGTCACCACGGTCTTGCCACCAATGGTGACGACCATGCTGTCATCGGCGATGCCGCTGAAGGTGTAGGTCTTGCCGGCCTCCAGGAAGAGCAGGCCCGAGGTTTTCGAACCGCTGCCAGCCGTAACGCTGCCATCGGACTGCACGTTGGTGGTGGTGGCGCTGGAGGCGGCATTACCGGAGTTGGCAAACACCGTTTTCAGCGCATCGCCAGTGATGCCGTTGCCGTCGGTGCCCAGGCCTTTCAAGGTGGTCCAGACGTCCTTGGTCAGGCCTTTGGACTCGACATCGCTGCTGCCGAAGCTCAGGGTCGGTTTGTCGGCCACCGGGCTGATGTCGACCTTCATGGTCACTTCGCTGCCCGAGTTGGTGCCGTCGTTCGGCTTGTACTTGAACTGCGCGTAGTCAGCCTGCTTGTTGCCGACGCCCGAGCCGCCGTAGCCATCGGTGCCCGACTGGTTCAGCGTCGGGACGAACTTGAGGTACTTGCTGCCGATATCGGCCTGGCTGACCACCTGGCCCACGGCCACATCGACCCACGCGGTGCCGTTGAAGAACTTCAGGCTACCGTCGACCGGCAGCGAGGTGATGGTCACGAACAGGCCGGTGTTGCCATCGGCATCGGTGACCTTGAAGTCGTTCCAGGCGAACAGGTAGTCGGTGTCTTCCACGCCATTGACCGCACCGCCAGTGGAGACCGGCAGATGGTCGTTGTCGAGGATGTTGGTGGTAACGCTCGCCTTGCTGCCATCGACCTGCAAGTTCTCGAAGTTGCCACCGGTAGCGGTTTCGATCTTGACGGTGAAGTTTTCGGTACCCTCAACCAGCTTGTCGTCGAGGGTCTTGATATCGAACGTGGCGCTGCTGCTGTTGGCCGGGATCTTCACGGTGGTGACTGCGGTGTAATCCTGGCCGTTGGCGGTGCCGCTGTAGGTCAGGGTAACGGTGACTTCTGCCTTGGACGGGTTGCTCAGGGTCAGCGTGTAGCGGCCGGTTTCGCCTTCGGTCAACGAGGTGGTGCCGGTGATGCCGATGGTGGTCACATCGCCCTGGTTGCCAGTGCCTGGTGTACCAACACCTGGCTCGTCGTTGACCACGGTGGTGGCCGTGGTCTTGTCCAGCGTCAGCGCCTCGAACTTGCTGGCACCGGCGCCGCCTACCGACTGCAGAGACAGGCCGACAGAGGTCTGGCCGATGTAGGCGTCGTCTGGTGCAGCCACAGTGACGAAGCCCGTCGCACTGTTGGCCGGCACGTTGACGATGGTTTTGCCGTCGCTCAGGGTGAAGGTCAGCGCGCCGTGGTTGTTGATCGGCAGGCCGTCCTTGCTGGTCAGGGTCACGGTGTAGGTGATCACGCCGCCTTCGGTAACCGAAGGGGTAGCAGTCAGCTTGGCGATGACTTCGTTCTGAGTGTCCTTGATGTCCACCGAGGCCGAAGGCTTGCTCACGACCAGGTTCTCGAACTGACGGCCATCCGGCACGCTGGTGCCGGTGATGCTGACGGTCAGCGAACCGGCATCGACGTACACGTCTTCGCCTTGTGCGTCGTGGGTGAAGATGGCCGAGGTTTCGCCCTTCTTGATCACCACCGACTTGCCTTCGGTCAGCTGTACGGTCAGGTCCTGGTCCAGGGCCTGTTTGATGCTGACGGTAAAGGTCGGCTTCTCGTTCTCGAAGACCGAGGCCTGGTTGGCAACGATGCTCAGTTCGACCTTGTCGCCCTGGTTGTTGCTGCCCGGGGTGCCCACGCCTGGCTCGTCGTTGACCGTGGTGGTGGCCGGGGCCTTGTCCAGGGTCAGGTTTTCGAACTTGCTGGCGCCGGCGCCGCCTACCGACTGCAGGGTCTGGCTGACGGAGCTCTGGCCGATGTAGACGTTATCCGGTGCAGCGACGGTAGCCGTACCCACGGTGCCGTTGGCCGGCACAGTGATGACGGTCTTGCCATCGCTCAGGGTGAAGGTCAGCGCGCCGTGGTTGTTGACCGGCAGGCCATCCTTGCTGGTCAGGGTGACGGTGTAGACGATCGAGCCACCTTCGGTAACCGACTCGGTTGCCGTGAGCTTGGCGATGACTTCGTTCGAGGTGTCCTTGATGTCCACCGAGGCCGAAGGCTTGCTCACGACCAGGTTCTCGAACTGACGGCCATCCGGCACGCTGGTGCCGGTGATGCTGACGGTCAGCGAACCGGCATCGACGTACACGTCTTCGCCTTGTGCGTCGTGGGTGAAGATGGCCGAGGTTTCGCCCTTCTTGATCACCACCGACTTGCCTTCGGTCAGCTGTACGGTCAGGTCCTGATCCAAGGCCTGTTTGATGCTGACGGTAAAGGTCGGCTTCTCGTTCTCGAAGACCGAGGCCTGGTTGGCAACGATGCTCAGTTCGACCTTGTCGCCCTGGTTACCGGTGCCCGGGGTGCCCGAGCCTGGTTCGTCGGTGACAGCGGTGCTGACTGGGGTCTTGTCCAGGACCAGGTTTTCGAACTTGCCAACATCAGCGCCATCAACCGAAGCGATCGACTTGATTACTGGGTCGTTGGTGCCGGTGTAGACGTTGTCCGGGGCAGACACGGTGGTGAAACCGCTGGTGCTGTTGGCCGGGACGGTGATGACCGTGGTGCCATCGCTCAGGGTGAAGGTCAGCGCCGAATGTTTATCAATCGGCAGACCGTCTTTGTTGGTCAAGGTGATGGTGTAGGTGATCGCACCGCCCTCGGTGACCGAAGGAGTAGCGGTCAGTTTGGCCACCACGTCGTCGGTGGTGTCAGTGACTTTGACCGACGCGGCCCCACCCAGCTGCAGGTTCTCGAAGGCGCGACCGTCTACATCGACGGCGGACTTGATGCCCAGGCTGATTTCACCGGCGTCCTTATAGACGTCGTCGCCCTGTGCAGCGTGGCTGTACGGCGCGCTGGTTTCGCCGGCCTTGATGGTGACCTGAGCATTGTTGCTCAGGGTCACGACCAGGTCGTGCGCCAGGGCGGTGTTGATGTGCACAGTGAAGGTCGGTTTGACGTTTTCAGCGACCGAAACCTGGTCGGCAGTAATGGTGACTTTGACCAGATCGCCTTCGTTGCCTGGAGTACCCGGCTCGTCGGTGACAGCGGTGCTGACTGGGGTTTTGTCCAGAACCAGGTTCTCGAACTTGCCGACATCAGCGCCGTCGACGCTGGCGATCGATTTGATCACTGGATCGTTGGTGCCGGTGTAGACGTTGTCCGGCGCGGTCACGGTGACGAAACCGCTGGTGCTGTTGGCCGGCACAGTAATGACCGTGGTGCCGTCGCTCAGCGTGAAGGTCAGGGCCGAATGTTTATCAATCGGCAGACCGTCTTTGTTGGTCAAGGTGATGGTGTAGGTGATCGCACCGCCTTCGGTGACCGAAGGAGTAGCGGTCAGTTTGGCCACAACGTCGTCGGTGGTGTCAGTCACTTTGACCGACGCGGCCCCACCCAGCTGCAGGTTCTCGAAGGCGCGGCCATCGATGTCTGCTGCCGACTTGATACCCAGGCTGATTTCACCGGCGTCCTTATAGACGTCGTCGCCTTGCGCAGCATGGCTGTACGGCGCGCTGGTTTCACCGGCCTTGATGGTCACAACTTCGTTGTTGCTCAGGGTCACGACCAGATCGTGGTCCAGGGCAGCGTTGATGTGAACGGTGAAGGTCGGTTTAACGTTTTCAGCGACCGAGACCTGGTCGGCAGTGATGGTGACCTTGACCAGGTCGCCACCGTTGCCAGTGCCTGGGGTGCCCGAACCAGGCTCGTCGGTGACAGCGGTGCTGACCGGAGTCTTGTCCAGAACCAGGTTCTCGAACTTGCCGACATCAGCGCCGTCGACGCTGGCGATCGATTTGATCACTGGATCGTTGCTACCGGTGTAAACGTTGTCCGGAGCAGTGACAGTCACGAAGCCCGAGGTGCCATTGGCTGGCACGGTGATGACGGTGGTGCCGTCGCTCAGGGTGAAGGTCAGGGCCGAGTGCTTGTCGATCGGCAGACCGTCTTTGTTGGTCAAGGTGATGGTGTAGGTGATCGCACCGCCTTCGGTGACCGAAGGAGTAGCGGTCAGTTTGGCCACAACGTCGTCGGTGGTATCGGTGACTTTGACCGACGCCGCATCGCCCAGCTGCAGGTTCTCGAAGGCACGGCCGTCGATGTCTGCTGCCGACTTGATGCCCAGGCTGATTTCACCGGCGTCCTTATAGACGTCGTCGCCTTGCGCAGCATGGCTGTACGGCGCGCTGGTTTCGCCGGCCTTGATGGTCACGACTTCGTTGTTGCTCAGGGTCACGACCAGGTCGTGGTCCAGGGCAGCGTTGATGTGAACGGTGAAGGTCGGTTTAACGTTTTCAGCAACCGAAACCTGGTCGGCAGTAATGGTGACTTTGACCAGATCGCCTTCGTTGCCTGGAGTACCCGGCTCGTCGGTGACAGCGGTGCTGACTGGGGTTTTGTCCAGAACCAGGTTCTCGAACTTGCCGACATCAGCGCCATCAACCGAAGCGATCGACTTGATCACTGGGTCGTTGGTGCCGGTGTAGACGTTGTCAGGCGCAGTAACGGTGACGAAGCCCGAGGTGCTGTTGGCCGGCACAGTAATGACCGTGGTGCCGTCGCTCAGGGTGAAAGTCAGGGCCGAGTGCTTGTCGATCGGCAGACCGTCTTTGTTGGTCAAGGTGATGGTGTAGGTGATCGCACCGCCTTCGGTGACCGAAGGAGTAGCGGTCAGTTTGGCCACAACGTCGTCGGTGGTATCGGTGACTTTGACCGACGCCGCATCGCCCAGCTGCAGGTTCTCGAAGGCACGGCCGTCGATGTCTGCTGCCGACTTGATGCCCAGGCTGATTTCACCGGCGTCCTTATAGACGTCGTCGCCTTGCGCAGCATGGCTGTACGGCGCGCTGGTTTCGCCGGCCTTGATGGTCACGACTTCGTTGTTGCTCAGGGTCACGACCAGGTCGTGGTCCAGGGCAGCGTTGATGTGAACGGTGAAGGTCGGTTTAACGTTTTCAGCAACCGAAACCTGGTCGGCAGTAATGGTGACTTTGACCAGATCGCCTTCGTTGCCTGGAGTACCCGGCTCGTCGGTGACAGCGGTGCTGACTGGGGTTTTGTCCAGAACCAGGTTCTCGAACTTGCCGACATCAGCGCCGTCGACGCTGGCGATCGATTTGATCACTGGATCGTTGGTGCCGGTGTAAACGTTGTCCGGAGCAGTGACAGTCACGAAGCCCGAAGTGCCATTGGCTGGCACGGTGATGACCGTGGTGCCGTCGCTCAAGGTGAAGGTCAGGGCCGAGTGCTTGTCGATCGGCAGACCGTCTTTGTTGGTCAGCGTGATGGTGTAGGTGATCGCACCACCTTCGGTGACCGAAGGTGTTGCAGTCAGCTTGGCCACTACGTCGTCAGTGGTGTCAGTCACTTTGACCGACGCGGCCCCACCCAGCTGCAGGTTCTCGAAGGCGCGGCCATCGATGTCTGCTGCCGACTTGATACCCAGGCTGATTTCGCCGGCGTCTTTGTAAACGTCGTCGCCTTGCGCATCGTGGCTATACGGCGCACTGGTTTCGCCGGCCTTGATGGTCACGACTTCGTTGTTGCTCAGGGTCACGACAAGGTCGTGGTCCAAGGCAGCGTTGATGTGAACGGTGAAGGTCGGTTTGACGTTCTCGGCAACCGAGACCTGATCGGCGGTGATGGTGACCTTGACCAGGTCGCCACCGTTGCCAGTGCCTGGAGTGCCAGAGCCTGGCTCGTCGGTGACAGCGGTGCTGACCGGGGTCTTGTCCAGAACCAGGTTTTCGAACTTGCCGACATCGGCGCCATCAACCGAAGCGATCGACTTGATCACTGGGTCGTTGGTGCCGGTGTAGACGTTGTCAGGCGCAGTAACGGTGACGAAGCCCGAGGTGCTGTTGGCCGGCACAGTAATGACCGTGGTGCCGTCGCTCAGGGTGAAAGTCAGGGCCGAGTGCTTGTCGATCGGCAGACCGTCTTTGTTGGTCAAGGTGATGGTGTAGGTGATCGCACCGCCTTCGGTGACCGAAGGAGTAGCGGTCAGTTTGGCCACAACGTCGTCGGTGGTGTCAGTCACTTTGACCGACGCCGCATCACCCAGTTGCAGGTTTTCAAAGGCACGACCGTCGACATCGACGGCGGACTTGATACCCAGGCTGATTTCGCCGGCGTCTTTGTAGACGTCGTCGCCCTGCGCGTCGTGGCTATACGGCGCGCTGGTTTCGCCCGCCTTGATGGTGACGGTGGCGTTGTTGCTCAGGGTCACGACCAGGTCGTGCGCCAGCGCGGTGTTGATGTGGACGGTGAAGGTTGGCTTCACGTTCTCGGCAACCGAGACCTGGTCAGCGGTGATAGTGACCTTGACCAAGTCGCCACCGTTGCCAGTGCCTGGAGTGCCAGAGCCTGGCTCGTCGGTGACAGCGGTGCTGACCGGGGTCTTGTCCAGGACCAGGTTCTCGAACTTACCGACATCAGCGCCATCAACCGAAGCGATCGACTTGATCACTGGGTCGTTCGCACCGACGTAGTCGTTGTCCGGAGCAGTGACAGTGACAGTGCCAACAGTGCTGTTGGCCGGCACGGTAATGACGGTTGTCCCGTCGCTCAGCGTGAAGGTCAGCGCCGAGTGTTTGTCGATCGGCAGACCGTCTTTGTTGGTCAGCGTGATGGTGTAAGTGATTGCACCGCCTTCGGTCACCGAAGGGGTAGCGGTCAGTTTGGCAACCACGTCGTCGGTGGTATCGGTGACTTTGACCGACGCCGCATCGCCCAACTGCAGGTTTTCGAAGGCACGACCGTCTACATCGACGGCGGACTTGATGCCCAAGTTGATCTCACCGGCATCTTTGTAAACGTCGTCGCCCTGCGCGTCGTGAGCGTACGGCGCGCTGGTTTCACCGGCCTTGATGGTGACAACTTCGTTGTTGCTCAGGGTCACGACAAGGTCGTGGTCCAGGGCAGCGTTGATGTGAACGGTGAAGGTCGGTTTAACGTTTTCAGCGACCGAGACCTGGTCGGCAGTGATGGTGACCTTGACCAGGTCGCCACCGTTGCCAGTGCCTGGGGTGCCCGAACCAGGCTCGTCGGTAACAGCAGTGCTGACCGGCGTCTTGTCCAGAACCAGGTTCTCGAACTTGCCGACATCAGCGCCGTCAACGCTGGCGATCGATTTGATCACTGGATCGTTGGTACCGGTGTAAACGTTGTCCGGAGCAGTGACAGTCACAAAGCCCGAAGTGCCATTGGCTGGCACGGTGATGACGGTGGTGCCGTCGCTCAGGGTGAAGGTCAGGGCCGAATGTTTATCGATCGGCAGACCGTCTTTGTTGGTCAGCGTGATGGTGTAGGTGATCTCGCCACCTTCGGTCACCGAAGGGGTAGCGGTCAGCTTGGCAATGACATCGTCAGTGGTGTCGGTGACTTTGACCGACGCCGCGTCGCCCAGCTGCAAGTTCTCGAAGGCACGGCCATCGACATCGGCGGCGGACTTGATACCCAGGCTGATTTCGCCGGCGTCTTTGTAGACGTCGTCGCCCTGTGCAGCGTGGCTGTACGGCGCGCTGGTTTCGCCAGCCTTGATGGTCACAACTTCGTTGTTGCTCAGGGTCACGACAAGGTCGTGATCCAGGGCGGTATTGATGTGGACGGTGAAGGTCGGTTTAACGTTTTCAGCGACCGAAACCTGGTCGGCAGTAATGGTGACTTTGACCAGATCGCCTTCGTTGCCTGGAGTACCTGGCTCGTCGGTGACAGCGGTGCTGACCGGGGTCTTGTCCAGGACCAGGTTCTCGAACTTGCCGACATCGGCGCCATCAACCGAAGCGATCGACTTGATTACTGGGTCGTTGGTGCCGGTGTAGACGTTGTCCGGGGCAGCCACGGTGGTGAAACCGCTGGTGCTGTTGGCCGGGACGGTGATGACCGTGGTGCCATCGCTCAGGGTGAAGGTCAGCGCCGAATGTTTATCAATCGGCAGACCGTCTTTGTTGGTCAAGGTGATGGTGTAGGTGATCGCACCACCTTCGGTGACAGAAGGAGTAGCGGTCAGCTTGGCCACCACGTCATCGGTGGTATCGGTGACTTTGACCGACGCCGCATCGCCCAGCTGCAGGTTCTCGAAGGCACGGCCGTCGATGTCTGCTGCCGACTTGATGCCCAGGCTGATTTCGCCGGCATCTTTGTAGACGTCGTCGCCCTGTGCAGCATGGCTGTACGGCGCGCTGGTTTCGCCGGCCTTGATGGTCACAACTTCGTTGTTGCTCAGGGTCACGACAAGGTCGTGGTCCAGGGCAGCGTTGATGTGAACGGTGAAGGTCGGTTTAACGTTTTCAGCGACCGAGACCTGGTCGGCAGTGATGGTGACCTTGACCAGGTCGCCACCGTTGCCAGTGCCTGGGGTGCCCGAACCAGGCTCGTCGGTAACAGCAGTGCTGACCGGAGTCTTGTCCAGAACCAGGTTCTCGAACTTGCCGACATCAGCGCCGTCGACGCTGGCGATCGATTTGATCACTGGATCGTTGGTGCCGGTGTAAACGTTGTCCGGAGCAGTGACAGTCACGAAGCCCGAGGTGCCATTGGCTGGCACGGTGATGACCGTGGTGCCATCGCTCAGGGTGAAGGTCAGCGCCGAATGTTTATCGATCGGCAGACCGTCTTTGTTGGTCAGCGTGATGGTGTAGGTGATCTCGCCACCTTCGGTCACCGAAGGGGTAGCGGTCAGCTTGGCAATGACATCGTCAGTGGTGTCGGTGACTTTGACCGACGCCGCGTCGCCCAGCTGCAGGTTCTCGAAGGCGCGACCGTCTACATCGACGGCGGACTTGATGCCCAGGCTGATTTCACCGGCGTCCTTATAGACGTCGTCGCCTTGCGCAGCATGGCTGTACGGCGCGCTGGTTTCGCCGGCCTTGATGGTGACGGTGGCGTTGTTGCTCAGGGTCACGACCAGGTCGTGCGCCAGCGCGGTGTTGATGTGGACGGTGAAGGTCGGCTTCACGTTCTCGGCAACCGAGACCTGGTCAGCGGTGATAGTGACCTTGACCAGGTCGCCTTCGTTGCCCGGAGTACCTGGCTCGTCGGTGACAGCGGTGCTGACCGGGGTCTTGTCCAGGACCAGGTTTTCGAACTTGCCAACATCGGCGCCATCAACCGAAGCGATCGACTTGATCACTGGGTCGTTGGTGCCGGTGTAGACGTTGTCCGGAGCAGTCACGGTGACGAAACCGCTGGTGCTGTTGGCCGGGACGGTGATGACGGTGGTGCCATCGCTCAGGGTGAAGGTCAGGGCCGAGTGTTTATCGATCGGCAGACCGTCTTTGTTGGTCAGGGTGATGGTGTAGGTGATCGCACCACCTTCGGTGACCGAAGGCGTTGCAGTCAGCTTGGCCACCACGTCGTCGGTGGTGTCAGTGACTTTGACCGACGCCGCATCGCCCAGCTGCAGGTTCTCGAAGGCACGGCCGCCGATGTCTGCTGCCGACTTGATGCCCAGGCTGATTTCGCCGGCGTCTTTGTAGACGTCGTCGCCCTGTGCAGCGTGGCTGTACGGCGCGCTGGTTTCGCCGGCCTTGATGGTCACAACTTCGTTGTTGCTCAGGGTCACGACAAGGTCGTGGTCCAGGGCAGCGTTGATGTGGACGGTGAAGGTCGGCTTCACGTTCTCTGCGACCGAAACCTGGTCGGCGGTGATGGTGACCTTGACCAGGTCGCCTTCGTTGCCCGGAGTACCTGGCTCGTCAGTGACCGTAGTGCTGACCGGCGTCTTGTCCAGAACCAGGTTCTCGAACTTCCACGCATCAGCGCCGCTGACTGCTTGCAAGCTCTGCTCAACCGGTGCGTTGGTGCCGACGTAGACGTTGTCCGGTGCAGTCACGGTGGTGAAACCGCTGGTGCTGTTAGCCGGGACAGTGATGACCGTTTTGCCGTCACTCAGGGTGAAGTACAACGGCGCGTGGTTATCGATCGGCAGACCGTCTTTGTTGGTCAGCGTAACGGTATAGGTGATCTCGCCACCTTCGGTCACCGAAGGGGTAGCGGTCAGCTTGGCGATAACATCGTCGGTGGTGTCGGTGACTTTGACCGACGCCGCCTCGCCCAGCTGCAGGTTTTCAAAGGTCCGACCGTCAACATCGACCGCCGATTTGATACCCAAGCCGATTTCACCGGCGTCTTTGTAGACGTCGTCGCCCTGCGCGTCGTGGGTGTAAGGTTCGCTGCTGGTTTCACCGGCCTTGATGGTGACCTGAGCATTGTTGCTCAGGGTCACGACCAGGTCGTGCGCCAGGGCGGTGTTGATGTGCACAGTGAAGGTCGGCTTCACGTTCTCTGCGACCGAAACCTGGTCTGCGGTGATAGTGACCTTGACCACATCACCTTCGTTGCCTGGTGTACCCGGCTCGTCGGTGACCGTAGTGCTGACCGGGGTCTTGTCCAGAACCAGGTTCTCGAACTTCCACGCATCAGCGCCGCTGACTGCTTGCAAGCTCTGCTCTACCGGTGCGTTGGTGCCGACGTAGACGTTGTCCGGTGCAGTCACGGTGGTGAAACCGCTGGTGCTGTTAGCCGGGACAGTGATGACCGTTTTGCCGTCACTCAGGGTGAAGTACAACGGCGCGTGGTTGTCGATCGGCAGACCGTCTTTGTTGGTCAGGGTGACGGTGTAGGTGATCTCGCCACCTTCGGTAACCGAAGACGTAGCAGTCAGCTTGGCCACCACGTCATCGGCGGTATCGGTGACTTTGACCGACGCGGCATCACCCAGTTGCAGGTTCTCGAAGGCACGGCCATCGATGTCGGCTGCCGACTTGATGCCCAGGTTGATCTCACCGGCATCTTTGTAAACGTCGTCGCCCTGCGCGTCGTGAGCGTACGGCGCGCTGGTTTCACCGGCCTTGATGGTGACGGTGGAATTGTTGCTCAGGGTCACGACCAGGTCGTGCGCCAGCGCGGTGTTGATGTGGACGGTGAAGGTCGGCTTCACGTTCTCGGCAACCGAGACTTGGTCAGCGGTGATAGTAACTTTGACCAGATCGCCTTCGTTGCCTGGAGTACCCGGCTCGTCGGTGACAGCGGTGCTGACCGGGGTCTTGTCGAGAACCAGGTTTTCGAACTTGCCAACATCGGCGCCATCAACCGAAGCGATCGACTTGATCACTGGGTCGTTGGTGCCGGTGTAAACGTTGTCCGGAGCAGTGACAGTCACAGAGCCCGAGGTGCCATTGGCTGGCACGGTGATCACGGTGGTGCCGTCGCTCAGCGTGAAGGTCAGCGCCGAATGTTTATCGATCGGCAGACCATCTTTGTTGGTCAGGGTGATGGTGTAAGTGATTGCACCACCTTCGGTGACCGAAGGTGTGGCGGTCAGCTTGGCAACCACGTCGTCGGTGGTGTCGGTGACTTTGACCGACGCCGCATCGCCCAGTTGCAGGTTTTCAAAGGCACGACCGTCGACATCGACGGCGGACTTGATACCCAGGCTGATTTCGCCGGCGTCTTTGTAGACGTCGTCGCCCTGCGCGTCGTGGCTATACGGCGCGCTGGTTTCGCCCGCCTTGATGGTGACCTGAGCATTGTTGCTCAGGGTCACGACCAGGTCGTGGGCCAGGGCGGTATTGATGTGGACGGTGAAGGTCGGCTTCACGTTCTCGGCAACCGAGACTTGGTCAGCAGTGATGGTGACTTTGACCACGTCGCCTTCGTTGCCTGGGGTGCTCGGCTCGTCAGTCACAGTAGTGCTGACCGGCGTCTTATCCAGAACGAGGTTTTCGAACTTCCAAGCATCAGCGCCGCTGACTGCTTGCAGGCTCTGCTCTACCGGCGCGTTGGTCCCAACGTAAACGTTGTCAGGCGCGGTAACGGTGACGAAGCCCGAGGTGCTGTTGGCCGGCACAGTGATGACCGTTTTGCCGTCACTCAGGGTGAAGTACAACGGCGAGTGGTTATCGATCGGCAGACCGTCTTTGTTGGTCAGCGTAACGGTATAGGTGATCTCGCCACCTTCGGTCACCGAAGGGGTAGCGGTCAGCTTGGCGATAACATCGTCGGTGGTGTCGGTGACTTTGACCGACGCCGCCTCGCCCAGCTGCAGGTTTTCAAAGGTCCGACCGTCAACATCGACCGCCGATTTGATACCCAGGCCGATTTCACCGGCGTCTTTGTAGACGTCGTCGCCCTGCGCGTCGTGGGTGTAAGGTTCGCTGCTGGTTTCACCGGCCTTGATGGTGACCTGAGCATTGTTGCTCAGGGTCACGACCAGATCGTGCGCCAGGGCGGTGTTGATGTGCACAGTGAAGGTCGGTTTGACGTTTTCCGCAACCGAGACTTGGTCTGCGGTGATAGTGACCTTGACCACATCACCTTCGTTGCCTGGTGTACCCGGCTCGTCGGTGACCGTAGTGCTGACCGGCGTCTTGTCCAGAACGAGGTTTTCGAACTTCCAAGCATCAGCGCCGCTGACTGCTTGCAGGCTCTGCTCTACCGGCGCGTTGGTGCCAACGTAAACGTTGTCAGGCGCAGTCACGGTAGTGAAACCGCTGGTGCTGTTGGCCGCTACGGTAATGACCGTTTTGCCGTCACTCAGGGTGAAGTACAACGGCGCGTGGTTGTCGATCGGCAGACCGTCTTTGTTGGTCAGCGTAACGGTATAGGTGATCTCGCCACCTTCGGTCACCGAAGGGGTAGCAGTCAGTTTGGCAATGACATCGTCGGTGGTATCGGTGACTTTGACCGACGCCGCGTCGCCCAGTTGCAGGTTCTCGAAGGCGCGACCATCGATGTCTACTGCCGATTTGATACCCAGACTGATTTCGCCGGCGTCCTTATAGACGTCGTCGCCCTGCGCATCGTGGGTGTAAGGCTCGCTCGAAGTCTCACCAGCCTTGATGGTGACCTGAGCGTTGTTGCTCAGGGTCACGACCAGGTCGTGCGCCAACGCGGTGTTGATGTGGACGGTGAAGGTCGGTTTGACGTTCTCGGCAACCGAGACCTGGTCAGCAGTGATGGTGACTTTGACCACGTCGCCTTCGTTGCCTGGGGTGCCCGGCTCGTCGGTCACAGTAGTGCTGACCGGCGTCTTATCCAGAACGAGGTTTTCGAACTTCCAAGCATCAGCGCCGCTGACTGCTTGCAGGCTCTGCTCAACCGGCGCGTTAGTCCCAACGTAAACGTTGTCAGGCGCGGTAACGGTGACGAAGCCCGAGGTGCTGTTGGCCGGCACAGTAATGACCGTGGTGCCGTCGCTCAGGGTGAAAGTCAGGGCCGAGTGTTTGTCGATCGGCAGACCGTCTTTGTTGGTCAGCGTGATGGTGTAGGTGATCTCGCCACCTTCGGTCACCGAAGGGGTAGCGGTCAGTTTGGCAACCACGTCGTCGGTGGTATCGGTGACTTTGACCGACGCCGCATCGCCCAACTGCAGGTTTTCGAAGGCACGACCGTCTACATCGACGGCGGACTTGATGCCCAAGTTGATCTCACCGGCATCTTTGTAAACGTCGTCGCCCTGCGCGTCGTGAGCGTACGGCGCGCTGGTTTCACCGGCCTTGATGGTAACCGTGGCATTGTTGCTCAGGGTCACGACCAGGTCGTGCGCCAGCGCGGTGTTGATGTGGACGGTGAAGGTCGGCTTCACGTTCTCGGCAACCGAAACCTGATCGGCCGTGATGGTGACCTTGACCAGATCGCCTTCGTTGCCCGGAGTACCTGGCTCGTCGGTGACAGCGGTGCTGACTGGGGTTTTGTCCAGAACCAGGTTCTCGAACTTACCGACATCAGCGCCATCAACCGAAGCGATCGACTTGATCACTGGGTCGTTCGCACCGACGTAGTCGTTGTCCGGAGCAGTGACAGTGACAGTGCCAACAGTGCTGTTGGCCGGCACGGTAATGACGGTGGTGCCGTCGCTCAGGGTGAAAGTCAGGGCCGAGTGTTTGTCGATCGGCAGACCGTCTTTGTTGGTCAGCGTGATGGTGTAGGTGATCTCGCCACCTTCGGTCACCGAAGGGGTAGCGGTCAGTTTGGCAACCACGTCGTCGGTGGTATCGGTGACTTTGACCGACGCCGCATCGCCCAACTGCAGGTTTTCGAAGGCACGACCGTCTACATCGACGGCGGACTTGATGCCCAAGTTGATCTCACCGGCATCTTTGTAAACGTCGTCGCCCTGCGCGTCGTGAGCGTACGGCGCGCTGGTTTCACCGGCCTTGATGGTAACCGTGGCATTGTTGCTCAGGGTCACGACCAGGTCGTGCGCCAGCGCGGTGTTGATGTGAACGGTGAAGGTCGGCTTCACGTTCTCGGCAACCGAGACTTGGTCAGCGGTGATAGTGACCTTGACCAGATCACCTTCGTTGCCTGGGGTACCTGGCTCGTCGGTCACCGTGGTGCTGACCGGGGTCTTGTCCAAGGTGAGTTGTTCGAACTTCCAGGCGTCTGCGCCGCTGACCGCTTGCAAGCTCTGCTCAACCGGGGCGTTAGTGCCGACATAAACGTTGTCTGGTGCAGTAACGGTGGTGAAACCGGTGGTGCTGTTGGCCGGGACGGTAATGACCGTTTTACCGTCACTCAAGGTGAAGTACAGCGGCGAGTGATTGTTGATCGGCAAACCGTCTTTGTTGGTCAGGGTGACGGTGTACGTAATCTCGCCTCCTTCGGTGACCGAAGGCGTAGCGGTCAGCTTGGCGATGACTTCGTCGGTGGTGTCGGTGACTTTGACCGACGCGGCATCACCCAGCTGCAGGTTCTCGAAAGCACGGCCATCGACATCGACGGCGGACTTGATACCCAGGCTGATCTCACCGGCGTCCTGGTAAACGTCGTCGCCTTGCGCATCGTGGCTGTAGGGCGCGCTGGTTTCGCCAGCCTTGATGGTGACGGTGGCATTGTTGCTCAGGGTCACGACCAGGTCGTGGTCCAGGGCAGTGTTGATGTGAACGGTGAAGCTCGGTTGGACGTTCTCGGCGACCGATACCTGGTCAGCGGTGATGGTGACTTTGACCACGTCGCCTTCGTTGCCCGGAGTACCTGGCTCGTCGGTAACCGTAGTGCTGACCGGGGTCTTGTCCAAGGTCAGTTGCTCGAACTTCCACGCGTCTGCGCCGCTGACCGATTGCAGGCTCTGCTCTACCGGGGTGTTGCTGCCCACGTAGACATTATCCGGAGCAGTAACAGTGGCCGTACCGACGGTGCCGTTGGCTGGCACTGTGATGACCGTTTTGCCGTCGCTCAGGGTGAAGTAGAGCGGCGAGTGGTTGTTGATTGGCAAACCGTCTTTGTTGGTCAGGGTGACGGTGTACGTAATCTCGCCTCCTTCGGTGACCGAAGGCGTAGCGGTCAGCTTGGCGATGACTTCGTCGGTGGTGTCGGTGACTTTGACCGACGCGGCATCACCCAGCTGCAGGTTCTCGAAAGCACGGCCATCGACATCGACGGCGGACTTGATACCCAGGCTGATCTCACCGGCGTCCTGGTAAACGTCGTCGCCTTGCGCATCGTGGCTGTAGGGCGCGCTGGTTTCGCCCCGC